>JBJOMN010000033.1:0-12762 GCA_046052345.1 Bacteroidota bacterium | reverse complement strand
AAGAGGGAATGTTTCCCGGAACCGTAGGGAACTTCATACTCGGCATTGCCGACAAGGTCCCACCACATGTCGCCGTTGATGAAAATCGGACAACGGACATTATTGATATCCAACTCCGTCTTGGACTTGGAGGGCTGACAACCTGCGAACATCCTGGAGTTGCGGGGAGCGGAGTTCCGGTGAGTACCGACGTTCTCACGCGCCTGGAGTGATCCGGCTGCCAGGAGGAGTACCAACGTTGCTTTGACGAACTGCTTCATCGTATAGGGAGGTGTTATTTTTCTGGATGAAAGAATGTACTGTTAGAAGTTGAACATCACGCCGAGGCGCATGCGACGCGGCAAGCTGTAGTTTCCGGGATTGTTGACCGCCACTTCGTAAAGGTCGATGTAGGCCTGCGGATCCACCTTGCTGTCGATGTTCGCCTGTGCGGCCGGAGAGGTGATGTATCCGTCATCCTCCGGACTGCCGGTAGCGGCATAAACGCCGATGATGTTCTTGGTGTCGAGCAGGTTCAGCACCTGCAGGTACACCTGCCCGGTGTAAGTCTTGCGGCCGTCGCGGCCCTCGGTCTTGAAGGTGAAGCCCTTGTCGAAACGGGCATCGATTCGGAACTGCCAGGGCAGGCGCGAACCGTTCAGCTGTCCGGCGATGATCGAACGGCTGTTCGCTGCAGAAGTGAAATCGGCAGTAGGCGTAATGTTCACCTTCCTCGTGTACGGTGTGCCCGAACCGGCACGGAAGACCAGGTTCATGCCGGCATTGGCGAGCACCTGCTTGCCTCCCCATACCGGACCGTTGTAATCCTTGCCGCTGCCGTAATGGTAGTCAAAGGAGGTGACGAAGGTGTGGCGCTGATCGAAGTTCAAAGGCTTGGGCTCCCGAAGGTTGGTCTGGCCCTGCTGGGCAAGAAGTCCCGCATTGGTGTTCGGATCCGAACCGGTACCGTTGGCGAACGACAACGTGTAGCTGATGCTCATGCGGACGTTGTTCGTCCTGCGGAGGTCGTAGGCGAAGGAAAGACCCTTCGTCGTGCCGAAGTCGATATTGCCGTACGTGTTGTACGTGATGGGATACGCGTAAAGCACGTTGATGATCTGGATCATGTTGCGCAATTCGCGGTAGAAAGCGGAGATGGACAGTGCGGAGGAGCGGCTAAGACGCTGCTGGAAGGACAGTTCGTATTCGGTGGTGCGCTCCGGCTTCAAGTCAGGATTGGAGACCGCACCGGAGAGACCTTGCGCCAGACTTCGGTAGGAGACCGGGTTGAAGCGCAGCAGTCCGCCGTCCTGAGGACGCTGGGTGAGCACGTCGTAGTGCGCCTTGAAGTTGGCCTCGTCGGAAATAGGAAACGCGAAGGCGATACGCGGCATGATGTTCACTTGCGGGTCGTAGCGCTTGAAGATATCCTCACGTACGATGGCGTTCTGGACATCCTGCGTGTTCTTGACGTAAGGCTGGATGCCGTTGGCATTGCCGCCACCTTCCAGCAACGGTGTCAGGTCGGTTATTTCGTTGCCTTGTGCGTCGTACCACTGGTCCTCGTTGCGGAATCCAACGATCTGGGTGGGATTGTTGGCGCTGTTGACATACACTGCATAGTCGCTGCCGATGTTGTCCGGGATATCACCCAGGGCCTTGGACTGCGCATCACCGGCTTTATAGGAATCGAACAACAGGTATTTGTCACGCAACACGTACTGGTTGGCATCGAAATAGTCGACCCGAACCCCGATGTTGAACGTGAGGTCGTTGAAGTTGAAACGGTCCTGGATATAACCGGCGATATAGGTGGGCATGAAAGCACCGATGTCGCGGGTGAAATTGCGCTTGGAATCCTGCTTTTCGAAGTAATCCATAAGACCCGGCTGTGTGGAAAGCTTGTTGCCCAGGTAGTCATATCCGTAGTAGCCGACCACTCCGCCCAACTCGTCGGGCGTGAACATGTCGAGACGGTATTGGGAGGGCAGCAGCGCATCCGTTTGGACAGTATCCCTCATGGAAAGACCGAGCGAAGCACGGATGTTCTCGTAGAATCCAGGAGCGGTCTGACCGATCAGGTTAGTGGTGGAATCGGCAGCGGCGAGGTAGTTCACATACGTGGTGGTATCGTCACCGTATATATAAGTATAGGAAGCCGTCGATTCATCATAACCGGTGAAGTTGGCGTTGCCCAGGAACCTGGCAAGAGACCAGAGGCTGCTGGCAGCGACGCTGTAGCCGCGGTCGATCCGCTGCTCCAGTTCGATACCGGCGATGATGTTGTGCTTCTTGATGTCGCCGGAGATGGAAGCCACAAAACGCACCTGCTCGTTGAAGGATTTGCTGAAGCCGTTACGGACGCGGCCCGGAGTGGCCCACAGGCCATATACGTTCAGTCCCGCACGGTTGTCTCCGTTCACGAGTCCGCCGCGGAGAAGTACGTTATCGTAGGAGTCCTGATAGCCGCGGGTGCCGAAGGGGTCCGTCAGCTCGTAATACTGTGTGGTGTAATTCGATGTGACAGGATTGGGGTCATAATTAGGGTCGCGGGTGAACGCATAGGAAGTATCCAGATTAGCGAGCAAGGTATAGACGATGCTGTCCGGAGCTCCGGGACGTTCGATCGCCTCAGGAAGATAGAACGGAACGCTGCTTCGGGTGTATTTTCCAAGGTAACCGTATTGGAACACATTGTCACGGTGCACGTCGCTTTCAGAAACCGCCGTATTGCGCGAATAATCGGCCTGCAACGTATAGAAGAAATTCTTGATGCTGCTCGCCGACTGTTCCGTACCCTGAGAACCGAACCGCTGGGTGTACTTGACGAAAGCGCGTGCATTGATGCCGGTCGTCACAGGGTTCTGGTCGTAATTCATCAGCGAGTAAATGTCAATGTAGTCATGACGGCTGAAGCGCTCGAAGGAACCGCCAATGCTGACGTTCGCGTTCTTGGTGGGCGCGATGTCGATCTTGGCGTTCAAACGGACGGCGTCGGAAGCGACATTCGGGCGGAAATTCTGGGTGGTAAGATCGTCGTAGGTGAAGAAATGCGACTTATGGATGTAATTGGCACCGAAAGGAGAACGTACCAGCGGGTCTGCTTCGACGGACTTCAGCACATCATCCTTGACTACATAGATAGGAATAGCCGAGGGGCTGGGGTCACGGTCGTGCTGGTATTCACCCGCAAGGAAGAACCCGGCGGATGCGGAAGTGGCAGCCCCCGAGGTATCGCGACGGAGCGCCAACGGACCTGAAAGGTCGAAAGCAGCGAGCCTGTACCCGTAGTCGTCGAAAAGTTCGGAGGTGGCCAATTCGATGCCGCCGGCGAACTCTCGGGAAGGTCCGCGGGTCGTGATGGAGATGATGCCGCCCGTAGCGTCACCGTACTGGGCAGGCACACCGCCGGTAATGACCGTGATCTGCTCCTGGCCTTTTTGAGGGAGGCCGAGTCCGCCACGGACCTTGATACCGTCCACGAAGTAAACCGTACCGTCCGAACGGGTACCGCGGATATTCAACGCGTCCCCCTGGTCCTTCTGGAATACGCCCGCAGCCTGGGACGCCAGAGAGTTGACATCCCGGGTAGGTGCGGCCTGGATGTCTTCGTAGGTCACCGTCTTGGCGGTAGAGGGACTTCCCTTGTCAATCAGCGGAACGCTGTATTCAACGATATCCACGGCCTTCATCTCGATACCTTTGGAGATCTCGAAATTGGCGAAGGAGATGTTATCGGCCGACACCAGTACGCCGTTCAACTGCTTGGGGCTGTAGCCCACACAGGTGACTTTCACATCGTATTTCCCGGGGTTCAGGGGCTTGATCGAGAAGTTACCGTCGAAATCGGTTACCGTTCCCTGGACTTGCGTGCCGTTCAGAAGCGCAGCCACGCTTGCAAAAGGAACCCCTTCACGACTTCCCGCTTCCGTCACCTTACCCCGGATCTCACCGGTCTGTGCGAAAACTGATAGCGTGCTGAAGAAGGCCAATAAAAGGAGCGGTACATATACCTTACGTCCCATAGTACACCTGGTTTTGAGAGTGGTTGTAATTTACGAAGGAGGTAAAAGTAGGTATTCGGTCAAAAAAACAAAAAAATAATTGGCTGTAGGCCTCATCCTCTTGGATTTCAGCCATTCGCGGATCGGCCACCGGAAAGGCCGGGCAAAGCATCTGCCATAGCGGCGTAATGAGCCTGACGGCGCTATTTAGAAATATCCGCCACCATCGAAAACACATCCGCTCGAGTTATCAACAAAACAGGTGTGACCTGCGCAATAATTCTAAATTTGCGTTCCATTCAACTTTAGAAACACACACGTATGCGCTTAACCTCCCTCGAAATCAAGGGATTCAAGAGTTTCGGCGACAAAGTCACCATCCATTTCGACAAGGGGGTGACCGCCATCGTAGGCCCTAACGGCAGCGGCAAATCCAACGTCGTCGATTCCATCCGTTGGGTCCTCGGAGAGCAGAAAACCCGCCTTTTGCGCTCGGAGAAGATGGAGAATATCATCTTCAACGGCACCAAGAACCGCAAACCCGCTTCCCTTGCGGAGGTCTCCATGACCTTCGAGAATACCAAGAATATCCTTCCTACCGAATATTCCACGGTCACCATCACCCGACGGCTCTACCGCACGGGCGAAAGCGAATACCTGCTCAACAACGTCACCTGTCGACTCAAGGACATCACCGACCTTTTCCTCGACACGGGCATCGGATCGGATTCCTATGCCATCATCGAACTGAAGATGGTGGACGAGATCCTGAACGATAAGAACAACGCCATCAAGAACCTCTTCGAGGAAGCCGCAGGTATCTCCAAATACAAGATCCGCCGCAAGCAGACCTTCCAGAAACTCGAAGACACCGAGGCCGACCTCAGCCGCGTCAATGACCTGCTGTACGAGATCGAGCGGAACATGAAAACCCTCGAATCCCAGGCCCGCAAGACCGAACGGTATTATAAGCTCAAAGAGACCTATAAGGAGCTCAGCACCGAATTGGCCGTATTCACGATCGCCGGCAGCAAACAGCTGTTCGACGACCTGCAGTCGCAGGAGAACCGCCAGCAGGAGGAGAAGATACAGCTCGACACGCGGATGAATGAGTCCGAAGCCGCGTTGCAGCAGAAAAAGCTCTTTTCCCTGGATAAGGAAAAGGAACTCTCCGAACTCCAGCGGAATCTGAATGACAAGGTCAACAACATCCGCCAGCAGGAGAACGACAAGAAAGTCAGCAACGAGAAACTGAAATTCCTCCAGGACAAGGAAGCTTCCCTCAACCAGCAACTGGTACAGGATAAGAACAACTTCATCGCCACGCAGGACCAGATCCGCATCGGCGAAGAAGAGAAGTTCAACGAGGAGGCGCTGCTAGAACAGCTCACCAACCAGCTCACGGAGCTGAAGACCGTGCTGGACGATACACGCAGCCGGCACGACCGGATGAAGAGCGACCTGAACCGCCTCACCAACGAGGCGCAGAACATCCAGGTGGCCATGCACGAGTCGGAGAAGAGCCTGGCGGTCACGCAGGCCCGTAAGGACGCTTTGTTGAAGGAGATCGACCGTCTGACCGCGGAACTTTCGGCAGGGGAATCCGAAATGGCCTCCCTCTCTGGACGCGAAGAAGAAAGCCGTATCCGCAAGGAAGAACTGGACCGGCGTTTCCAGTCTCTGCGTGAGGAGGAAGAGCACCTCGACCGAGAGATCCTCCGCTTCGAAGACGAACTCAAAGCCTCCAACGAGGCCGTCATGGCCTGCTCCAGGAAACTGGACGCGCGCCAGAACGAATACAACCTCACCAAGAGCCTGGTGGAAAACCTGGAAGGCTACCCCGAGTCGCTGCGCTACCTGCGCAAGCAGGCGCAGGACGGCTTCAGGGCGCCCCTGTTCTCGGAAATCCTGAGCTGCCGCCCGGAATACAAGACGGCGATCGAGAACTTCCTCGACCCGTTCATGAACTACTTCGTGATCGAAGACGTCGATTCCGGCAGCCGTGCCGTCAACGTCCTCGCAGAAGCTGAAAAGGGAAGAGCGAACTTCTTCATCCTAAAGAATTTCGAAGACAACTCCTACTCCGCCCCCGAATCCGTCGAACGTTGCATCCCGGCAATGGACATCCTGGACGTGGAGGAAAAATACCGTGCCCTCTGCGCCCACCTGCTCAAGAACGTATATATCGTCACCGAGGACCAGGAAAGGACGCCTTTCATCCAGTCGGATAACCGCTCCCGGGTATTCATCTCCCAGAACGGCAAATACTGCAAGACGCGCCACACGCTTTCGGGCGGATCGGTCGGACTGTTCGACGGAAAGAGGATCGGGCGTGCCAAACACCTTGAAACCCTTGCCAAGGAGATCGAGGACCTGACCGTGGAACTGGACACCCTGCGCGACCGCCACGAACAGCTGCAGCAATCCCTGCAGGACAACCGTCGCCGCCGTGAGCAGACCCGCTCCGGCCGCAACACCACCCAGCAGGAACTGCAAAAGGCGGTGCAGGAGCACACCACCCTGCACAACAAGACCGAGCACCTCTCCTCCGGCATCGACAATAACCGGAGCATCCTGGAGAACCTCAACGTCCAGCTCTCCACTATCGACACCGCGCTGGAAGAGGATAACCTGAGCTTCCAGGAGCAGGCGACCCTGCTGCGCAACCAGTTCGACCACATCAACGGGCAGGTAGCCGCCCTGCAGGAAGAGTTCAACGCCCTCACCGAGGAGGTGAACAACCGCAGCACCGGCTACAACCAGCACCACATCCAGGTGATCCAGCAGCAGAACAAGATCGCCAATATCGTGCGTGACCTTGCTTACAAGAACAACCTGCTCGAATCCCTGCAGAACAACATCGCCGTCAATACGACGGAAGTGGAATCCGTGCAGGCGCAGACCCGCGAACTGATAGAATCCTCCTCGGAATTCGATTCGCAGCTCATGGAGCTGTATCTGGAGAAGGAGATCGCCGAACAGCAGGTCGCAGCCGTCGAGACGGAATATTTCTCCTCCCGCGGCGAGCTCGACGAACTGGAAAACACACTCCGTCAGATCCGCCACCAGCGCGAACTCTCCGACCAGCTGGCACAGTCCGTCAAGGACAGGACCACCGAGCTTAAACTCCAGCTCAATTCACTGAAGGAGCGTCTCAGCGTCGAATTCAACATCGACATCAACGACATCCTCGAGCGGGAACCCTCTTCCGAATTCCGGGAGGAGGAACTGCGCGAGAAGGTGAACAAGCAGAAAAACCAGCTCGACAACTACGGACCTATCAACCCGATGGCCGTGGAAGCCTTCACCGAGATCAACGAGCGCTATACCTTCATCACTACGCAGAAGGAAGACCTCATCAAAGCAAAGGAATCGCTCCTGCAGACCATCGAGGAGATCGAAAAGACGGCCAAAGAGAACTTCATGACGGCCTTCCATCAGATCCGCGAGAACTTCATCCGCGTCTTCCGTTCGCTGTTCACCGAGGACGACGACTGCGACCTCGTGTTGCTCAACCCGGAAAACCCGACGGAATCCGACGTGCAGATCATCGCCAAGCCCAAAGGCAAGCGCCCGCTGTCCATCTCCCAGCTTTCCGGCGGAGAGAAGACGCTCACCGCAACCGCCCTGCTCTTCGGCATTTACCTCATCAAGCCCGCCCCGTTCTGCATCTTCGACGAGGTGGACGCTCCGCTGGACGATGCCAATATCGACAAGTTCAACAACATCATCAAGAAGTTCTCCAAGGACTCCCAGTTCATCATCATCACCCACAACAAGCGCACCATGTCGGCGACCGATATCATCTACGGTATCACCATGGTGGAAGCCGGTGTGACACAGGTGGTGCCGGTGGATCTTACGGAAGTGGCGGAAGCCTGAGAATAGAAGGGCGCCCCCAAGCAATCCTGCATCTTATTAGCAATAAAGCCCCGCAATGCGGGGCTTTATTGCTATGGATGGTCGGTTGATCAGAGAATCAAAGTGAGGAGGACTTCAAGGGGTGACCGCCATCACGAAGTTGATGGAGTTCTCAAGGAATACGTTGAAGTCGAAGGGGTCGACGAAACCGTCACCGTTCAGGTCGGTGGCGAAATACCCGGAAGCGAAATTGATACTGTCGTCCAGGAACATGGAGAAATCGAACGGGTCGACGAAACCGTCCTGATTCATGTCGCCGGCATACATCGCATAGACCCCGCCGCCCATGTCGGCCTGGTTGGACGCATACGCTTTTGAAGCGGCATTGGAGAAATTATAGGTACCGTTGACACTCATCGTGACCGGTGCCGCACTCCAGGTCTCCAGGCAGTTGCGGTGCTTCACCACCAGCCAGTACGAATTGTTGGCGACAGCGGAAGGGAAGATGAAAGTGGCCTGACCGTTGGTCTGGACTATACCCTTCAGCGAAGACACCACCAGCGAAGGATCCGCAGTGCTGCGCAGCTCCGCGACAATGGTATCTACATCGTTGATACCTCCTGCAAGACCTTGGTTCTGCAGGACAGGAGTCATGGTGCCGGAGCCGACATAATAACCCTCTATGAAAACCGTCAGGTTGTAGGGTACGGTACAGGGAAGCGCATTCGCAATAAGGCTTGACGGGGATTTTCCGTCAGCATCAGATGCGGAATACAGTTCTCCGTTGAAATACGCCTGACCGGTGAAAGGCCGGTTAGGATAATACATGTCGTAGTTGGTAGCACAGGTCCCTCCTACCCTCCAGGATACGCTGGTGCGCAATCGCAGGGGGGTCGCATTCTGTACGTAATTGAATTTGATGTTGGGAGGACCGCACACGAAATCAATAGAATTGGTCAGCCGCAGACGCGCAACGCGGATAGGCCCCGTACCGACTGTGGTCGATACACAGCTGGCGCTCACCGTACGTACGCCGATGTTGACCGAGCAGTTGATCAGCTTGTCCGTAGCGTTCCAGTTGAAAGAGCCGTTATAACCGGGAGAGGAAAGCTGGGAAGAGGCGGCCACATTGGAGACAGAGATGGTTCCCGCTCCCACCCATGTCGGATCCACGTAGATGCCGGCCTGGAAGGTTCGCAACTGAAAACTGGTGGTCGACCCCATCGCCTTCACCATGATATCGAACTCGTACTGCGTGCTCGACACGTACGTTGGATTATCGACATACACGGCAAAAGACGGATCCTGCGCATAGCTGCTGACGGCGAATACCGAAAGTGCGACCAGACATAAAGCCGATTTGAAAGCGTTCTTTAAAACCATTTACAACGGATTTTGAACAGTTTTTCCTGAATATTAAATATAATGCTTTGACGCGCCATTTCCAACAGCAAAGAGTAGGATTTTCACAAGAAAGGTGAATTACCGGTAGCTGCTCCGGGTCATCCCGGAAGGAGCATCCGATGACAATAAAAAGGGGCACACCGTTACAGATGCACCCCTTTTCAGGTTGGTCAGGCGAATGTTATTCGACAATCAGACGCAGGGTCTGGGAGTCGCCGGCCTGTGACTGCAGATTCAGCAGATAGACGCCCTTCGCGACATTGCTCAGGTCGATATCCTTGACATTCAGTCCTGCGACGGCATTCACGTCAGAGGAATAGATCAGCTTGCCGAGCAGGTCGACGACACGCAGCGAATAGCGGTCTTCCGAAGAGGACTGGAAGTTGACCGTTACACGTCCGGTGGTCGGATTCGGGAAGGCGGTAAGGGCCTCACCCGTGAAACCGGGTTGCGTCTCGCGGCACAGCAGGTTCACCGAAATATTCTTCTTGGACGGGTTGCTCAGGCCGCACTGGTTGGTGGCAGCGACCGAAAGCGTGACCGTCGAAGAAGTGGCGCCGGTGTAATTGACCGTTGCGGAAGTACCGGAACCGAGGATGGTCGCACCGCCGGTTGCTCCCCAGGTGTAACTCATAGCACCGGTTACGGCGGAAATCGAATACGAAACCGCAGTGTTCGTCCTGCACACAGAGGCAAGTCCGCTGATGGTGCCGGGGGCGGCCGTCTTGTTCGTTACGGCAAGGCAACGGGCGACACTGCTGGCGCAGCTGTTGTTCGCCGTTACGCAGACGTTACCGCTGACGAAGGTTCCGCCGATGGAGACCGTGATGGAAGTTCCGGTGTTGGCGGTGATGGTCATGCCCGTAGGAACAGTCCACGTGTAGGACGAAGCACCCGTTACCGGAGCGATCGAATACGTGGCAGTGGTCACACCGGCAGCAGGACAAAGGTTGGACGAGGGACCGGAGATACCGCCGGGCTGTCCGGGACCTGCTGAGAGCGTAAAGCTCTTGGAACTGGAACCGCAGGAGTTGTAGGCAGTGATCGTAAGCACGCCGCCTGCCCAGTTACCCAGCGTCTTGACGATACAAGAGGTTCCGCTGGAGCTCAGCACTTGCGCATTTCCGGTGATGGCCCAGGAGTAGCTGGTTGCACCGTAACCGCTGGGCACCGAATAGGGCTGCGTAGCGTTGGCACACAGCTGCAGCGGACCGGAAAGCGGGCCTCCGACGGTGGGCAATCCGATGATGGTCTGGAAACGCGTGGACGAGGTTCCTACGCAGTTGGTAGCTGAAACGCCTACCTGACCGTTGGTGAAACCGGAGGCGATGCTCAACTGGATACTGGTGGTACCCTGACCGCTGAGGATGGAAAGTCCCGTACCGGATACGGACCAGTTGTAGCTGGTAGCGGTGGATACGGCAGCGACAGAACAAGTAATGGTCGTCGGGCCGCAGGTCGGGCCGGAGAACGCAATCGTTCCGGGCTGGCTCGGCCTGACGGTAACCACCGTGATGTTCAGGCAGGAAGGAGTACCGGATCCGCAGGAATTGACGGGACTCACACAGAGGAAGCCGCCGTTGTAGTTGCTTCCGAAGGTAACGGTGATACTGTTGGTCGTTGAGGAACCGGTAGCGCCGGCAGGCAGCACCCAGTTATACGAAGTGGCTCCCGTAACTGCAGCGACGCTGTAAGTAGCGGTCACGTTACGGCAAACACTGGCGGAGCCGCTGATTGAACCGGCCGCAAGTGAACTGCCACCGGAAGAAGTGACCGTGCCGGAGGCGGATTCCGTACAACCGTTGGCATCGGTGATAGTGACCGAATAGGTGCCGGCTACCAGACCGCTGAGAGAGGAGGTAGTAGCGCCGTTGGACCACAGATAGCTGTAGGAGCCCGTACCGCCGGAGGCGGATACGGAAGCCGTACCGTCTGAATTTCCGCAGGTAGCACCGGTGACGCTCACTGAACCCTGAACCTTCGAAGGCTCGGTCACCGTGATGCTGTTGGAGGTAACCGTACAACCGTTGGCATCAGCCACCGTGAAGTTCCAGTTACCGGCTGCAACCGTCTGAACACCGTCACCCACGTAAGGAGCGGTTCCGCCGCTGACGGATACCGTCACAGTGCCGGTGCCGCCGAAACAGCTGATGGAGCTCGAAACCGTAGCGGTAGCCACAAGCGGTGTGCCGGTCACATCCCACTGACAGGTGTTACTGTTGAAGGATGCCGTCTCCCAGCAGGCCAGCGTAGGCTGTGCAGGCTGCGTGCCGGTAACATCCCACTGGCAGGTGTTGTTGTTGAAAGATGAAGACTCCCAGCATGCAAGTCCGGTAGGAGCGGAAGGCTGAGATCCTGTAACATCCCACTGACAGGTGTTATTGTTAAAGGAAGCCGTTTCCCAGCAAGCCAACGAAGGCTGCGAAGGCTGGGTACCCGTAACATCCCACTGGCAGGTTGATCCGTTCCAGGTAGCCGACTCGTAACAAGCCAGGGAAGGCTGTGAAGGCTGTGTGCCGGTCACATCCCACTGACAGGTCTGACCGTTGAAGGTAGCAGACTCATAGCAGGCCAGGGAAGGCTGCGAAGGCTGCGTGCCGGTAACGTCCCACTGACAGGTTGATCCGTTCCAGGAAGCCGTCTCGTAACAAGCTACGGAAGGCTGTGAAGGCTGCGTGCCGGTCACATCCCACTGACAGGTCGTACCGTTGAAGGTAGCGGACTCATAGCAGGCCAGGGAAGGCTGCGAAGGCTGAGTGCCCGTAACATCCCACTGGCAGGTAGATCCGTTCCAGGTAGCCGTCTCATAACAAGCTACGGAAGGCTGTGAAGGCTGCGTACCCGTTACATCCCACTGACAGGTCGTACCGTTGAAGCTAGCTGTCTCATAGCACGCCAGACCGGAGGGCGCTGAGGGCTGCGTGCCCGTTACGTCCCACTCGCAGGTCTGACCGTTGAAGGTGGCGGACTCATAACAAGCCAGCGAAGGCTGCGAAGGCTGTGTGCCCGTAACGTCCCAGGAACAGGTGGTCGTGTTGAAAGAAGCCGTCTCGTAGCAGGCAAGTCCCGTCGGCGCGGCCGGCTGCGTGCCCGTTACGTCCCAGGAACAGGTGCTCGTGTTGAACGAAGCTGACTCATAGCAGGCAAGCGTCGGCTGAGCCGGCTGCGTGCCCGTTACGTCCCAGGAACAGGTGTTCGTGTTGAAAGAAGCCGTCTCGTAGCAGGCAAGCGTCGGCTGGGCCGGCTGCGTGCCCGTTACATCCCAGGAACAGGTGGTCGTGTTGAACGAAGCCGTCTCGTAGCAGGCAAGCGTCGGCTGGGCCGGCTGCGTACCCGTTACATCCCAGGAACAGGTGTTCGTGTTGAACGAAGCCGTCTCATAGCAGGCAAGCGTCGGCTGGGCCGGCTGCGTGCCCGTTACGTCCCAGGAGCAGGTGTTCGTGTTGAACGAAGCTGACTCGTAACAAGCGAGCGTCGGCTGGGCCGGCTGCGTGCCGGTTACATCCCAGGAACA
>JBJOMN010000032.1:0-120284 GCA_046052345.1 Bacteroidota bacterium | reverse complement strand
CGTCCAATCTGGGCCGGATAATTCGTTATGAGACAGCAGTCTGAGCTTTAGATTGCCGGTAAATCCGACATAGTGTTTACCGCTTCTTTCGGAAAAAAGTACGTAAACTGTATAAACCAACTAAAACGAAACAGCCGGAATAAATCCGGCTGTTCTTGGGTAGCGGGGACAGGACTCGAACCTGTGACCTTTGGGTTATGAGCCCAACGAGCTACCAACTGCTCCACCCCGCACTGTTTTGGACTGCAAAGATATAATTCATTCCTTTATCCGAGCATATCCAATTAAAAAAATAAGATAAATGAGCCATAAGGCTGGGTTCGTGAGCATTATCGGTCGTCCGAATGTGGGTAAATCTACCCTGATGAACCGTTTGGTGGGAGAAAACCTTTCAATTGTCTCCCCGAAAGCCCAAACCACTCGTCACCGGATAAAAGGCATCCTTAATGCCCCCGATTTCCAGATCGTATTTTCCGATACACCGGGAATACTGGATCCGCATTACCTGTTACATCACCGGATGATGGAGTATGTCAAATCCTCCCTGGAGGATGCAGACGCCGTATTGTTCATCACTGATCTGGAGGAAGGCTATACACAGGAGGATCTTGTAAATAGGATTCGTGCGATACAGGTACCGGTATTGATTGTCATCAACAAGGTGGATAACTCCACACAGGACGAGGTCAACAAACTGGTTCATGGCTGGAAAAAAGCCGTGCAGCCGAAAGCGGTAATACCTTGTTCGGCCCTCAATGATTTCAATGTGGACGTGGTCCGAAACGCCATCCTTGAGCTGATGCCTGAAAGCCCTCCGTTTTTTCCTAAGGAAGAACTGAGTGACGCATCTGTCCGCTTCTTTGCCTCTGAATTCATCCGTGAGAAGATATTCCTGCACTTCAAGGAAGAAATCCCTTACGCCTGTACAGTGGAGGTGGAGAGCTTCAAAGAGGACGGTCAAATAATACGCATCGGTGCAGTCATCTACGTAGAACGTGATTCACAGAAAGGAATCATCATAGGCCGTAAAGGGGAAGCTATCAAACGTATCGGTACCGAAGCACGCAAGGACCTGGAGGATTTTCTGGGAAGGAAAGTCTTCCTGGAGCTTTTTGTCAAGGTGGAAAAGGACTGGCGTAAAAGCGAGAGCAAGCTCCGGCGACTGGGTTATCCTTCGCAATCCTGAACTGGCTTTCAGTCGGTCGTCTGCGCAATCTCTTTCCGGACAAACTCCCTGCAATACTCCTTCACCAGACCGCGCACTCTGCGGAACTCCGACATGATTTCCTCTTCCGACCCTGTCGCTTTGGCGGGATCCGGAAAGGAATGGTGAAACCGTTTGGCCGTGGAAGGGAAGTAGGGGCAACGTTCCTTGGCGTTGTCACAGACAGTGATGATGAAATCAAACGACAGCTCCGAGTACTCATCGACCAGATTGGAAGTGTGGGATGAAATGTCGATTCCGTCCTCACGCATGATGGCAACAGCCTTGGGGTTGACGCCGTGCTTCTCCACACCGGCGCTGTAGACCTCCGCACTTTCTCCCGCGAAATGACGCAGATAACCTTCCGCCATCTGGCTGCGGCAACTGTTGCCCGTGCACAAGACGAGAATCCTTTTCATGACTGGTAAAGTTTTTTCTGAAGGAAGCGACTGATCCTGACCAGGAGGATGAGCGCAGGAACTTCGATAAGCGGGCCGATCACCCCTGTGAAAGCCTGCGGGGAATGGATGCCGAAGACGGCGATCGATACGGCAATGGCCAGTTCGAAGTTGTTGCCGGTCGCAGTGAATGCGATGGCAGCGTTACGGTCGTATGGCAGCTTCAACCATTTTCCGATCAGGAAACTGCTCAGGAACATCAGCAGGAAATACAGCACGAGCGGAAGTGCTACCTGCAGGACATCTGCCGGCAGTCGTAAAATGGCATCTCCCTTCAGGCTGAACATGAGAACGATCGTGAACAACAGGGAGTACAACGTAACCGGTGAAATCTTCGGAACGAATTTCCGGTCGAACCAGTCTTTGCCTTTTCTCCGGATCAGCACGGACCTGCTGATCACGCCGGCTGCAAAAGGAATGCCCAGGTAGATGATGACGCTGATCACGACCTGGTCCATCGGCACCGAGATGTCATAATCCCCCAGTCCAAGTTTGCCGGGCAATACCGCGATGAAGAGCCATGCATAGAAGCTGTAGCTGACGATCTGGAAGACGCTGTTGAGGGCGACCAGCAGCGCTCCGTATTCACGGTTGCCGCCCGCCAGATCGTTCCAGACTATCACCATCGCAATACAGCGGGCCAGACCGATCAATATCAAACCGGTCATGTATTCGGGACGGTCGCTTAGGAAAATTACGGAAAGGGCGAACATCAGCAGCGGTCCGATGAACCAGTTCAGGACCAGTGACAGGGATATCGCTTTGCGGTCGCTGAAAGCCTTCGGCAGCAGCGAGTAATCCACTTTCGCCAGCGGCGGATACATCATCAGGATGAGTCCTGCTGCCAGCAGCAGGTTGGTCGATCCCGCCGACCAGCTGCCGATGATGCCGCTGATTGACGGGAACAATTTGCCGATCAGGATTCCTGCCGCCATCGCGGCGAAGATCCAAAGTGTGAGGTAGCGGTCGAGGAATTTGAGCCGGGGTTGCATCGTGGGGCCGGTTTTTCCGTTTACGGTTCTGGTCAGAGATTTTTACGTGAAAGCAAATCAAACATTACCCCTTGATGATCCGAAGGGTTTCCGTTACACCGTCCTTGCGGACGGCCTTTAGCAGGTAGATTCCATTCGCTTCACTGCTCAGGTCGACGGTGCCTGAGGCCGCTTCATACCGGAAGTATGCAGCAGCACCCGTGACGCTGAGGATGTCCAGGTGTTCGATTTCGATATCCGACTGGATCCTGAGGATGCCCTTGGAAGAGGGAATAGGATAGATGCTTACCGTCTTTGCTTCGTGAACAGGCGTAATCCCTGTGCCGATAGCCGTATAGATCTCCGCGCTGTTCAGAGGCATGCCGGCGCTGTTCACTCCTCCTGCGATGATGAATTTGTCTCCGACGGATGTCGCTGCAGCCAGTGACCGTCCTGACGAAAGGTTCGTGACGGTCCATGTTCCCGTGATGGTGTCCAGGATGTCAACGGTCGTATAGGCAGCTGTTCCCGTTGAATTTGCTCCTCCCGCAAAGAGTACCAGGTTGCCGGAAGTTCCCGCAGACAGGAAAGTGCGGGCCTGTGAGAGGGAATCAATGCTCCATGTTCCGTTCGACACGTCGTAGATGTCCACGCGCTTGGAGGGTAATCCGCTTCCGTTCAGGCCGCCCGCAATGTATATGCGATTGCCGAGCGCTGCGGCCGCCACTCCGCTTCTGGCTTCGGAAAGCGTTGCAGTCGTCCAAGTTCCGCTGACGACATCGTAGATGTCCACGACATTCGAGGGGCCCGCGCTGCTTTCACCGCCGGCAAAGACGACTTTCGTGCCGGCTGCTGCGCCGGCAAGGCGTGATCGCTGCGCAGATATGTTGGAAGATGTCCATTGCTGTGTCAATGTGTCGAAGATGTCCGCTTTGGCGGAGTAGCTCCCGTTGAAGGGATCCTCGCCCCCGGCAAAGACGATCTTGCTGCCGATACCTGCTCCGGCCAGCCATGCCCGTGGTGCGGACAAGGCGAACGAACTGCTCCATTGGTTAAGGGAGCCTCTGTAGAAATCGACATTGTCGTACACGACTAAAATCCATGCATTCTGACCGCCGGCGAACAGGGCCCAAGTTCCCGTGGAAGCGGCGGCAAGATTGAACCTTCCGTTCGAGATGCTGCCACCGGTCCAAAGTCCGGATGAAGCATCGTACGCGTCATAGACTCCGGGCGGGATACTGATCATCCCGATGCCTCCGGCGAAGATGGCTTTATTGCCGGCCGTTGCCGCGGCAAGACCGGACCGTCCTCCTTGGGTAAGGGTGCCGGTGGACCATTGGGCGGACGCGGAAAGGCATAGCAGGCCGACGGAGATCGATAACAGTAGTTTTCTTTTCATATGATGAGTTTTTTCAGAGAAGCAGTGGTTTTTTCAGGAGTTGAAAGTAGGGAATAAAAGGCAACGCGGGTGTCGCCGTAAGGCCCCTTGGTGCTATTATTTGGTTAAATTTGCTGTAAATACTGCTATCGTGTCCAACATCGTCGCCATCGTAGGCCGTCCCAATGTGGGGAAATCCACTCTTTTCAACCGGCTTACGGAATCCCGGAAAGCCATTGTGGACGAGCAAAGCGGCGTCACACGCGACCGACACTACGGCCATGCCGAATGGAACGGTCGCAAGTTCAGTGTCATCGATACCGGCGGATACGTGCGAGGATCCGACGACGTATTTGAAGGTGAGATCCGCCGTCAGGTGGAGATTGCCATTCAGGAATCGGACCTGGTCCTTTTCGTGGTCGACGTGGAGTCCGGAATCACCGACCTTGACGATGCGGTTGCGCTGCTGCTGCGCAAGTCCGGCAAGAAAGTGTTCCTGGTCGTCAACAAGGTGGATCACGGACAGCGGGCCCATGATGCTGCGGAGTTTTACTCTTTCGGAATTGGCGAGCCCCATTGCATTTCCGCCATCTCCGGAGCCGGTACCGGCGAACTGCTGGATGAGCTCGTCAGGGCCTTGCCGAAAGAGACGGATGCCTATGAAGAGGACATTCCAAAATTCGCCATCGTGGGGCAACCCAATGTCGGCAAGTCCTCCCTTTTGAACATGCTGATCGGGGAGGAGCGGAGCATCGTGACACCGGTCGCCGGTACCACCCGAGATACGATACACCAGCGGTATAACAAGTATGGTCACGATTTCTACCTGGTGGATACCGCCGGATTACGTCGAAAGGCGCGTGTTTCCGAGGACCTTGAATACTATTCAGTGCTTCGTTCCGTCCGTGCCATCGAGGACTGTGATGTATGTATCTTCATGATAGATGCCGAAAAAGGGATTCACGCTCAGGACATGGCCATCTTCCGCCTCATCGAGAAGAACCAGAAAGGCGTAGTGATCATCGTGAACAAATGGGACCTGATGGAGAAGGATAATTCCTCCGTGAAGAAATTCACCGACTATATTCACGCCAAGATCGCTCCGTTCACGGATGTTCCGGTCGTCTTCACCTCCGTGCTGGAGAAACAGCGTGTCTTCAAGGCGTTGGAAGAAGCTGTGCATGTGTATGAGAACAGGACCAAGAAGATCAAGACCTCTCAGCTGAACGATTTTTTCCTCCCTATCATCGAGAATTATCCTCCACCTGCCATCAAGGGGAAGTATGTGAAGATCAAATACGTAACCCAGCTTCCTACCAGGACACCTCAGTTCGCCTTCTTTTGCAATCTTCCGCAGTACATCAACGAGTCTTACCGCCGCTTCCTCGAAAACAAACTGCGTGAGCAGTTCGATTTCTCAGGAGTTCCGGTTCAAGTGCATTTCCGTGCCAAAGGGAAGGAGTAACGGCCGGTTTAGTCTCAGGCAACAAACGAACAGCCACATGAAAATGAAATTCATACGTTTCATTCTCCTCTGCTTCGCATTGGACGCTTCGGCGCAGAGCGATTTTTCACTCAACGTGCGCTATACAGGCGAAGGTCCCGGATCCGTTACTGCGCTTATCGACCGGAACCGTCTTGGTATAAGCCTTGAAGAGAACACTTCCGAATTGAAACAGGGAGCCGCATTTTTCCGGCTTCGTATCAGTGCTCCCGGCAGCATTGATTTGCGGGTCGGTGAACAGCGATACTCTTTCTACGCCGAGCCCGCCGCTGCGCTCGACCTGACTCTTGACGCGACAGGTCCTGTAACGCAGATGTACCTCGACGGTCAGCTCGGATCCGCCAACCGTATCTTCAGGTCCTTCTACCGCACTTTCGCCGAGGATTTCAACGATAGTCTGCAGTTTGCAAAGATGAAGGAAGGGGCCGTCGATGCCTATGAGATGTCCCTGTTCGCTGCAAGGAAGCGCCAACTCGATTTCCTCAGGTCGGACACCGCCTGGAGCAATACTTCCGAAGGTTTCCGGAATTTCATGAAAACGGAGACGGACTACCGGTACTGGACCCTGTTGCTGGCATATCCGATCATCCGTGCAAACAGCGACAAGAACATCCAAACTGTAAGTCCGTTGCCCGAGGTCATGCTCGAACAGCTCCCGAAGGTGAATCCGGATGACGTCGCCTCTTTGGCCAGCACCTCGTACCGCGACTTCGTCAAGTATTACGTCATCTACAACACCTCCCGACAGAACGGTTTCCGGAAGTTCACGGATTATTCGGTCTCTGCGGAGCGGAAAACCGTCAAGGCGCGTGAACTTTTCGGGGACGGTGTGTACGGTTATTGGATTGCACGATTTCTGAAGGAGGACTGTATGTACCTGTCTCCTTTCGTCCTTAAAAAGATGAAGCAGGAGTTGGCTGCAGCGGATAAGGAGAAGACGTATCTGCCGGTGATAGATCCTTTGTGCGACGAAAGCAAGCTTGTGGTGTATAAACGGGCGGCTGATTCTACGGATGTCAAGAAGGGCGCGGATGCTGACGGTCCTGTGCTTACGGACAAAGACGGAAAACGGGTCCGTCTCTCTGATTTCAAAGGCAAGGTCGTCTACATCGACTTCTGGGCCAGCTGGTGCGGCCCGTGCCGTATGATGATGCCGGCATCGAAACAGCTCCACGAGCAGCTCACTGAAAAGCAACAGAAGTCAATCGTTTTTCTATATATATCCATCGACCAGAGCAAAGAGAATTGGATCAAGGCGATGCAGGATCTTGACATGCAGGGCGTCAATGTCATCAGTCCCGGTAACTGGTCGTCTCCTGCATGCATCTATTACCAGATCAACAGTATTCCTCGTTACATGATCATGGACAAGAAAGGCGATATCGTCGACTTGAATGCCACACGCCCCAACGATCCTGAGTTGCTGCAGAAGCTGATCAAGTTGGCAGAGCAGTAAGCCTCGAATTCACCTTTTTAATGAAAAAGGGGGCCTTCTCAGGTCCCCTTTTTTTTATTGATTGCTGATCGAGTTTCAGTAGGTGACTCTCGATTTGACCGACCGACGTCCGTTCGTGCTTTCGGCGATCATGTCGGGTTGTTCCAGCCTGTTGAGCGTGTAGGAGAATTCGATTTCATTGTGGCCGCTTGCATCATCAACCATCAGCCGGTTCGGAAGGCCGATCTGCAGAGAGGAGCCGGGTTCCAGAGCAAGGACATCCAGACCGGCAATATGGCTGAATCCGTCGCTCAAACCGTCTGCCCGCACCAGACTGGACAGTTCGCCGTTGATGTTCTTTTGTGTGCTCATCAGTCGGTCGAATTCATCGTATTCGAAAATGAATTCAGTGTAAGTGCCGGTGGCGCGCTCCGTTTCCATTTCGCTTGTTTTTCGTTCGAATTCATCAAAAGTGAAAACGATATCCGATACTTCTTCCTGCATCCCGTTGGCATGAATCTTCACGCGAATGGCATCGGCAGGCAGCGTTCCGATATCATAGCGGAAACGAATTTCCTCGCCGGATTCAGCCAGAGCCAACCGGATAAGTCTTCCCTCACCGTCATAATCGAATTTTTTCTGGAGGCGGCCGGCGGCAACGATGGATTGTAGTTTCCCTTGACTGTCGTACATGAATTTCTGTTCGGTACGACCGGTGGTCACGGTTACAGGATTCCTTACACCGGTTACCCGTGCTTGACGGATATCCTCTTGCTGACCGATGGAGCCGATTTCGGCTTCCTTCTGGCATCCCATCAGGGCCGCTCCGGCGATGATGGCGATAAGGGCGAATTTTGTTTTCATGGCTTCGGGTTTTTGAGGTTATTGGATCGTTTTGATTATTGTGTGTCGTTGTTCATACAGCAATCTTACGACGAGAACGATCCGAAGCCTACCGGCAGCGATTGCGCGGCAGGTTTTGGAGGATAGCCGGCAGCCGTTCAGGGATTCGCGGACGACTTGATGGAAGCTCCGGAAGATTGAATATCCATAAGTGAACCGCTGTACTGTTATCCTGCAATTGACACGGATGCCTTTATTACGGTGCTGCGGATAAAAAAAAGAGGCTGCCCCACACAGGCAGCCTCTTCACGATTGCAACAAGGCCGTATCAGTAGGCAATCGTGGTTTCGCTGTAGTGTCCCAGATTGTCCCGTTCCAGGATCCGGACAGGCTGGTGGTAGTCGTTCAGCGTATACTCGCATTTGATGGTCAGCTTTTCGGTAGGTGTTTCCGTAAGCGTTACTACAGGATTTCCGCGTTGATGACCGGTTCCCGGTTCAAATGCCAGTACATCGAGTTTGGCGGTTGCACTGAGACCGTTTCCGAATTCCGTCACACGCCTGAAATAGATGCGAGCGCCGTTCCGCATGCCGGTCACCGTGACAAGTCGGTTGTAGTTGTCGTAGGAGTACTCATAAGCCGTCTGTTCTCCGTTACGCAGATCCTCGATCCATTCCCCCGTTTTCACACCTTTGACGCTGAATGTGAAGCGGACATTCGCAACTGCGACCTCATTGCTGCCTGCGGGTGTTTCGTAGACTTTCGCGGAGCGGGGATAATTCTCCTCTCCTGCATACCGATAAACATAACGTGTACGCTTCTCCATGAGTCCTGTGCCTCTGTCTGCCACAGGATTGAGGATCACGGTTGTGAGCTCCGTAACCCGGCCGGAGCCGTCCCGCGTGAAAAGGTCCTTGCGGGTCGGGCTTTCGATGGCGGAGAGAGCAGCGCTCTTGTCATAAGAGAATGTGCTGATGTTTCCGTCCTTGGTGATGGTGTGCGGGCGGAGTAACTGCAGTGCGTTCTGGTCGTTCGCTCCGGAGCCGATCGATTTTTCAGAAGAGGTTGCAGGAAGATTGTCGCTGGTGAACAATGATTCTTTTTCGCAGGCATAGATGGTCACTCCGGCAAGTACGACCGCTGCGATGATTTTCTTTTTCATGACGTTTGAGTTTTTAGTTTGGTTTCAGAAGTCCGTTTCGGCCGTTGGCGAACTTCTGCTACAAGGATACGCTGATACGGTCCCTTGATACCTGATAAGCGTCAACCGGAAAGACGACATACGTCAACCGCTTCGGGTCTGATCGGAAAAAAACGAAATCAGGCAGGATCAATTTCCTGACCTGACGAAGGTCAGTAGAAAAGATAGGTGTAGACCGTCAGGAGTAGGATGGCGATGATGTTGAGGCGAAGGCCAGTGCGCATCATCTCTTTCGCCGGTACATGACCGGTTCCGTAGACGATCGTATTAGGGGCTGTTGCCACCGGCATCATATAGCCGAAAGAAGCGGAAAGGGTAGCCGGAACCATCAATAAGAGGGGGTCCGCATGAAGGGATACGGCAAGCGGAGCAAGTACCGGCAGCATCAGCTGGATGCAGGCCACATTGGAAGCGAATTCACTGATGAAGGTGATAAGCAGGCCGATGCCGAGGGTGAGGGCCCATGCCGGCATTCCTTGCAGTATGTCCAGCTCAACCGCCATCCGGCCGGCCAGACCGCTGCGCTGGAACGCCTCGGCTATGGCGAATCCGCTGCCGAAAAGCAACAGTATGCGCAGCGGCAGTTTCTGGACGTCGCTCCATGCCAGGACCTTGACCCCCTTCCTGCCTTTTGACGGCCACAGGAAGAGCAGCAGTGAAGCCAGAATGGCCACGGTGCTGTCCTTGATCATCTCACCGTTCGGCAGCAGCGTGCTCCATCCCCTCAGTTTCACGGCCCCGAAATCGATCGTGTTCCGCGTGAACCATGCGGTCACCGTGAAAACGAAAACGATCACAACCGACCGTTCTTCATATCCCATCCGTCCGAGTGAACGCAGCTTTTCCCGTACGAATCCAAGGTTGAACGGTTTGTTCCACTCTTTACGGAAATAGCGTGTGCGGACCAGAAGATAAAGCGCTGCCAGCAATATCAAAGAAAACGGGAATGCGAACCTGAACCAACCCGTAAAGGTGATCGGGTTGTTTTCGGGATACATCTTATCCGTGAATCCTAGCAGGATCATATTGGTGGGTGTGCCGACGATCGTGGCCAAACCTCCGATACTGGCAGCGTAGGTCAGTGCCAGCAGGAATCCGGTGGCCAGGGACTTCCTGCCTTGTTCGTCTTCCAGGTGGTCGTGCCGGATGATCGCCAGTACTGCCGTCAGCATGAGCATCGTAGTGGCCGTGTTGGAGATCCACATGGAAATGAAGAAGGTGGTCAGCATCACGCCCGCCAGCACGCCGGCAGGTGTTCCGCCCGTGCTTCGAATGATGGAATAGGCCAGTCGTTCATGCAGGCCCCATTTCTCCATGGCATAGGCCAGGAAGAATCCACCCATGAACAGGAAAATCGTCTGCTCCATATACTGCCCGGATACCGTGGCCATGTCGAGCACCCCTGTTGCCGGGAACAGGACGACCGGCAGCAGCGACGTTACACCGAGGTCCGCCGCTTCCGTCACCCACCACCACGCCATCCATGCGGTAACGGCTGCCGTCGATGCCATGGCATGGGTTAAGCCGTTGGCCGATAGCAGCGAATAAATCGAAAGCCCCAGCAAGGGTCCGGCTGCAAGGTAAATGCTGTTGCGCTTCATTCCGATCATCTTAAAGAGGCTTGAAAGGTACTGGAATTCACCGTCACCGTGAAAGATGGCGGAAGTGATTCTCATGCGTATTACTGCTATATTTAGCCCTCAACAAAATAAGTTTCAACATGCGGCAACGTAAACATCCTGCAGGGCTCCCGTACCTGTTCCTTACTGAAATGTGGGAGCGTTTCGGCTATTACCTGATGATCGGTATTTTTTTCCTCTACATGACCGATTCCGAAAAGGGCGGACTGGCATTCAGCAAGAAGGACGCTTCCGACGTTTACGGCACCTTCATTGCGCTGGTCTATCTGACACCTTTCATCGGCGGACTGCTTGCCGACAAGTTGCTGGGTTACCGTACGGCTATCACCATCGGAGGCATCCTCATGGGGTTGGGGTATATGGGTTTGGGGTACATGGGGATGACCGGAGCAGGTATGGACGTTTTCATGCTTTCCCTGATCCTGATGATCATCGGAAACGGTTTCTTCAAGCCCAACATCACCACTCTGCTGGGCGCCCTCTACAACGATGAGCGATACAGGGAAAGGAAGGACACCGGTTTCAGTATATTCTATATGGGCATCAACGTGGGGGCATTCGTGTGTAATTTCTTCGCAGCCTACTTGCGTAACACGTTTGGCTGGGGAGAAGCCTTCATGGCAGCCGGGGTGGGTATGTTCCTGGGGGTTATCGTCTTCTGGGCGGGCAACAGGCACTACAAGGATGTGGATGTCCGACAGACTTCCAAACCCGGCGACATGAGTATCGCTTCCGTTTTCGGACGGGTGCTGCTTCCTGCAGCCATTGCCGGTTTTCTTGGATGGATGATTCCCGGTAATGTATTCGGATCCGATTCGACCGACGCCTTCCTGTTCGGCGCTCTCCCGGTGGTGCTTTTCTATATTACGCTGCTGTTCCGCCTGGATGCGGATGACCGCAAACCGGTGAAAGCGCTGCTGGCCATCTACGGCGTCGTCATCGTTTTCTGGGCTGTATTCAAACAGAACGGTACCGCCTTGACGACATGGGCGGAGAGCTATACCGACAGGGAATTGCCGGCGAAAGTAGTTCCTGCTGCCCGTGCCTTCGGAATCGTACAGGATGTCAAATACGCCAGGGATTCATTTCCGGTCATTGATGATCAGTTCCGGACCGCCAAGGACAGTAATGGAATTACTATAAAAGAAATCTCCTATCCGCCCTATTTCAAGAACGTGCCGGAGGACCGGTTGCCGAAGGAGGGCAGCGAGACCTATCTCGTTTCCACGGAGATCTTCCAGTCCATCAATCCCTTCTTCGTGGTCGCGTTCACTCCTTTGGTCATCGCCTTCTTCTCCTTCTTGCGTATCCGGAAGAGGGAGCCCTCCACACCCGGAAAGATTTTCCTCGGTCTGCTTATCACTTCACTTTCCACGTTGGTGATGATCGGTGCCGTTTCATCCTGCGAAAACGGTCTTGTTAAAAGCTCCGCCTGGTGGTTGATCAGCACGTACGCTGTCGTTACGCTGGGAGAACTCTGCCTGAGCCCCATGGGTCTTTCCCTCGTCTCCAAACTAAGCCCTCCGCGTATTACCGCGCTGATGATGGGCGGTTGGCAGCTGGCCACTTCCATCGGTAACAAGCTTTCAGGAGTGCTGGCTTCCCTGTGGGACAGCTACGATGACAAGGCCGGTTTTTTCTGGGTCAATCTGCTCCTGACCATGGCAGCTGCATTGGCCATACTTTTCATGCTGAAATGGCTGAGCAGGGTCGTCCGTGAACACGGCGGATGATCACCGTACCTAGGGCATAAAAAAAGGGAGTCGTAAGACTCCCTTTTCAATGGTGTCGTGCAGGTGTCAGCGAAGACTGAACTGACGCTTGATCTTAGAGGCATAGTCCAGCTTTTCCCAAGGGAACAACTCGACCTTGACGGTTTTTTCGTTCGGCTTGCCTGCGTTGAAGGTCTTGGAGACTTTGACAGGTTTACGGCCCATATGCCCGTAGGCGGCTGTCTCCAGATAAATGGGCGTACGAAGCTTGAAGCGTTTCTCGATCGCGTACGGACGCATGTCGAACAGCTTGCCGATTTCACGGGCGATTTCACCGTCACTCATGTCCACCTTCGCCGTACCGTATGTGTTCACATAGAGTCCGACCGGCTCAGCGACTCCGATGGCATAGGCGACCTGGACCAGGGCTTCGTCACACAGGCCTGCAGCCACCATGTTCTTGGCGATGTGCCGCGTAGCATAGGCTGCCGAACGGTCGACCTTGGAGGGGTCTTTACCGGAGAAGGCTCCGCCGCCGTGAGCGCCTTTGCCGCCGTAGGTGTCGACGATGATCTTACGTCCCGTGAGTCCGGTATCGCCGTGCGGTCCGCCGATGACGAACTTTCCGGTGGGGTTGACGTGGTATTTGATCTTGTTATTGAAGAGCTTCTGTACACGCTTTGGCAGGCGCTTCATCACGCGCGGGATCAGGATGCCGATGACATCCCTGCGGATCTTGGCGGCCATGACCTTGTCTGCGGCGAAGTCATCATGCTGGGTGGAGATGACGATCGCGTCGATACGAACCGGCTGATGATGGTCGTTGTATTCGATGGTCACCTGGCTTTTTGCGTCAGGACGCAGATATTTCATCACTTTTCCCTCGCGGCGAATGACAGCGAGCTCGCGAAGGAGCAGGTGTGCAAGCTCCAGGGGAAGCGGCATATAAGTGTCGGTTTCCCGGCTGGCATAACCGAACATCATGCCCTGGTCGCCGGCTCCCTGCTTCCAGGGATCTTTCTTTTCTACTCCTTGGTTGATATCAGCCGACTGCTCGTGGATGGCGGAGAGTACGCCGCAGGACTGGGCCTCGAACATGTATTCTGCTTTCGTGTAGCCGATTTTTTCAATCACCTCGCGGGCGATCTGCTGCACATCAAGATAGGCCTTGGATTTCACTTCGCCGGCGAGCACCACCTGACCGGTGGTCACCAGGGTCTCGCACGCGACTTTGGAGGAGGGGTCGTAAGCAAGGAAATAATCGATCAGAGCATCGGAAATCTGGTCAGCAACCTTGTCCGGGTGTCCCTCGGATACGGATTCGGAGGTAAAGAGATATGACATAGAAGCGGGATGTTAATTGAGGCGCCAAATATAGCTAAATTCCATCATCCCCGCTGCGGCAGGCTCAGTGGGCCTTCCTGGTCACCCGTCACTCCTGCTCATACATCTGTCCCTCCCAGAAGAACTGACTGGTGTTGGTGCCGACTTCCAGTTTCAGCACATCTCCCGAAATCGAGTAGTCATTGACCGCTTCCGCCGTGACGTTGTACGGCTTACCCTTGAAGAAGTATTTCAAAGTGCCCCCGGGATCGGCATAGGCGACGCCATTGATACCTAGTTGGAAATCCTGGGGGATGTATGTTTCCACGGCATAGGTTTTACCGGCATAGAAGACATTGAACTGATTGTTGTATGAATAAAGGATCACGTTGCCCTTGACCAGAAAGTAGTCGGGACGGTCGGGAAGAAGCTGCCGGATCCCGCCATCGTAGAAGACATTGAAATTGCCCAGCTGGTCAACGAATGCTACCGTACCGTATCCCACCTTGAAAGAGTCGGGTGCGAAAGCGCCGACGGTGGCGGTGTCGCCACGGTAGAAGATATGAAAGAACTGGTTGAACCCATCGACCCATGCCATCACATCCTGTCCGTTCTCATACTTGACAGGCACCACGTCGTCCAATTGACGTACATTCCCCTGGTAGAAAATCTGGAAGAATTCAGATTGGTTCACCCACGCCAACGTGTTCGAGCCGGTTTTCATGGACTTTGGCGGCTCCAGCAACGAGCTCTCCAGTTCCAATACCTTATTGTCATAAAAGATGCTGAAGGAGTATTTGACGTCGTCAAACCAGCACAGCAGGCTGTCGTTCAGGGACATTCTGGTATTGTAATAACTGAGTAATCGCCGTTCACCTCCTGCGTTCACATAGAGGACATTTCCGACCTTGAATCCGACCAGGTAGTCCGTGACCCAGTAGCTGAAGTCTGCAGCGTTCACCTGTACTTTGCTTTCTCCGTTGTAGTAGACTTTAAAATCGTTGTCGTTATCGATATAGGCGACGCCGGAGCTTCCTGTTTTATACGATTTGACCGGCAGGTATTCCAACTTCCGAATGTCACCGTGGTCGAAAGCCATCAGGTATCCCCTGTAATCAGTAAAAGCGGAAATGGACTGGCCGTAGGTATCCGATATTACGATCAAAGTCAGAAGGAAGAGGCTCCAAAAACGCATCGTGTTGTTATTAGTTCCCTGTAAGTTGGCGGAAAACACCCTCGAGTGAACGGGTCTCCCTGGATAGGGAAAGGACTGTCAGCTGTTCGTCTACGGCGAAGCGGAAGACCGACGGGCGGATATCTTCGCCGGCTGAGCTGGTAAGCCTCCATGTGTTGTTGTCCAGATGTATCGCTGAACGGACTCCGGAAATTGCAAGCAGCTTCTCCTTCAGTGCGGGCCGGTCGAATTCCACGACGATATCCGCAGAATCGCCTGTCCGGCGCTGCAGCAGGGAGGTGTCGTCATCCGCGACTATCTTGCCCTTGTTGACGATGATCACCCTGTCACACACCGCTTCCACCTCCTGCATGATGTGGGTGGAGAGCAGTACCGTCTTTTGCCTGCCAAGCTGCCGGATCAGAACTCGGATCTCAGCAAGCTGGTTGGGGTCCAGCCCGGTGGTCGGTTCATCAAGGATCAGGACTTTCGGGTCGTGGATGAGCGCCTGTGCGAGTCCGACGCGCTGTCGGTATCCTTTGGACAAGGCGCCGATCTTCTTGTGCTGTTCCTGTGCCAGTCCTGTGACGTCCACCATCTCATCGATCCGCTTCATACGGTTGGCGGCTAGTCCGTGAAGGCCGGCCACGAAATCAAGGTACTCCCTGACGTAGAGTTCGGGATAGAGGGGATTGTGCTCCGGCAGATAGCCGACCAGCCTTTTCACCTCGATGGCCTCGAGGGTCACATCGTGTCCGCATACCTTTACTTGGCCGGATGACGGGGGCAGGAAACAAGTGATGATCTTCATCATCGTCGATTTGCCTGCTCCGTTAGGTCCGAGGAAGCCGACGACCTTGCCGGACTCCACCTCGAAGGAGACGTTGTCAAGCGCACGTTGTGTTTCGTACGTCTTCGTGACGTTTTTTACTGAAATGGACATGATTGCCTTATTCCCAAAAATACTCAAATATTCCCAAACAGGTTTTCATCGTATCTTTAGAGGGTGAAGGGCATTGTGATAAAGTCCACCGGCAGCCAGTACCTTGTCCTGGAAGAGGACGGCACACGCCGTCTGTGCCGTATCAGGGGCAACCTGCGGCTCAAGGGTTTCGAGGCGACGAATCCGCTCACTGTCGGAGACCGCGTAGAGGTGGAGTGGCAACCCGGTGATGATGTGGGACACATCACAAGCATCCACGAGAGAAAGAATTATATCATCCGGAAATCCGTCAAGCTGTCCAGACAGGTCCAGATACTGGCTGCCAATATCGACAGAGCCTTCGTTGTGGCTACTCCTGTGCTTCCGAAGACTTCGCTGGGTTTCATCGACCGTTTCCTGGCCACAGCGGAGGCCTATTCCATTCCGGCGGGTATTGTCTGGAATAAAAGCGACCTTTATGACGATGAGATACGTGCGTGGATCGCGGAGATCCGCACCCTCTACGAATCCATCGGATACAAGGTGTTTGCAGTTTCCGGTCTGACCGGTGACGGATTGGAAGCACTGCGGGCGGAACTCAAAGACAAGACCAGCCTTTTCAGCGGCCATAGCGGAGTAGGGAAATCATCCCTGATCAACAGCCTTGTTCCCGGACTCGACCTGAAGACTTCATCCCTTTCCTCGCAGCACCTGAAAGGGACACACACTACCACTTTTGCGGAAATGCATCCGCTGCCTTTCGGCGGACAGATCATCGACACACCCGGCATACGGGAATTCGGAACCATTGATTTCGACAGATATGAAGTTTCCCATTTCTTTCCGGACATTTTCCGCGAGTCCAAAGGATGTCGCTTCAACAACTGTCTTCACGAAATGGAAACGGATTGTGCCGTGAAGCGGGCAGTGCAGGAAGGCCGCATCGCACTCAGCCGTTTTGAAAGCTATCTAAGCATCCTTCACAACGAGGACATGTTCAAATAGAAACTACTTCGTCATGCGTTGCCTCCTACAGCGGGTTTCCCGCGCATCCGTCACCATCGGCGGGGAAGTCCGCTCCTCCATCGGGACCGGCATACTTGTTCTCGTCGGAATAGAGGAGGCAGATTCGCTCGAGGATGTCGAATGGATGAGCGGCAAATTGACGCGTTTGCGAATTTTTCCGGATGCTTCGGGTGTCATGAACCTTTCCGTGGTTGATGCCTGCGGCAGCTTGCTGGTGGTCAGCCAGTTTACCTTGCATGCCTCCACCAAAAAAGGCAACCGGCCTTCCTACATCCGCGCGGCACGACCCGAAACGGCGGTGCCTTTGTACGAGAGACTGGTGGAACAACTGCGTACTGATTCCGGGCTGCGCGTGCTCACCGGCGAATTCGGAGCCGACATGAAAGTCGACCTGGTGAACGACGGCCCGGTGACCATTTGGATTGACAGCAAGAACCGGGAGTGATTCAGGCAGGAATTTCCCGGGCTGCCGCCGGGAAGGCGGATTCCGCCGATTATCCTTCCGTTGCCACCGAATATTCGCTTCGGGTAGTCAAAACGGGTATTACGGCGTAGTCTTGAGGCATCAAAATTCGGATGCCATGAACGATCAAACCCTGGAGCGGGCAAGAATGCTGCTGAAGTGCCTGAAGGCCATGGTTCCGGATGCCGAAAAGGACCGGGAACAGAAAGAGCCGCCGGCAATGCCTGATAAGCAGGGCAAGCCCCTGCGCTCCCATGCTCCCGCCGAAAGTCACCCGAAGGACGCGGGCTCGCCCAAGTCGCTGCTGTGATCCGGGTGCGATCGGTCGATATCCCGGCACCGTAATGCCGGGATTTTTCCCCCTTCGTACGGCCGCCCTGAATCCTATCTTTGCCGTATGCAACTGAAAGAGCTTCAGGATACCGTGGATGCGTGGATTCGGCAGCACGGAGTCCGTTATTTCAACGAATTGACTAACACCGCCATCCTGATGGAAGAAGTTGGGGAGGTGGCGCGTATCATGGCACGCTCCTACGGTGAGCAGTCCGGCAAGCCATCCGACAAAGGCATGGACCTGGCCGATGAGTTGGCGGATGTCTTATTCGTACTTACATGCATAGCCAATCAGACCGGTGTGGATCTGACCGAAGCCGTCCGTCGTAACCTCGTCAAAAAGACCGAACGCGACCGGGATCGCCACAAGAACAACCAAAAGCTGCAATAAGTAGCACGACGGGCGCTGAAAACGAGGCTTTTCATTTCTTTTCTTTATCTTGAGGGTGTGCTGAACAGGTTTATCGCCCTGGTGTTTTTTTTCCTTTCAAGTTTTTCCGCTTTTGCTGTCGGAGACTGGAGAGGAATTTCCTCCACTTCGCCTGCTACGTGGTCGTGCCGGGTAGTCAGCCAGACCCCTGACGAAACCGTCCTTTTTTTTAGGCTGGAGGGCTTCTTCGAGAATACTGTCATGACCCCGCGCGGACCTGCTTCGCAACTACATGTTCCGGACATGGTTTCTGTCGCCGAAGCAGGTCTTCCGGACCTTCCTGTGGCTTCGGTTTCATTGATTGTCCCGGAGGATATTGATATGGCCGCGGAGGTGATAAGTGCTTCCGTCCGGGAGTATCAGGACATTCTGGTCGCACCCTCCCGGGGAAACCTGTACAGAACCCAGGATCCTTCGACGGTTCCATATCTGTACTCGGAGGCGTACGACCGGCCTGATTCCCGTGAAAACGATTTTGCGGAATTACGCACCCCTTTCGTGCTCCGTGACTTCACCGGTCAGACCGTCACGTTCCGTCCCTTCCGTTACGATCCGTTAGAAGGACGTCTTTCGGTGTGCTTTGCCGCGACGGTAAGGATCCGTCCCGCTGCAAAAAACACCGGTTCTGAGATACGATTACCGGCATCCGTAGATGAGACATTTTCTCACATCTACAGCCGTCGTTTCATCAACTACGATCATCTGAATTATGCCCCGCTCAGCGAAGAGGGGAATATGCTGATTGTTGCCGACAGCGCCTTTATGAGCCTTCTCCGTCCGTTTGCAGCGTGGAAGAACAGGACCGGACTGCGGACGGAAATGGTCAGTATTGATGCCGTGGGAAGAAGCTCAGCGGCGTTGAAAAGCTTCGTGGAGTCCTACTATCAATCCAACGGACTGACGTTCCTGCTGTTGGTCGGTGACCATGCCCAGATACCGGCGTTCAATTCAACTTCCGGTCCGTCCGACCCTTCGTACGGCTACCTGTCAGGTAACGACTCCTATGCAGAGGTCATCGTTGGACGCTTCTCGGCCAACGACTCGGCAGAACTGATGACGCAGATCGAGCGTACGCTCCGGTACGAACAATACAGTGATACTGCTGCATCTTGGCTGGGACGCGCTGTCTGCATCGCCTCCGACCAAGGCCCCGGAGACGACAATGAGATGGATTACGTCCATGCCCGGCTAATGCGACAGGACTTGCTTGCCTATACGTACACGGATGCCGATGAACTGTATGATGGTGACCAAGGCGGCGCGGATTCGGCAGGAAGTCCCTCTGTGGCGGATCTTGTTGCGGCGATGGACAACGGACGCGGTCTCATCACCTATACCGGCCATGGAAGTTCCGGCGGATTCGTCACTACTGGTTTCGGAATTTCTGATATTCCAGGACTTCATAATGCAGACCGGCTCCCGTTCATCTGGTCCGTGGCCTGTGTAAACGGCAATTTCATCGGCGGGACCTGTCTCGCGGAAGGCCTGCTGCGCTCCACGGATTCTACCGGTTCTCCTACAGGCGCAGTCGCCTGTCTCATGTCCACGATCAACCAGTCGTGGGATCCTCCGATGGACGGCCAGGACGAGATGGTTGATCTTTTGACCATGCAGTATCCGACCAATGTCAAGCTGACCTTCGGCGGAATTTCCGTCAACGGTTGCATGCACATGAACGACCAGTACGGACCGGCCGGCGATGAGATGACCGACACCTGGACCTGTTTCGGGGATCCTTCCCTGATGGTCCGAACGGCCGCACCTGTCTTATTGACTGTTTCACATCCTGCCGTCCTCTTCGAGGGAGGAACAGGTTTCTCCGGAATTTGTTCGCTCGACGGTGCCAAGGCCTGTGTTACACTCAAAGACTCTGTGCTGGATGCAGACAATGTCCTGACAAATTCCTTCAGCTTCGGTTACGGAACGCTCCATGCCGGTGACACGCTTCTTCTGACCGTTACCGGACAGAATGTGGCTCCCTACCAGGCCTCAATCCCGGTACTTCCCTCGTTGAGTGCGTTGGAAGAGCCGATAACAGGCGAATGGAGTATTTATCCCAATCCTTCCTCGGGTCAGGTTCGCGTAAAAACCGTTGCGGATGGAGCGGCAGGAACATTTTTACTGTATGACCTTTCCGGAAGACTTGTTCGGTCGTTGGCAACGGTGCTGCCCGTCGCAGGGGAATTCCTGCTCGATTTTTCCGGGATATCGTCAGGATGCTACCGACTTGTAATGTCCGATATGAAAGGTGTGCATATCGGCAAACTCATGATCCGCTGAACGTCATTTTTTTCTCCTGTTCGTCTTCGGTCGGACTTTATCGGTTTCATTCTTGAAGTAGTATCTGATGTCGGCTGTAAGGTAGCTTCCGGATATCAGGTTGTTGAATACGCGTTCATCGTTCCCTGTGCCGTAGAGCACCGAGTTGACACAAATCTCCCCGAAGGGGCGGTGGTAGGTGGCGCCAAGGTAGAATGTCCCGGAAGCACGGGAACGGAACTCCCAGCCAAGGTTGGCGTTAAGCGAGGGGTTGAAAGTATGTCTCTTGATGGCCACCTGTTCGTAATACCCGGTTTTGGTTGCTACACTGCTGGCAATTGCATCGATACCTGCGCCGAGTGAGGCGTTCATGAAGATGTTTTCTCCGAGTTGTACGAACGCGAGCAGGGACACAGGCACTTCATATCCCACCAGTCGGAACCTGTCCATGAAACTCTGAGAGGAGTCGGTGATGCTATAGGTGTAGCTTCGTTTAGTATAGTTGATGCCCGCTTCCAGCGACAAGGAGGAGGTCCAGCCTCTTCGTACCACCATGCCTCCGCTGAATCCCCTGTCGAGTCCCAGTGTGTAGTTGACGCCTTCATTGACGGTTCGGTCCTCTCCGGTGCCGAGGAATGCGACGGGAAAGACAGGCCTGTAGCAGATGCCTACTGAAGTGGAACGGGGTTGGGAAACCACGCCCGTGGCATTGAGGCAGGCAAGGAAAAAGAGTAGGGTCCGAAGGTTGATCCGTCCAGGTAGCACGACCGTTGTGTCGGATCAGTCCAGATAGCGGAGCTTGTCGAGGAAGCCCATCAGCGCCGACCAGTTCTTCTCGCTGCCCGGCGTATCCGACCAAAGGATGCGTGAGCCATGGTCCTGCTCCCCCTGGGTGACATACACCGATTTGAGGACCGAGTTCACGTTTTCCATAAGGCTGCGTGCGGTAGGAGCCTGTGCAGGCGAGGTGAACATCATCACCGGCTTTGAAAGCCCCTGCATGTTCTTGTCGGTAAAGGTGTTGTCGGAAAAATATTCACCGGGGCTGAAAGCGATGACGGCATAGACGTGGTCGTTCTCGTTGGCGATCTTCAGGCCGAGCGATGCGGAGTAGGAGCTGCCCATGATGATGACCGGCTTCCGGTAACGTTCGTAGAGCCAGTTCACGGCGGCGACGATGTCCTGTTCGGCTTCTTCGTAAACGGGTTCAAGTCCGCGCTCCATGGCGTCAACGGCAGTCAGGTTGACGACGCCGTTCACCTCTTCGCCGACCCGCTGGTCCACTGCCAGGCAGTTGAAACCGAATTTATTCAGACGGAGAGCGGTCTCCTTATACTCTCCGCGGCTGTAGCGGTTCTGATGGCAGAGGAGGATGACCGGCAAGTTGTCGCCGATCGGATACCATTCTCCGCTGACGGTCACGCCGTCCGGTGCCGAGAAAGTGATGGTGAGCTGTCCTTTCGTGGTTTGAGGAACAAAAAGCACCGCCAGAAGGAGGGTAGCGAGAAGGAGCCTTTTCATCGGAGAAGTCAAGTGAAGATGCTAAAGTAGTCAAAAACACTTGCAATGTAGTGTCACCGACATGTCATTTGGACATTCTGTTCACGGTCGATTGTTCAATTTCGGGAATGGTAGCCGTGTCAATTCCTTCAATATCCGTAGGTCGGAGTCCGTTCAAGTAACACGAGGATGTTAGCAAGTGCAGGACCGGCAGGACTTTTGTCGGTTGAACGCCTCTAAATTTGGTAGTTACAAATACACAGGAAACTATGATCGCAGGAATTCTGCTTCAAATCACCCAGTCCTCAGGGACTAATTCCGCACTCACTGCCGTCCAGCCTCCCGCGCAGGAGCAGTCCATCAGTCTCTGGGAGATGGCTGAAAAAGGTGGCCCCATCCTCATTCCGATCGCCATTCTCTCGATGGCCGCCCTGTACATCTTCTTCGAGCGTTATTTCACCATCAAGCGCTCTTCGAAGATCGACACCAACTTCATGAACCAGATCAAGGACCATGTTCACCAGGGCAATATCGAGGCCGCCCGCTCCTTGTGCAGAAATACGAAGACACCCGTCGCGCGCATGGTCGAGAAAGGACTGATGCGGTTGGGCAAGCCGGTGAAGGAAATCGAAGGGGCGATCGAGAACGTCGGCAAATTGGAAGTCTACAAAATGGAAAAGAACCTGAATATCCTCGGTTCCATTTCAGGAATCGCTCCGATGTTCGGCTTCCTTGGCACCATTTTTGGAGTCATCAAGATATTCTATCAGATCGCTTTGCAGAATAGTCTTGAGATCAACACCATATCCGGCGGCTTATACGTCAAGATGATTTCGAGTGCGGCCGGATTGCTTGTGGGAATGATCTCTTACGCGGCCTTCCACTACTTGCAGCACATGATCGACCGGGTCGTCAACAAGATGGAGATCAACGCCGTCGAATTCATCGACCTCCTGGAAGAACCTGTCAAAGGCTGATATCATACTACAAGAAAGGGCCAAACAATGAACCTTCGCAGAAGAAAGGGTCAGTTCGGTGAAGTCTACTCGGCTTCACTCAATGACATCATGTTCTTCCTCCTCCTGTTCTTCCTGATCACTTCGACGCTGGCTACCCCCAACGTCCTGAAACTGCTGTTGCCCTCAGCGAAGAGCAGTTCGCAATCCATCAAGCATCCCCTGACTATCTCCGTTACTTCCGACCTCCAATACGCCATCAACAATACGCCGGTTCCTGCGGAACAACTCGAGGAATACATCAAGTCCGCGGTTCAGGACCAGCCCGATCCGACGGCGCTGCTGAAAGTCGACAAGACCGTACAGGTGCAGAACCTGGTCGACTTGCTCGACATAGGCAGCCGTCTGAAAATAAAAATGGTGCTGGCCACCCAGACCTCTAAGCAATAACTCCCGAACATGGACGCCAGGATCCGTTCGCGGTCCCTCTTCCTTTCCATCATGATCCATGCCGCCATCGTCATGGCGCTGCTGTTTCTTGTGATGACCACGCCAAATCCTCCGTTTCCGGAGATGGGTGGCGGCGGAGGTGTATTGGTGAATATCGGCTATGTTGACGAGGCGACCGGTGAAGAGCAACCCATGTCGGAAACCGTGACTGATCGTCCGGTCGAATCGGAAGTGACACCTTCGGTTAGCGGGGAGGAACGCCTCGCAACCCAGGAGACAGAGGAAGCTCCCGTCAGTCATAGTAACAAAGACACCCAAAAAGGGACCAAGCCGGTCAAGGTCCAGCCGACGAAGCAGCCGACCAAGCCGCAGGAACAGCCCCGTACCGCTGATCCTCGCTCGCTTTATCAGGGCCGGACTACTGCAAGCCGTTCACAAGGAACAGGTTCGCGCGGTTCCGGCGACCAGGGTGACCGCAATGGCGATCCGAATTCGTTGTATACCGGAAAGGGCGGAGAGGGCGGAGGACAAGGAACCGGCAGTGGCAGCGGAACCGGCGACGGTGAGGGGCCGGGAACCGGCACCGGAAAAGGCGGAGGCGTCTCTTTCTCGCTGAACGGTCGCAAGTGGATGCGTACTCCTGTCATCTCCGACAGAAGCCAGGAGACCGGTAAGGTGGTCGTCGATATCACAGTCGACCAGGCCGGCAATGTAGTCTCCGCGATTCCCGGCGGACGCGGTTCCACCACGACCAGCTCTTATCTTTTCCGGCTTGCCAAAGAGGCGGCCATGAAAGCCAAATTCAATGCCAGCCCCGAAGGGGCGGATGTCCAGAAAGGAACTATCACTTTTATCTTTGTCGTCCAGTAGTCACCGGCCTGCCGGGCTGTTTATTCATTTCCTTTCAAGTGGAATACCGCGAAGTTCTTGATTACCTCTATGCGCAGCTCCCGATGTTTCATCGCATCGGTCCGGCTGCCTACAAAGCGGATCTTTCCAATACGATCAGCCTCATGGAAGCGCTCGGTCGTCCGGAGCTGGGCTTTCGTTCCGTCCATGTCGCAGGCACGAACGGAAAAGGTTCCACCAGTCACATGCTTGCCGCAGTATTGCAGTCCGCAGGATACCGTACAGGACTCTATACCTCTCCGCATCTTTTGGATTTCAGGGAAAGGATCAGGATTGACGGCCGGATGATCCCTGAACAGGCCGTAACCGCGTTTGTCGTGAAACACCGGGAGGAGTTCGACCGAATCGCTCCGTCCTTCTTTGAATGGACGGTCGCTCTGGCTTTCGATTATTTTCGGAATGAAAAGGTGGATATCGCCGTGATCGAAACCGGACTCGGTGGAAGATTGGATTCGACCAACGTCATCCTTCCTGAGCTTTCCGTGATAACGAACATAGGATTGGATCACATGAACCTTCTTGGCGGCACACTTGCCGAAATAGCGACCGAGAAGGCCGGTATCATAAAGCCCGGAATTCCGGTCGTCATGGGCGAGCGTGACCTAGCCACCTCCGCGGTCTTCGATGCTGCAGCGGAAAAATCAGGAGCAGTCCTTTGGTATGCTTCGGACCGTTTCAAGGTGGAGCCGGTCACAGCCGATGCCGACCGGCAGTCGGTCAGGGTGTACGACGGATCTTCGCTGCGCTTCGAAAGTCTCCTATGCGGACTTCCTGCAAAATATCAGCAGAAGAACATTGCAACCGTGCTTCAGTCAGTCGCCCTTCTCTCTGATGCGGGTTGGAGCATCGATGACGAAGCCGTCAGGACAGGACTCTCAGAGGTGCGCATGCTCACGGGGTTGATGGGCCGTTGGCAAAAGCTATCTGAAAAACCGCTTACGGTCTGCGATGTCGGACACAATGCGGACGGGTTGCGCGAAGTGACGGCCCAGTTGAAAAAGATGTCTTACCGCCGACTGCATTTCGTCATCGGAATGGTCAAAGACAAGGATATTGGTTCGGTTCTGGAATTGCTGCCTGATAATGCTGCCTATTATTTCTGTCAGCCAGCCCTTCCGCGGGCCTTGCCGGTTGAGGAATTGGCGGCTGCCGCAGCCGAATGCGGATTGAAAGGCCGATCCTTTCAGACTGTCGGGGAGGCGGTACGGAGCGCCCGCATGGAGGCGGATGAAAAGGATGTCGTTTTCATCGGCGGCAGCACTTTTGTCGTGGCAGAAGCGCTGGCTATGTTCAGTCAAAAGTGATCTTGGCGATCCGGTAGTCTCCCTGCCTGATAGCCGGAATCAGTAACGTCTGCTCATCAACCTGACGTGCTGCCCGGGCTATGACTGAAATCCGTTCTGATTCCGGAAAGAGGACATCGGTCTGTAATGCACCTGTACCGTCTACTGCTGCAATCATCACGGACGAACGGCGGTCGATGTATTTATTGAATATCGTGTAGACCTTTCCGCCACTCACTAAGCTGCAATAGGAACTCTCGTATCCACCGTCGTCAGTGGAATTCTGCTCCTTTTGGAGCAGCCGGTTCCAAAGCATCCCGCCGGAGGGATTCACCGAAGCCAGGATGATGTTGCCATATCTGTAGTAGGTGTGCGTAATGGCCGACTGGGTATAGTAGTCCCAGAATGTACGGGTGGTTTCAACATAGGATTCTGCGACTATGGCTGCGCCTCCGTCCTTTCGGAGGATCAGTCTGTCGACGTAATAATTGAAAAGCTCTTTCTTTTTCGGGTCGCCTCGGTCCGTGATCGCTTTGGTGAGAAGGTCCTGGGTGAAGGGGGCCCAGTAGACTTCGGTTTCCGTCAGGCTGTCCTGATCGAGCCCGTAATAAAAGACCCCTGCAGAGGCGAGCATCCCTAATTCGGAATAGAAGCCCGCCACTACGATACGACGGTTCTGAGCATCCACCGCGGCAGAGACATTCGTTAGGAATTTGTTTTCCAGCCGGATGTCGCGGTTGATCACTTTTTCAGCGCCGGGGTCGTAGCCGGAGAGCAGGAAGTAGGATTCGCCGGGCTCTTTTACGCGCTTATCCGTCAGGTATATTACGCCCAGCAGGAAAAAACCACCCTCGTTGGTGAGCAGGAAGTGGGTTGGTGAGAAACGGCGTATGGGAGCATCCATGGTCCATTCCTTCCGGTAAATTCGCTGAAGTGCCGTGTCCAGGACGATGGCACAAAGAGTCTGGGAGGTATCGTCCGAAGCAGTTTTTCGGTAGGTGAGGGCGATCTTCGACCGGTCCTTTGAAAAAGCCAGTCCCGGTCTCCGTTCGTTATCGAATCGTGTTTCCGGAAAAGACTCGATCGGCACCGGGATGCCGGACATTCTCCCGTCCTTACCGATATATTGAGCGTGCACATCATAACCGCTGCCGTCGCTGCGCACGCAATAGCTCAATACAAGCACTTTTCCGCCCACCACATGCACCTCCAGTATCCGTGAATCAGGTATCGAGGGAATGATTTCTGTTTCCCATCGCTGATCCAGTCCGGTCGAGTAAGCGGTCAGCAGGAAACGACGCATCCGGTTCGCGGCGAGATTCTCGTCCGAGAATTCAATGTTGCTGCGAAGAACGTAATACCCGTCGTCGAAAGCGCCCAGGATTTTCAGGTACGGGAAACGTCCGTTTTCCGGCAGTTCCTTCGACCAAAGTATTTCAGCACCGGATGAGAAAAACGGCAGGAAGAATGAAAGTGCGAGGAGGAGAAGTGATCGATACACGATGGGTCGGACCTTCACAAAGATAAAGGCATCCGTGGAAATGCACTACTGACGGGACACCAGATAATCCACGATGAGGGAAGCCGTCACTGAATCAATCTGTGCGCCGTAAACGTGGATCATCTTGTCGACTGTCTTTTCCCAGGCTTTACGCGACAGATCCGGTTGGATCAATGCATAACGGGCCGTGTGGCAAGTCTGACAGTTGGCGATGAAGGCTTCCGCGCCGGGACCTTTCCCGAAATCCATCGGAACCTCGTTGGGCGAAGGGAAAACTTCTTCCTTCTTACCGGCGTTACCGTCTTCGGAAGGTGTCCTGGAGCAACCCATGGCTACGGAGAGCAGCAGGATCGGGAGGAAGAGTTTGAGCTGGTCTTTAAGCGATCTCATTGCTCGGCAACGAACACTTTTAGTCTTTCCCATTCGTTTTTCATATAACCGCTGCGGTTCCACTGTGCAGGAGGTTGCTGTTGACCGTCGTTGGATGTCGCACGGACCGCGAGGTGATGAGTGCCCGCGGCATCCGGAGTCCATCTGTAGCGCCAACGTCTCCACGAGTAGTTGCCCAAGCTGGGGTCAAGCGTGGTTTTCTGCCAGGTCATCCCGCTGTCGAGTGATATCTCCACAGTGGCGATTCCGCTACCTCCGTCGAACGCCAGTCCTTGGATTTCTGAGGAATGTCCCACGTACAAGGTGCTGTCCGCAGTGGGACTAACGAACACGGATCGCACGGCGATACGTCGGATGGGCTCTGTCACTGCGGCCAGACTGTCCGGCGTTTCATTTCCATTGTCGATGCCTTTAGGTACCCGGTAGGCTTTCGCCATCCAGAATCCTTTGAAGGTGTCGGCATAGACTTTTATCTCACTGAGCATTCCCACCCAATAGGTGGCATACCATCCGGGAACGACGAGCTTAAGCGGATAGCCGTTCAGCAGCGGAAGTTCTTCGCCGTTCATCTCGTAGGCGACCATCACTTCGCCGTCCATGGCCCTCTCGAGCGGTAACGTCTTGATGAAGTCGGGTGTTGATTCCAAAGGCGGACGGTCGAGTCCGTTAAAGGCGACTTCGATGGCTCCCGACTTTACGCCGGCGGCATCCAGCAGATTACGGAGCGGAACGCCTTTCCAGCGGGCATTTCCCATGGCTCCGTTCTTCCACGGAACACCCGGGACGCCGGGTTTGAACTGCTGCCGGGAATTACCGGCGCAGATCACCAGCGCATTCGTAGCGGCCGAGGGGAACTTGGTTTTTAGTTCTTCCAGCGAAAGTGCCAATGGGCGGTCGACATGGCCGTGAATTCTCAGTCGGAAAGTATCTTTATCTACGGCTTCCGGCAATTCTGAAAGATGCCAGCGGACGAAGAACACGTCGTTCGGCGTGAAGTCTTCCAGATAATACTGCATCGGCGTCTCCAGGTTCAAGGGGCGTTCCGTGCGCAATATCATAGGTCTGCGCCCCGGAACATTTACCAGAACGTCCTGTTCCCGGAACAGTTCGAATTCCCGCTCCCGTACCGGTGTGTCAGAACATGAACAGGTCAAAAGGATGATGACCGCAAACGGCAGCAAACGGAAAGTCCGGAGTGGGCGAATGATCTTCATGTCTTCAGAAACTGTCGCCGGATGGCTTGTTGTCAAGCACTTGCTCGATACGATGCATCACCTCTTCCGTGATAAGCGGCAATGCGCTCAGACATCCTATGTTCTCCTTGAGCTGTGAAGGCTTGGAGGCGCCAAGCAAAACCGTACTTACGTTCGGGTTCTTCAGGCACCACGCAAGCGCCATGCGAACCATGCTGATGCCGAGTTCATCGGCGATGACCTTGAGTCGTTTGACTTTTTCCAGGGTCCGTTCCTGCATCACACGGTCGTGCAGCCATTCCAGGCCTTCCATGTTGAGTCGGGTGTCGCCCGGATGCGCATCGTTGTATTTGCCGGTCAGGACCCCTGAGGCCAGGGGAGACCAGATGGTGGTTCCGAGTCCGTGATAACGGAAAAGATGAGCATATTCACGCTCCATTTTTCCCCGAGTCATCATATTGTATTGCGGCTGTTCCACGACGGGACCTATAAGCCGGTTTGCTTTGGCGACGGCTATGGCTTCCATGATCTCGGATGCATCCCATTCGGAGGTGCCCCAATACAATATCTTTCCCTGCATGATCAGCTGGTGCATGGCCCAGACGGTCTCCTCGATGGGTGTCTGCTTATCAGCCCTGTGACAGAAATAAAGATCCAGATATTCCACCTGCAGTCGCTTCAGGGCGTCGTGGCATCCTTCTACGATATGCTTGCGGGAAAGTCCCCGCTGGTTGGGCTTCGCATCTTTTCCTTCCGTGCCGAAAAAGACCTTCGACGAGACCAGATAGGAACTCCGTTCCCATTTCTTGCGTGACAGGATTTTGCCCATGACGATCTCCGATTTTCCGCGGGCATAGATCTCCGCATTGTCGAAGAAGTTGATCCCCGCTTCATATGCAACAGACATCAATTCGTCCGCTGTCTCATCGGAAATCTGTTTGCCGAAGGTGAGCCATGAACCAAGAGAGAGGGCACTGATCTGAAGTCCTGTATTTCCCAGACGACGGTATTCCATGGCTGCAAATATTGTAAAAAAACCCTGAATAGGGGAGCGATAAAGGGCTTTCAGCGCACAAGTCGGATGACTGCCGCACCTTCCGTGACCAGCACCTTTTCGGCTCCGGGACGCATTCGGACAATTTCCTCCACCTGAGCGTCCTTGTGGGCGGTAATGACCCACACGGTGTCGTTTCGTAGTATGCTGCTGCTTATTTCCGCGGTGTCCCGCGTACTCTTCAGTTCCAGTCCCTTCATCAGATGGCCGGTTTTCCCGGTGCTGCCGCCCTCGCTGTAATAGGTGGCCGCCGGAATCGCTGCAGCGTAAGCGAACAGCGGCTGGCAGCGCCGGGCGTTCACATACTGCATGCAATCCTTCATCTCTTCCAGACGTATCGGAGCCCATACGGAAATGAAATAGATGAAAGCACCCGCCGCCGCGATACCGCAAAGACGTACAAGGAGGAAGTGTCGGGTCCATAGAAAAATCCCCTGTGCGCCATAGCCCGCGATGATCAGGAACGAAGGGGAAAGGTACAGGATCAGTCGCCCGTTGAACGGATAAAGCCGGAGCGCTGCCAGCACGAGGTGGATCACTATCGGAGCTGACAGGACCGGCAGCCAGTCGGCACGCTCTTTCGTGTTATACCACCGCATGATGCCCGCAAAAGCCATGGCTGCGGCAAATGTGCCGGCCGCGGCGCGGTAACCGTCGTCCAGGTGGATGTTCAATCCCAGGAATGTGGAATAGTTTCCTACAAAATGTTGGACCAGCCAAACCCAGAATTTAACGTTCGTAGGATCGACAGGCAGGAAGTGCTGTTCCCAATAATCGTCCATCGTCTCTCCGCTCGGATGTCCTTTGATGAACACCATGAAATAGACTATGAACCACGCTCCGGACAGTGCGACAACCACCCATTGCCTTATGTCAAACTTGCGGTTCCTGTATTGCTCGAGCAGGAAGGCAAAAGCGGTCGTGGTGATCATCACGATCCCGATGTTGGACAGCCAGACGGCGATCAACGAAATGATCAGCAGACGGATGTTCCTGTTTTCGGCAGTTGACAGGAGTGTGTGCAGATACGCCAGGCTGACCAGCAGGTCGGAACTGTATTGCTTCGTCTCTGTAGAAAAATAGACGAAGCATCTGGAAAAAGCGAACAGGAAGATGACGGCTGTCGCGATGCCTTTCTCACCGGTGGCTTTCAGGGTGACCTTGTATGCCAGCACAAGCACGGCCACCCCGCATAGCAGCGGAAACATGCGTAAGGCCATTTCGTTGTCGCCAAAGACCGAAACCATGAACCGTTCGGTCCACAGGAACAGGATCGGTGCCACCTGGTCGTATTTCAGTGGGTGCATGAGTCCTGAAAAATCCAGGTCCCGTAAGTTCAAAGCCAACATGGCCTCGTCCACCCATAAGGAGCGGTCGTAGATCCATTGGAATAGCCGTAACGCGATTCCTGAGATCAGGATCAGCCTCAAACTGTTTCGGTCAAGGAAGTTCACCGTACGCACGCTGGAAACATAAAGGTATCAAAAGAGTGAACCGGGGTCAGGGTCTGATAACCGAGATATTCAGGTGGTAATTGTTCTCAACGATGCTGTAATCTGCGGATTCTATCTGCAGATCGCCGGTTAGATCCTGAGGCAGATATCCGTTCAGGAAGGAGGCGGTGCTCATCCCGACCGATTGAACGTCCGTCAATGTGACCACACCGTCCTTGTCAACGTCTCCGCTGTAAAGTCCGAAACGGCCCCCGCCCAGGTCCTTCAGGTTGCCGCCGAATGCACTGGAAGCGGAATTGGAAAAGTCATAAGAAAGCGACAATGCGTTGAAGTTGAACGGTGCGGCACTCCACACATCTACCGTGTTCCTGTGACGTACTATGATATAGTAGGAATAGCCCTGCGGAACGCCACTGAATGTGAAGCTTCCTGTCCCGCCGGTTGAGACCAATCCCTTGGCACTGTAAAGGATACCGTACGGGGAGGATGACGAAGCCAGTAATACTTCCGCGCTATCTGCAGCTGATCCGCTGATGACTCCCGCCATCGTCCCTCCTCCGCGGTAATAACCTTCGAAGAAGACATTCAGCGAAAGGTTCATCGTGGATTGCAGATTGAACGATCCGGCAGACGTCGCATTACCGCAGGAAGCGGTGTATACCTTCACCGGCCCGCCCCCACCTGTCGGAACGACGGCGGTGATCTGGGAGCTGCTCAACACAGCGACGCTGCCTGCTGCCGAATCGTTGAAGGTGACCTGATTCACATTGTTGAATCCGACTCCGTTGATCGTGACCAGGCTGCCGACGGGTCCTGCCATCGGGCTGAAGGACGAGATGGACGGCCCGGGAACTACGGTCACCGTAATGGAGTTGGAAACCGGGGAGGAGGAAAGGACGCCTGTTCTCAGCTGCATGTTGGGACGGCGCGTAGTCGTGGATCCTGTCGCCTGTGAGCAGGCCCCTGCACCCGCGGTTCCGTCAGCGAAGTAGTAGCACGAGGAGGTAAAACTGCTTGTCGTGTAATATGCCTGGTAGGAGGAGACGCCTGTGACCTGGTTGGCGAAGCAGAGGTCGATGATGATGTTCGATGTGCCGTTCCAGCTGAAAGGAGCTGAAAGTTCGTGCATGTTCCAGGAGCCCAGTTGAGGGGCGTAGTTTTGCGGCCCCCAGACGGTCGAGAACGCGGGAGCCTGGAACGTAGTGGTCGCAGTAGTCGTTGAAGTGGCAGCCATACGGATCGTATAGCCGTTCAGCGTGGAAGGATTGCCTGCGGTCGTGTTCGCGACGTTGAAGGATACGGCGTTAATCATCCCGGCGGACATTCCCAGTGCCGTCAGCTCGCTCGCCCGTATGATGTACTGCTGGCGCCCGTTGCCGTAATACGTCGGGTACGGAGCCCCTGAGGTACCTGTGGTCGCATTGGTCGAGGTGCCGGTACCCAGTGTGTAGGAGGTCAGCGTCGGACACGTCGCGGTAGCCGTCACCTGACAAGTGACGGTCTGACCGTTCGTCAGCGATGTGGTCGTGAATACCGGACTGTTGCCGCCGGTGTTCGTGCCGTTGACTTTCCACTGCCACGCGCTACCGGTGCCGCCGCTTACGGTGGCCGTAAACGTGGCACTGCTGCCCGAGCACAGCGGGTTACTGCCCGATGTCTGTGCGATGGTCACGGCAGGACTGCCGGTAGGCGTTACGGAAAGCGTGATTCCGTTCGAGGTCGCAGTAGTGGTTGAAAGACAGTTTGCGTTGGAGGTGAGTACGCACGTGACGGCCTGGCCGTTCGTGAGAGCGCTCGTAGAGAATACGGGACTGTTGGTGCCGGCATTCGTCCCGTTCACTTTCCACTGGTAGGCAGGACCGGATCCCCCATTTACGGGCGTTGCGGTAAAAGCTACCGTCGCTCCTGCGCAGGAGGGATTTGATCCGGATGTTTGTGTGATGGTGACGGAAGGTGTGACCACGGCACCTACCGTCACGGTGATCACGTTTGAAGTATCAGGATTTCCCAGGATGCCGGGGATGCTGGATGTGAGGATGCAGCGTATGGTCTGTCCGTTGGTCAGGGTGCTTGTTGTATAGGTGTTGCTGTTGGTGCCGACACGCACACCGTCCACTTGCCATTCGAATGCGGGGGAGCTGCCTCCGTTGTAGGCGGTTGCTGTGAAGGTGGCGCTGGTATTGGGACACAACGGATTGGGCCCTGCTGTCTGGGCGATGTTGACGACCGGCAACGTATCACAAGGTTGGATCTGGAAAGAGAAGATGCGTGTGCGCGCGGCGGAAGAACCGCTGGTTCCGCCCATGTATTCTCCCGTGTACCAGAAAGTCACTCCGTCCGGATCCAGCACCATCTCGGAATAATCACCGTTACGGTTCGTTCCGGTCTGGTAGCCTGTTCCGGCCACGACCATCGTTTCCGTGAGCGGAAGCGTACCGAGCGGATCGCACGAACGCCGGCCGGTATAATAGAGTCCCGGATAGACGGTATTGGCAGCGTCCGTCTTCATGTAGCCGATGCCGATGGAGCCGTTGTCGTCCATGGCCATGCTACCCATCCAGCGCGTGGCACCGTCCGGCACGTATATGCCTTCCTGGTACAGGGACCAGGCGCCGGTAGAGGAGTTCTGGCGCAGCTCACACCACTTGATGCTTCGCTGGGTCGTGCTGATTTTTACGGCCCAGTTCAGAAGTATCGAGTTGTAGGAGCCCCACGATTTCCATTGTGCGCGGTACATACAGACACCGCCGATGCCGTCGAGCTTCTGGGTGGTGCCGGGTTGGGATACATCGTTCCAGCTGGCATCATAAGAGGCGTCAAAGGCAGCCGTCGGCACGTTGGCTGCAAGCGTTATCGTACCGGTCGGCGTAGCGGTTGTCCAGTTGACCGACATCTGGTAGATGTTGACGGCGTCGCTGTAACTGACTCCCCATCCGTTGTCAGAGTAGGAGAAGATGGGGCATGGCGTGCCGGCAGGAGGCAGAATGCCATCGGAAGCATCCCCGGGCAACGGCACGAAGAATCCGCTTCCCTGCGGAGGAGAAAATCCCGTGTAGACAGCCCGTGCGGCAGCATTGCCGGCAAGCATGGCGCTGCGTTCGAAGGCGAAGACCTTCTGGGTCTGGTTGGAGGTCATATAATACCCGTCCGTCCATACCGAGAATTTCAGGTAATCGGGGAATTCCGGTGACGTGAAGGTATACGTGTAATAGGAGCCGGTAGGATCGCCGGTGGTGGAAACGGCGATGTACATCTTATTGCCGGTCTGTCCGAACTGTGCCAGGAACCAGCGGTCGGCTGCTTTGTCATAGAGGACGATAGGGTCTCCGTCGTTCGGCGTGGCGGGCGACCAGAGATTGCCGAAAGTGGACGTGAGCAGCACCGTGCCCGTTGCCTTGTCGTACACCTTGAAGGTGGTCGAATTGATCATCTGCACGTAGTGCGACGGACCGGGTGCGCCGGAAGGATCCATCGGCCGGAATCCGGTGGCGCTTTGCCCCAACCAGTTTGCAATCGGCGCACGTCCACGGACGTGTCCCATGCTGCGTTGTACGCTGAGGCTGTCGTTTCCGTACTGCCGCCCGTCCCTCACTGAAAAACGGAAACGCTGCGGCTGCCGTCTTTGTCTGTCTTCCGACTCGTGTTGCTTATAAATCGCATTTTCATTCACCGGAAAGTCCCGGGCGATATCCCGCAGCGGCCGGGAAATGCCGAATTCGGAGCAACGGATGAATCCTCCCGGATTCGATTGGCCGTATCCGATTTTCCAAAGGGTCAAGAAAAGTAAGACGACAGTAAGCGTTGGCTTCATGGCTTTGACCGAATGGTCAATTTATGAAAAATTCGTTGATAATCAGAGGATTTGAGCACAAAAAAAGAAGCATTACGGCTTTCTGCAACCTCTTATATGTTGGATAATCCATTTGCAATAGAATAAAACCCCATAGAGAGTGACCGGATCGCTCATGAAGTCCGTTTCCCGGAAGGAATATCCGACTTCAGGTATGGAACCGGATGACCAATATCATCATCCTTAAGATCCTTTGCGCTGACGAATATCATGTCGGAAGCGGTGCTCATGGACGGACATTGCATTGAACTTGTGGCTGAATATACCGGACGGAAGAGAAATCCTTTACCTGACATTTTTCGACGCGATGAAAAATATGATTAAGCGCCCCTTTGCGGTTTTTGTCCTCGTCCTGCTCGCCATTTCCTGCTCTGTCACCTATCATTTCCGAAACGACTATTCGGATACCAACGCGCTCATGCACGGGACCTCGCAGTTGGCGGTGAAATATTTTCTCAAGGTGCACATGAAAAACGGAGATGTTTGCATCCTGAAGGACAACTGGCAGGTAGACTCTGCTTCGAGCGCTGTCGTCGGATCCGGCACGCGTTACAACCTGAACCGGGCCCAAGTGTTCGAGGGCAAGATGAGCATCACGCCGGACAGCATCGCACTGCTGGAGACGAACAAGAAACTTGACGGTGCCGAGGCCGGCCGCATAGGCGGGCTTGCACTGCTTACCGGCGTCGATGCGCTGGTGGGCATTTTCTGTATCGCCAATCCCAAAGCCTGCTACGGTTCTTGCCCAACCTTTTATCTCAATGAGAAGGACAATTTCCATTATGCGGATGCGGAAGGATTCTCCAACGCCATCCTTCCTTCCATGGAATACGCCGACATCGATGCGTTGGGACGATGCGAAACCGGCAAGGAAAGCTTTTCACTGACCCTGAAGAACGAGGCGCTGGAGACACACTGCGTGAAAGGGGTCAGTTTGCTGGCTGTGCCCGTGGGTAAGGAGGAAAGGGTTTTTCAGACACCCGGCGACCAGCTGTTTCGCTGTAGCAATCCTGTGCGGGTCGCGTCGGCTACCGCGGACGAAGGCGATATCACCGCCCTGATCGCCGCTGCCGACCGGCAGGAGCGCTTCTCGCCTTCGGACGAAAAAGACCTCAACAGCAAGGAAGAGGTCGAGTTGAAGTTCAGGACGGGACACTTTGGAGGCAGCCGAGGATTGGTCTTACATTTCCGACAGACGCTCATGACCACCTACTTGTTCTACGGTGCGATGGGTTACATGGGCGACGAGGCAAGTGATTACTTCGCCCGTCTCGAAAGCGATTCCTCCTTACGGCAACGGTTCGATGCCACGACACGTCTGCTGGGCGGCATCGATGCCTATCTGTGGAGCGATGAAAAAAAGGAATGGATTTATCAGCAGTCTTTTTCCGAGACCGGCCCCATCGCCATCAACAAGCAGCTGATTCCCTTCAGGGATTCCGTGTACGGAAAAGAGGTCAGGGTGAAGCTGGTCATGAACCGCGGGCTGTGGCGGATCGATTATGCAGGGCTGACCGACCTTCTCGAACCTGTGCGACCGGCAGAACTGCTACCCGTAGCGCTGTATGACAAGGGACGTTTGGACGGAGACGCGCTCGGGCAGCTTAATTCGCCGAAAGAATATCTTCTTTCCATGCCCGGCAGCGAATACAGGTTGGAGTTCCGGCTCCCCCCGCATGAAGGCGGAATGGAGCTTTTCCTGCGTTCCGAAGGTTATTATCTCGAGTGGATGCGTGCCCACTGGATCAAGGACAAGGACCTGTTGAAGCTCAAGGCGATGGTGGATTACCCGTCTTTTTATCTGCGCAGTGAAGCGAAAGACTTCAAGAGATACGAGGCCATGATGGAGCAGGATTTCTGGGGTTCACGGATCGATACCAAATCCTTCAACTACCATGCGTACTGATCGCCTGTTTGCATTGCTTTTGATGATCGCTCTGGGCGGGTGTTTAACGCCGGCGTATCTGCCGTCTTTCCGTGATATCGATACCAATGAACACGGTGCGTTCATCCGGGTTAACAGTATGGACGGTTCTAAGGTGCAGGGAGAGCTGATTGCGGTGAAGGATTCGGCACTTGTGATACTGTCGGACCAGGAGGGGCGATGCATAGGTGTTCCGATCAAGGGGATTGACCGCTTTGTGCTCAGGTATGCACGGCCCCGGCACTACGGATGGACCATACCGCTGGGCATCGCCATAAGCATCTTCCACGGATATTACGCTGTACTGACCCTTCCTGCGAACCTTGTGACCACCATCATGGTGACGGTTTCGGGTGAGAATGCTTTCCGATATACGAAACGCGACATTTCGTTCGACAAGATGTACATGTTCGCCCGCTATCCGCAGGGGATACCGGCGGGAGTGGAGATGTCGGATATCAACTAGGCAGGGGCTTTACTTAGTTGTCTATCCGCGCGTGCGTTCGCATGCGGATATTTTTCGACAAGCCCCGCCCCTCGCAACCCGCAACCCGCAACCCGCAACCCGCAACCCGTAACCCGCAACCCGCAACCCGCAACCCGAAAGGCCTCACTGCTTCGTCGCAGTCGCCGTCCGCTCGTCCACGCTTTGCCCGTCGCGCACGGTGAAATTGAATGTAAGCGTACCGTTGTTCAGATAATTGCCGTATCCCTCGATAGTGTCCGATGCGGAGATACACCGCGGAATACTGACGGTGCCGCCATCGACCACTGCAGGGATGAACGTCCCCTGTCCCAAGCCGTCGAAGTTCTCCAGGATGATCCCATCCGGCGATGAATTCGAGGCAGTGATCTTCATAATAAAACTGATGGGACCTCCTACAGGACCGTCCGACTGACCGTTCCATGTTCCGATGAAATCGCTTCGGTCGACGGTTGGATTCACCTCGTCGGGCTCACACGACCAAAGTGTGAGCGAGAAGAGTGAAGCGAAAAAGAGTGTCCGGAACAGGAAGCTGCGATTCATGGCTTCAGTCTTGCAAAAAGGATGCCATTACTTCAGGCGTTCGCGGATGTCCAGACGGAACTTACGCGCCGTGTCCAACGCGATGTCGTAACCGGCATCGGCGTGACGGATTACGCCCATGGCCGGGTCGTTGTGAAGCACGCGTTTCAGCCGGCGAGCCGCATCATCGGTGCCGTCAGCGACAATCACCATGCCGGCATGGATGGAATAACCCATTCCTACGCCGCCGCCGTGATGCAGCGAAACCCAGCTGGCGCCGCCTGCAGTATTGATGAGCGCATTCAGCACCGGCCAGTCGGCAACCGCGTCGCTGCCGTCTTTCATGGCTTCGGTCTCCCGGTTGGGAGACGCCACGGAGCCGGTATCCAGATGATCACGCCCGATGACAATCGGCGCTTTCACTTTTCCGGTCCGTACCAGTTCGTTGAAGGCAAGTCCGGCTTTTTCACGGTCGCCCATGCCGATCCAGCAGATGCGGGAGGGAAGTCCCTGGAAGGCGATGCGCTCCTGCGCCATCTTCATCCAACGGTGCAGGGAGCGGTTCTCGGGGAAGAGGTCCAGGATGACCTGGTCGGTGACGCGTATGTCTTCGGGATCTCCGGAGAGGGCCGCCCAGCGGAAGGGACCCTTTCCTTCACAGAAAAGCGGACGGATATAGGCCGGAACGAAGCCGGGAAAGTCGAATGAGTTCTTCACGCCTCTTTCGAGCGCGCGTCCGCGGAGGTTGTTGCCGTAATCGAAGGTGACGGCACCCTGCTGCTGCAAGTCCAGCATGAGCCTGACGTGTTCCACCATGGAATCGTAGCTCATCTCGATGTATTTCGCAGGATTCGACTCGCGCAACACGTTCGCTTCTTCGTTGGTGAGTCCTTCCGGCAGATACCCCACCAGCGGATCGTGCGCCGAGGTCTGGTCGGTGAGCACATCCGGAACGATGCCGCGTTCTTTCAGCCTTCTCAGAAGCCTGACGGCGGTGCAGATGACACCTATGGATTTGTTTTCCCCGCGACGGGTGAGTTCAAGCGCACGATCGATGGCTTTGTCAAGGTCGGTCTCGATGTAATCCAGGTAACGGGTTTCAACCCGCTTCTCGGCACGCCAGTGTTCCACTTCGGCGGCCAGGCAGGTGCCTTCCGCCATCGTGATGGCCAGCGGCTGAGCGCCTCCCATTCCTCCAAGACCGGCGGTCACACACAGTTTGCCTTTGAGGGATCCGCCGAAATGTTTTTCCGCCACGGCATTGAAGGTCTCGTAGGTGCCCTGCACGATACCTTGCGAGCCGATATAGATCCAGGAGCCGGCAGTCATCTGACCGTACATGATGAGGCCCTTGCGTTCCAGTTCATCGAACGTCTCCCAATTGGCCCAATGAGGAACAAGCTGGGAGTTGCTGATGATGACGCGCGGAGCGTCCTTGTGCGTCGGCAGGATGCCGACCGGCTTGCCGCTTTGCACCAGCAGCGTCTCATCTTCGTTGAGGTCTTTCAGCGCCTTGACGATGAGATGAAAGGCATCCACGTCGCGTGCTGCTTTGCCCCTTCCACCGTAGACGACCAGGTCTTCGGGACGCTCGGCGACTTCTGGATCCAGATTGTTATGCAGCATCCGCAAGGCGGCTTCCTGCACCCAGCCTTTGCAGTTGAGGGAAGTGCCTGTCGGGGTCTTAGTAAGCCGCAGGTCTAGTTTTTCAGAGGACAAGGTGTTTGACATACCGGTATCAGGAAGAGGGTTTTTGCTTGGATTTGACGGCGCCGGGCTTGAACTTCCAGGGACAATGGCGGCATCCGCTCTGGCAACAATAACCACGCTTGAGGTGGTATTGTTCGGTGAACACCACGAAACCCTCCGGGGATAAGTAGTAATCACCGGGCTCGAATTTGTCTGTGAACGCCATGCTCAGTCCCGAAATGCGTAAATTGCAGAACGCCTTGATTTATAGGCAAATTTAAGGATTTTTACAGAAATATTTTTCTTCATGTTATCGGATTTGCTTGCGCTTCCACCTGTTTTTCAGTCGGTGGAAAGGTCCGTTTTTTTGCAGGCTGGCATACGTCTTACAGTATTACGGGAAGATCTTCGACATCCTGTGCTGGGGGGGAACAAGGCGTGGAAACTGAAATACAATCTTGAGCGGGCACTTCATGAAAACTGCAGACACATTGTTTCTTTCGGTGGGGCATGGTCCAATCACCTGACAGCATTGGCAGCTGCGTGCAGGTTGGATCAACTTCAATTACATGCCTTCATCCGTGGCGAGGAGGCACCTTCGAATGACCGCACCCGCTATTGGGAGTCGCTTGGCGCAAAACTTTACTATCTCTCCAGAAGCGAATACCGGCTGAAAGACAATGATGATTTCATCGGCGATGTGCTCAGGAAGAACGGAATACCTGCCGATACACTGGTTATTCCGGAGGGCGGAAATAACAGTGAAGGTCGCAAAGGCTGTCGGGAACTGGGAAGCCTCATTCCGGAAAAAACGGATTGGGTGGCATGCGCCGTAGGAACGGGCGGAACCCTTGCAGGCATCGCTGCCGCCGCAGATAAATCGTACCGCGCGCTGGGAGTCATGGTGGTCCGCTCCGGGGACGCTCCTGAAAGATTACTGGAATCGGAAGAAATCCATGATGACCGGTACAGGATTATCAAAGGGTTGGAGGAGGGGGGATACGGAAAATCCACTCCGCGTCTGTTGGAATTCTGCCGTGATTTCACGTCGGGAACCGGTATTCCCTTGGAGCCGGTCTACACCGGAAAACTTTTTTTCGCTTTGGAAAACCTGGCCGAGCAGGGGTTCTTCGGAAGGGGATCTGAGGTCGTGGCCCTTCACACGGGCGGTTTGCTCACGTTGTGACCCTTTCAGCAAAATGAAAAAGCCTGCTCGTCTTCACGAGTCAGGCTACAATCAAACAGGCAAAACTCTTAGTCGCCGGCAACGGAAAGGCGGATGCCGGGCTTCAGCGGTTCCTCGGACTGAAGTCCGTTGAGGCTGCAGATGAACTTGGACTTGACACCCAGCTCCTGTGATATGGAATGGATGGTGTCACCTTCCCGGACGACATAATACGGTACTGATGCGGAGCTACGCTTGGGAGTTACGTAGACCTTTTGACCTTCTTTAAGTTTCGCGTCCATGGGCAGCTCGTTGTATTTGGGTAGCTGCCAGTAGCCGAGCTGCATTTCCTCGGACATGCCCTTGAACGTATCTCCGCGCCGGGCGATGACATAGCTGGCGCCGTTGTTGACGAAGACCTTACGCTCGCCGAATACGTTCACCGGTTCTACGGCAGGGACGAATATCTTGCCGGAAATGTTCTTTTTCAGGGATTCGAAAACGGAGACATTGGAAGTACTGGCGATAGGCTCCGAGGCTGCCACCGAAGGCTCCTCCTTTACGGGAGCTGCTGCGGGTGGCACCTCCGGACTTACGGCCGCAGGCCTTTTTTCCGCGGGAGGCGCGGGAGAATCCTCAACAGGGTCGGAAGCGGGTGTCACGGCCGGTGTTGTCGGTGGAGCAACCTGCTCAGCCACGGGAAGCACGTCCGGCGTTTGCCTGGCAGACGGCACCGGAGGTGCCGCGGCAGTGGCTGTACGGTCGGCGGCGATAAGGGCCGCCCCCTGAAGGTCGTATTGATGCAGCTCGAACTCCTCGATGATCCGAATAAGACGGTCGGCATAGGAGGGATCGGTGGCGTAACCGGCTCGCTTCAGTCCGTGCGCCCAGCCTTTGTAATCTGTCGACTCCAGTTCGAACAACGAGGAATACCGCGGGCGGGAGCGCAGGAAATTGGAGTGGTCGTCAAAAGACTCGAGAGCAGACGGATACGAGCGGAAACACTCGTTGGGAGCATCGTCATCTTGGTAGAAGCCGGGGCCGGTCCATCCGGAGCACTTGATTCCGAAATGGTTGTTGGCTTCGATCGCCAGCGGACTTTTGCCGTCGGAGGACTCCAGACAACCCTGAGCCAGGGTGATGCTGGCCGGGACACCGGATTTATACATCTCCCGGACTGCGTCCTGGGCGTATTTATTGATATAATCCCTGCGTACCTGTTTGGCATCGGTAGCACCCTTTGAAAGCAGGGCGGATGCGGTAAAAGCCATCAGGGCTGTGACAACTAATCGGACTCTCATGAACGGTTTTAGAACGTGTTGGTTCGGTGTTCTATTATGCCCCTGTTACGCCGGACCTGTTGATAGGATACAGGAAAAACGGGCAATAAATTTCCGAAAGGGTGAAACCTTTGGGAGGATGCTGATTTCCGGTTTATTCCTGCCTCGCCATCCTTCTTCGCTTCGTTTCGGCGGATACGCCCGCTCATCCCTGAAGTACAAACTTCGTTTGACTGCAGGAGTCCGCAGCTCGCATCCCGCCTGCACTTCGCTCACCCCGGACGTGGTATAAAAAGCAAAAAACCCGCCTGAAATGACGGGTTTTCGTGGTGGGAGCAACAGGGTTCGAACCTGTGACCCTCTGCTTGTAAGGCAGATGCTCTGAACCAGCTGAGCTATGCTCCCAAAGGGGCTGCAAATATACGCACAAAACCGCTTTATCCAAATTCTTCATTTTTTCCCAAACGGCTGACTAATAGGCCTGTCAATGCAGGGAAAAAGGGGGCCATCTTCGAGCATATCCGGTGGAAATTGCTCGGCCGCCGCTGCGTACTCCGCACCGCTGCGTGAAATGAATGTGACAAGTAGGGGTGCAGCGTCAGAAACTCGCAATCACCGTTTCGCCGCCGGTTACCTTCTGGTTCAACTGAACGTTCACCTTGGTGCCTACCGGCAGAAAAATGTCGACCCGTGAGCCGAATTTGATGAAACCGAATTCTTCTCCTTGCACCGCAGTCTGGCCTTCCTTGGCATAACATACGATCCGCCGCGCCAAGGCCCCCGCGATCTGACGGAACAATACCTGCTGCGACGCTGCGGTCTCCACGACCACTGTAGTGCGTTCGTTTTCCGTAGACGATTTGGGATGCCAGGCAACGAGGTAGAGGCCCGGATGATATTTGGAATAGACCACCTTCCCGCCGACCGGATAACGGTTCACATGCACGTTGAAGGGTGACATGAAAATGGAGACCTGAAGCCTTTTTCCTTTGAAGAACTCCGGCTCTTCGGCCTCTTCGATCACCACTACTTTCCCGTCAGCCGGAGCGATCACATGCTGCTCGTTGCGCACGGTCCTCCTGCGAGGGTTCCTGAAAAACTGAAGGATGATGAGTAACAGCGCACACAACACCAGATCGATGATGTCGATCAGCGTGGGAAAATCGGACAGGAACTGGTCGGCGGCGATGCTGAAAGCGGTCAGGACCAGGATGGCGATGATGATGGTCGCCCGACCTTCTCTGTGGATGAATGACATGGCGGAGGTTCTCAGTAATGGCCGCGGGATTTGACCGCTACGGCCACCTTCTGGAGGGCAAAGATATACGCTGCTATCCGCATCGACACATTGTACTTCCTGGAAGTTTCCCACACGTTCTGGAATGCGCGGGTCATGGAGCGGTCGGCCCGTTTGTTGATCTCCTCTTCGTGGTAATAATAACCGAACCGGTTCTGCGTCCACTCGAAATAGGAGACCGTCACGCCACCGCCGTTCGCCAGGATGTCCGGAACGACGACGATGCCTTTGCGCTGCAGGATCTCGTCAGCCCCTGCGGAAGTGGGTCCGTTGGCACCCTCGACGATGAGTTTCGCCCGGATCCCGTCGGCGTTTGAACGGACGATCTGGTTTTCCAGAGCGCAAGGCGCGAGCACGTCCACCGGCAGGAAGAGAAGCTCGTTCGGCTCTATGCTGTGGCCGCCGGTAAATCCTTTCAGCGTTCCTTTGTTGCTGTTGCGGTAATCGATGGCAGTCCGTATATCAATGCCTTTCTCGTTGTACCAGGCGCCGGTATGGTCGCTGATGGCGACCACCTTGATTCCCGCATCCTGCATGTACATCGCCGAGATAGAACCGACATTCCCGAATCCCTGCACGGCTGCCGTGGATTTCGACGGATCCAGGTTCATCTGTTTCATCGCTTCGAGCGCAGCCGTATTGACGCCTCGGCCGGTAGCCTCCACACGGCCTTCGGAGCCTCCCAGGTGCAACGGTTTTCCGGTTACAACTCCAGGTGTGAAGGCGCCTTTCAGTCGGCTGAACTCGTCGACGATCCATGCCATCTCCCGGGGGCCGGTGGCCACATCAGGAGCCGGAATATCCTTGTCGACGCCGAACACATCCGCCATGGCGATGGTGTAGGCGCGTGTGAGACGCTCGATCTCTCCGGCCGACATCTTCGAAGGGTCGCAGGTGATGCCGCCTTTGGCACCACCGTAGGGTATATCAGCGATAGCACATTTCCAGGTCATCCAGGCGGCCAGCGCTTTCACCTCGTCAAGGTTCACTTCCATCGAATAACGGATGCCTCCTTTGGACGGCCCCCGGCTTGTATTATGAACGATCCGGTATCCCTCGAAGACCTGCACCTTGCCGTTGTCCATGGTAATGGGCAGACTGACCAGGTACTGGCGCTGCGGTGACTTCAGGATATTGTAGGTCTCCTCGTCAAGGCCGATGATGCGTGCAGCGACATCGAAACGCTGGATCATCGAGTCGTACGGATTTGTTGTTTCCTGTAACGGAGATGCGATGGTGGTCATGGTTCGCTTTATAGGTTGGCAAGCAGGACATTTTTACTGCGTTTCTGCCAAAATGTTCCCGATGCGGGAAGAAAAGTCGCGAGATCAGGGGAGTATCAGCCGAAAAGCAGCAGGTAGACGAAAACGAACGGGACAGAGATGTACAAAGCGTCAAAACGGTCCAAAATGCCGCCGTGTCCGGGCAACAATTCGCCGGAATCCTTAATAGCGATGCTTCTCTTGAAGAGTGATTCCACCAGGTCGCCGAGTGTTCCGGAAACGACGATGATGCCCGAGATCACCATCCAGGTCTTTGTGTCGAAGCTTGTGTAATACCTGCTGACCGTGTAACCGATGATGCCGGCCAGCAGGGCGCCACCGATGAATCCTTCCCAGGTCTTCTTCGGGGAAATACGTTCGAAGAGCTTTCGCTTGCCAAGGAATCTTCCCGTAAAATAGGCGCCTGTGTCGTTCGACCAAAGGATGAAAAGGAACCCAAGTATGTTCTGCGGATTGTATCCGCCGCTGTCTATTCCCTGGAAGGAGTAGAGGTAGAAAAGGAAAAGGGGCAGAGAAAGATAGATGGGGCCCAATAAGGTCAAGGCCACGTTCGTGAACGGCTTTGCCGCCTTCCTGTACAACTCGCGCATGAAAATCACATACGGAAGGACGATGATGAGTGGCAGCAGGTTGGAGGCGATTCCTGTTCCCGAGGAAAGCAGCGGTGAGACAAACGGAACCAAAGACATCAGCATTCCCGGCAATACCTGCGGACGTACATTGTCGTTCGCGAGCAATCCGTAGAATTCATAAGTGCCCAACAGCGCGATGACCGTCAATAAGAGAAGCAACGTGAATTCGCTGTAGAGGACGGCCGAAATCACAAGCGATATGCCGATGATCGCGGTAATGATCCGTTGGGTCAGATTGCTCATAATTCGTTCTCTGTGATCAGCTTTCGCGCAGCCTCGACGTCAGCGGGACGGACATACACTTCCACGTCTCCGAAAAGGTAACTGGAATCCCGTTTGTCGATCAGGTGCGCCTCGATGCCGTGGTCTTCCAGGACCGCTTTTACGATTTCGGCGCGGTGAACCTGCGCGGCGATATATACTTTTTCCCAGTCTTTCATTGGAAAGGGCGGTCTACAAGGAGCACATGGATCTCTTCGGGGCCGTGAGCGGGTGTGACCAGTGTCTTCTCGATATCGGCTGTGCGGCTCGGGCCTGCCAGGGAAGCGATCATGGAGGGGAGCTGTTCGCCGTATTTGTTGCGGATGAGCTGAAGGGCGTCCTTCAGCTCAGGTACGACCTGGGAGGTGTGTGCGATGACGACGTGGTAGGTAGGCGCTACGAAAAGCCGGCGCCCGGATCCGATGCCGGAGGAGACGATCACACTGCCCAGGCGGCTTACGAGTGCCTCGCAGCCGGTGATGCCGACCATCCCTTCCGGATAGGTGCCGTCGTTCTCGGAGAAAGGGAATTCGAAACGCTTCAGCAGTCGTTGCAACGGCTTTTCGTTGCAATCGAACCGTTTCCAGCCCTTGGATTGACTGATGCGGACAAGATGCTCGATGCATTCTACGTCGTTCTCGCAGAATGTGAAATGTCCGCCGATACGGGTGAATGCCTCCGCGAAACGCTCTTCCGGCGTCTCTGCCGTCCCAGTGTTGTACACGGAACTCTCCCAATCAACTTGGGAGTATTTCGGGTCCGTCTTATGGATCAGCGCCTGACGGATCCGCTTTAGCATCAGCTCTCGGGAAGTACGTTCTTGCATGGTCCGGTTCACCGCGAAGGTAAGCAAACGGAGGGACAGTACTGAATTGAAAAAGCCGGCGCTAGGGCCGGCTTCAGGAATCGTATTAATTATGAGGTCACACGATAGGACTTTCCGGGGTCGCGGGGGCTTCCGGGAGGGCAGGGGAGGGCGTGGAGTGGCCGTTTGAACTCGGAAGCTGCGGAGCCTCTTCGTCCCAGGGGCGCTTTCCGAAGATGCCTTCCAGGTCTTCCTTGAAAATGACCTCTTTCTCCAACAGTTTCATGGCCAGATCGGTCAACTGCTGTTTATGGCTGCGTAGCAATTCGGTCGTCCTTGAGTAGGCCTCGTCGATCAGTTTCTTCACCTCCTGGTCGATGGTCTGGGCGGTCTGCTCGCTGTACGGCTTGCCGAAGGAGTATTCCTGTTGTCCGGATGAGTCGTAGAAGCTGATGTTGCCGATCTTCTCGTTCAGTCCGTATATGGTCACCATCGCATAGGCCTGCTTGGTGATCTTCTCCAGGTCGCTGAGCGCACCGGTGGATACTTTTCCGAAGACGATGTCCTCGGCCGCACGTCCTCCGAGTGCGGCACAGATCTCGTCCATGAGCTGGTCGCGGGTGGTGATCTGCCTTTCGTCCGGCAGGTACCATGCGGCTCCGAGCGAGTTGCCGCGCGGCACGATGGTCACCTTCACCAGCGGATGCGCATGTTGCAGCAGCCAGCTGACGGAGGCATGACCGGCTTCGTGGAAGGCGATGACCTTCTTCTCCTGGGGGGTGATGATCTTGTTCTTCTTCTCCAGTCCGCCGATGATCCTGTCGATCGCGTCCAGGAAATCCTGCTTCTCGATGATCTGCTTGTTCTTTCTGGCTGCGATCAGCGCGGCTTCGTTGCATACGTTGGCGATGTCCGCACCGGAGAAACCGGGGGTCTGGCGCGCCAGGAAATCGATATCGAGGGAGTCGTTGATCTTGAGTGGCTTCAGGTGTACGTTGAAGATGGCTTTCCGACCGTTCAGGTCGGGCAGCTCCACGTAGATCTGCCGGTCGAAACGGCCGGGGCGGAGGAGGGCACGGTCCAGGATGTCGGCACGGTTGGTAGCCGCCAGGACGATTACGCCCGAATTGGTGCCGAAGCCGTCCATTTCGGTCAGCAGCTGGTTGAGGGTGCTTTCACGCTCGTCGTTCGAGCTGAAAGAAGGTGATTTACCGCGTGCCCTTCCGATGGCGTCGATCTCGTCGATGAAGATGATGCACGGTGCTTTCTCTTTGGCTTGCCGGAAAAGGTCCCGGACACGTGATGCGCCGACACCGACGAACATCTCGACGAAATCGGAACCGGAGAGGGAGAAGAAGGGCACCTGTGCTTCGCCGGCCATCGCCTTTGCAAGCAGCGTCTTACCGGTTCCGGGAGGACCCACCAGCAGCGCACCGCGCGGAATCTTTCCGCCGAGGGTGGTGTATTTCTTGGGATTCTTGAGGAAGTCCACGATTTCCATGACCTCCACCTTGGCCTCCTCGAGACCGGCCACGTCGTTGAAGGTGATCTTGACCTGGAGCTCCTTGTCGAAGAGCTGCGCTTTGGATTTTCCGATGTTGAAGATCTGGCTGCCACCTGCACCGCCGCCCATGCGACGCATCATCAGCATCCAGATGAGCAGCAGGAAGCCCAACGGGAGCAACCAGGACATGAAGATGTCCCAGAACGAGGTGGTGTCAGATTCGTAATCAATGGAGACCTTTTGATCGGCAGGCAACTCCTTCTGGACTTCCTCCAGCTTGCTTTCAAAGCGGTCCCTTGAGCCGATGTTGAGGAAATAGTGCGGACCGGAATTGACGGACTCGCCCCATTTCTCGCGGACGTCCTTGTATTTGTCCAGCTTCAGGCTGTCCTTCTTGATGTAAATATGCGCCACCTCGCCGATCACGACAATGCGGTCCACATCGCCCGTCACCAGCATGTTGTTCACGAAATTATCGTTGCTGGTTTTTCGCTCACCGCCGCCCCAGGAGAACATCTGGGTGACGATCAGCACGATGATGACAACAGCGTACAGCCAGTAAAAATTGAACCGGAATCTGGGGTTGTTCGGAAACGGCTTCTTGGGGCCTGTTGACGGCTCCTTCTTATCCTCGCTCATGGAATAGTAACTCGATTTTCAGCGTGAAAGGTCAATAATGGTGCCAAGGCGGCACACACTGACAACTCGTCTGTTAAACAAAGTTAGGGATTAATAGTTACCCGCTATCCGCGTGATCTCCGCATCGGCCCACAGCCGCTCCAGTCCGTAGAATTCCCGTTTCTCCTGCAGGAAAACGTGGGCGACCACGGTGAGGTAATCCATCAATATCCACTCGGCATTCGATTTGCCCTCCATGTGGATCGGATCCTCCTTTAGTTCCTTGTGGACAGTCTCTTCAATGGAGCGCGCAATGGCATCGATCTGGGTGCGGGAGTCGGCGTGGCAAATGACGAAAAAATCAGCCACTGCGTTCTTTATTTCACGTAAATCGACACAGACAATGTCCTTTGCTTTCTTCTCCTGCATGCCTTCAATGACCGCATCCTTAAGAAGCTCGGTGTTATCGGCTTTTTTAACGCTTTTTTTTGTAGCTTTTGCCTTGGAAGTCGTTTTTTTGGCGGCCATCAATTTCGTCTGCTGTACGCACCTGCCGGAAAGGCCGGCATGTATCATCGTATTCGTAACTGAAAAGTAGCCTCTGTGAACGGCCCCGCCCCGACCAATATGTCAAAGGAGTTAACAACCTTATTCACAGGCCGGCACCACGTAGCTTTGCGCGAGGTGGCTTCCACCAACTCCTACCTGTCAGAGTTGCTTCGGGAAGTACGTCTGCCCGAAGGAGCGGCCGTTACCGCATATTATCAGGAGGCGGGAAGGGGGCAACGGGACAATCCCTGGCACAGCGCTCCCGGACTGAATCTGCTGGTATCTTATGTCTTCTATCCTGTCTTCCTCAATGCCTACAGTGTCTTTCAGCTGAACATGGCAGTATCGGTGGCCTTAGGGGACTTCGCCGCCTCTTTCCTGGGGGACACGGTCCGCATCAAATGGCCGAACGATCTGTACTACGCCAATAAAAAACTTGGCGGACTGCTGATTGAAAACTCCATCTACGAGTTCCAGGTCCGGCAATCCATCGTCGGTATCGGTATCAACATCAACCAGCCTTCCTTCCCGGAGGACCTGCCGAATCCGGTCTCTTTTCATCAGGTGACAGGGCAAGCCTATATGTTGGACGACTTGTTCGCCTCCCTAAGCAACTGTCTGGAGCGAAGGTACCTTGAACTTAAACGGAACGGCGAAAAGGGAATACGCGAGGCCTATCACCGGCATCTGCTGCGCCACGGTAAATGGGAATGGTTCCAGGAAGGCGATCGCCGCTTCGAAGGCATGGTCATGGGTGTCAACAAGGACGGACACCTGCTGATCCAGAACAAGGAAGGACATACCGAGAACTTCGGCGCAAAAGAAGTGAAGTATCTTTTTTGACAGCAAGCCTGTAATTCGTACACCAAAGAAGACTGCCGCTCCCCACAGGGGATGTGCAAACGTCAGATTGACAGCGACTGCAGCCGCTGTACGAGCATGTTCAGGAAGTTGGTCAGCGGCCGTTCCGCCATCATCTTCAGCATGGGGTTCATGTCCGCTTCAAACACCAGTTGAACGCCGCATGATTCCTGACGGTCTTCGATATGGCAGCTCAATGTGAAATCAAAGGGCGCGGAACCGTGCCGCTCTGCACGGATGAGCGTGTTCGGATTCCGCTCCGTGACCTTCATGCCCAGCGTGGCCATTCCTGCAATGGTGAAGGAACATTCATCGGACGTTGAGTTCCAGTTCGTCACCTGCTCCGGCATCAGGTCCTTGAAGTGATTGAAGTCGGATAAGAAACCGTAAACCGCGGCAGCGGTCCTGTTCACGGTGACCTGGTCTGATCGGAGTGTTGTCATTTAGTTTCGGCATTGGTTAGAATATCACCCCTTCCCCAGGTTTCCGGCTGTTCGCGCCACTTACTCAAAGTGTCCAGCTGATCCGGTGTGATAGCGCCGGTTTGAAGGGCAGTATCCACCAGTGTGGAGTAATCACACAGTGTGACCAGCGGACATTCCTCTTTTTGGAAATTTTCAGCCGCAGTTCCGAAACCGTACGTAAACACCGCGATCATGCCTTTTACCGTACAACCGGCTTCGCGCAGGGCATTCACGGCTTTCAGGGAACTCATGCCGGTGCTTACCAGATCTTCAATGACGACTACGGACTGTCCGGAACGGACTTCCCCTTCAATGAGGTTCTGTCGCCCGTGGTCCTTCGGGGAAGAACGTACATAAACAAAAGGCAGGCCCATGGCCTCCGCCACCAATGCACCCTGGGCGATGGCCGCTGTTGCGACACCGGCGATGAGGTCGGGACGGCCGAATTTTTCCTCGATCGCTTTCACCAGCGCCTGCCGGATGAAGGTGCGTATGGAGGGATGGGACAGCGTGATGCGGTTGTCGCAATAGATGGGGGATTTCCAACCGGATGCCCACGTGAAAGGACTCTCAGGTTGCAGTCGTACTGCCTTCACCTGCAGGAGGTAGTCAGCGATACGCCGCGAAGTATCATCCGTGCTTTTCATACCGCAAAGGTAACAATAAACGTCCCCATCGCCCTCCGCCCTGCCGATTCCGTATCTTGCTCCCATGCGCACCCATCGTGTCTATGTGAATGATTCACCCTTGGATTTCATGACTCCCGTCGAGGCTGCGAAGTTTACCGCCGGTCCGGGAACGGAGATAATCTCCGAATCCTCCGTCTCGATGGAGCAGCTTTTGGAAGGGCTTTCTTCCGGTAACACCGCGCAAGGGATCGTATGTGTCTGCGACGACCCCGACAACGCATGGCGCCGCTGGGTGAGTCTCTTTACGCTATCGGTGGCTGCAGGAGGCGTGGTGAGGAATGTCGATAACCGGATCCTCGTCATCTTCCGCCGCGGAAAATGGGACCTGCCTAAAGGTAAGCTCGATGCCGACGAATCGCCCGGCGATGCTGCCGTCCGTGAGGTGTCGGAGGAATGCGGCATCGGTGAATTGCAGTTGGGTCCGCTGCTCCACACCACCTTCCATACGTATACTGAAAAGAAAAAAAGGATACTTAAAAAGACCTATTGGTATTCCATGGGCACCACGGACGTCCGCAAACCGGTGCCTCAGGAGGACGAAGACATTGAAGCGGCCGAGTGGATGACCGAGGAGCAAGTCCGTTCGGAGTTTTTCGGAAACACCTACCGGTCCGTGAGGGAGGTCCTGGAAAAAGCGCTTTAGACGCTGACTGCAGAGGGAACGAAAGCACTCACATCGCCGTTGTAGAGCAGGATGTCCCGGACGATCGTGGAGGAGATATGTGTCAGCGACGGGTCGGATACTAAAAACACGGTCTCAATCCCCTCGTTCATGGAGCGGTTCATCTGAGCGATGGCCCGCTCGAACTCGAAATCGGCCGAGGTGCGTAATCCGCGGATGATGTATTTCGCACCGATCTCCTTGCAGAAGTCGATGGTCAGTCCCGAATACCGTCGGACGGAGACATTCGGATGGCTTTCGAAGGTCTTGCGGATGAAATGCTCCCTGCGTTCCTGCGAGAAATAATAATGCTTGTTGGAGTTGTATCCGATGCCAACCACGATCTCGTCGAACAGCGGCAGACAGCGCAGGATGATGGACTCGTGTCCTTTGGTGATAGGGTCAAAGGAGCCGGGGAATACCGCAATCTTCTTTTCCATGACTTTCGTGTGGGCGGTGCTAAGATAGTACGGATGTAGCTGATTGTTCGGGCGAATGCTTAAAAAAGGCGAAGGAACAGTTCCCGTAACGCCGGTTGTCGATTCCGGCGTTCTCGTAAACGGCGTCCTCGGAGGAAGGATGTTCGAGGATGAAAAGTCCGCCCGGTTTCAACCATCCGTTACGCAGCACCAGCCCGGAGAGATCTTCGCGGCCCTCCATGTCGAACGGGGGATCGGCGAATACCACATCGAACGTCTCGGTGGCCGGGCGGTCGATGAACTTGAAGACATCCGACTTCAGGGTGCGGACCGATCTCAACCCCAGTTCCTGAGCGGTCTGCCGGACGAAACGGACGCATCCCGGAAAACGGTCCACCGAAACCACTACGGCGGCACCCCGTGATGCGAATTCGAAGGTGATGCCTCCTGCGCCGCAGAAAAGGTCCAGCACCTGAAGGCCCTCGAAGGAAATACGGTTGTTGAGGATGTTGAAAAGCCCCGACTTCGCGTAATCGGTGGTCGGGCGCACAGGAAGGGATGAAGGAGCGTGGAGGACACGTCCTCCGAGACTGCCGGCTATGATTCGCACAGGCTGACGGTTAGTACCGGCAGTAATGTGCCGGAGGGAATACTTCCAAGTCCGGTGGTGAGCTGCCGGAAAGCGTTTGTTTCGGCCATTCGGATCCCTCTGAAATATACCGGCAACCGTTCCATCAGCGAATCGATGACATGTCCGGTTCCCGATAGTACGAGACCAAGCGCGTGGCGATCAAGCTCCAGCTGTTCACAGACGTTCAGCAGGTGGTAGACGGTTTCTTCCGTTCCGGATACGCGGAAGGAATTCGCGAGTTGCAGCTTTTTGCCGGCGACCACCAGTACCGATGTCAGTCCGGGATGAGCAACCAGGTGCATTACAGGCGCCTTCGAGTTGGCATGGGACAGCCGGATATGCGCAAGGGCAGCCGCTACGGCAGGCACCAGGGAACAACCGGGCAGTAACTGATGAAGGAGGGACTCTTCCTCGGGCGGCATTCCGAAAACGACCCGGAGATCGAATCCTTCCACACTTACGGAAGAGGCGATGAGGTCGTCACGGTTCACGGAAAAGCGGAGCAGCGATTGCTCGTCACCATCACGGAACATCCCTGAAGGAAGCAGCGTGTAGTGGGGATTGTCCACAGCGACTGTGGACTTGCGATGGGCATTCAGCCGGAAAACCTTGCTCTCTTTCAGACACTTGCGAAGGAATGAAGGTCCGTTCGCACCGCCTTCTTCACCGGCCAACAAGGTCTCGGCGGCGAGAAACCGCTTCGAGGAGCGCTCCTGCAAGGCGAAAGAAGCGGATTGACCCGAGAACACAACGAAAAGGTCGCACACGCCGGCTTTTCCCGTCAAGAGCGATTCGTCGATGGAGACGAACCCCGCGGGATTTTCGAGACGCAAAAGAGGGGCGGAATGCTGCATGCCTGAGTAAAACTACGAATTCCGGGGAGCAGTACAAGAAACGAAAAAGGACTGCTGAACGCCGCTGAAGTATCGTTCGACAGTCCTTTTCGATTGCGTCCGGCGACAGGGTACGGAACGCGGGGGTGGACGTTATAGGGCTCGAACCTATGACCTCCACTCTGTCAAAGTGGCGCTCTGAACCAACTGAGCTAAACGTCCAAATTCGAGGTGCAAATGTAGGCTTTTGCCTTGAAATTCCAAAAAAACAGGGGCAGGGTGCATCAGTGGAAAAACAGCATCCGTATCACCATTTCGGCGCCGAAACCGATCAGGATGAGTCCCGTGACCACGTTCATACGGCGAATAACCTTCTCGGTCAGGATACGCCTGAGTCGGCCGGCACCTGCCGACTTGAGCAGGTCGGTGGAGAAAACCGTGACGACGACGCTGCAGAAGAAGGTGATGACATCCGCGTCGGTATAATGACGTCGCAGCGCGACGATACCGACGACGCTCAGCCAGAATAGCAGTACCATCGGATTCAGGGTGTTGAGCAGAAAACCCTTCAGCAGGTATTTGGCATGCACTGCATTTTTCCGGTCCTGGATTTCTGCGGGCTTCGACTTCTTCAGCAACTGGAAGACGCCGAAAGCGCTGAGCACTGTGCCGCCGATGATGCCCATTGCCTGCTCGTGCCTATGCATGAAATCCACCTGGGAGGTGAAGATGTAGCAGGCTGCGATGAGCATGATGTCACTGATGATCACGCCCAGCGCAAGGCTGATTCCGGAACGAAAACCCTCCTGAATGCTGGTTTGCAGCAAGGCGAAGAAAACCGGACCGAGCATCAGCGCCAGGGCCAATCCGAAGGTGATACCGCTGAAGACGGGTTCCATGATGCAGTTTTCGGCAAAGTCAGGACTTGGAAAGGAACGTCCTCCAGTCCTCCAGCTGTTTTGACTTCAGCACACGCGGGAACTTGTTCTGCCCGCCGAGTTTTCCGTTCGCCGTCATGAAAGAATAGAAGTGCTCCACGGGGACCAGTCGCAGGCGAAGGTCTTTGAGCGCTGAGATGCGCTCTACGGCATAGTCGTCGTTGAGTTCCTTCAGCAGTTCGTCCAGCCGTTTAGCCATCACGTTTTCCTCGGGAATGGAGTGATGATTGACGCCCAGATACCATTCGTGGGCGAAGGAGCCTTCAGCCGGTACGCCCGCCACGCAATATTCGGGGAATTCCACGTCGAACTCCTCCGCCAGCTTTTCAACGGCCCGGTTCATGTTGTCGACGGAGAGATGTTCGCCCACCAGGCTCAGGAAGTGCTTGGTGCGGCCGGTGATGTGGATTTCCGACTTCTCGACATCGGTGAAGCGTATCGTGTCGCCGATGAGATAGCGCCATGCTCCGGCGCATGTGCTCAGCAGGAGGGCATACTCGACGTCCTTTTTCACGCCGGAGATATCCAATGCAGCAGCGCCGGGTTTCAGTTCTCCGTTATCGTTGAAATTTTCGTCGTTGAACGGTACGAACTCGTAATAAATGCCGTTGTTCAGCAGGAGCTTCATGTGATGGACCCCCGGCTCCGACTGGAAGGCGATGAATCCTTCCGAGGCAGGGTAGACCTCGATGTAATTGATCGGGTATTTGAAGAAGCGGGCAAACGTCTTACGGTAAGGTTCAAAGGCTACTCCGCCATGCACATAGATGCGGAGGTTCGGCCAGATGTCATGGATGGATTCGACACCGTACCGTTCCATGATCTTCTCGAAGAGCAACTGCACCCAGGAAGGAATGCCGGTGATGATGCCGATATCCCAGTCCTTCGCCTGCCGGGTGATCTCTTCCAGTTTCTGGTTCCAATCTTTTTCCCGCCGCAGTTTCTTCCCCGGTTTGTAATAGCGCTGGAACCAGATCGGTACACGTCTGGCGGAAATTCCGCTGACATCGCCTTCGTAGTATCCGCCATGCTTCTTCAGGTCTGTGCTGCCGCCCAGCCACAATATCCCTTTCTCAAAGAATTCAGCAGGAAGGTCGTATTTGGACAAGGTGAGGATCTGGCGGATACTTGCCTTTTTCAGCGCCTTCACCATATCGTTGGTGACAGGAATATGCTTGCTGGCGGACTCGGAGGTACCGGAGGAAAGGGCGAAATATTTTACGTGGCCCGGCCAGCATACGTCCGTTTCCTCCTTCAGACAGCGGTGCCACCAGCGGTCGTGCATGGCATTGTAGTCATGGAAGGGTACTTTGCTTCTGAAAGCGGCTGCGGGATCCGTTGCGGATAGAATGTCCGAGAAACCGTACTCTTTCCCGAAGGCGGTATGTTGGGCTTTGGAAAGAAGACGGCTGAGTTCCTTGTTCTGCTGTCGTACAGGAGAAGCAGCGCGCAGCCTGACACGCGAACCCAGTCGCAGCCCCTGTTTGATCAGTGCACCGAGGAATGGCATACGACCAAAGGTAGGAAAAGAGAGTAAAAAACAGCCCTTTGCCGGACTTAAGTTTCAGCCTGCGAAAACACCGACGACTTCGAACCGGCCCCGGGAACTTGAATCTTGGAACCTGGAACCTGGAACCGGCACCTCACATCTGCCGGATGATCTCGTCTCCGAATTCCGAGCACTTCAGCAGGGTGGCGCCGCTCATCAGTCGTTCGAAATCATAGGTGACGCGCTTGGCACCGATGCTCTTCTCCATGCCGGAGTAAATGAGCCGGGCGGCCTCGACCCAACCCAGATGCTCGAGCAACATGGCCCCGGAGAGGATCACCGAGCCCGGATTGACCTTGTCCTGACCTGCGTATTTGGGAGCGGTGCCGTGGGTGGCTTCAAAGATGGCATGGCCGGTGACATAATTGATGTTGGCTCCCGGCGCGATGCCGATGCCACCCACCTGTGCGGCCAAAGCGTCGCTCAGGTAGTCGCCGTTGAGATTCAACGTGGCGATCACATCGAAATCTTCCGGACGTGTCAGCACCTGCTGGAGCGTGATGTCGGCGATGGCGTCTTTTATCAGGATGCGGCCGGCTGCGAGCGCCGATTTCTGCTCTTCGTTGGCCGCAGCTTCTCCCTTTTCCTTCTTGGTGCGCTCCCACTGCGACCAGGTGTAGACCTTATCCCCGTAATTCTTCTCGGCGAGCGTATATCCCCAGTCCCGGAACGCACCCTCGGTGAACTTCATGATATTGCCCTTATGTACGAGGGTTACCGACTTACGCTTGTGACGGATGGCGTATTCGATCGCCGATCCGATAAGTCGCTCGGAGCCGAGCATGGACACCGGCTTCAATCCCAGTCCGACCATCAAGGAGCCGGGAGCTTGCGTCCCGGACATGCGGTTGAACTCTGCGGCTTTCGCGTCCGTTCCGAAACGGATCTTATTGAATTCCTTCGGAAATTCCTTTTCCAGGAAATCAAGGACCTTCTTTGCTTCGGCTGTTCCTGCGGCGAACTCGATACCGGCGTAGATGTCCTCCGTGTTCTCCCGGAAGATGACCATGTCGACAGCACCCGGATTCTTGACCGGCGAGGGAACCCCTTCGAACCAACGGACGGGTCGCAGGCATACATACAAGTCGAGGATCTGTCGAAGTGCGACATTCAGGGAGCGAATGCCACCGCCGACCGGCGTAGTCAGCGGTCCTTTGATGCCCACCAGGTATTCCTTGAAAGCGTCCAGCGTCTCATCGGGCAACCAGTTGCCGGTCTGATTGAATGCCTTCTCACCGGCGAGAACTTCTTTCCAGACGATCTTACGGCTTCCTCCATAGGCTTTCGCTACGGAAGCATCCAGCACACGTACGGAAGCTCTCCAGATGTCCGGCCCGGTGCCGTCTCCTTCGATAAAGGGGATGATGGGTTCGTTGGGAACGACCAGTTTGCCGCCCGACATGGTGATTTTGCTTCCTGACATGGGTTTTGTGTTTTAAACGAACGGCGAAAGTACTCACATTCACCTGTTTTAGCAATTTCCGGAAGCGTGTTTTCCCGTGAGCTTAGGTTCCCGGAACATCGTAATTTTGCATCCGAAATCATTTGTGTGTGAAGGTTTACAGTTCATTGGAGGAATTTCCCCGCCTGGAGAAGGCGGTTGTCACCATCGGTACGTTTGACGGTGTTCACATCGGTCATCAGCGCATCATCCGGCGCTTGTTGGAAATCGCCCGGGAGCAGCAGGGAGAAACGGTGGTGCTGACCTTCTTTCCCCATCCGCGTATGGTCCTTCAGCCGGAGGATAACAGCTTGCAGCTGATCACCACGCTGCGTGAACGTCAGGCGCTCCTGAGCAGATTCGGCGTCGAACACCTGATCGTCCAGCCGTTCAACAAGGAGTTCTCCAGGATCACAGCCGCCGGCTTTGTGCGCGATCTTCTCGTCAAGCGTGTCGGCATGCGCACGCTTGTCATCGGGTACGACCATCACTTCGGTCGAAACCGCGAAGGATCGTTCAAGGATCTGGAGGAGATGGCGCCTTTGTACGGCTTCGGTCTGGAGGAGATTCCCAAGCAGGTAGTCAATGAGCTGGCCGTCAGTTCGACAAAGATCCGTGCCGCCTTGCTGAACGGGGACATGGATGCCGCCAACGCCCTGCTCGGGCACGATTTTACACTTACAGGAAACGTGGTCCAAGGGGACCGGCTCGGCAGAACCATCGGATTTCCCACCGCCAACCTCGACATTCCGGAATCTTATAAACTGATACCTGCCGACGGCATCTACGCCGTTTGGGCGGAGGTTTCCGGTGTTCGGCATCGGGGGATGCTTTACATCGGCAACAGGCCCGTGGTAAACGGACGTTTCAGGAACATCGAGGTCAATCTCTTCGATTTCGACAGCGATATCTACGGCAAGGAGGTGACGGTCCATATCAAGTCCCGTATCCGCGACGACCGGAACGTCGGTTCGATGGAGGAATTGAGGTTGTTGCTCGAAGAGGACCGCCGTAGTGCAACAAAAATCCTTTCCTGACGTTCTCAAATAAGGAAATGAGACACAGGTATCCCATATTGGCGCTCTGCATCTTGATTCTGACGGTCACTTCTGCTTTTGCGCAGGACCCGACAGAGGAGGAGGTGCCTGCCGTTGTCTCCAAGAAATCGGTGCCCGGGGATCCGGGCTACTTTACCAGCCTTCAGGAAGCGATGAAGGATCCTGACAAGGTGGAAGTGCTGGTCCTGAGGGGGCGCAAACTTGATTCGATTCCTGCCGTGATTTTCGGAATGAAAAACCTGGTCCATCTGGACCTGAGCCGCAACCGAATCGATTCGCTTCCGTCGGAAATCGGCAATCTTACGGCTTTGAAGCATCTGGAGCTTTCGGGTAACCGACTGGAATTCCTTCCGGAGGAGATCGGAAAACTCTCTTCACTTCAGACGTTGGGTTTGAACAGGAACCTTATTCGTCAGTTGCCGCCTTCGATCGGCGACCTTTCCGAACTGGAAGTCCTCGAGCTATGGGACAATGAGCTGGAGGATGTTCCGGATGAGTTATCCAAGTTGCAGAACCTTCAGCTTTTAGAGCTACGCGGCATCCTTTTCTCCGACGAAATGCAGGCCCGGATCGATTCGTTAGTAGTGCGCTCCGCCAAGGTGAACATGTCGCCGAGTTGCGCGTGTAAGAACTGACGAGAGAACGGTTCGCGGTTCGCAGTTCGGAGTTTCCTGCTACTGATTCGTTGCTCGCAACTCGTAACTCGCAACACGCAACTCGCAACGCGTAACTCGCAAATTCACCGCTGCCTCCCGCAATCAAATCCCCACTCTCACTCCCGCCATGAAGTGTCTTCCTGCCTGCGGGAACAGGTAATCGGTACCGTAATAGACATACCCGTTCGCACTGTACATGCGGTCGGTCAGATTGTAAACGGCCACGGTGAAAGCCAGTTCTTTCGTCCCTTTTAACGACGGCGACCAACTCAGCTGCAGATCGTTCACCAGGTATGCATCCAACCGATGCGCTTCGTTACGCGTATTGTCCAGGTACTGGCTGCCAACATATTTTCCGGTGAGGGAGACCGACAAAGAAGAGACGGGTTTCCAGTCCGCTGACAGGGCTCCGACCGCTTCCGGGGAATAGGCGATCGGTGTGTTCAGGTAATCTATACGGAATACCGTCGATGAATCGTAGGAGTATTCCGGGTAGCTGCTTATCCTGTTGCGGGAAACCGTCGCATTCATACGGAAGTTCCATTTCGCGGAAGGAGCCCAAGCAGCTTCCACTTCAATGCCGCTGCGGTAGCTGTCTCCCACGCTTTCACGTACGAATTCTCCGACATTGTTGATGCTGCCGTTGAGTACCAGCTGCCGCACATAATCCATGTAGAACAGATTCAGATTGACGCTCACCCGGTGACCGCTGTAACGGTAGCCGCCTTCGTAGTCGATCATCAGTTCCGGCAACGGTCTGGATTCCGGGGAGGAAGCCACATAATCGTCACGCACCGGTTCCTTTTGGCCGACACTGACCGACGCGTACCAGCGGTGCCAATTGTTCGGCTCCCAGGATATGCCGGCTTTCGGATTGAAGAAGTCGAGACGGACGTCCGCCGGCAACGGATCGCCTCCGGCATCCAGTCCGGTGAACGAATAGTTGATGTGACGGTACTGGACATCACCGGTGATCACCAGTCCTGCGACCGCCTCGTATTCAGCCTTGGCGAATACATTCAGGTCCGATTTCAATGCATCGTCATCGTAATACCGGTAAGGCCCGGTCTGGAGCGTGTTGTAATTCTGCCAGATTATTTTTCCGAAATGATCGCCCGAATACCGGCTGGCGGCACCGCCGGCGTTGAACTCCAGCTTTCTTCCGCTGTGACGGACCGACCACGTCATGCCGTAAAAAGAATTGTCCAGCCATCGCTGCCGGATATCGTAGGGCCGTATGTACATGCTGTCCTGAACGGGATCCACGCCGTTGTAATAATCCTCGTCGATGAACTCCTCGTAATAACCCTTTCCGCCGGTGTGATGCAGCGCGGCATTCAGCATCCATCCCTTGGAGAGGTCGTAGGACCAAAGTGCCTGAAGATGGTTCTGGCGGTAATTGTCCGTCTGGTTGTCATAGAATCCGATGTTGCCGAAGCGGTCGAAATAGAGACCGGCAGGATTGAAAGTCCGATTGGTGGCGATGGAGTCTTCCGGCACACCGTACCAGGCCTGGTAGGTCTTCTCGCGTCCGGAGAGAAAGAGCACCCGAACGGATTGTTTGTCTGAAGAATAGCCGGCGGAAAGGTACAGGGAGGAGAGGTCGGAGGTCGCCCTGTCGATATATCCGTCGGATGTTATCCGCGACAGTCTCCCTTCCAGATGGAAACGGTCCTGCAGCATGCCGGTGCCGAAGCGGATGGAGTTCCGGTAAGTGTTAAAGGATCCGGCGGAGGAGGAGACTGTGGCGAAAGCTTCTCGTTCCGGTGCTTCGGTGCGGATGTTCATGCTGCCTCCGAAAGCTCCGGGACCGTTCGTAGACGTGCCGACACCGCGCTGCAACTGGATGTCTTCCACGGAAGCGGCCAGATCGGGGAGGTCCACCCAGTAGACCTGGTGCGATTCGGCGTCGTTGAGCGGTATGCCGTTGATGGTCACATTGACCCTCGTCGCATCACTTCCCCGGATACGTATTCCGGTATAACCAACGCCGTTACCGGCGTCCGAGGTCGTGACCGTAGAGGGCTGCAGTTGCAGCAACACCGGCAGATCCTTTCCGAGATTAGTCTCTTCCAAGCTCTCCTTGTAGATGGTAGTGAACGCATAGGCCGATCTCGTGCCTGCACGAGTAGCGCTGATGTTCACCTCCTCCGAGAGATAGGTCCTGGGAGAAAGTGCGATCCGTAAATCCTCGGAAGGAAGTGTTGCAGTGATTTTTTTCTGCTCAAAGGCGATATGTGACGTGATGAGGGTCGCTTCCGAGCCGGGCAGACGTTCGAAACGAAACCTTCCCGCATGATCGGTGACGGTAGCGGAGTAGGAGCCTTCGATGTTAAGTACCACGCCGGGCACAGGAAGCCCGCCGTTTCCGTCAGTGACGATGCCGCTGAGTATTCCCTGGGCGCCCGCGCGTCCGGCAATGATAATCCACGAAAGGAAAAATACGGTGCAAAGCACCCCGGTTTTTTTGTTGTTCATGATGATTGAATCAGGTCCGACACGGACGCAACACCGGGGACATGCGTCCGAAAAAAATGTACCAACCTCCCTTCGCAGGCATTACCCTGTTCAGGTTCGATGGGTGTGATCTCAGCATCCGTCGTGACGGAAGCACCCCAGTAGGTCAAAGGTAGGCATTATAGTTTGACGCGAGAAAGCGGTCCTCAGGGAAGGAGAAATCCTGACGTTATATCTTACCGGCTGTCGCTGCAGTCAGTTTTTCCAAGGCTTCCATAGCTTTGCGCAGCCTTTCCTCCCCTTTGCCGCTGATGATTTCAAAGGGAATGCCCGATGCGGTTAACTCCTTGCGATAGACATCAAAGAAATGATCCCGTCTGTCCGGATTTTCGCGCAAAGGGTCATTGACAAATGGCAGGTCCGGTGACGTCAGCAGGTAAGCGTCGTACCGTGACTTGAGGTCCTCGGTGATCCAGGCGGGCGCTGATCCGAATTTGTCGGTCAGCCAGACCTTGAAATTGATCATCTCCGTATCACAGAAAAGATATTTGTCAGCTTCAGTGGCTTTTGCGTCTTCGAGAGCGCGTTGTCCGGCGGCGCAGTATAGCACATCTTCGCGGGTATAATTCCCGGTGCGGCCCGCCAGGAACGTGCGTGCGTATTCAGGAACCCATGTCGTTTTGAAATGTTCCGCCAGCGATTCGGCAAGGCGGGATTTGCCGGACGATTCAGGTCCGAGCAGCGCGATTCGTAGTAGTCTCATGGCTATAAAGTTTCAATTTCCATGTGCGATGTCCGTGTACCGCGAGCAGCAGAAAAACCAGATACAGCCCCGCGGTGAGCGGCAAGGATTTGTAAATATACAAAGGAATATAGGCCGTATTTACGGCGATCCACAGCCACCAGTTCTCACGCCGGACTTTCGCCACCATCCATTGTGCCCCGAGTGATACTGCTGTGAGGACGGCATCCGGCCACGGGAGGGAGGCGTCGGTGAAGTTCTGTAACAGGTATCCCAGGAAAGCGGCTCCCGCGAGGACGGTCAGTGAAAACACCTTCCATTCGAATGAAGACATGGAGGAGACTTCCGGTTTCGCTGCGGAGTCCGCACGTTTCCAGTTCACCCAGCCGTAAACGAGAAGGATGCAGAAAACGGCCTGCAGGAGAGCATCCGCATACAGTCGAACCTCCGGTAACAGAAAAAGGTAACAGTAGAGGGAAACATTGACGATGCCCACGGGAAAACACAGGATGTTTCGTCGTATGGTAAGTAACACACCGATTATTCCTGCGACGGCCGCAGCCAACTCCAGCCACGATACGGGTTGGCTGAAAAGCGAGAATGCCGGTTCCATATTCCGTAAATATGGTCATTATTTCACCTTTTTAAGCTCCGAGGTGCAGGATTGTATTTGACGTAGCGGTTGGTTAGCTTTGGGTTGCGCATCCTAAGACCGATCCCGTGTCTCTCTTCGCCCGGCTCATTGATTCACTGCACATCTATTTCAAGGGTGCGGCCTATTGGGAAGTCCCCCAGCCCCTGACCGTCGAAGGGGCGCTGCAGCCGCACAACCATATCATACTGTTGGACCGGGGGCACCTCGCTGCGGGAGAATCTTTCATGGAAGTGCCGCCGAAAAGCTTCTTCTTTTTTCCTGCAGGGCAACCGATTCATGTCCGATACGGGAAAGGTGCCTTGTCTGCGCTCTCCGCCTCCGACTTCGACGACGAGGAACGGATGGGGAAATACTTCCGTCCGGTGAGCGGACTTTCCGACTTGTCCAAAAAGCAGGAGGTGGTGATCACGGTCTCCTTCGACGCATTGCTCTACGATACGATCCCCTTTTTCGAGACACTCGGTCTTCCTCCCTTCCCGCTGGTGCCGGATGAGGAGTTCAGCCATCTGATACGTTACATAGCGTTGGAGAACGAGCAGTCGAAACTGGGAAGGGACAAGCTTCTGCGTAACTACATGGAGGAGATCATCATCCACATGTGCAGGTATCTTGACAGGAAGCCGCAGTACCGCCGGTATCTCGAGAGGCTTGAGTACCTGACCGACCGCCGTCTGGTGGATATCGTGAAGCACATCCAGGCCCATCTCAACGGAGATCTTTCCAACAAGGTGCTCGCCCAGATCGCCTATGTCTCGGAGGATTATGTCGGCCAGTTCTTCAAAGCGCTTACGGGGAGCAACCTCCAGGATTTCATCGAGGACCAGCGCCTGCAGCGTGCCAAGCGTCTTTTACAGACACGGCCCGACAGTATTCAGGAGATCTCCCGTGAAGTCGGGTTCAGGGATCCCGCTTACTTCAGCCGTCGTTTCAAAATGCGCTTCGGGGTGAATGCCACTTCCATGAGGAGCATGAAGGAGGCTGATTGAAAGGCCGCTCTTCAGCGGAAAGACTTTGCTGCATCCGTCAGCCCGAACAGGGTTTCAGGGGCTTCTTCCAGGATGTTCCCCACGACGACCATGTCGGCTCCCGCCTCATAGATTTCCGCTACCTTTTCCGGAGTGCGTATTCCGCCTCCGACGATGAGCGGAAGGCGTGTTGATTCCCTCACCTTTCGGACCATTTCCTGCTGAACGGAATACTTCGCACCGCTGCCGGCATCCAGGTAGATTGCACGCAGTCCCAGCAGTTCGCCGGCCATTGCGGTAGCTGCGGCAATATCGGCCTTGTCGCGCGGTACGGGAAGCGTCTGGCTCATGTAGCTTGCGGAAGTCGGAGCGCCGCTGTCGATCAGCAGGTAACCGGTCGGCAGCACTTCCATGCCGCTCTTTTTGAGGAAGGGTGCTGCGATTACGTGCTGACCGATGAGCAGGTCCGCATTGCGGCCGCTGATCAGCGACAAAAGGAGTATGCCGTCCGCCTTGTCGGACAGCTGAAGGGAATTTCCGGGGAACAGTAAGACGGGCAGATCACAGCAGGATTTCAGCGTACGCAGACATTCGTCCACTCCTTTCTCCAGCAGGATGCTGCTGCCGACCAGCAGCACATCCGCTCCGGCCTGCCGGGCAAGTGCTGCATTGCTGCGAAGGGATGTCTCGTCGTTCCGGTCCGGATCGATCAGCAACGCGAAGAGTTTTCTTCCCGTCGTCACGGCCGATTCCAACTGCTCAAGGAGTGTCATTGTGCAAAGGTAGGCAAACCGGGAAGAGCACGGAGAAGGCGGCTGCGATTCACGGCGAATGGAGTCCCCACGCCAACACGAAGCCGTCCGAAATCCGGTACGTCATCTCCGTTTCAATTTGCAGGTCCGGTTTGCGTAAGGAAGCTTTCAAAGTTCCGGCATCCGTGATTTTCACCGGTGCAACATGAAGATCCTTGCGGAAATCGATACCGCCTTTCCGGTAGATCTTGAACAGGATTTCTTTGGCGCACCAGATTACATGCATGGCAGGGACGGTCAGCAGGTCTCCGAACGCAGACTTTTCCTGCTCGCTGATGAATTTTCCGGATACGAGGTGTATGTTCCCCCGCTCAGCTTCCAGATCGATTCCCGGAACACCATTTTCTGCGACCATGACGGCTACTCTGCTGCCGGAGTGTGTGATGGAGACCGGACGTCCGTCGTTCAGGATGGGGCTTCCGTAGGAGTCGTATTTAACCGTAGCCTGCTCTCCTGCCAGATGTTTCAACAGTAGCCTGACCGTGACGAATTCCAACCTGCGCGCCTCACTTCTGAACCCTTTCCAGTCCGTCATTTCCTGTTCCGTCAACAGCCGGTCCGCTGAGTCGGTTTCCTTGCCGTCACATTCCCAGACCGCGAGCCGGTACCGGCCGGAAGAATCGGAATGCTCAAAAACAATAGGCATAAAGGGTTGTTATAGGGAGGCAAGATACGGCCGGTGCAGGAATCGTTGCTCTTAAGGAGTCACGAAGATTTTTTGAAAAAACCCGCAAATTCCGTATCTTCGCAGTCCTGAATATCTAAAAATCAACAGTTTAACCCTAAAGTTATGGCACAAACAGCCGTCGAGAAATCCGTGAAATACAAGGTAAAAGACATTTCCCTGGCCGAGTGGGGCCGCAAAGAGATCAAACTGGCCGAGGCGGAAATGCCCGGTTTAATGGCGTTGCGTGAGGAGTATGGCCACAAAAAGCCGCTCAAAGGTGCACGCATAGCCGGCTGTCTTCACATGACCATCCAGACGGCTGTTCTTATCGAAACGCTCGTAGAACTCGGTGCCGAAGTCACCTGGTCTTCCTGCAATATCTTCTCCACGCAGGACCATGCAGCCGCCGCTATCGCCGCCGCAGGGATCTCCGTATACGCCTGGAAAGGAATGAACGCCGAGGAATTCGACTGGTGCATCGAGCAGACCCTCTTCTTCGGAGAGGATCGCAAGCCGCTCAACATGATCCTGGATGACGGCGGTGATCTCACCAACATGGTGCTTGACAAATATCCCGAGCTCGTGTCCGGCATCAAAGGATTGTCTGAGGAGACCACCACCGGCGTACATCGCCTTTACGAGCGCATGAAGAACGGTACGCTCCCGATGCCGGCAATCAACGTAAACGATTCTGTTACCAAATCCAAGTTCGACAACAAATACGGTTGCCGCGAGTCGCTCGTAGATGCCATCCGTCGCGCCACCGATCTCATGATGGCCGGAAAAGTCGCTGTTGTCGCAGGTTTCGGTGATGTCGGCAAAGGTTCCGCCGATTCCCTCCGGGACTCCAAAGTCCGCGTCATCGTCACCGAAATCGATCCCATCTGCGCCTTGCAGGCGGCCATGGAAGGTTACGAAGTCAAGAAGATGGACGACGCCGTGAAAGAAGCGGACATCATCGTGACCGCCACCGGAAACGTGAACATCGTCACCGATCGTCACTTCAAGGCCATGAAGCACAACGCCGTCGTCTGCAACATCGGCCACTTCGACAACGAAATCGACATGGCCTGGCTCAACAATAACTACGGAAAGACCAAGGACACCATCAAGCCCCAGGTCGACAAATACACCGTGGACGGGAAAGACATCATCGTACTCGCCGAGGGTCGTCTGGTGAACCTCGGTTGCGCCATGGGTCATCCTTCCTTCGTCATGTCCAACTCCTTCACCAATCAGACACTTGCTCAGCTGGAGTTGTGGGCGAACGCTTCTAGTTACGAGAACAAGGTCTACACCCTTCCGAAGCATCTGGATGAGAAGGTCGCCCGTCTGCACCTGAAGAAAATCGGTGTGGAGATCGATACCCTCAGTCAGGAGCAGGCCGAGTACATCGGCGTCAAGGTTCAGGGCCCGTACAAGAACGACATGTACCGTTATTGATCCTAGACCGCTCTTCATTAAAAAACGCCTTCCGGACCTGGTCCGGAAGGCGTTTTCCTTTCAACGAGTTTCGCCGTAATCCATAGGACCCGCACCTGCTGCCGGTCCAACCTGCTAATCCGTCAGGTTCGCGAATTTGAATCCTACGGCATCGAAGAGCCCCAGGTCACTCATCTTGAATTCGGGGATCACCAGCAACGCCATGAAAGAGAGTGTCATGTAGGGAGCACGCAGTTTCGATCCCATCTCCTTGGCTTTGCGGTCGAGAGCGGAATAGGCCTTAGAGACGGTGGTTCCGTCCTGGTCGGAGATGAGTCCTGCTATCGGCAGCGGTAATACCAGTTCTTCGTTTCCGTCGACAGCACACAAACCGCCTTTGTGCCGAATCAGCAGGTTTACCGCCCGGCATATCTCCTCGTCGGATACTCCGACGGCGATGATGTTGTGCGAATCGTGGGCCACCGTGGAAGCGATCGCACCGCGTGTCAGTCCCATGTTACGGATCATTCCGATTGCAGGAGCTTTATCTTGCCCGTAGCGGTTGACCACCGCGATTTTCAGTTGGTCGGTTGCGGGGTCCGTCAGAAGAAGGTTGCCCTCGACACGTGCCTTGTCAGTCACCCTCAGGGTGATCAGTTGTCCGTCCAAGGCTTCGATCAGGTGCACGTTTTCTCCCTTCGCGTCGACCTCGAAGTCCCGGGGTGATTTTTCGTTACAGTTGAAATTATTAATGTGCCGGTGCTGTTCCTTCGGAAAGTGGCTCTTGCCGGCTTCCGCAACCTGATTGCCGTCGATGAATGTTCGCAGTACTTTGAATCCTTTCAGGTCGTTCACAACGATGAAATCCGCAGGGTCGCCCGGTTGCAGCAGACCGACATCAAGTCCGTAATGTTTCACCGGATTCACCGTTGCTGCCCGTACCACATTGTAGAGGTCGTAACCCGCCTGCACGGCCCTGCTCACCAACCGGTCGAGATGCCCCAGTTCAAGGTCGTCCGGGTGTTTGTCGTCGCTGCAGAACATCAGAAGGTCCGGATATTCATGCATCAACGGGATAAGTGCATCGAAATTGCGGGCAGCCGAACCTTCCCGGATGATCACTTTCATGCCGTGGCTGATCTTGTCCAGCGCCTCCGGCAATGAAAAACATTCGTGGTCGGTGGAAATGCCGGCGGCGATATAACGGGCGGCATCGTCAGCACGCAAGCCGGGCGCATGTCCGTCCACGGGGCGGCCGTACTTTTTTGCAACGGCGATCTTCTCCATGACCATCGGATCACGATGAAGCACCCCGGGATAATTCATCATCTCTGCGAGGTAAATCAGCCCGTCATCGCGGAATAATTCTTCCAGGTCCGCCGCGGTGATTTCCGCCCCGGCGGTTTCGAAGGAAGTGGCCGGCACACACGAGGGTGCTCCGAAATGGAATTTCAAAGGCGACCGTCTCGCGTTCTCCAGCATATATCGAATGCCTTCCATGCCGCATACATTGGCGATCTCGTGTGGGTCGCTGACGGTCGCTACGGTTCCGTGCGGCATCGCCATACGTGCGAATTCGTACGGCGTAAGCATGGAGCTTTCGATGTGGATATGCGCATCCACGAATCCGGGCAGTATGAAGATCTCCTCTTCAACAGGATGTTCCCTCACTGCGGCAATCCGGCCGTCCCTGATATCTATGCTACCGCTGAAAAGCCGGCGGTTGACGGGATCGAGAATGTGGCCGGAGACGGTCATTGAAGGAACAGGTGCTTCAATAGGTCTGAGCCAGTGTGACTGCGGCCCCTGCGTTGAGGTTTCCGAAGCCCTTGGTCGAATTGCGGTTCGGGTAGAACTGCGCGGTCCGCGTGAGGATGTCGACCACCTGCGCCCTGTTCAATGACGGTCGGGCAGAAAAGACGAGTGCCGCTATCCCTGCCGCGGAAGAAGTCGCCACAGAGCTGCCGCCGATGTAGGAGGGCGTGGTCGTAGACGGTTTGAGGGCCAGTGAATTGCGGCCGCTGTTGGCATCGCGCTCCATCGGTACGGTGAAAAGCACCTGACTTCCGTCGTGGCAAGAGGAGCAGCGGCTGCCGTTCTCTTTCACGCCGGTTACAGCCACGCATTCTGCATAGGCGGCGGGATAGATCACACCCCACCAGCTCGTCCAGGAGAAGGAGGTTCCTGCCGCGGCCATGATGAGTTTCCCTTTGTTATATGCGTAAAGCACTCCGTCGCGAAGTACGCTGCTCGACAGCGGCGTACCGATGGACATGCTGATTACGCGTATGTCCGGAAGGTTGCCCATTTTCACCAATGCTTTCTTGGCTCCGGATAGCTCGGAGGAAAGATCCAGGACTACGTCCTCGCAGCCGCGGATAAAATGAAGTCCGGACTGATACGCGATACCGGTGGTCGCGTTCTGCGCATTACGGGGTCCGGCGGCCGTGGCGCACATGGATGTGCCGTGGCTGCAGGTAGAGTAGGCAGAGGTGCCGAAGGTGTAATCGGTGGTCACCGTCCGGCTGACGTTGCTGAATCCGTCCGTGAACTGGCTGCCAAGCAACGGCTGGGTTGAGCTGAGGCCGGCATCGATGACACCGATACGCACACCGTTACCTTGGGCGATATTCCATGCAGCGGGAATGTTGAGGTTGTTATAGTTCCAGGGAAGCAGACATCCCGGTGTGATACCTGTCCAGTCGGCAGGGTTGAGAGGTTCCGTGGAAACACCGCATCCCGACGAGGATCGTTCCACCCATTGGTTCGGCCAATAGCCGTAGGGCTCAAGGTATCGGGTGTTTTGGAGGTTGTAGAGCCGTGTGATCACGTCCTTGTCCGATAGCCGCAGGATGAGGATGGGCAGTACGTCGTCGTCTTCCGCGACGATATCGGCTGCTGTCACAGTGAGGCCTTTGCGACCGAGTTCATCTATCACCAGCAGGATGAGCGCATCGTGGACCTTTTTCCAGTCGCCCGTCTTCACGTCGATATTGTGCAGGTTCTTTTCTGTATCCCTGAATCCGGCCGGCTGATAACCGAGAGCGACCAGTCCGGTGGTACCGGCAGCACTCCACAGCGTATGCAGGTCGGTATCCGTCCATTTGAATGCCCCGTTGGTACCGTATAGTCCGACGATGCGGTCGTCAAGGTCCTGGCGGGAAAGAGCCGGGCCCGAAGGGACGGGAAGAGGATTCGGTCTGCTCACAAGCGTCCCGTCAGAGGGGACACCGGCGGTATCTTCCATCCGGGAACATCCCGAATGCAAGATGAGAAGGGACAAAAGAACGGGGATGATCGTTTTTTTCATGACAGGTCGGTTCAAAGGGTGCTCAGCAAATATAACCCATTCCGTAAATAATAAAACTCCTCTTTTGAGGATAACAGGAAGTAAACGTAGCGAACGCGCAGCGCGGGGTGTAAAAGGCCTCTATGACGTATCTTGTGTACGAACCGGAAAAATCAGATTATCCGCCATGAAACGTGTTCCGGCCATTCGAAGGCCTCTCATACTGTCCATGATCCTTTTGAACGCCCTTGCCACCTTTGCACAGCGTGCCGACGACATCCTCGGAACCTGGTGGAATGAGGAACGCGACGGGAAAGTGGAGGTCTATAAGGCCGGCAGCAGTTACTGCGGCCGGGTCGTGTACGTGAAGTACAACACCAATCCCGACGGTTCTTCCCCCAAGAAAGACAACAACAATCCGGACCCCGGCTTGCGCAGCCGGACCATTCAAGGCACGACCGTACTCGTCGGTTTGCGTTGGGATGCCGAGGATAAGGAATGGTCGGAAGGCACGATCTATGATACCAAGTCGGGTAGCACCTACGATTGTTATGCAAGACTTCAGCCCGACGGAACGCTTTACTTCAAAGGCTATCTGCTGGGAATGCGCTTCATCGGGCGATCGACCGTCTGGACCCGCGTGAAGTGACCCTCCTGCATCTTCCTGTCGTCACCTATAATAATTTATACATTTGAATGATGCACCTGCAGGGTGCGGATACGTGTCGTAAACCCATAAGCCATCATCATGAACAACAAACTCAAGATCCTGTTGTATGCAATCACCTTGTACCTGACGGTGCTTGGCGTGATGTTCCTCTTCGCTCCTTCGACACTCGCCGTCGTACTCAAGGCCGGCGAATTGCCGGATAAGGTCCTGAACATCCTCTACGGTCAGGTGTTACTCACGTTCGCCTATGTCGGATACATGGCCGCTTCCGGCGGAGACTCCCGATTATCGCGTGCCGTGGTGGCGCTGACCGCCGGCCATGTGCTCGTCTTCTCCTTTATGATCGGACAGGGATTGCAGACCTTCGAACAGGCGGGTCCTCCGCTTATCTTAAACGCAGTCTTCACGTCCCTTTTACTCTTGTGGCGTAAATGACCGTGTGCGTGAAATAAAAAAAGGCCGTCAGTGACGGCCTTTTTTGTGAAACGGGGAACAACCTGTCAGACGGATTCTGCCAGGATGATGACCTTGTTGTCGAGGTTCTCGATGACACCGCCTTTGACATTGAACACCTTCTCGCCTTCCTTGTCGCGGACCTTCACGGCTCCGTTGAGCAGCGTGGAGATGATGGGGGCGTGATTGTTCAGGAGCTGGAAGCGACCGTCGGTGCCGGGAACGGAGACCGAGCTTACTTCGCCGCTGAAGACCTTTTTATCGGGGGTGATGATTTCGAGTAGCATTTTTAAGTGTTTAATGTCCAACGTCCAATATCCGGCAGGTTATGTATGTCCTAATTTATAATCGCGGCTACACTTACAGTCAGACTCCGGAACAGGAATCGGAACCTTGAACTTACTTCGATTCGGCCAACAGTTTCTTTCCTTTCTCGATGGCATCGTCGATGGTGCCGACGAGGTTGAAGGCCGCTTCGGGATATTCGTCCACTTCTCCGTCCATGATCATGTTGAAGCCGCGAATGGTCTCTTCGATCGGGACGATCACACCCTTCAGGCCGGTGAACTGCTCGGCTACGTTGAACGGCTGGGAAAGGAAGCGCTGCACGCGGCGGGCACGGTGCACGACGAGCTTGTCTTCGTCGGACAGCTCGTCCATGCCGAGGATGGCGATGATGTCCTGGAGTTCCTTGTAGCGCTGCAGGATCATCTTCACGCGTTGAGCGGTGTTATAGTGCTCTTCACCCACGACGGCAGGGGAGAGGATGCGGGAGGTGGAGTCGAGCGGGTCGACGGCCGGGTAGATACCCAGTTCGGCGATCTTACGGTTCAATACCGTAGTAGCGTCGAGGTGGGCGAAGGTGGTGGCCGGTGCAGGGTCGGTCAAGTCGTCAGCAGGTACGTAAACCGCCTGGACGGAAGTGATGGAACCGCGCTTGGTAGAAGTGATACGCTCTTGCATCAGACCCATTTCGGTTGCCAGCGTCGGCTGGTAACCTACTGCAGACGGCATACGACCGAGAAGTGCGGACACCTCTGAACCTGCCTGGGTGAAACGGAAGATGTTGTCGATGAAGAAGAGGATATCACGACCACCGGATTTCTCGTCACCGTCGCGGAAGTATTCCGCAACCGTCAGTCCGGAGAGCGCCACACGTGCGCGTGCTCCCGGAGGTTCGTTCATCTGACCGAACACCAGTGTAGCCTGAGACTTGGAAAGTTCATTGGTGTCGACCTTGGAGAGGTCCCAACCGCCTTTTTCCATGCTGTGTTTGAATTCTTCTCCGTAGCGGATGACACCGGACTCGATCATTTCACGGAGCAGGTCGTTTCCTTCGCGGGTACGCTCGCCGACACCGGCGAAAACGGAAAGACCGGAGTAGCTTTTTGCGATGTTGTTGATCAGTTCCATGATGAGGACCGTCTTGCCCACACCTGCACCGCCGAACAGACCGATCTTGCCGCCTTTGGAATAGGGCTCGATAAGGTCGATGACCTTGATGCCGGTAAACAGTACTTCCGCCTCGGTGGAAAGGTCTTCGAATTTCGGGGGCATCCGGTGAATGGGAACACCGCCTGTCTTGGAAACAGAGCCGATTCCGTCGATGGCTTCGCCGACGACGTTGAACAGACGACCCTTGATGGCATCACCGGCAGGCATCAGGATCGGTGAACCGATGGCACGGACCTGGGTGCCGCGTGTAAGTCCGTCGGTGGAGTCCATCGCGATGGCACGGACCGTGTCCTCGCCGATGTGCTGCTGAACTTCCATTACGAGCGGTACGTTGCCCGGGCGGTCGATTTCCAGCGCGTCCAGAATGTTCGGCAAAGAAACGCCTTCGCCCTCGAAGCTGACATCGACGACCGGTCCGATGATCTGGGTGATTTTTCCAATGTTTGCCATGTATGATTTAGCCGTTTAAGGGTTGCTTTTTATGAGGCGCAAAGGTAGTGCTTTTAGCGGTTTCAGTATAGCCTGTTGATACTTTCAAATCGAAGACCAAGCATCCGTCTAAATAGTTGATAATCAATGTACAACCAATTTTCAAGGAATCTTCAGCGAACCTTTCCGTTCGAGGTATCTCACTATTTTTGCAGGATAGCTGTCTCTGCCGATATCTGCCTCCGTCAATCCCTCCCTCCGTCAATCCCTACCCCGTGCATACTCCCGTCTCCGTTCCCGATCTTTATGAGCTCTTCAGCGCGCATCCGGCCGTGTGTACCGATACGCGTCAGCTGACGCCCGGCTGCATTTTCTTCGCCCTCAAGGGTCCCAGTTTCGACGGCAACAAGTTCGCTGCATCCGCGCTGGATGCAGGTGCCTCCTATGCGGTGGTGGACGATCCTGCTGCGGTGGTCTCATCCCGTTGCCTATGGGTGGCGGACGTGCTTACAGCCTTGCAGCAACTGGCGAACTTCCATCGCCGTTCCCTCTCCATTCCGGTTCTCGCCGTCACTGGCTCCAATGGAAAGACCACGACCAAGGAGCTTGTCCGCAGTGTCCTCTCCAAGAAATACCGCACACTTGCCACGAAAGGCAACCTCAACAACCACATCGGAGTCCCCCTCACTCTCCTGGCCATCACTCCCGACATCGAGTTCGCGGTCGTAGAGATGGGCGCCAATCACCAGGGTGAAATCGCATCCTATTGCCGTATCGCTGAACCCGACTTCGGGCTGATCACCAACGTGGGCAAGGCGCATCTCGAAGGGTTTGGCGGATTCGAGGGGGTCAAAAAGGGCAAAGGGGAGTTGTATGCATTCCTCTCCGGTCATGACAGGACCATCTTCTTGAACGGCGATAACCACCACCTCCTGAAAATGGCCGAGGAACGGGGAGCCACTCGCCTGTTCAGGTACGGTACGGATACCGCCTTTGAATGCAGCGGATCCTTGCGCGCAGAACATCCGTTTCTTCAGGTCGATTGGCGATGCGGATCAGCTCGCGGAGAAATACGTTCGCAGCTGATCGGGACCTATAATTTCGAGAACATCCTTTCCGCGGTCGCAGTCGGTAATCACTTCGGTGTCGCACCCTCTGAAATCGATGCCGCCATCGCAGCCTATAGCCCCGACAATAGCCGCTCTCAATTAGTACGACGGGGTGAGAATACGGTGGTGCTTGACGCTTACAATGCTAATCCTACCAGCATGGAAGCTGCGCTCCGCAACTTCTCCGCCATGGAGGGGAAGTCCAAAGTGGTCTGTATCGGTGACATGGCGGAGCTTGGTGAGGAAAGTGACCGCGAGCATGGACGAATTGCGGAATTGATCGGGGCCGGCGGATTTGAAACGGTTGTGCTCGTCGGGAAGAATTTCGGCAAGTATGCCGGCGGCATGAGGTGCTTTCATTTCGAGGATTCCCAGAAGGCCGCCGACTGGGTGAGGTCGCATCCGTTCCGTAACGCTACTGTACTCATCAAGGGATCGCGCAGTACGAGGATGGAAAGGATTCTGGAGGCGATGGAGGGTGGCCCATCGACAAGTTCTGGGCAGGAGTGACACTTCTCGACAAGCTCGGGATGCGAGTTGCGGGTTGCGAGATACGGGTTACGGGTTGGGGGCGAAGGAGGATTTGCTGCTTTCTTGCTGCCGGACGAAATAGCGAAGATTCCTCTGCGTCGCTGCGTGAAATATTTCGAGTGATGCGTAAAGGGAAGTAATTTACCGGGGCGCCTTTGCGTCCTCTGCGTCTCTGCGTGAAACTGTTAAAGTGATTTTTTCCAGAAACGCCTCACGCCTCTCTCTTCCTCGTAGTACCCGTAGCCGGTATACCCGTATCCGTAACGGTCGCTGCCGGACGCGTCGTTGATCAGCAGGCACAGGTTGCGGACTTTTCCGCTGCGGTAGATGTCTTCCGCCGTACGGAGATGATCCCTTCTGGTATAATCCTCCCTTACGATGTAGATGTTGATATCCGCCAGCGTAAGCAGTGACATGGCATCGCTGACGATCCCGACCGGAGGTGTGTCGATGATGATGTAATCGTACCGCTGTTTAAGGTCTTCGATCAACTGCTTCACTTCACTTCTTGCCAGCAGTTCCGCCGGATTGGGAGGAACCGGTCCGGCCGGTATCAGGTCCATGCCGGAAACGGGCGTATGACGTATAAGGTCGTCCAGCCGGCTGCGGCCGATAAGCAAGGTGCTGATTCCTGCTTCGTTGTCAGCTCCAAGCTCCTTGAAAAGCTGAGGTTTTCGAAGGTCCATGCCCACCAGTACCACCTTGTGCTGCTGCATGGCCAGCACGGTTGCAAGGTTCAGGGCTACGAATGATTTTCCCTCGCCGCCTACGGAGGATGTCACCACAAGGGTGCGATGCTCCTCCGCGAGTCCCATGAACATCAGGTTGGCACGGATAGAACGGAAGGCTTCTGCAACCGCCGACTTGGGTTTGACGGCTACAACAAGACGGTCTTTGCCGGAATGATGGCCTACGCTGCCTACGACCGGCACTCGTGTCAGCCGTTCGATGTCTTCGCGACCGCCGACAGTGCTGCGGTTGTACGTCCTGAAGGTGATCCATCCGGCAGGAAGCAGCAGTGCTGACAGCAGCGCAATCACAGCCACTGCACTCCTGTCAGGACTTACAGGCCGTGAATCCGCTACGGCTCCGTCCAGGATACGGTTGTCAGATACTGCCGTAGCCTGGGCAATCCCGGTTTCCGCTTTTTTCTGAAGGAGATAGAGATAGATGTTCTCGTTCACACTGAAATTGCGTTGTATTCCCAGCAGTTCCCGTTCGATCTGCGGAATCCTTTTCAATGTCGATTCGTAGCCGCTGAGTTCTTCCCGGATGGCACCAAGCTGCACAGCCGCTGCGCTCCGCAACGAGTTGATATTCTCCAGCAGGGCGGTACGCGCCTCTTCGATCTGCGCATTCACTGAACGGATCGCGGGCGACTGGTCGCTGCTTCCTGCCAGAAGCGCACGGCGCTGCGATTGCAGCCGGCTGAGCCGCGAGATAAGTTCCGCCAACATCGGATCCGGATTACCCATCGCCGAAGGGGCAGAGACCTCCAGGTCTTTGTTTTGCTGCACATGCGCCAGCAACATTTCCAACGACTTCAGCCCCATCTCCGTTTTGGCGCGTTCCGCATCGATCGCAGTCACCCGCTCCAGGTACGCTTTCCCTTCTTCGCTCAGGTTGACGGTTCCTTTGTCCTCCTTGAAACGCTGAAGTTGCTCCTCTGTCGATTGTAGCGATCCGCTGATGTCCTGCAGCCTTTCGTCCACGAACCGAAGCGTCAGGCCTGCAACGGATGATTTGTCTTTCACATCCTGGTTGATGTAGGCCCTGCCGAGGGCGTTGAGGAAATCGACAGACCTGTCCCGCAGTTCGTCCTCGTACGTGAGTTTCACGATGGTCGCCTCCTTGTTCAGCGGCTCTGCGGTCAGCCGCTCCTCGAAGCGGCGGAAAAGTGAAAGCTCGCTGTGAAGTACGAACGAGTAGGTGCCATTCTCTTCCGGTGCTGCAAACGAGTCGTTACGGGAGACGACCAGTTCGAAGGCGGTTGACCGCAGCGTATCGCCGAAACGGAAGGCCCCTTCGAAGTCGAAGTCCTTCAGCAGCGCATTGTCGGCGTGCAAGCCGACTTCGAATCCGGAAGTCCCCGCCGTCTTCAGCCGGAAACGTTCTTCGCAGATGCCCGGATCGGCGCGTAATACGGAGACATGGAACGGAGCGTCCCGATAAACCGGACGGCGCAGAAGCCAGCCCTCCTTGCAGACGCTCACCTCCATGTTCAGCTCATGTACCGCTTCGCGGAGCACGGAGCGGGAGGTGAGGATGCCGATCTCCGTGGCCACGTTCTTCGAATTTCCGAAAAGGTCTCCGGCAAGGATGTTCTCAATGCTGCCCGATTTGTTCTTGGAGTCTTTCACCAGGATGCTGGCCGTGGCCTCGAATACAGGGTCCGTAACCTTCATGTAGGCGAATGCCACCAGGAAGCAGAGCAGGGCGGAAGCAGGAAAAAGATACCAGCGCCGGCGGAAATCCCGGAAGAGTGTCCGGAGGTCGATTTCATCGTCACGATGTGACGCAGGTTGCTGCTGTGCGGACATGCTCATTTATTGACGGCGACCATGGCTGTGACCAGCACGGCTGCAGTGGTCAGGATCGAAGTGAACAGCAGTACGACTCCGCTCGTATTCTGGAAGGCGCGTCTGCGTACCGGTGAGACATAGATGACATCGTCGGGTTGCAGGAAGTAGACGGAGCCGTTCAGCGAGGCGGCATCGGTAAGGTCGGCGTTCAGATCGACTGCGCCGGTCGCCCCGGTGCGGATGATGCGGATGGTCCTGCGGTCGCCGAACTGGGTGAGATCGCCGGCCATTCCCAGCAACTCCGGCAGGGTGATACGTTCGTCGGTGACGGTATATAATCCGGGTCGGTTCACTTCTCCGAGAACCGTTACCCGATAGTCGAGTTTCTTCACCGATACGACGGGGTCGTCGAAGAAGGCCTTCAGTTTCGAACTGATCAGGGACTCTGCTTCACGCAGTTGGAGACCTTCCACCTTCACCGCACCGATCAGCGGCAATGCGATCGTGCCGCTGTCGCGCACGAGATAGCTTTTCTCATAGGCTGACCGGCTGTCGCCGAAGGCGCGTTCGCCGGGAGGCGAGAAGTAGGGAAAAGCTTCGGTGTGTGTCGTGAACACATTCACGGCGAGCTGGTCGCCGTTGCGGATCTGCAGCCTGAAGGAATCGGCCGGAGAGAAGGAGGGAAGCTTGCCTTGGAAATAGACGATGTCCCGCTGCGGCACACAACCTGTCAGCAGCGCGGTGGCCAGCACCAGGAAGTGGATCGGAGGGAACCGTTTCATCCGTTCAAGGCTATTTGCCGAGGATAGAACGTGAAATGACGATTTTCTGCACTTCGGAAGTTCCTTCGTAGATCTGGGTGATCTTGGCATCACGCATCAGTCGCTCCACATGGAACTCCTTGACATAACCGTAGCCTCCGTGGATCTGGACGGCTTCCGTGGTGATTTCCATGGCGGCTTGGGAGGCATACAGCTTGGCCATGGAGGAGGCTAAGGCATAATCCTCTCCCTGGTCCTTCAGCCATGCCGACTTCAGTGTCATGAGCCGTGCGGCCTCTATCGTGGTGGCCATGTCCGCCAACTTGAACTGGATGGCCTGGTGTTCGGAAATGGTCTTTCCGAAAGCCTTCCTTTCCTTCGAGTATTGCAGCGCCAGTTCGTAAGCGCCCGATGCGATGCCCAGGGCCTGCGCTGCGATGCCGATACGGCCGCCGGCCAGCGTCTTCATGGCGAACTTGAAGCCGAAGCCGTCCTCGCCGATGCGGTTCGCTTTCGGCACTTTGACATCGGTGAACATCAGCGAATGAGTGTCGCTCCCGCGGATCCCCATCTTGTTCTCTTTCGGTCCCACGGAAAAACCTTTCATGCCTTTCTCGATGATGAAGGCATTGATGCCCTTATGTCCCTTGCCGGGGTCGGTCTGGGCGATGACCAGGTATACACCCGCGGAAGAACCGTTGGTGATCCAGTTCTTGGTGCCGTTCAGGATGTAATGGTCGCCGGCATCAACGGCGGTGGTATGCTGGGAGGTGGCATCCGAGCCTGCTTCGGGTTCCGAGAGGCAGAACGCACCGATGATTTCCCCCTTGGCCAGCGGAACGAGGTATTTCCTTTTCTGATCTTCCGTGCCGAAGGCCTCAAGTCCCCAGCAGACCAGTGAGTTGTTCACAGACATGGCTACGGAAGCGGAGGCGTCGATTTTGGAAATCTCCTCCATGGCCAGTACGTAGGAAATGGTGTCCATTCCTCCGCCACCGTACTCCGGACTGACCATCATTCCCATGAAACCGAGCTCGCCCATTTTTCGGATCTGCTCGGCGGGGAATTTCTGAAGCTCATCGCGCTCGATGACGCCCGGTTTAAGTTCGTTCTGGGCAAAATCCCTGGCAGCCTGCCGGATCATCAGATGTTCTTCGGAGAGTTCAAAACGCATAATAAGTCAATCGTTTGTTAATCAATTTTTTATGATAATTCCGGCCCTTTCCAGCCGACAGGCGAAACTACTACGCAGGACGTGATTTGGCAAATCCCGCAGAACACAGCATCCGACCTGACAGCCGCATCGAATAACGAATGGGACAGGTGTAATGTTAGCATTTAGGAATACACCGGCTCTCTGCTGTTCGATGCCCCGTTTTACATTTACCACATGGCAGCTACCCAAACCTACCGTGTCGTCGGGTTGATGTCCGGAACCTCCTTGGACGGTCTGGACATCGCCTTGTGCGTTTTCACGCGGTCGGATGAATGGGGGTTCTCCATCGAGAAGGCCGAGACGGTTTCGTATACGACTGAATGGAAATCCCTGCTAGCCGGCTTTCACCTGTTATCCGGTGAGGAGCTGGTCCGACGGCATGTCGAGTACGGGGCCTTTCTGGGAAGGGAGGTACAAGGCTTCCTGCACCGTCATCGGCTTTCCGCCGATTTCGTATCCTCCCACGGTCACACCGTTTTTCATCGTCCTGCCGACGGTTTCACCTTCCAGGCCGGGTGCGGCGCTTCCCTTGCCGCAGCTTCCGGCCTTCCCGTCGTCTTTGATTTCCGCACCGGCGATGTAGCCAGGGGCGGCCAAGGTGCTCCCCTGGTCCCGATCGGCGACAGGTATCTTTTCAGTGAGTATTCAGCCTGTCTGAACCTCGGTGGAATCGCCAACATCTCTTTCGAACGCGGCATGGAACGCATCGCCTATGATGTTTCCCCCTGCAACCTGCTGCTGAATCACCTTGCAGGACGTGCAGGCAAGGAGTTCGATGAAGACGGAATCATCGCTGCAAACGGGCAGGTGCAGACACGGTTGCTGGAAGCCTTGGAGAGGATTGATTTCTACGCGAGACCTTATCCTAAATCACTCGGCCGCGAGGACATCGAGCGGGATTTTCTGCCGCTGCTTTCGGTTGAATTCAGCGTGGAAGACTCCATGGCGACGGTCTGCAGACATATTGCGATGCAGGTCGGACGATCTCTGTCACGGGAAGAGCGCAGGGGCAGGATGCTGGTCACCGGCGGAGGCGCCTTGCATCTTCAGTTGATGAAGGAACTGGAAACGGCATGTCCTGTCGAAGTGGTGGCCGGGACGTCCGAGCTGGTTCATTTCAAGGAGGCCTTGGTATTTGCCTTTCTCGGGGTGCTGCGCCAGCGCGGGGAAGTCAATGTGCTGCGCAGCGTGACCGGTGCGTCGGACGACCACATGGCGGGAAGCATCGCACTCCCGTGAAATGAAAAAGCCGCCCTGAAAAGGCGGCTTTTGTAGGACACGGAATTGGGGAGAACTGCATGCAACCGATGATCAGAAATCATCGTCCTCGTCGTCGAAATCGTTCATTTCGGAGGGCTCGTCATCGAACTTCATTTCCTCATCCATGGAGATATCCATATCCGAACCCTCGTCCTCACGGACAGCAGGAGCGATGCGAATGGTCTCCATCTCCTCCTTGGCAAACAAGGTGCTCTCATCTGCGGACGGAGCTGCCGGCTTGGGAGCGGCGGCCTTTTTGGGAGCAGCCGGCTTCTTGGCCGCAGGTTTCTTAGCGACAGGTTTCTTCGGCGCAGCCTTTTTCGCAGCCGGCTTCTTTGCCGCGGGTTTCTTTGCCGCGGGTTTTGCCACCTTCTTCTTCGCCGCTTTCTTGACGGCTTTTTTCACAACTTTTTTAGGCGACTTCTTAGCGGCCTTTTTAACGGCTTTTTTAGCCTTCTTGGCAGGCGCCTTTTTCTTCGCCGGTTTGGCCTTGGCTTTCTTGGCTGGTTTTTTCTTGGTTGCCATGACAGTTCGTAGAGTTATAGAGTGAAGGTTTGCAAACTTATCTGCGAGTGCCCAAAATTACAAGAACAACTTTTTAAGTCGCAAATTTTTCCCTCTTTTTTGACGTCCCGGCCGGAGGGGTAATGCATCCGGATTTCTGCATGTCTTTTTAATCGATTAGGTTTGCACTCCCACATCCAGAAAAACGATACGACCATGAGCAACCAGCCTTCCAAAATCAGGGACCTTATTCGCCGATTTGAGGAAAAAAGGCCCGAAATCGTGTTTGAATGGAAGGATTCCGAAACCGAGGCCGAGGGTTGGATCGTCATCAATTCCATCCGGAACGGTTCTGCAGGCGGCGGTACGCGGATGCGAAAAGGGCTGGACAAACGTGAGGTGGAGTCGCTGGCGAAGACCATGGAAATAAAATTCTCCGTTTCCGGTCCTCCGATCGGCGGTGCCAAGTCGGGCATCAATTTCGACCCTTCGGATCCCCGCAAAAAGGGTGTTCTTGAACGATGGTTCAAGGCGGTCATGCCCCTTTTAAAAGGATATTACGGAACCGGGGGGGACTTGAATGTCGATGAGATCCACGAAGTAATACCCATTACCGAGCAATTCGGGTTGAGGCATCCCCAGGAAGGAACGGTTGTCGGTCACCTCCAAGGTACCCCCGAACAGACCGCCCGCATCATCCGTCAGCTACAGCTGGGCGTCAAAAAGGTGATCGACGATTCCGCTTATACCCCCGACACCGGTCGTGGACTGACGGTGGCAGATATGATCACCGGTTACGGCGTAGCCAAATCGCTCGCGCATTATTACAGGATATACGGCGGCAAGCTGGAAGGAAAGCGCGCCATCGTGCAGGGCTGGGGCAACGTGGGCGCTGCTGCAGGGTACTACCTGTCCCAGTGGGGCGTGAAGATCGTGGGCATCATCGACCGTCACGGCGGCGTAATGGATCCTGCGGGTTTCTCCGAAGAGGAGGTTACGCGCTTCTTCCTGGACCGTAAAGGCAACCAGTTGCATACCGACCGTTTGGTTCCGTTCGACCTCATCAAGAACGAGGTGTTCCATATTCCTGCCGATATTTTCGTTCCTGCGGCAGCTTCCCGCTTGGTTCACCGGGAGCATATCGACTGGATGATGGAGAAGGGGCTCGAGGTCATCTCCTGCGGTGCCAATGTGCCTTTTGCGGATCCGGAGATCTTCTTCGGTCCGATCATGGAATTTGCGGATGCGAACCTGAGCGTCATCCCTGACTTCATCGCCAATTGCGGCATGGCAAGGGTGTTCCGATACCTCATGAACGACAATACCGCCATCACCGACCGTGCCATATTCGAAGATACCGATGCGTGTATCGGCAAAGCGATGGAAGACGTTCACGCCATCAATCCGGGCAAGACCGGCATCAGCCGTTCCGGTATGGAAGTGGCGCTCGGAAAGCTGCTGTAACCCGCTTTCAGGCAGCCCGCTATTATTCCGTCCCGGGTTGCAGGGGTTTCAACGGCTCCCGATCACTACTTTGTTGTTCTGCTCTGCGAACTCGCAGCCGTGCTTTTTCATCAGCTCCAGAGCTTTGAAATTGATCGCTTCACGGGCTGCCAGGAATTCGTCACCGTCGGGGATGCGCAGCACACAGGAAACAGTCACATCCAGGGAGTTGACACCGAAGTCGATGAAGTGAACATTGGGCGTCCCGTCCAACGCCGGATGCGCTTCCAGGAATCCGCGTAATTCGCCCCGGAATGCCTCCAACTTGTAGGCCGGGGTGTCGTTCCTCAGTGAAAGGGTGAAACGGCAGCGGCGAAGGCTCCGCTCACTTTCGTTGAAGGTTTCTGCATCCACCATTTTCTTGTTGGGGACGGTGACGAGCATCTTGTCCAGGGAACGGATTCGGGTGGAGCGGAAACCGATGCTTTCCACGTGTCCCTCCACGGCTCCCACCTTCACCTGGTCGCCGACGACGAAAGGTTTGTCCAGGAAAATCGTGAACGACCCCAGCAGGTTCTCCAGGGTCTCTTTGGCGGCAAGCGCGAAAGCAAGTCCTCCGATACCTAAACCGGTTACGAGGGAGACAATGTCCAGTTCAAAAGCGGTGGCCAGCATCACCAGCAGACCTATTCCCGCGATGACCACTTTGACGCCTTCTTTCAGAAAAGGAATGAGCTGGTCGTCGGCACGTGTGACGGACCGCTTGGCTCTTGCCGAAAAGACGACGGCGGTGAAATCGACCAGCCGAAGAATCATCCAGGTGATGCCTGCTACCAGGAGTCCGCGGTAAAGGTGGGCCAGGACGAAACGGACTCCGAAGACCTGTTCGGAGGCCAGGTGCCATTGGACAGGGAACGTCAGCCGGTTGCAGGCGAAGTAAAGCAACACGACCATGATCAGGAACTGGAACGGGGAGGATAGCAGTTCGATGAAGGTTTCCGCACCTACTTCGTAACTCCTGCGCCTGAAGAACCTGAAGAGTCCTGCGGAAATCATGCGCGACAGCAACCGCTTGAAGACGAGTCCTGTCAAGAGGATACCGGCCGACCACAGGTAGTTCTCTACCGTATTGCCGAGAAAGCTTTGTTGCAGCATGTTCGTGAGGGGTGTCGGAATGGTTTCAGCGGCCGTTCATCAACGGCTGTTCCATTTGTTGGCCTTTTTCAGGTTTTTTTTCATTCTTCTGCGGGTGGCCCTCTCCTGGTAGGACATGTGTTTTTTTCGTCCTTTTTTAATCGCCTTGTCCAGTAGCTCCTTTTGTTTCTCTTTTTTCTTATCCGCTTTACGCTGCTGTTTGCTGTTACCTCCTTCGATAGGGCTTTTCATGGGAGTCCGGGCATCCTGGTCGATGGTCTGTGCTCCGGCGGAGGCGGAGATCGTCAGGAGTACCGCAGCGGGAATCAGGAAGCGTAAGAAATTCATGCCGGTTGGTCGTAGGATTGTGTACCTTTAAAGGAATAAAAGTAACGAATGAAAATAAAATCGATTTTACGTGCAGGCATTCTTTCCGCCGCAATTTTTTCCTGTTCGCCGGTGAAACAGGACAGCCCGGCCGCCGCCTCCGGAACGGATACACTGAATTCGAAGAATGAATATACCTGTCCCATGCACCCGACGGTTGTTTCCGATCGTCCCGGAACCTGTCCGGAGTGCAAGATGGAGCTGCAGGTCAAAATATGAAGATGATCGATTGCGGCATGGGACTTCGTCTTTTCTGTAACACATTCTTGGCCGTTCTGGCATCTGCAGCCGCATTGTACTTTTATTCCTGTAAAAAGGATGGGGCGACGGATAACATACCGAACGTAACCGTCGAGGTATATATCCCCCTTTCCCTGCCGGAATACGCCGCTCTCAATTCCATCGGTAACTATGTCCTGGTGGACGGCGGGTACAAAGGGCTGATCGTATACCGCAGATCATTGTCGGAGTTCGTCGCTTACGAAAGGGCCTGCCCGTACGACCCGACAGCCGGCGGTTCGATCGTAGAGCCCGACAGCAGCAATGTGATCGGTGTCGACCGAAAGTGCGGCAGTAAATTCGTTTTCTATGACGGCTCTGTGCTCAACGGTCCGGCCACCCGACCGCTCAAGCAATACCGGTGCGATTTTGACGGCAACTCTCCCGGCTCCCTTCACATATACAACTGACCCTGCCCTTTACAATCCGCCTTTTTTTCAGTATATTTAGGAAAATACCCGTAATGGGAAAGCTTCGGGCGGTTGCCGCACAGCGTAACTATTCCCCCGTTTCAAAGTAAAAAATCGATATACCCGAAGTGGGCGAAAAGCCAACTCATGAATAGAATTCTCTTTTTTTTCCTGTCGCTGACCGTGTTTTATTCGTGTATCGATTCACGGAAAATAGTCAGTTTTCAGGCCGATCCGGCCACGGACAGTGCCGTTTTCGCCACTTGGCGGGACACACCCTATGTTCCGATCATTCAGACCGGCGACATACTCTCGATTTTCGTGACCTCTTCCAGTCCGGAAGTGGCCAAGTACTTCAATTTTTCCGAGCGCCCGGAGGACCAGACCTCCATGGCGAACAGCTATATCGTCGATGCCTCCGGCGCAGTCCGACTTCCATTGGTAGGCTTCATCGAGGTTGCGGGACTGACGACACTTGCCGCCCACGATACGCTCACGCGACGCCTTGAGAAATATCTGCTGAGTCCGACCATCAAACTCAACATCCGGAACTTCCGGGTGACGGTGATGGGGGAGGTCATGCATCCGGGAATGGTGACCACGAACAATGAAAGCATCAGTCTGCCTGAGGCTATCGCCCTTGCCGGTGACATGACGGTCTATAGCCGGCGGGATAACATCATGATCATCCGTCAGGAGCGCGGAAAAAAGGAATTCGGAACGGTGAACCTGGAGTCCAGAGAGGTTTTCGCCTCCCCGTATTACCACCTTCACAGCGGTGATATCGTGTATGTTCAGCCCCTCAAGACCAAGAAGGCCATGGCGGAGACCTGGTACCGCATCATCCCCGTCATTTTCAGCGGCATCTCCTTGACGATGTCGGTTCTTGCTTTCACCAAGTTAGCCCAGTGATCATTACCGGATGAGCCAGCAGGATTACATACCACCTGTCCAACAAGACGAGGAAGAGAGCGGCTTCGACTTCAAGCAGTTTTTCTTCCGAAACATACTCCGTTATTGGTATGTGTATGTGATCGGCGTGGTGGTTGCCATGCTGTTAGGCTACTATTACAACTGGGTCACGACGCCGATCTACCTTGCCGAGGGGTCGGTCATGATCAAGCAGGCCAAGAACAGTTCGGACGCGGCGGACATCCTCAAGCAGCTCGACGATTTCACCACGGACCGAAATATCCAGAACGAGATCGAAGTGCTCCGCTCGCGCGGTGTCGTCTCCAAGACCATCGACGAACTCGACCTGGATGTCAGTTATACCTTGGTAGGCAACATCAAGCGGACGGAGATGTACAAGGACTGCCCCTTCGTGTTCCGTTACGACACCCTCAAATACCTGGCCTATACCATTCCCGTCAATATCAGTGTGCTCAATTCCCGCGCCTTCAGGATCTCCTATAAGGATGTGGACGGAGAGACCGAGCACAGCCAGGTCTGCGTATTCGGCAAAAGGGTGACGAACGGTCTGGGTACGTTCACGGTTGAGAAACGCGGCAGCTTCAACGACCTCGCGTTCAACAATCCCAAGTACACAAAGCGGAATTACGAGCTTCGTTTCAGCACGAAGGAGAGCCTCATCAGCCGTTACCGTCAGTCGATCACGATCGCCTTGATCAACAAGACCGCTTCCATCCTGACGATCACCATGGTGGATCCGGTTCCGGCAAGGATCATCGATTTCATCGACAAGCTCATCGAAGTCTGGTTACGCTGCAATATCGAGGAGAAAAACGAGCTGGCCCGCAATTCACTCATGTTCATCGATGAACAGCTGGGATTGCTTTCAAAGGATCTCGACCAGGTGGAAGGGGAGTACGAGCGATTCCGTTCCGAGCGGGGCATTACGGATGTAAGCACGGAGGCGTCCAGCTACCTGCAGAGCGCACAGAATTTCGACGCACAGATATCCGAGCTGGACCTCAAGCTGAGCTTCCTCACTTACCTGGAGCGCTACGTCCGTGAGGAGAAGGACCTGAAAGGCATTTCCCCTGCAAGTCTGGGCATCGACGATCCGTTGTTACAGAAACTCGTCACCCAACTCAACGAACTGGAGGGACAGCGCAACATCCTGGCGGTTTCGGCCACCGAAGACAACCCGCGCATGGTGGAGCTGAATATGGCCATCCAGAACACCAAGACCGATTTGTTGGAGAACGTCAAGAGTATCCGCGAGGGACTGTTGGCTTCCAAAGGCGAGGCTTCGATGCAGCTGGGCAGGGTGGAAGGCAAGATCAAGCTGCTGCCCGGGTCGCAGCGTGTCATCGTCAACATCGAGCGGCAACGCAATGTCAAAGCGGGACTGTATACGTATCTCATGCAGAAGCGTGCAGAGACCGCGATCATCCTGGCCTCCACGATCTCCGACAACAAACTCGTCGACCATGCCCATGCCACCCTGAGCCCGATCAGTCCGGTCAAGGCACAGGTGTACATGATATCCTTCATCCTGGGACTGATGATTCCGTTCGCGGGCATCTTCCTGCTGGATATGTTGAACGACAAGATCCGTGACCGTCAGTCGCTCGAGCAGATCACGCAGGTGCCGCTTCTGGGGCTTGTCGGCCACAAGGAAGCCGAGTCCGACCTGGTCGTACAGGACAATCCCAAAGGTGCGATCACGGAAGCCTTCCGTTCGATCCGCGCGAATCTGCAGTTCTTCAACGTGCACAATCAGCGCTGCAACGTCATCCTGATGACCTCTTCCATGAGCGGTGAAGGGAAATCTTTCTGTGCACTGAACCTGGCGGCGATTCTGGCTATTTCCGGTAAGCGAACTGTGCTGATGGGTTTCGACCTCCGTAAGCCCAAGACGCCGGAGCAGTTCAAGTTGAAAAGCGAAAAGGGTATCAGCAACTACCTGATCGGCGCCTCTTCCATCGAGGAGGTCATCCAGCCGTCCTCGGTTACGAACATGGACATCGTACTTTCCGGTCCGAAGCCGCCTAATCCGGCAGAGCTGATGGTCAGCGAGCGCATGAAGACGTTGTTCGAATATCTGCGGCAGCAGTACGATTACGTTATTCTCGACTCGCCGCCGCTGGGTATCATCGCGGACTCGATGGCGCTGGTACCGTATTCCAATTCCATCATCTACGTGGTGCGCCAGAACAAGACAAGGCGTGCGCAGCTGGAAACCCTGAACAAGCTCTACAAGGAGGGCAGAGTGCCCCATATCTCCATCATACTTAATGCCGTTCGCTACGACACCATGGGTTACGGCTACGGTTACGGCTACGGTTATGGTTACGGCTATGGATATGGCTACGGTCAGGGCTATTACGAAGAAGAGCGCAGCAGCCGTCTGCGTTTAAGGTTCAAACGCAAGAAAAAGGAATAGTCAACCTCGCAGCAACTTATCCGCTGAAACTCCGCTTTTGCCGAAAAACGTCCCGTGACGAACCTCAGGAGCTATTTCGACCGTGAATCCTTACGGCTGTTCAGGAACAGCTCGTGGGTGTTCATGGCTAATTTCTACAGCACCGGCCTTGCTTTCCTACGCTCAATACTGATTGCCCGGGGGCTCGGAGCGTCCCTGTTCGGATCCTATGTGCTGGTGACGGCTTTTGTGGGACTTGTGCAGGAGTTCCTTAACCTTAACCTGGGCACCGCCGTCATCCGTTTCGGAGCCGTATTCCAGGCGCAGGAGCGGAGGGATAAATTGTTCGCCCTGGTAAGGTCCTGCATCCGCTGGAGCGTGATCATGCTGGCGGTTTCAGTGGCTGTCGTCTTCCTGTTGAGCGAATTGTCCTACGACCATTTCATCCGCAGGCCCGGCCTTGAGACGTATGTCGTCCTCTATGCGGTGGCATCCGGATTCACCTACTTCAATTCCGTAAGCAGAGGTCTGTTACGGTTATATTACCGTTTCAGGACCACCTCCCTGATAGAGGTCGTCATGGACACCCTCGAGACAGTGGCTGCGGCGGTCGCCATCTGGTTCTTTCCGCGGGACCTGGATGTGTTTTTTCCCGCGATCATCGTCGTACGCCTATTGAACGGGGCCATCCTGAACATCATGGCATATGCGGAGTTGCGTTCCGAATGGGAAAGCGAGAAGGATACTCCTGCAAGCCTTATCCGCGCGGAACGCGGTGAGATCCGTGATTTCGTCGTCGGTAATTCCGTCGGCAACACCCTCAAGACCATGATCTCCCAGGGCGACGTGCTGCTGCTCGGGCTGCTCACATCGCCGGAGCAGGTAGCGTATTACGCCGTTGCAAAAAAGCTGGCCTATTCCGTACTTACGCTCACCGATCCGCTGGTGAGTTCCATCTATCCGCAGCTCTCCAAGCTTGTCGCTGAACGGAGATTCACTGAAATGCGGCTGATGTTGCGTAAGATCACTTCCTTCGCGGCCTTGCCTGCCCTGGCCGTATTGGTGCTGATGTATTTCATCAACGCATGGCTGGTGACGGCCGTCTATGGTCATGAATTCGCGCCTGCTTCCGCCAGCTTCATGTTTTTCCTGACCGGTGCATTGCTTGCGGCTGCTACCTTCTGGACGCTGCCGTTGGTGCAAAGCCTGGGACTGGTGCGCATGCGGATCGTCGCTTATGTGGTCACGATCGTTTTCGGAGTGACACTTTCGATGCTGTTGCTTCCGTATTTCCGGGCTGCAGGAATGGCCATTGCGCTGATGATCACCAATATCCTGAATGCGGCCGTTTTCATGTATTTCGCATTCCGCGAAATTCACCATATTGAGCGTCAAGAAGCCGTGACCGGCTGAGTCATGCTGAAACGTTTCCATCCAACCGCATTCCTTTCCCACCCCTTTGCCATGTACAGGTACTGGAGAGGGAACAAAGGGCCGTTGCACGAAGTCATGCTGTTGCGGGCCGGAAGGATGTTGCTCGGCGGCCGTTTCGATCCGAAACTGGCACGAGAAGTGATCGGCGAACTCCGTACAGGCGATTGGGTGCCTATGAATTCCGCAGAGGGCCAGTCCCTTCCCGGTAATCGGCCTTCCCATTTTTTCGGCAAGTTCCTTTATTTCATCGTCAGGATGAAGCGTCCGGAGGTGATGGTGGAGACGGGTGTGGCACACGGTGTCTCCTCGTGGACTATTCTGAATGCGATGCACAAGAACGGATGCGGCCGGCTCTACTCCATCGATCTCCCTGACAAGGATCTGCGCAGCTACAATCCGGGAAACCTGCAGAAGTCATCCGGATGGGCGGTTCCGGATTCCCTGCGAGCACGGTGGGAGCTGCGTCTCGGGCCTTCCCGCGAGCTCTTGCCGGTACTGCTGCAGGAACTGGGAGATATCGATGTCTTCTTCCACGACAGCGACCACAGCTACGATAACATGCACTTCGAGTTCGCAGCCGTACGGCCCTATCTTCGGGAGAACGGCCTGATCATCAGTGACGATGTTCACAAGAACTCCTCTTTTGCCGAATTCGTAGCGTCAGAGCGGCTCCGGGGCATCTGCTTCCTTTCCAAGGGAGGGGCAGCCGTAAAGCATTGATTTTTAGGCCCTGATTGACTATCTTTAAGAGGTAACATTCGGCCCTTAAAGAAGTATTAATGCCATAGCCATGTTACAGCCCGGATTCCATGCTGCCGATCTATAAACCGTATCTGCCTAAAAGCTGCCTGCGCCATGCGCATGACGCTCTGGATTCCACTTGGATTTCCTCTCAGGGTGTCTATATCGATATGGCCAAGGAACTTCTGAAGCAGAAGACCGGCAGCAGGTACGTCGTCCTGGTGAACAACGGAACCTGTGCCACTCACCTGGTGGCGTTGGGTCTGAAATTCCGCCATCCCCATTTAAAGAAGCTGCTGGTCCCGAACAACGCCTTTGTAGCGGCGTGGAACAGCTTCCTCTATTCCGGAGGCTTCGAATTGAAACCGGTCGATGCCCGTTTGGACACCTGGAACATGGACCAGCGCCAGCTGAAGGATATCGACGGCGAGTCGGCCCTGCTGGTAGTGCACAATCTGGGAAACGTCTTCAATGTACCCGACTTCATGGCCTCCCAACCGGGTGTGCCGGTCGTGGAGGATGCGTGTGAGGCGCTGTTCGGCACTTACAACGGGCGCATGGCCGGTACCGCAGCGTTATTGTCGTCCGTCTCTTTCTTCGGTAACAAGACCATCACGAGCGGCGAGGGAGGTGCGGTATTCACCGACGACGAGGAGCTCTTCGAGCACCTCAATTCGGTGCGCGGACAGGGCCAGTCGAGCATACGGTATGTGCACGACAAGCTGGGCTACAACTACCGCATGACCAATATCCAGGCGGCACTTCTCTACGGGCAGCTTGAACTTGCCGAGGAGATCCGTGCGATGAAACACGAGGTGTTCGAACTCTACCGCAAGGAACTTTCTTCCGCAGAGGAGATCCGTTTTCAATACGAGGAACCGGGAACCACACACGCCGAATGGATGTTCGGTATACGGCTGGAAGGATTCACACAGGCGCGCAAGCGCGCGCTGGAACTTTTCCTTTTCGAAAACAACATCGAGACGCGTCCGATGTTCTATCCCATTACCCGACATGAACATCTCAAGCATCTCCGCGGCGAGATGAAAACAGCCGTGCAGTTGAATGACCAGGCTCTCATGTTACCCAGCTTCCCGGAATTGACCCGGGGACAGGTGCTCTCCGTCTGCCGCAAGATCAAGGAGTTCCTCAAATCCGGAGGCTGATCGCATGCAGGACGGCTTTACCGTGTTGACCACCGGTGATGCGGATGAATGGGACCGGTGCTTGTCCCTGCTTCCCGAAAGTGTCCGGGACATCCATTTCACCGCTGCCTATCATCGTATGTATGAAGCGAACGGCGACGGCAGCGGCAGGCTTTTCTGTTTCATGGACAACGGCCGGGTGTTCCTGTATCCTTTCCTGATACGTCCGGTTCCTGAAGGGCTGGTGCCCGAAGAGTGTTTCGATATCTCCTCCCCGTACGGGTACTCCGGTCCGCTGAGTTCTTCGGAGGATTCGGATTTCCTCGCTGCTGCCGACGCTGCTCTGCGCAGCTACTGCCGCAGCACCAGGGTCGTTACCGAATTCATACGGTTCCATCCCCTTGTAGATAACTTTCGCTTCATGATGCAGGCGGTCGACCTGGAGGTCATACATCTGCGCGATTATATCGCCGTGAAGGTCGCGCAATCGGAGGAGGACCAGCTGACCTCCTATGCCTCCCGCAACCGCAATACCCTTCGAAAGGCGATGCGGGAAGGAGTGGTCGTGAGGTCAAGCGATGATTTCTCCGTTTTCGTTTCGCTCTACCTGGAGAACATGCGACAGTTGAACGCGGCGCCCATGTATTTCTTCTCAGGAGCGTTCTTCGGACATCTTGAACAGTTGTCGCGGCAAGGCGGCTGTTCGCTTGTGGCGGAACACGAAGGTGCAGCGGTCGGCGCGGCGGTGTTCCTTTACAGCGGCGCATACGGCCATTATTATCTCGCCTCCGCCAATCCGGCAGGCCGCGCGCTTGGTGCAGGGAATCTCCTGCTGCACGAGGGAATCAACCGCTGCAGGGAATCCGGTGTCCGCCTGGTTCATCTCGGAGGAGGACTCACCGGAGCGTCAGACGATCCGCTTCTGGCTTTCAAGAAGAGTTTCAGTCCCGATACCGTGCCTTATTACATCGGCCGCAGGGTTCACGATGAGGAGACCTGCCGCCGACTGGTGCAGGAATGGGAGAAACGTCATCCTGATCTGGCTACGAAATACGCGGGGCAGTTGCAATGTTACCGACAAACCTCCTAGACACTCCGAAGATGTCCGTTACGACCGAATACGCTCCCCGCGTTGCGTTCCTCTGCGGAAGAGGAGGGGGTGATTTCGTCGCCCTGACAAAGGCGCGCGACCGCGGTCTTGTCCGTTTTGAGACCGTGGCATTCTTCACGACTCATCGCGATTCCACAGCATTGAGGCTTCATTCGGAACAGCCTTCCCGGGTAACTCCGACCGTGCTTGAAAACATTCGATCCGACCGGGAGTCCGCCTTCAGACGCATCGGCCGGGAGTTGGAGGCTGCCCGCCCCGACCTGGTCTTCCTCTGCGGTTTCACCTTTCTGCTTCCGCCTTTCATCTTGAAGGGGAGAGAGGAAAGGGTCATCAATACCCATCATGCAACACTTCCCGAACATCCGGGTCTGTTCACCAAGGAGCAACTGGTCGCGGCGGGGGAGCCCGAATTGGGAGCTACGGTCCATATCGTGGACGAGGGCGTGGACACCGGGAAGGTCCTGGCCGCCGCGCGCTTCCCCAACTTCGGGATGGAGTCCTTCGACCGTGTGCTGCGCTATTATCGTTTCGTCCAGGACGTATTGATCGTGCAAGTGATGCGCGACCTGACCGACCGCAAAAACGACGGCAGGGTAGTGGAGTACCATGACATTCGCTTTGAACCTTCCGTAGAAATTCGTATAATAGAGTCTATCAAGGGAGACCATGGTTTCGCATAGTACGCGTGTCTATCTTTTTTCTCCTTACTGTCTGCTGCGACCCACCACCAACCGCATCTTCGACATGCGGCTTTGCGACGGTATTGCAGGTCATGACGTAAGGGTGACAGCGGTGTATCCTTACGCCTACATGCGCGACAACATCCCTGCTTCCTATGTCAGCAAAGCTTACGGACTGAGGAATCCGGTCATTTTACGGCGACTGTACACTCCGCTGCGCGAGAACTCTTTCAAGCTGTGGCGCTTCCTGGTGCTCCTTGCAGCCTTCGGCATATCCACGTTCCGGATCTTTGCGGAAAGTGTCAGGCACCGCGGAAAAACCATCCTCATTTCGCGGGATGCGAAAAGCCTGGTACCTGCCATAGCGCTGCGAAAAATCACCGGCGGATTCTTGCCGGTCACCATACTCTATGTAGCCTCCGAAGTCAAGAAGGACAAGCCTATCTTCCGCTGGGTAGTGCGTAATGCTGACGGGGTGCTGGCCGGGGTATCAGCCGCCCGCGATGCCATCCGAAGGCTGTACAGTCTTCCGGAGGACCGCTTCATGTTATTGTTGGCTCCCGTACCGGATGAACTGCCAGCATGCAGCAAGTCCGATGCCCGCATCAAGATCGGGTATACGCGGGGCCGGCCGCTGGTCGTATACACGGGAAAGCTTGGTCCGGAAGTAGCCGAACTTCGCTACATCCTGGAAGCGGCCAAGGACCTTCCTGAATATGACTTCCTGTTCACCGGCGGACGCCCGTCGGCTGTGGAGGCGGTCAAGAAGACCGCAGCGGAGAAAGGCCTCCGGAACGTCCTCTTCACCGGCTTTATGGACGATTCCACAGTGATCCGGTATTACCAGTTGGCGGGTGACGTATTGGTTTCCTATTACACCGCCAAGGACCACATGGTCGAATACAACTACCCCCAGAAGGTGAACGAGTACCTCACCACCGGTAATCCGGTCGTTACACCGGACTTTCCTGCCACCAAAGATGTCCTGAACGAGCGGAACGTAATTTTCGTGCGTCCGGACGACCCTAAGGATCTGGTTCGCGGCATACGGCTGGCGATGGAGGACAAGGAGCTGGTCGGAAGAATCACCGCTCAGGCGCTCCTGGACATCAAAGAGATCACCTTCCGTCATCGTGCGGAGGAGTTGTTGCGTTTTGCAGAAGGTCTGCCTACCGGTCGGAGAAAAGACAAGAAGTAACCATGCATTCCGGCACCTTCCATCAATTGCTCGGGAATTATGTCAGCGGAGGCGGGCTGCGCCGCTCCGATTGGCTATCCTCTTTTGTCCGTCCGTCGAACATGTTCAGGAGGAACGCCACGGCCGTATGTCTGGCCTTCAACCAGGTTGCGGGCAGAAAAGGTGTCAGGGCAGTCGAGTTGGAACTGAAGGAGTATGCCGGTAACGATCCGCACCTTGCGGCCTTGAAGGATTCCCTTTCCGTTTCGGAAGGCGACCTTGTTTCCGTCATATTGCACGGCAGCTGCGGCGACGGCAGGACCACCGGATACAGTGACGTGGACGCCTTGGTCGTCGTGCGTGACGAAGTGTTCATGGATCCCGTGCGGATGGCGCGGCTCGGTCGTAAACTCACGGCCTGCTGCCGGCACATGTACAGATTCGATCCGCTGCAGCACCACGGATGGTTCGCGGTTGCCGAGCAGGACCTGTCCTGTTTTCCGGAGGAGGTACTTCCCCTTGCTTCGCTCACCGAGGCGACGGTCCTTGCGGGCAGACGCAGCTTCTCACTTCTCCTCCCGGACGCCGATGCCGGCATGTTCAGGGAGCGTGCCTTGAGGCATATACAGCGGGTGGAAGATCTGCTGCATCCCCGGCGAAGACCCGGGAACATGTTTCAGCTCAAGTCCCTGCTGAGCGAGTTCATGATGCTTCCTGTACTGCTGCTGCAGGCAAAAGAAGGAAAGGGTTGTTCCAAGCGTGAAAGCTTCACTGCTGCCGCAGGGCTCTTCGAACCAGAGACATGGTCGGTGATGGATGAGGTTTCCGCCATACGGAGGGAGTGGAAGTATGTTCCCGGTCCGCTCGCCGGTATGGTGCTAAAAAGGCCCGGATATTTCTTCCGCAAACTTCGGCGTCGAATTCCCGGTCCGATACATCGAACCCTGAAAAAAAAGCTGTCGGACGATTTTTACAGACGTATGGCGGCGTTCGCAACCGAAAGCCGATTACTGTTAAGAACATCCTGAGCGACTTGCAAAAACCTCTCGAATTGCTTAAATTAGGGGATAATTCATTTTTCTGCTAAAACACCGCGGGGAGACATCTTCGAACCGACCACATGATAAGTTTATCCTCCGTCCGGCGGGCCGCCCGCAAAAGGTTGAAGAGGTTCATGGGGCGCCTGAAAGGCGACTACTTTGACAACGTCGGTGCGGTGACTGCGCAGGACCTGGAGGTACTTACGTCCGCCATTGATCACCTCAAACCGTCCCTCTTCATTGAAATCGGTACGGGGAAAGGATTCTCGACCAGGGGCATCTTCCGGTACCTGACGAAGAATGCGCCTTCCTGTGATTTCTATACCATCGACATCTTCAAGGAATATCTGGAAAAGGTCGGTGATGAATTCCGGGAATCTCCCCGGTTCCATACGTTGCACGGTTTAAGCGTCAACCGGGAAGAAACCACCAACCCTGCCTTCAAAGAACTCAAAAGCTATAGCGGACCGCAGAATGCCTTACGTTCCCTTCTGGACAATCAGCTGAAGGGTCGTACTGTGGACATCGCCTTCATCGACTCCCGCAAGGGAACCGCGGTGCCGGAGTTCAACGTGCTGGCGGAGCGGCTTACTCCGGACGGATATATCTTCTGTCACGATGTGTTGAACGGCGGTAAAGGCGTTGAACTGCTCGCTTACCTTCAGGACAAGAAGACCGACTTCCGTGTCGAGGTCCTTGATACAGGTCCTGCCGGGATGATGCGCATCCGGCGGGTCAATGCCGCCGACTGATCAAAGATGCCCAGCTACCAACTCACCGATCATCCTGCGATGATTCCGGCGCCCGAATACGGCGAAGCCGTGGAAGAGTTGGCGCGACGGCTGGAAACGTCAGAAGGGTTTCTTTCGCTTTATTCCATCGGCGGCGTTTCCGCTCCCGGCATCTCCGACCTCGATGTCGTAATCGTTTGGGACGACGGTATTGTCCATCAGCAGGATTGGCGTCCGACGTCACCGCTCGGCAGGCAATTGTTCATCCATTCCCTGTACGGCACCTCTCGCTCCCTGTTCCTGGAGGCCCAGTCCTATACCTGTTATGCCCCCTTTCGTCTCAAGATCGGTAAGGATCTCCTTGCGGGTCGTCCCGGCGACGACCTTGACAAGGATGTACGACACCAGATCGCCCGTGAATACCTTTTGCGTCTCTTCATCGGACTTTATCTGCAGCATCTGCAGCGACTGTTGCGCGTCAGAAGCATATTGCTGAACGCGAACGGCATCGCTTCCGACCTCGAAGTGCTTACTCCCGGCAATCTGCAGGCTACGCAACTGATCGAGGAACTGAAACTCCTTCGCCGCAGCTGGTTTGAAAAACAGAATCCGCCGGAAGGCGCCTTTATCGACTGGTTCGGACGCTTTCTGAAGTGGCTGACCGCATATGCCACGGAACAGCTGGGTCCGCATAAATTATTCCTTCCGGAGGACCGCACGTATTCGCTGGGCAGGAACATCCGCATCCGCAAGGGAGAAGCGGTCGAATTTCCTGAATACGACATGCGCCCGACATTCCTTCGCCCCCTGTTGGGGCGTAAGTATTTCAACCTGCTGAACCGTATCAACCGTCCGGTGTTTACCTTGCCTTTCGAAACCTCGGGCCTGCCTCCTGCCGTGAAGTCATATTTCGATTTCACGGAGCGTCATCGTGACTACAACCGTGAATTCCTTCCCCGGCATCTGCCCTTGACTTCGAGTCTTCATTTGCAATGAGACGGTTACGCATTGAATGGGAGTCACGTACTCCGGTCGTACACGACTGCTTCCGGGCCGGCAGGTTGCTGCCTTCAGCCAACGGCGGAAACGCATACGATGTTCAGGCAGCGTGGGCGCTGGCCGGTTTCCACGATGTGACTGTCAGTCAGCAATCCTACAGACGTCCGGGAGAAGGAATGCTTTCCTATTGGTCCCGTTTGCGGAGGATACGCACGTCGGCCCAGGTGGTCGTACGTGAGCCCTTCCCGGTGGTTTTCGGAAGATTCTCGGCAGGCGTGAAATACATCGCCATGATCCACCATATCGATGACCGTCTCGAACGAAAATCGGTCTGGCACCGCTGGTATTTTTCCCGTTTGAAAAAAAGGCTGGCTGCGCTCGACCTGGTCGTGACCGTGTCGGACTACTGGGCGGGGTATCTGCGTTCCCTGGGTTGCCGAAACGTCCGCGTCATACATAACTCCTTCGATCCCTCTCACTACAGGGCGACGGCCGAATCGGTTTCCGGTTTCCGTGCCAAGTTCGGCCTTGCTGCCGACCGTCCGGTGGTATATATCGGAAATGCATCACGGCAGAAAGGGGTTCACAAGGTGTACGAGGCCCTGAAAGACCAAGGCTACCTGTTGGTCATGTCCGGACCCAGAAATGATGCTTCCGACCTTCCGGTGCGGTACCTTTCCCTGGAGCGGGAGGATTACCTCCTGCTGCTGCAAAGTTGTGATGCGGTCATCTGCATGTCGGAAATGAAGGAGGGTTGGAACCGCATCGCGCACGAGGCGATGCTTTGCGGAACTCCGGTGGCAGGCAACGGCGCAGGCGGCATGCTGGAACTGCTGGAAGGCGGCCGTCAGGCCGTTGTCGGCGATCCCGCCGAGCTGCCTGGAATCGTGCGGCAACTGCTGGCCCGGCGCGAACAGTATGCGGCGGACGGCAGGAGTTTCGCCGAAAGATTCAACCTGGATTATTTCCGCTCCTCCTGGCTGACCGCTGTCGAATCGCTTTTTCAACCTCCTCTCGACTGATGTGCGGCATCACCGGCATATGGAACAGGCACGGCGCCGTGACGGATATCGTCGCGGCTGCCGAGTCCATGACCGCGACGCTGGAACACCGCGGTCCGGACGACCAGGGTGTCTGGTCGGAACCGGCTCACCGGATTGTTCTCGGGCACCGACGTCTCAGCATCCTTGACCTTTCATTCGCCGGACATCAACCGATGGTCGGTCCGGAAGGATGTGTGATCGTCTTCAACGGCGAGATCTATAATTTCCTTGAACTGAAATCCCGGTTTTTCCCCGGAGAGAATTTCGGTTCTTCCGGCGATACTGAAGTGCTACTTCGCCTTTACGAGAAGTTCGGCAGCGGTTGCCTGCAATACATCCAAGGGATGTTCGCCTTCGCCATCTGGAATCCGACCGCCGAGGAGCTTTTCATCGCCAGGGACCGTGCCGGCAAGAAACCCCTGTACTACACCGAGTCCGGAGGCGCTTTCGCCTTCGCCTCCGAAATCCGCTCCTTCTATTCGCTGCCCGGCTTCCGTCCGCAGCCGGACGAGGAATCGCTGTACCACTTCCTTACTTTCAATCTCCTTCCGCCGCCATTCACCATGTTCAAGGGCGTGTACAAGCTGCCGCCTGCACACTCCCTGACACTTCGGCGGAGCGGGCCTCCTGTCATCGAGCGTTACTGGTCTCCGGCCTACGAAGACCTTTCCGGGCTCGATGAACAGCGTGCCGCGGACCGTACTTCCGCACTTCTGGAAGCAGCGGTCCGGTCGCGTATGGTCAGCGACGTTCCCGTCGGTGCTTTCCTGAGCGGAGGTGTCGATTCCTCGGCGGTCGTTGCGCTGATGAGTTCCCTTTCCGGGGAAAAGGTGCGGACCTACTCCATCGGTTTCGAAGGACAGGAGCAATACGATGAACGCGGACATGCTGCCCGCGTGGCCGGTCTGTTCGGTACCGACCATCACGAACGTGTCGTGCGCAAGGAGGAAATCATCAGTTTTCTCCCTGAAATAGTATCCTGCTTCGATGAGCCGCTCGCCGATGCCACCTGTATTCCGTTGTATTTCCTCTCGGCAAAAGCGGCCGCGGACGGTACGCCGGTAGTGCTTACCGGCGACGGCAGCGATGAGATTTTCGCCGGCTACAGGAACTGGCAGCGTTACCGCCGGCTGTATCCATTCTATGAGAAGTATCGTCGGTTGCCGGGTGTGGTGACCGGAAGTCTGTCCGCCTTCTACCGTCGTTTCGGTCGGTCGGATGTACGGCGAGAAATGCTGGAGCGTGCAGCTGCGGGACAGGAATTCTTCTGGGGCGGCGCGAAGAGCTTCAAGGAGTCCCGCAAGCGGGAGGTGCTCTCCCCGGAATTCGCCACGTCCGCTGCCGGTTGGGACAGTCATTCGGTGATCCGTTCCTACCGTGACCGCTTCGAAAAGGATTTCACCCTGCCGCGGCGCGACGCGACGGACTGGATGTGCTATCTGGGATTCATGTTCAATGTCCCTAATTATTATCTCCACCGCCTCGACCGCATGGGAATGGCGCATGCCGTGGAGATCCGTGCTCCCTTCCTGGACGTTCGTTTGGTGGAATTCGCCTTGTCGTTGGATCCGTCGCTGAAGGTCCGCCGAAACGAACCCAAGTATATCCTGAAGAAAGCGTTGGAGAAACGGCTACCTGCCGATCTGCTGTACCGCCGCAAGCGCGGGTTCAATGTGCCGCTGAAGGAGTGGGCGACGGACCTTCTGCTGTCGGAAGTGGATGCCGGGCTGTCCGATTTCTGTCGGGACTATCCGTATTTCAGCGAGCAGGGATTGCGGCAGCACGTCGACCGTCTGCGTGGCGGCGATACGGACGTGGTCAACCGGTTATGGACGGTCTATTTCCTCATGCGATGGTTCAGACACTGGATGCGATGAAGCAAGCTCGAACGGTAAAGCCGGGAACAATCGCCCTGGTCACGAACATTCCGACCCCGTACCGGGTTCCGCTGTTCCGTGAGCTCGATGCCATGCTGCGCAACCGCGGCTACAGGCTGGTGGTGGTTTTCGGCGGCCGCGGTTATGACAGACGTCTGTTCAAGATGGATCCTTCCTCGTTCGGGTTCGAGCACCGCTTCCTGGACGGATCACGGCTGCAGCGCAAGGATGTTGAGCGCACCAGTTTCCTTTTCCGCGGACTAGGAAAAGAGCTCCGGCAGCTCCGGCCTGATGCCGTCATCGTTTCCGGATTCTCGTTCGCTGCGTTGAAAGTCCTTCTTTCCGGCAGACCGTTCATCGTCTGGAACGGCAGCGTGGAGGGGGAATACAGACGAGAGGGCCGGTTGAAACGTGCATTCAGGAAGCTTCTTGCACGCCAGGCCTCTGCCTTTGTCGCCTACGGAACCGCCGCGAAATCCTATCTGACCGGTCTGGGCGTGAAGGAGGAGAAGGTGTTCATCGGCATCAATACGGTGGATACCGCGTTCTTCAGCCGCGAGACTGAAAAACAGCGACAGGTCATACGGCGCAGCAGTGTCCGGCGGTTGTTGACGGTGAGTTACCTGACACCAAGGAAGGAGATCATCCGGCTGCTGCAGACTGCACTGGAACTTTCGCGTCTGCGCCGCGACTTCGTAGTGGAGATCGTCGGGGAGGGCAGTGAACGTGAACGTCTGGAGGCTTTCGTCAAAGAGCACGGGCTTCAGGAGCAGGTTGTTTTCTCCGGCTATCTTCAGCGGGAGGATCTGCCGGCGCGGATGGCCGCCGCCGATCTTTTTCTCTTCCAGACAGGATTCGACATCTGGGGATTGACCGTCAACGAAGCCATGGCTGCCGGTCTGCCGGTCTGTTGTACTCCTCATGCCGGTTGTGCTTCGGACCTTGTTCACGAGGGGGAGACCGGTTTCATGGTCGATTATGCAGATGCGGTTTCTGCGGCGAAGAAGATCCATGCCCTACTGCAGCAACAGGAAATGACTGAACGCATCGGGGCCGCTGCCGCATCGTACATAGGCCGCATGGCTACCCTGGAGACCTCGGCACAAGGTTTTCTCCGGGCGGTCCGGCATGTCGTGGGAAATAGGAAGGCGGAATAACGCGATTTTCGGTTTTTTAGGGATTTTCAGGCCTAATTCGCTTAGCATTCCTGCCCTTTTTGGCGTATATTGTTTAGCATGAGTTATGCCGAGTGGAAGGCCTATTGGAAGACGCTCGACTGGAGCCGGAAATGGTTCGCCGTTTTCCTGATGCTTCGGCCGCTGGTCGACTCTTTCTACTTCCTGAAGCAGTATTCGGCGCTGATTTCGCCGGTATATATTTTCGGCATCCTGACTCCTGTACTGGCCGTAGCCAGTGTTCAGAGTCCGCATTTCAAGCGGGCGCCCCATAACGGCATCGAGAACCTGATGAAGATCTGGGGATTCATCCTCCTGATCAATGCCGTCTACCTTCTTTCATGGTCGTATTCCTTCAACCTTTTGGGGGACGAGATCAAATATCTCACGCCGCCGGTGGTCTTCCTTTACCTGCGCAGGTATATCCGTCACAAGGACGATCTGCGCTTCCTGATGACCAATTTCCTGATCTCCTGTCTTGTTCCCTTCTTCATGCTCGGATTCGAGCTCTTCGTGCATCCGCTTACACCGGAATATGTTTCCGAGGGCAGAGGAGGAGGTACGCGATTGCGCGGCAACTTCGCCGACAGCGTCAGTTACGGGCTTTATTTCATCGGTGCCTTCATCAGTATGGGCTATTTCTTTCTGGAAAGGATCTACTCCAGCAAGAAAGGATCTTCACCGGTCATGAAGATGTTCATGGTGTTCGTCATCTGTGCGGTCGGTATCGCCCAGTTGCGCCACGTAGCCACCTGGGGCGTCTTCATTGTCTGTCTGGGCTGGCTGCTGTTCTACAACTCTCAGAACATCCGCGGACTGGCGGTGGTCGCTGTGATCGGGCTCATTGTCCTTCCGGTGTTCGCGGAGTCGATTTACAACGAATTCATCGAGCCGTTGCTCCGCAAGGAGATGAACGTCATCGGCGGCGATGCCGATATCCAGTACGGACTGAACGGCCGTGTTTCCCGATGGCAACGCTACTTCGCCATATGGTTCGGGATGGGGCCGGTGTCTCAGTTGTTCGGGGTCTCCTTCTCCGGAGTGAAGGAAGCTTCCATCATGGTGGGCGGAGGCATGCACAGCGATTATGTGCGGATACTTTTCCTCAGCGGCATCGTGGGGCTGGGCGTCTACCTCCTGTTCCTCATCGGGGTCGCTTTCGGTTGGCGTAAACTCCAGAAACCCGAGCGGTTCCTGTATTTCACCTGCATGTCCTCGCTGGCCGCCTACTCCGTGAGTACGCTGCCGATGATCTACCTGCCTTTCATCAATTACATCTTTCCCATCATTTGTTTCGCCCTGCTGCCGAAGAAAAGGATGTACGCGGTTCCGCCCCCGGTTCCGCTTAAACGCAAGAGGAGCGCACGGCAGGCGCTTCCTCGGCCGGCCATGTCGCCTGCAAATCAATGGCCGCCTGCACCGGAAACATCGTCATGAAACGGCCGACCGTCCTGTTGCTGGGTAAACTGCCGCCTCCGTACATGGGGCCGTCCATCGCTACGCGGATACTTTTGTCGTCCCGCTTGTCGGACACGTACCGCCTCATACATCTTGACACAAGGGCCTACCGCTCTTTGGACCGGATGGGTAAATGGAGTCCGGGAAAAGTGATACGGACGCTGGGAATCTATTCGCGGCTGAAACTGCTGATACTCCGCTACCGGCCATCGGTTGTGATCATTCCTGTTTCACAATCCTCTACCGGTTACCTGAAGGACTCCCTTTATCTGCTCATTGCAAAGACACTTTTCCGTAAAGCGGTGTTGCACCTGCGCGGCAGTGATTTCAGGAACTGGTACGAAGGGGCCGGCCCTCTGATGCGTCAATGGGTACGTGTCACCTTGGGTCGGGCCGACGGGATCATCGTGCAGGGAGAAAGGCTGCGAACCTTGTTTGACGGACTGGTCGCTCCGGAACGGATCCATGTGGTTCCCAATGGTGCGGATTTCCCGATGAAGCCCGCCTTTCAGCGTCATACTCCTTTTACGGTCCTGTATCTGGCCAATCTGCAGTCTTCCAAAGGCATTGAGGACGTCCTGGAGGCCGTTTTATTGCTGAAAAACCAAGGAATCGGCGAATTCCGGTTGAATGTAGCAGGCGCGTGGCGCTCGCCGGAAACGCAACGAAACTGCATGGAATTCGTTAAAAGACATGCGTTGCCGGTGACGTTTCTTCCGGCAGCGGTTGACGGTGAGAAGTTCCGGTTGCTGGAAGCGGCCGATGCCTTCGTTTTCACTCCTCGTGCGCCGGAAGGCCACCCTTGGGTGATCGTAGAGGCGCAGGCAGCAGGGCTGCCGGTGATCGCTACTGCGAAGGGCGCCATTCCGGAGGCCGTTCAGGACGGTGAGAACGGTTTCATCGTTCCGGACCGGGATCCTGCCGTCATCGCGGAACGGTTGCAACTGCTGATGGAAGACGAGGACTTGCGGCAGCGGGTGGCGAAAGCGAGCCGGGCCGCCTACGCTTCGCGTTACACCGAAGCGGCGATGGTGGAGAACATGCGAAAGGCGATAGAGGCGGTGAGAAGCAAGTGAAATGAAACAGATGTCCTGTCCGCGCGGCAGGACGATTACGATAGCGAATGATCCAGCTCACACAAAACCTCCGTGACGGAGAGATGCGGTTGCTGGAGGTGCCATTCCCGGCGCTTCCTTCCGGGTGTGTGCTGGTGCGTAACCATTTTTCGCTGATCAGTGCGGGCACGGAAGGAAAAACGGTGCAGGATGCACGGTTGGGATATATCGGCAAGGCACGGGCACGTAAGGACGAGTTCCGGAAGGTGCTCAAAGCCGCCCGCACTTACGGTTGGCTGGATACCTACCGCATGGTGATGAACAAGCTGGATGCACCTTCGGCGCTGGGATACAGTTGTGCCGGCGAAGTCATTGCCGTCGCTTCGGACGTCACGGCTTTCCGTGTCGGTGACCGTGTGGCCTGCGGAGGAAGCACCGCCGTGCATGCGGAGGTGGTGGCGGTTCCCGTCAACCTGTGCGTTCGCCTGTCAGGCGAAGTTCGATTGAATGAAGGCGCTTTCACTACACTCGGAGCGGTAGCCCTCCAAGGGGTCCGGCAGGCCGACCTTCGTCTCGGAGAACATTGCGCCGTCATCGGACTTGGTCTGGTGGGGCAGCTGACGCTGCAATTGCTGCGTGCCTCCGGGGTAAGGGCGTACGGCATCGACCTGGATGCTTCCATGGTCCGACTGGCGGAAGAGTGCGGAGCCGATGCGGCATTCCTGCGGAACCGGGAAGGACTCGAGGAAGCGGTGCTGGAACTGACCGGCGGTCACGGAGCGGATGCCGTCATCATCGCTGCAGGCACCGATTCCACGGATCCGGTGGACCTCGCCGGACAACTTGCCCGTAAGAAGGGCAGGGTAGTGGTGGTCGGAGCGGTGCCTACCGGCTTCAAGCGCAGCAACTATTTCCGTAAAGAGTTGGACCTGCGTATGTCCGGATCCTACGGTCCGGGACGATACGACCGTGAATACGAAGAAGACGGACTGGATTATCCGTACGCCTACGTCCGCTGGACGGAGAACCGCAACATGGAGGCCTTCGCCCGGCTGCTTGCGGACGGGAAATTGCAGATAGGGCGTCTTGTTTCTCACACCTTTCCCTTCAAGGAAGCTTCGCGTGCCTACGACATGATCGTCGGGCGAAGTGAGCCCTACACCGGAGTTGTGCTCGCCTACGATGTGACAACCGAACTGAAGTCTTCGGTCGCAATTCATGACCGTTCGTTCGACCCCGCACAACCTAATGTCGGGTTGGTGGGAGCCGGCTCGTTTGCGCAGCATTTCCTCTTGCCTGCGCTGCAGGGGCATGCCGGGCTGGTAAGTCTGGCTTCGAACCGCCCCAACCTGGCCCGTTCTGTAGCCGACCGGTACGGATTCGCTTCCGTGACCGGAGATGCTGAATCCCTATTCAAGGACACCCGTGTCAATACGGTCTTTGTGGCGACGCGTCACGATTCGCATGCGGCATACGTCATCCGTTCCCTGGAGACGGGCAAGCATGTCTATGTAGAAAAGCCTTTATGTCTGGACCCGGCAGAACTGGATGCGATCCGAGAGACGTACCGCGGTTCTCGGCAACTGTTGATGGTGGGCTTCAACCGTCGTTTCGCGCCCTTTACGAAAAAAGTCAAGGAGCAGCATGCCAACGGGATACCGGTGGCGATCCAATACCGTGTCAATGCGGGTGCGGTGCCTCCGGAGCACTGGGTGCACGATCCGCGTATCGGCGGCGGCAGGATCCTCGGCGAGGTGTGTCACTTCATCGACCAGTGCATGTACCTGGCGGGAGCGCCGATCACCCATGTGTCGGCGGCAGGATTCACTGTCGCTGGAGGAAAGGACGACACCGTGAACATACACTTGCAGTTCGCCAACGGGAGCATCGCCGGCATCAGTTATTTCTCGAACGGCAATCCGCACCTGCCGAAGGAGCAGCTGGAGATCTTCGGCCGCGGCATGGTTTCCGTGATCGAGGATTTCAAGTCGCTGACCGTGTACGGGAAGAGTACAAGCCGGGAGACCGGCCGGCAGGACAAAGGACATGCAGGTGCGGTACGGGCCTTTCTGGATGCTGTCCGTCACGGGCGTTCCTCGCCGATACCTTTCGATGAGATCGACCTTGTGACCCGCGCCACATTCGCCGTCTTGGAATCCCTGGCGCTGAAAGGAGGAGTGGTGAGGGTGTAGCAGGTAGTTGCAGGTTTGCAGTTTCCAGTTCGCATCCTGCAACTCGCACCTCGCACCTCGCACCTCGCACCTCGCACCTCGCAACTCGCAACTCGTAACTCGTAACTCGTAACCCGCACCTCGCACCTCGCACCTCCTGTCCTGAGCCTGCCGAAGGGCGCACCCCGCACCATGTCTTACTACGAAACCGTCCTCGACCGACTGGCCTCCCACGCGGAGTCGGAGGAGTTCCGCGGTCATGACCCGTACGACATCCTGTCGAGTCCGTTGCCGTTCCGGTGGTTGGGTACTTACACGGCGGCAGTCGCCACCCAGCTTCACAAGCGGAATCCGCTGAACCTTCGTCGGCTATTGGGAATTAAAAAGTCCTATAACCCTAAAGCCCTGGGATTATTGCTGTACGCATACAGCAGGCTGCAACGGCACTATGCAGAGCGGGATTACAGTCCGCAGCTCAAACGGCTGACGGAGCTGATCCGGGAAAAAACGGCCACCGGATATCACGGTGCATGCTGGGGATATCCCTTCGCCTGGGCCAGTCCCGGGAAATTCGTTCCGGCCAACGCCCCTAACGGCGTAGTGACTTCCTTCGTGGTCAAAGGGTTGCACGAATACTATCTGCTTTCCGGCGACAGCACCGTCCGCGAATTGCTGCTTTCAGCCGTCGATTTCGTGACGCATGATCTTCCGGCTTACGAAGATGCTGCCGGACGATGTATCAGTTACACGCCTTTTCGCCGCGACATCTGCTATAACGCCAGTCTGCTTTCGGCGGAGGTGCTGGCGAGGGCCTACTCCATCACCGGCGACCCGGAGCTGAAAGAAATTGCACTTTCCTGTGCCCGTTTCGTGCTGGCCCGTCAGCAGGAGGATGGTCGCTGGAATTATTCGGCGGATCTGGCCACCGGCAAGGAGCGGGAGCAGGTCGATTTCCATCAGGGTTTCGTCATCGATTCCCTGGAAACGATCCAACGATATACCGGTACTGTCCTCCAGAATGGACAGAAGGCCATCGAACGTGGCGTCTCTTTTTACGGGAAGCAGCAGTTTTATCCGGACGGCCGCAGCCGCTGGCGGTATCCGGAGGATTATCCGGTTGACATTCACCACCAAGCACAGGGCATCATCACCCTCTCCCGGTACGATAACGTACTTGCGCGGACAATCCTTGATTGGACATTGAAACATCTTTATGATGTTCAAAAAGGATTCTTTTACTATCGAAAATACCCTTGGTTCACGGACCGTACGAACTATTTGCGGTGGGGAGATGCCTGGATGATGGTGGCCCTGACGGAGGTGGTGACCGGGGGCGAGTAACTAGGTGCGCCCTTCGGCAGGCTCAGGGCAAGAGTTGCGCCCTTCGGCAGGCTCAGGGCAAGAGTTGTGGGTTGAGAACCACCAACCACGAACTTCCTATCTTGCATCCATGCGTTTTCTCTTCTACCTCGGGCATCCGGCGCATTTCCACCTGTTCCGGGTGGTAATCGGACGTTTGAAGGAGCATGGTCATCAGGTCGTCGTGCTGATCAAAAAGAAGGATGTCCTTGAGGAGCTTGTTCGCAGCGAGGGCTGGGAATACACGAATATCAACCCGGAAGGCCGGGCCGACAATAAGATGGCGATCGCCCTGAAGTTGCTGGAGCGCGATCTGAAAGTATTCCGGGTGGCGCGCCGGTTCCGGCCGGACGTCATGGCGGGCACCTCCGCAGAAATCACCCACGTCGGAAAACTCCTGGGAATCCCTTCGTACGTATTCAACGAGGACGATGCCGAGGTGGTTCCGTACTTCGCGAGGCTGGCGTATCCGTGGGCAACCAGGATCGTGGCACCCGATTGTTGCGGAGTAGGGAAGTGGTCGAACAAGAAGCTTTCTTACGCCGGTTATCACGAGCTGGCCTATCTCCACCCGGCACATTTTACGCCGGATCCTTCTCAGGTGACCGGGTTGTCGTCCGGAGGTCGTTATTTCATCCTCCGTTTCGCCAGCCTCACGGCTCACCACGACGAGGGAAAGTCAGGCATCACTGCCGATATTGCACGGCGCCTGACAGGATTGTTGTCGCCCCGGGGCCGGGTATACATCACCTCCGAACGTCCGCTTGAGCCGGAGTTCGAGCCTTACCGTATCCGTATCGCTCCTTCAAAAATGCATCACGCCCTGGCTTTCGCATCCTTATATATAGGTGATAGCCAGACCATGGCTGCGGAGGCCGCCGTCCTTGGGACTCCCGGCATACGATTCAATGATTTCGTGGGAAAGATCGGGTATCTGCGTGACCTGGAAGAGCGGGGGCTTTCGGTCGGGATCCCCTCTGATGCCGCCGACCTTCTTTTCAAAACAGTCGAGGAGATGGTCTCCGACCCGGACGCAACTAAGAGGCATTGGTCGGCCAACCGGGAAAAGATGCTGAAGGAGAAGAAAGATTGCGCGGAACTTTTTGAGCGGATGCTGGTGGAGCGGTCGTAGTGGTTGGTGGTTAGCACCTCGCAACCCGCACCTCGCAACCCTCAACTCAGTTCCCGGTTCCAAATTCGCATCTCGATTCCATTCGCCAATTCTTTCTGTCTGTTGGCCAAAAACCGTACCGACAAGGACGCTTCTTGCCTCGGAATGCCGCTTCTGTAGCGGGTTTAGGTGAAAATAAATTTGCATCGGCTGTTTGTTGGATTATCTTGCATGTACTTAGGCGTATCGTGCACTCTTTTAATCGGGATTTTCAATTGCGATTGAAGGGATGCAACTGCGCCGGGTACCTAACCGAACCGCCAACCACTTCCTGCCTCCCCACCGGTAAGGAAAGCATGCGTGTTCGTTTTTTACGGTCGAACGCGCATGCGGAAAGAGCATCACAAAAACGGTCAGCGGCGCAAGTCGGTATTGCGGCTTGCGGGCGATGCAGTTCTCACGGGAACGCATCCTCTCCCCGTTGATGTGCGTACGGCCCGACCGGTCCGTCAGCGCCGTACAGTCGCCCGTCCCCACCTGGAGAAGATCGGCGGCATGGATTCTCAAGTCCGCGAGTTCATCGATAAGTATCTGAATACCGGCGACAGGAAAAACATCTCCATACTACGGACCTCAATCCCGGATACGATTCCCGGAAACAGCCGTCCGCTGAAGGGGATTGTCAACCTGAAGCTGATGAACGACATCCGCGATCTGAACCTGCTTTTGGCAGCCGCGAACAGGCGGCTGGAGGAGGGAGGGGTCGTCATCGCCTGTGCCGAAACTAAATATTTCCGCAAGCAGCGGATCCTGAACAAGTATCCGTTGGGGCTGAATTATTGCCTGCTTACAGGAGATTACCTGCTGAAGCGTGTGCTTCCCAAACTGCCGGTCAGCAGCAGGATTTACCGGACGATTTTCGGTTCCGGAGACCGGGCCATGTCGCGTACCGAGGCCATGGGCCGGTTGTATGCGGCCGGCTTCGAGGTGATGGAGTACCGCTTCATCAACGGGGTGTTGTTCCTGGCGGCCCGTAAAGTCAAGGCGCCGTTGTTCGACAAGGAGCGCAAGTACGGCATCATTTTCCGCCTGAGGCGGCAGGGCAAGGACGGCAAGCCGATCCATGTCTACAAGGTCCGCACCATGCACTCCTATTCCGAGTTCATCCAGCAGTACGTGTACGAGCAGAACAACCTCGGCGCCGGCGGCAAGCTCCGCGACGATTTCCGGGTCTCCACCCTGGGCCGCATCGCCCGCAAATACTGGCTGGACGAGCTGCCGATGATCCTGAACTTTTTGACGGGCGACCTCAAACTTGTCGGCGTGCGTCCCCTTTCACAGCAATATCTTTCCCTTTATTCCGACGAACTCAAAGAGATCCGCAGCCGGCACAAGCCCGGTCTGGTTCCTCCCTTTTATGCCGATATGCCTTCGACCATCGAGGAGATCCAGGCGTCGGAGCTGCGGTATCTCCGTGCGCACGAGCGCAGCCCTTTTCTGACCGATGTCCGGTACCTCTTCAAGGCGGCCTGGAACATCGTAGTCCGGTCTGCACGGTCGAAGTGAGGGGCCGGTTTCCAGTTTCCGGTTTCCAGTTTCCAGTTTCCAGTTTGCAGTTTCCGGTTCCCTGCTTGAACTGCGAACTTCGAACTGCAAACTGTTAACTCCCTTCTCCGTCTTCACACTTATTCCTAAATAGTGGCACGGAGTTTGATAAGCGACGGGTTGTCATCATACTTGTCATCAACAGAACACGCCCGTAGTAATACTTTTGTATGATTTTTTGATGCGAGTGACTTTCATGACCTTCGGAAACCCGCTCCGGTAGCGAGGATCCGTTCACCACGCTTTTTCGATGATTGGCCAAAATGCACGGAATTTCCGTGCTCTAGATTTGCTTTCAGGTCTTTCGTTTTTCATCTTGTACTGACTAAAATCAGGACATTTCCGTGTTCCGGCGTCGAGTTTTTAACAGCCCGTTGAAAAATCCCGCTTGACCGGCCCACTATATCGCCCCAAATTGTAGAAGAATTCAAACGCAAAAAAACGCAGCTGAAGCCAACTTCATTCTCAAGACAGTTTTACAAAACCTCTATGAATCGAACGCTACTTTCCACTTCGCTTTTCTCCTCCTGCATCGCACCGCTATCGACGGTTGCGCAGCGCGTTTTCTGCACCCCTGCAACTGCAACCAATCAAATCACACAACATAAACCTCATACCATGAATCCGAACAATTACTCGACAGGAACAGCCCGGCTGTTCGCACGTTGGATGACGGCGGCTATCGTTGCGATGGTCTTCTTCTCTGCGAATGTGGTGAATGCACAGGTCAGCGTTTCTGCTACCGCGGGTACCACAGGTCCGACCAGCTACACGACGGTGAGTGCCGCTTTCGCGGCGATCAACGCCGGTACCCACCAGGGCGCGATCACCATCCGCATCGTCGGCAATACGACCGAGCCCGGCTCGGTCACTGCCTTGTTGAAGAGCGCTTCGCCCTCCAACTACACGAGCGTACGCATTGAGCCCTTCGGCGGTGATTACACCATCGGTGGTACGATTACGGCCAACCGCGCCATCATCGAACTGAACGGTGCTGACAACGTGACCATCGACGGCGACGATCCCACCTGGCCCGGTGCGCGCAACCTCACCATCGGATTCTCTACCACGGCAGCCACCATCGCCACATGTATACGTGTGAGTTCCAACTCGACCACGGGAACGGACGGTGCTACTAATAACACCGTCAAGAACTGTATCATCACGGGTAACCGGGTCTCAGCAGGTACTACTGCTACCTATGGTATCAGCATGTGTAACTATTCCACCACTTCGTCTACGACAGGTGGTTATTCTTCCATCAACAACCGTTTCGAGAACAACCTCATCACCCGTTGCTACCACGGCATCTGGGCGGTGGGCGCCTCTGCCACCTATCCTAACACAGGTCTTCGGATCATCAACAACAAGTTGGGTGACGGCACGGTAGCCGGAAATATCGGTCTCCGCGGCATCATCATGTCTTATTCCGCTACTACCGAGGCACAGTCTGCCGTGGTCAGCGGCAACGAAGTGGTAGGTGTGGGCGACCCCGGGACGACCGGCTATTCGGCTTCTATTGCCGGTATGGAAATCGGTACGGTGAACTTCGGCGCCAAGATCTTCAATAACTATGTGCACGACGTCAAGCAGCCCACGACCGGCGGCTACGGTGCCTACGGCGTCCTTTTTTCCGGAGCCACCTCCTGTGATTCTATGCGCTTTTATAATAACATCGTCACCCGCATCACCGCCTCCAACTATACTGCCACTGCACTTTCCTCATTTACGAACTATGGCATTAAAATGTCCGCCGGTCCGACGTTCGGGGATTTCAGTAACAATACCATCGTCCTCAATACAGCCAACCCTACGGGAACCTTAGCAAACCCTCTCTCTTATGCTTTGTCGTGCGATGTGAACGGTGTGCGTTTAACGAACTTCCGCAACAACATCATCGTGAACAGCATCGCATCCACCAATGCGATCGGCATGTATGTAAACAGTTCCGCTATTTACACTGCGAGCAACTATTCCGGCGGTCAGATCTGGGACCGCAACTGCTACTGGGTGCCCACCGGTATCCTGGGATACTCTGCTCTTTCCACTCCTCAGACCACCTTCTCTGCCTGGAAAACGGCCACCGGAAAGGACGCATCTTCTTTTAACGTCAGTCCGAACTTCGTTTCTGCGACCGACCTCCACCTCAACGGTTCGGTGGCTTCTCTGTTGGAATCGGGTGGTATGACCACCAGCTATAATACGGACTTCGACGGTCAGACCCGTCCCGGCCCTGCCGGATCCACCAACGGCGGCGCTACGGGCTTCGATGTCGGGGCCGATGAATACGACGGTATTCCGATTATCCCAGTTTCCATCAGCAGTGCCTCGGCTACCGGCAACTCTTGTACCGCCGTTTCCCACACGGTGACGGCGACCGTAGTTCCCGGAACCAACGCGGTCACTTCGGTCACCCTGACGTATTCCTATAACGGTACGGCCCAGACGCCGATCACGATGACCAATACGAGCGGCAACACCTGGGAGGGTGTCATTCCTGCTGCCACACCTACCAATGCCACCGTCGCCTGGACGGTTACGGCTGTAGATGCGGTATCTGCACCTACCAGTAGTGGCAGTTATCAGGACGAAGCCACGTACGGAGTCGGATCCACGGCTGTTGCTACTCCTGCTTCTGTTTGTACGGGAAGCAACACCTCCCTGTCCGTCAGTTACTACAATCCGATTGCGGCTCCTACGACCTACACCATCCAGGCAGTCACCAACCCGACCACGGACGAGGACCTCGGTAACGTAACCATCACGGATGCGGCTACCTCTACGGTCCTGTTGAACAACACCTCTACCTACAATTCCCTGGTCGGAACCCTGGGAACGGCTACCGGTACTGCCGGCAGCTATGCCAGCTATCTTTCCTTCGGCTCGATCAGCCTGACCGCCGGCTCCACCTACAACTTCTCGCTGAGTTCGTTGCAGGGTGCTTCGGCGTTCGGTAACTCGATGGCCATCTACATCGACTTCAACCGCGACGGCGACTATGCCGATGCCGGCGAGAACGTCTACGTGGCTGCCGCTACCACTTCCGGAGCCCATACTGAAACAGGATCCTTCACGATCCCTGCTACCGCAAACAACGGTCTGACCCGTATGCGTGTCATCTGTAACGAGGGCCTGGTCACCAGTCCTACCATGGCCATCTCTTACGGTGAGCGCGAAGAATACCTGGTGAACCTCATCACCTCCAACAACGGCGGCGGCGGCAACATTCCAAGCTTCACCTACAGCTGGAGCGATGGCTCCACCACTTTAGGTACCACCAATCCGTTGTCTGTAACGGTCGCTGCCGCCACCACTTATACGGTGACCTCCACCACCACCGCAGGTTGTACCATCGCGGCTTCCGTAGCCGTGACGGCCATCCCCCTGCCGGCGGCTCCTACCGCTACCAACTCCACCCAGTGCGGCGCGCGTATTCCCGACTGCAGCGTGAGTTCAAATACCGGACTTTCATCTCCGACCTTCCGCTGGTACGCGGATGCTACCGGCGGTTCGGCCCTTCTAGACGGTCCGTCCGCCACCTACGGGTTCGTAGTCAGCACGACGGATACCCTGTGGGTTTCCGAGTTCGACGGCTCCTGTGAGAGCGCTCGGACTCCGGTCATCGTGACGTTGCTGCCCCCTCCCGGCGTCTCCATGTCGCCGGGTGTGACCATCTGTAGCGGCAAGTCAACATCAATCTCTGTCAGTTCCATCAACGATCCCAACTACCAGTATACGTGGGACGGCGGAGCAGGAACGGGAGCCACGGTCACGGTATCCCCGCTGTCTACCACTGTCTATCAGGTGACTGCACTGGATACCACTACCGGAGCAAATGCGGGTTGTATCACTACCGGCACAGTGACGGTCACCGTGATCCAGTCGCCTGTTCCGGTTACGATAACCGCCACTCCGAGCACCATCTGTTCCGGTACGTCCTCCACCTTGGCTACCTCGGGCGGTACGATCACCACCTCCGGACAGCCGAACATCGGTGCCCAGTCCTTGGTCAACGCAACGACGGGTTTTCCCTCACCATACACGAACTATTACGGTGGTACCAAGCACCAGATGCTGTACCTGGCCTCCGAGCTTCAGGCGGCCGGAATTCCGGCCGGTGCTTCCATCACCGTGGTCGCTCCGATCGTCTACTCCACCGGCTCGACCTTCTCCGGTGTACTGAACAGTTTCCAAATCGATATGAAACTGACGACGGTTACTGCACTGACTGGTACGTTCGAAACGGGCTTGACGAACGTCCGTCCTGCGGCCAACCTGACGGTTCCCGCTGCCGCTTCCACGACCGGCGCCAATGCCTATTACCACCTCTTGTCCATCAACCCCTTCGTGTGGGACGGTACCAGCAACCTTTTGATCCAGACCTCTTATTCAAATGCCAATTCTGGAACCACTACGGATTATGTCCAGATGATCATGGCTGCCCAGTCTGTTGCCCTCTGCAGTTACTATCGAGTTGACGGCGCCACTGCAGCGTCCGTTTTGGCAGCACCGACCGCTTCCTTCACTTCTCTCAACCGTCCCAGCTTGCGACTCTACTGGCAGCAGGTGTTCACCCCCACCTGGTCCTGGTCTCCGAATTCCTCGGATGTGACGGCCAACGTGACCGTTTCTCCGGCCACCACCACGAACTTTACCGCCACCGCTACCCAGTCCAACGGTTGTACTTCTACGGGTTCCGTCACCCTGACGGTGAATCCTTCTCCGGTCGCCACCTGTTCCAAGACGAACGTCACCTGTAACGGTGCGGCCGACGGTACGGCTACGGTCGTCGGAAACGGCGGCACAGGTTCTTATACCTATTCCTGGAGCAACGGTGCCACCACCGCTTCCATCTCCGGACTTGCACCCGGCACTTACACGGCTACGGTGACTGATTCATTGAATTGCACCGCATCCTGTTCCGTAACCATTACCCAGCCGACCGCTCTCACGGCTTCTGCTTCCGGTTCTTCGACCGTTTGCGGACTTGCTTCTACCACCTCGGTGACGGTTTCCGCCTCCGGCGGTACCGCACCCTACACCGGTACAGGAAGCTTCACGCAGGGCGTCGGAGCAACTTCCTACACGGTTTCGGATGCCAATGGTTGCACGGCTTCTGCCACGACTACGATCACCAGTCCTTCTTATACCATTATCGCCTCCACCGGCGGAGCAGGTGCCGGTTCGATTACGCCTTCCGGTTCCTCTACCGTTGATTGCGGTGACGGATTGTCTTATACCATCGCACCCGCATCCTCCTGCGACACCATCACCGATGTGCTGGTGGACGGAGTGTCTGTCGGTGCAGTGTCTTCTTACACCTTCACGAACGTCACGGCTAACCGCACCATTTCCGCCGTGTTCGGCAAATACCAATATGCCGTGACTGCCACGGCAGGTGCCAACGGTACCGTTTCCGGTCCTGCTACGGTCGTTTGCGGAAACAACGCCACGTACACCTTCACCCCGGATGCCTGCTATCAGGTAGCTGATGTGCTGGTGGACGGCAACTCCGTCGGTGCTGTCACCTCTTACACGCTGAACAACGTGACGGCTCCTGTCACCGTGAGCGTTTCCTTCTCGCTGATCAGCTACTCCATCACCGCAACGGCATCTACCGGTGGGTCCATCACGCCTGCAGGTGTCACTTCCGTCAACTGCGGCGGTTCCCAGACCTACACGATGTCTGCCGGTACCGGTTTCGTACTTGACAGCGTAATCGTGAACGGCGTCAACCAGGGTGCCATCACTTCGTATACGTTCACCAACTTGCAGGGCAATGCGACCATCGCGTTGTATGCTAGTTCCTGTTCGAACCCTGCTACCGTGACCATGCCTTCCACCGCGGCTATCTGCTCCGGCGTCAATTACGCCCTCAACGGATCGTTCGGCGGCGGCGCTACCAGCGCCACCTGGTCGAGCAGCGGTACCGGAACATTTGACGATGTGGCTGTCGGCGTCGGTACGACCTACACCCCTTCTGCAGCGGATATCGCTGCCGGTTCGGTAATCCTGACTATCACCACCAACGATCCGGACGGTTCCGGTGCCTGCCAGATCAGCACAGCTTCGACGGTGCTGACCATCAATACGACGCCTACGGTAAGCATTACCGGTACGGCTGCATTCTGTACCGGTTCTTCCACGACGCTGACCGCTTCCGCTACGAACGCTAACAGCTACTCCTGGAGCTCCGGTCAGACGACGGCTTCCATCTCTGTGAACGTCGCCGGCAGTTACTCGGTGACGGTCACCGGTGCAGGAAGTTGTACCGCGGCTGCATCCGTCACTGTCGTAGAGAATTCATTGCCTGCTGCCCCGACGGTTTCCGCTTCCGGCAACACCACCTTCTGCACGGGCGGCAGCGTTACGCTGACCTCCAGCTATACGGGCGGCAACACCTGGAGCAACGGTGCCACCACCGATGCCATCACCGTTTCCGCTGCAGGCAGCTACACAGTGACCTACACGGACGGTAACGGTTGTACCGCTTCCTCGTCCGCGACGGCAGTAACAGTCAATACCTCTTCCGCTTCCATTTCCGGCACCTTGGGTATCTGTGCAGGTGGTTCTACCACGTTGACTGCCTCTGCAACCCCGGCTGCCGTTTCTTATCTCTGGTCCGACGGATCCACCAACAGTACGCTGTCCGTCAACCTCTCCGGCACCTACAGTGTCACCACCACCGATGCTAACGGTTGTACGGCCGTCGCTTCCGCGACCGTGGTTGATGCCGCTTCCTTCACGGTGGCGGTTACTTCCAACTGTACCAACTGGGTGGTCGGTAACACGGCCAACCTGACGGCTACACCTTCCGTCGCCGGCACCTACACCTACCTGTGGTCTCCGGGCGGCAACACGGGCGCGTCCCGTAACGCGAACAACGCCGGTACCTACACGGTGACGGTTACCGACCAGTTCGGCTGTTCGGCCACCGGTTCCATCACCGTCGGCGGCGCTCCGCTGTCCGGCAGCTACACGATCGGCGGTGCCGGTTGCGGTAACTTCACCACACTTGCAAGCGCCGTATCTCATCTGAGCACCTACGGTGTGAGCGGTAACGTAACCATCAACCTTCCGGCAGGTTTCACAGAGACAGCTCCTGTGGGCGGCTATCAGCTCAACATGTGCGGGCTTGCGGCGGGACTCCGTTCCGGTCCTTCACAGACCATCACCTTCCAGAAGTCAGGCAGCGGTGCTAATCCGATCCTTACCGCTTACGTGGGTACCTCCACGACCATTGACGGTATCTTCGTGATTACGGGTACCGACAACGTCACCATCAACGGCATCAACCTGGCAGAATCCGCCGGTAACACCACCGCCACCACCCGCATGGAGTGGGGCTATGCCGTGCTGAAGTGTTCCGGTGACGACGGTTCTAACGATGTGGTTATCACCAATTGTAACATCGCCCTTGCCAGCGCCTTCACGGCCGGTAACGGTATTTACGTCGCCAACCACAATAACCTGAGCACGACGGGCTTCACCAACTCCACCTACGCTACCACGGCACAGGCCGCCCGTAACAAGGTGAGCATCACCAACAACACGCTCAATAACTGTTACACGGGTATCCGTCTGGGTGCCAACCCGAACGTTGTTGCTGCAACCGGCGAGTGTCTGAATGACACCTTGAATAACATCTCGAACAACACGATCACCAACTTCGGCGGCGCTGCCACTTCAGCGTATGGTATCTACTATGGCAACAACCGTGGCATCACCATCCGCAGCAACACGATCAGCTCCAGTACTACTGCAACTTCCACTACATCCGGCGGTATCTATGCGCTCTCCGGAACGTGGGCGACCATCTGCGGCAATACGATCCAGAACATCGTCACGTCTTCGACGTTCTACGGCATCTACCACGCTTTGGCGGGCGGTGACGCGACCAATCCGAACATCGTGCGGATCGACAGTAACATCATCCAGGCGAACACACCTACTGCAGGTTCCTTCTATGGCATCTACGGTTCATCGACCGGCGGTACGAGTGCACAGGTGTCCACGAGCTACAACCAGTTCCGTAACAACACCTTTGCTTCTACCTCTACCGCAACGATGTACGGCATGTACCAGTTCAACTCAGGTACCAATATGGTGTTTAACTGTAAATACAACCTGGTGTACAACAACACCCTTCAGAACACGAATACGTTCTACGGTATCTACGGTTACGCTACCTCCGGTACCTACAACTGTCAGTACAACACCATCCGTAACAACATCCTTTCACCCAGTTCCGGTACGACGTATATCCTCTATGCCAGCTCTTCGAACGAGACGCACATGGATTACAACAACGTCACCAATAACCGTCGTAACGTACTGGCAACTGCAACTTCAGTTGGTACTACCTATGGTATCTATGCGTTGTCCGGTTCGACCTTGGTGGGTTCGATCAACAACAACGTCATTGACACCTTGTACAACACCGGAGTCCCGGGAACCTTGACATCCCTGACCTACGGATTTTACTACAGTGCCTCGATGGCTTCCGGCAGTACGATCAGCAACAACATCATCCGTAACATCACCGTGCAAGGTGTTTCTACGGGCAACCAGACCATCTATGCTTCCTATTTCGCCCCTTCCGCTGCCGGTAACATCATCAAAGGCAACCGGATCGCACGTATCGGAACCACCACCTCGACAACCGGTATTTCGACCGATGCTCAGCTGGGCGGATCGATGAACGGTTTCGTCGTCGGTGCCCAATTGGCCGGTTCTACCACCGCCGGTAACACCAAGTTCTTTGAAGGCAACACCTTCAACACGCTTGTCGCCGGCGGTTCGAACGGTATCTCCCGTGGCATTTGGGCCACCACCGGCCAGGATTGGAACATCTACAACAACGCCATCAGCCGTATTTCCGCTCCGTTCGCCAACCCGGCGACCGCGCCTACGGCCTCCAGCTCCACGACAGTCACCACCGGTACCGCTGTACACGGTATCGACATCGCCAACGCTACGGCTGGGTATAATTTCTACCTGTACAATAACACGGTCTATCTGACGGGTAACGGTGGCGGCGCCAACTTCGCCACTACCGGTATTCATGCTAACATCACGCCGAACGTCACCCTGGTGAACAACCTGGTGATCAACCTTACGAACTCAGGTACTTCTCAGGCAGCTGTGGCTTATCGTCGTAGCGGCGCTACCCTCACTACGTATCAGGCCGCTTCGGACAACAACCTGTTCTATGCAGGTACGCCCGGAACGACCAAGCTGATCTACGGTGAAGGTATCGGTGCCACCACGAACGCGAAGCAGACACTGGCTGATTTCAAGACCTTTGTCTCTCCCCGTGACGCCAGCTCGCGTACTGAAAACACGACCTTCACGGCTCCGACGACCGACTCCCTGCTCCACGTTTCCACCTCTGTGGCCACGTTCGTAGAGAGCGGCGGTAAGCCTTATCCTGCTACTGCGCTGACGACCGACATCGACGGTCAGACCCGTTCCACCACGGCTCCTGATATCGGTGCTGACGAAAACACCTTCATCGGTCTGTTGCCGCAGATTGCGAGTGTGACTGCCAGCCCGGCTACCGGACAGTGTACTGCTGTGAACCATACCGTCACCGTAGTGGTCGGAAGCAATGTCACGGTCACGGCCGTCACGTTGAACTACTCCCTGAACGGCACTGCCCAGACGCCTATTTCACTGTCTAACGGCGGTTCAGGTACAAGTTGGACCGGAGTGATTCCTGCTTCCGGTTCGTCTGTGGTCACCTTCAGTGCTACAGCAACCGATGGAACGAACTCTGTTTCAGCCAACGGAACATCTTACCAGGATAACTACCTTAACGGATTAACCTTGGTTCCCGCGGTCTCTCCGACCACCATCTGTGCAGGCTCTTCCCTCAACCTGAATGCTTACATCGGCAGCACGGCTGCTGCGCCTACCACCTATGGTGCGGCGAATGCGACATCTACGGCCGACGAGGAAATTCTGGGCGTTACCTTCAAGACCCTTAACCAGACCTCGGCTTGCGGTGCACTTGCCCCCGGAGCCGGCTCCATTGCCTACCAGTATAGCAACTACACCGGCGTACCTGCGCCGTTGGTACTGACCAACGAGGTGGTTAGCTTCTCGGTGACGGTCGGCACCTGCGGTGGTAACTATACCAACCGTTCGGTCATCTACATCGATTGGAACCGCGACGGCGACTTCGTGGACGCCGGCGAGCAGTTTGCCGAGCCCGCTGCTGTCTCCGGACCGCACGTATGGTCCGGAACCATAACGGTCCCGTCAACTGTAACGGCCGGTTACACACGTATGCGTGTCATCACCAACGAGACCACCACTATCACCGCACCTACCGGCACCTTCAGCTGGGGTGAGGTTGAAGATTACACCATCCAGCTGGGTAGCAACGCCGGCTTCACCTATTCCTGGTCAGACGGCACCAGTGTCATTGCCACGGCC
>JBJOMN010000031.1:0-37306 GCA_046052345.1 Bacteroidota bacterium | reverse complement strand
CCAGCGTTGTGTCCCGTAAATCGCCTCGCCGTTTATCTTCAGCCAATCGCCGATCTCCAATAGCCGCTCCTGCATGATCGGCGGTATTTTTCCGTGTGCGTCCGGACCGATATCCAACAGCAGATTTCCGCCGCGGCTTACCTTATCCACCAAGGAAAGTATCAAGGCCTGTGTCGAAGTATAGTCCCAGGCATCTTCTTCGCGGTTGTAGCCATAGCTGGTTCCCATCCCGCGACTCTCTTCGAAATAGTGATCCGCGAAATCCTTATCAGGCTCATACTCCGGCGTGAAGACCTGACCATGCTTGAACCGCGTACCTCCCCACCGGTCGAAGGTGACGACACGGTCCTTCACCGGACTCTCAGTATACAGCCACGCCAGGAACTCGCGGCTGCGCCAGAGCGTATCGCTTGCTTCCCAGTCGCCGTCCGTCCAGAAGGCGTCGGGCTTGTAGGTATTTACGAGGTCAACCATTTGGGGCCACGCATGTACGTTTGCATAAGCCTGTTTGTCTTTAAGATAGAGTGGGTTGAACCATTCGTAGAGTGAATAATACATCCCGGGATGCACGGAGGTTTTCCGCACAGAGGCGAACAGGTCGCCCAGCAGGTCCCGCTTCGGACCGGCAGTCACGGAGTTCCAGGGGAATCCCCAGGTACTGTCCGCATTCCTGCTGGGCCAGAGGCAGAATCCGTCGTGATGTTTGGAGGTGAGTACGATGTATTTCGCTCCCGAACGCTCGAACAACTGCGCCCATTCGTCCGGATTGAACAACTCGGCATGGAAATCCCGCGCAAGGTCATAATAGGAGCGGTCACCGAAATTCGTGCGATGGTACTCTTGCCGTGAGGTGTCGTCTGTCTGTAGTCCTTTTTGGTACCATTCCGCATACTTGCCTTTTTCGCACCAGCCCGGTACCGCATATACGCCCCAATGAATGAAAATCCCGAATTTGGCATCCCGGTACCACTGCGGTACCGGTCGACGGTCAAGGCTCTCCCACGTCGGTGAATAGGATTGGGACTTCGCCGTGAAAGGCAGGATGGCGATCAGCAGTACCATCATCCGGACCGAGGTCCGGTATAGCGAGAAATCGTTCATCACTTTGATTTTCGGTAACGGTATTTATTGCGTTGATAGTAGGAATTGCTGCGGATGCGGCTCCGGTAGCTGTTCTTGTCGTAGTTCACGGAATTCCGGTAATGCCCTTTAATGAAACGTCCGTTCCGGGTGACGTGCGGCTTCACCCATGATCCTTTACCCGGCTTTGATTCCTTGAGGTCGCCGCACGCGCCCGTTATCACAAGCAACGTAATCACGCCAACGACTTTCGCCAGGGACAGCCGATACATGTGTCAGGTAGATTTGAATTACTACTGTAAGGCCTTCGGAGTGACCCCCATGTTATAAAACATGAAACTGTAGATGTCGGCTTGTTCCTCTATGACTTTCGAAGTCGGTTTCCCGGCTCCGTGTCCGGCACGGACATCGATGCGGATGAGAGCGGGATTATTACCCTTGGTCATTTCCTGCAGCGTTGCGGCGAATTTAAAGGAGTGTGCAGGAACCACACGGTCGTCGTGATCCGCAGTGGTGATCAGCGTGGCAGGATACTCCACGCCTTTGCGCAGATTGTGCAGCGGCGAATAACCGTACAGGTTGGTGAATTGTACGGAATCCTCGCTGCTTCCGTATTCGACCACCCAGCCCCATCCGACCGTGAACTTGTGGAACCGGAGCATGTCCATGACACCCACTTGCGGAATCGCGACCTTGAAAAGTTCCGGATGCTGTGTCATGCAGGCGCCAACCAGCAGTCCGCCGTTGGAACCGCCCTGGATAGCCAGGTGATTGCGGTCGGTATAGCCGCTGTCGATCAGCTGCCGCGCAGCGGAAACGAAATCGTCGAAGACATTCTGCTTCCTGGACAGCATTCCGGCCTTGTGCCAGTCTTCACCGTACTCGCCGCCTCCGCGAAGGTTCACGATGGCGAGCACACCGCCGTTTTCCAGCAACACCATTCGTCCTGTGCTGAAGGAGGGGGTCTGACTGATGTTGAAACCGCCGTAGCCGTACAACAGCGTGGGGTTTTTGCCGTTCAGCGCAAGGCCTTTCATGTGAACGATGAACATCGGGACGCGGGTGCCGTCTGTGCTTTTGAAGAAGACTTGTTTGACCACGTATTTGTCGGGATCGAAACTGACTTTGGCCTTTTGCCACACTTCGCTGTTGCCGCTTGCCATGTCGTATTTGAAAATGGCAGGCGGATAATTGAAGGAGGTATAGGAATAGAAAAGGACCTTGTCGTCCTCGTTGCCCCCGAAGCCGCCTACGGTGCCCAGCCCCGGCAGTCTGATCTCACCTTCCGGTTTCCCTTCGAGCGTATAACGGAAGCACCGGCTGGTGGCGTCCTTCAAATAGGTGATGAACAGCTTGCCGCCTGCCGTGGATGCGGATTTGATGAGGTCTGAGTTTTCGGCGATGACTGTCTTCCAGCTCGTTTCTCCGGGGGTCGAAGGATCGACCAGTACGATGCGCTGGTTCGAGGCATGAAGGTCGGTCTGCATCAGCAGTTGCCCCCCGATATTGTTCAGGATGTCGGCATTCGCATCGAATCCGGGGAATATGACCGTGAAATCCTTTTGGCCGGCGGATAGGTCCTTCACCTTGATTTCGTTGCCACTGGTTCCGGAGGAGATGTTGATCACCAGGAAGCGTTCATCCTCGGTGGTTTGTGCGCCGTAATACCGGTTGGCGAAGTTCTTGTCTTCGTAAATCAGCTCATCGGCCGACTGAGGGGTACCGATACGGTGGTAATAGACTTTATGGTACTCGTTCTTGGCAGAATAGAGTTTGCCGTCTTTCGGTGCATCGTAGCGGCTATAATAGAAACCGTCGCCCTTCCACGCCGCGCCGCTGAATTTCACCCACTCGATGCGGTCGTCGAGCTGTTTGCGTGTTGCGATGTCGATGACCAGGATTTCCTGCCAGTCGCTGCCCGCCTTGGCGACGGAGTATGCCATGTAACGGTGGTCCTTGGAGGCTCCCAGCAGCGATACCGCGGCTGTGCCGTCTTTCAGCAGGGTATTCGGATCGATAAAGACCTCCGGAGCACCTTCAAGTCCTTTCTGTATGTAGATGACCGCCTGGTTCTGCAAACCGTCGTTTTTGGTGAAGAAGTAATAATCGCCCACACGGAAAGGAGCGGAGTAACGGGCGTAGTTGAAGATCTCCGTGAGACGGTCTTTTATTTTTTCGCGGTAGGGGATCTTCGACAGGTAATCGAACGTGGTCTTGTTCTCGGCGGCTACCCACTCCTGCACATTGGCTGCTGTATCGTATTCCAGCCACCGGTAAGGATCCTGGACCTTCACCCCGAAATATTCATCAACTACATTGGTCTTCACGGTGAACGGATAGTCGATACCTCCTTTATTGAAGGTAGGTTGTCCGGCGGCTAAAAAGCAGGATGATAAGACAGCGGACAGCAAGGTCAATCTTTTCATACGATAGCGGGGTTTAAGCTATGAAATTACGAAAAAAACCTGTCGTCAACAGGTCGCATCCCGTACCCGCATCCTTCCGCTTACACTCTCCAATACACCGTCTTCCAATTCACGAACTCCGTGAATCCTTCTTCGCCCAGATCCTTTCCGTATCCGCTGCTTTTCACACCGCCAAAGGGGAAACGCGGATCGGACCTGACGAAATCGTTTACGAATACGTTGCCGGTGTCCAGCTTCGCAATCATCCACTCGATTAACGTTTCATCGCCGGACCACACCGATGCTCCCAAACCGTAACGGGAGGCATTAGCGAGGTCGACGGCCTCTTCACGTGTGCGAAAACCGGTGACCGACCATACGGGGCCGAAAATCTCTTCTTCAAAGGCAGTCATTCCCGACAGCACACCGGTCAGGACAGTAGGAGGGAAGAACCATCCTTCCGGAACTCCTTCCGCCATATAAGTCGCCTCCGCTCCCTGCGAGATGCTTTCCGTCACTTGTTTTCTTATTTTCTCAAGTAAATCCCAACGGGCTACAGGACCGATGGATACGTGCGGGTCTTTCGGATCCCCTTGTTTCAACGCGTTTACTCCTTCAATCAGTGCCTTGACGAATTTTTCCCGGACCGGATCCTGAACGAGAAATCGCTTGGCGCCATTGCAGGCCTGACCGCCGTTGATGCAACGTGAAGCAACTGCTGCCTTGGCGGCAGCGTCAATGTCCGCATCCTCGAAAACTATCATAGGGTCGTTTCCTCCCAGCTCCAGTGTCGTTCTTTTAATGTTGCGCCCGGCTGTTTCCGCAATCAGGGAGCCCGTCGCATCACTTCCTGTGAACGCGACGCCGCGAACAAGAGGCAGTGCGATGGCGTCAGCGACTCCTTTGTCAGAGAGGAAAAGGTTGATGACAGCCCCTTCCGGAAATTCCGCTTTCCTGAAAAGTTCTGTCAATGCCATGGCGCATCGTGGAACATTGGGTGCGTGCTTCAGCAGTACCGTATTTCCTGCCAGCATCGGCGAAACCGCGAATCTGAAAAACTGCCAGAAGGGGAAGTTCCAGGGCATCACGGCTAACAATGGGCCCAAGGGGACAGGGACGACCTTTGCCAACCGTGCTTCACAAGGAACAAGCCGGTCCCTCAGCACGGCAGGCGCAGCATTTATCAGTTGTCGGACAGCGTTAGCGCATTTGTTTATTTCAGCGACTGATTCATTCAACGGTTTGCCGATTTCCTCTGTAATCAGTTCAGCCAAACGAAGCTGTTCCGTGTCCAGGATATCCGCCAGTCGCTCGAAACGACGGATGCGCTCCTCCAATGAAAAAGACCGCCATGCTGCACTCCCATTATTCACCAACGCAGCATCGATACGGTCGTCACAGGGAAATTCCGACAGCAGCCGCTGCCGATACGGATCGAAGGAACGGTACGTCATTTATTCGGATTTTCGATTGACAGTGAAGCACCTCGCACCTCGCATCCCGGTCTCTCAACCGAACAACAAGGAGAACACCTCTTCCACTTTCGCAACAGGTTTCACTGCGATGCGTTTGTAGCGGTTCAGGTCAAGCCCTTTCAGGTTGTACTTGCTGATGATGATGGTCTCGAAGCCGAGTTTTTCCGCTTCACTGATGCGTTGCTCGATGCGGGCTACCGGACGGATCTCTCCGCTGAGTCCCACCTCCGCCGCCATGCAGATCTTAGGCGACACGGCGATGTCCTCGCTCGAAGAAAGTATGGCGCAGATGACCGAAAGGTCGATGGCGGGATCTTCGACCCGTATTCCTCCGGCGATGTTAAGGAACACGTCCTTGGCACCCAGCCGGAAGCCGCAGCGTTTTTCCAACACGGCCAGCAGCATGCTGAGTCTGCGCAGGTCGAAACCGGTGGAGGAACGCTGCGGTGTCCCGTAGACGGCCGAACTGACCAGTGCCTGCGTCTCTATCATCAGCGGCCGGACGCCTTCCATGGTGGCTGCGATCGACGTACCGCTCATCGCTTCGTCGCGCTGGGCGATCAGCACTTCGGAAGGGTTGCTGACTTCCCGAAGTCCGCTTCCCTGCATTTCGTAGATGCCGATTTCGGCGGTAGAACCGAAACGGTTTTTCATCGCCCGAAGGATGCGGTAGATGTGGTGGCGGTCCCCTTCGAATTGGAGTACCGTGTCCACCATATGTTCCAGGATCTTCGGTCCGGCGATGACGCCGTCCTTCGTGATATGTCCGATGAGGAACACCGGCACGTTGCTTTCTTTCGCGAAGCGCAACAGTTCGGCGGTGCATTCCCTGATCTGTGAAACACTTCCCGGAGAGGATTCGACGTTCGAAGAGAAGAGCGTTTGTATTGAATCGATCACCAGGATCGCCGGGGAGACAGCCGATATCTGCTTGAAGATGTTCTCCAGGGATGTTTCGGTCAGTATGAAGAACTTCTCGTTCTTCATCTTCAGGCGGTCGGCCCGCATCTTGATCTGTTGTTCGCTCTCTTCCCCGCTTACATACAAGACAGGAATATCCCTCAGCTGCAGGGCTACCTGGAGCACCAGCGTGGACTTTCCGATTCCGGGTTCGCCGCCAACCAGCACCATGGAGCCGGGCACCAGTCCGCCGCCCAACACGCGGTTAAGTTCTTTGTCGGGAAGGACCAGACGCTGTTCCGTGCCGGTTGTGACATCGCTCAGCAGATGCGGTTGCGCTGTCCGGGCGTTCTTGGCAGTGGTCTTCTTCCACAGCGTCGATTCAGTGGAGGAAGCGACCACTTCTTCCACGTAGGTGTTCCATTGTCCGCACGAGGGACATTTACCGACCCACTTGGGCGATTGTGCTCCGCATTGTTGACAGAAGAAGGAAGTCTTGGTCTTTGCCATTCCGCACACGAAGGTAAGGACATTTCCCTAGTAGCCCCGTCCGGAAACCCGTATGAATGAAAAAGGGCTCCGAAGAGCCCTTTAAAAAACCGGTGGTGCGGATCACTTGATGCGGACGAATTCCCTTTCCAGGATACCGGTGGTATCGTAGTGGTCCGTCGCGATGATCAGAAAATCCTTGTCAAGCTGGACGATCCGCCAGTCGCCGTTCAAATGGTCCATACCTTCGGTGAAGCCCGTGATGATGATGTCGGTCTTCATCAGTTTCACATTCAGTGAATAGACGCCTTTTAGCACACTGAGGATGCGACCGCTGCGGTCGGAAACAGTGCGCGTCACCACGTTGTCGGAAAATGTCCATACTTCCAGTTCGTTGTCGTTACGCGGGATAGGGACCAACCGCCAGTCGTCGTTCAGCTCGGACTTGATGGATTTTTCGGATTTGAAATACTCGACCTTTTCGCAACCGCTGAAAGAGGCTGCCAGCAAGGCGAACAAGGCAAAGAGGGAAAGTTTGCGGAGATACATGTTCCGGATTGGATTGGTTTTCTGAAGATACGGAAAAGAATCCGACAAGTTTCTTCCGGGAACCGTAACCTTCATTTCCTGCTCCTAATCCGCTCTTCAATCGCGGAAGTCGAGTAGCCGGGAAGGAATTCGATGGTCATCACCCTGCCGCCGCCGCCGGCGACAACATCGGCTCCCACGATGTTTTCCGGCGAATAATCGGCTCCTTTGATAAGGACGTCGGGCTGAACGGCGCTGATCAGCTCCAGCGGCGTGTCCTCATCGAACAGGACGACTGCGGAAACGAAGTGGAGCGAGGCCAACAAAGTTGCACGCTGCACCTGATCGTTGATGGGGCGGTGGGGACCTTTCAGTCTCCGCGTGCTTTCATCCGTATTGAGCCCTACAATCAGGAAGTCGGCCTCATCGGCGGCTTTGGCAAGATAATCGACATGCCCCAGGTGCATGATGTCGAAACAACCGTTGGTGAAGGCCACTTTCTTGCCGAGGAAGCGCCAGCGTTGTACGGTTTTAAGTAATCCGGGAAGATCATGGATTTTCGCACGGACGATATCCAGGTTATGCATTGCCGGGTTTTTTATCGGTTTTTAAGGAGACCAGTAACATGGCGATGCCTCCCATCAGGATCACCAACAACGTCTGGGACGTATGCATCAGCGTGGCGAAAGCCAGCCCGTGTACCAAGGTCAGTCCGTACAGGATAAGTCCTCTTGAGACCAGGAGGTGGTAAGCGCCGATTCCGCCTTGTACCGGTGCCGCCATTCCCATTCCGCCGACCACCAGCACGAAAAGACCGGCCTGCCAGGAGAGCCCTGCCGTGGCCGGAAGCGCCTTGAAGCAGGTATACGACATCAGGAAGTACATGAACCATATCAGTACGGTGTGGAACAGGAAAGCGGCCCGCTGGTCCAGAGTGCGCACGGACCGCAGGCCTTGGACGATTCCTTTCAAGAGTCCGGAAAGTTTTTCGGATCCCGGAAGCCGTAGCCGTCTGCTGCGCACGTATTTCACCGCGAAATAGACGGCAGCCGCCAAGACTGCCAACGCGATGATCCATTGGTAGCTTTCGACGGCAGCGAACATTTCCGTTTTTGACTGCAACGGCTTTGTTATGTTCTGATAGAGGAAGTCGCCGAGACGGTCGTGCTCGATCCATGCTGCGAGTAACATGCAAGCACCGAGGCAGATCACATCCAGCACCCGTTCCACGATAACGGTGCCCAGAAGAATCTCGAACGGTACGTGGGAGGTGCGGTTGAGCGATCCGCACCGCGTGACCTCTCCAAGCCGCGGTACAGCCAGATTGACGAGGTAACCGACCATCACGGCATTGAGCGTGTCGTACAGGCCGGTTTTGAATCCCATGGGACGAATGAGCAGGTTCCAGCGGTGCGCCCGGCTGATGAATGCGACCACCGACGCCAGCAGAGAAACTCCCAGCCAGCCGTAATCGATCGATCGGAATTCCAGCAGGGTGGAGGAGAGGTCGATTCCGCGAAAGGACAGCCACAACAGTCCGGCGCCTACGCCCAGCAGCAGCGTATAGCGGATCAGGGACTTGAATCGTTGTGACATTGCGGACGGGTTACTTATGGTCGACCGAGCTTACGCCGCCGGAAATGATGAACTTCATCATATCGGTGCCTGAAGCATCGATCGGTTTCACGTTTTCTTTTGGAAGGATGATGAGTTCACCGTTGAAACCGTAGGAGAACGGCAGGTAGACAGCGACTTTGTCCTGGCTTATTCCAAGGTCCGTCAGATCTTCCTGCGTCACAAAGCCGATGCGGTTGATGTCCGAGTCTTTTTCCAGTCGGACAAGTACCGGATGGTTGAAACGTCGTTTCTCTCCGACAAATGCCTGTATCAGGTCCTTGACCGAGCTGTAAATGAGCTTGGTTAACGGAGCCTTCTCGATCAGGGTTTCAAAATAGGAGAACAACGGGTTCCGCAGGTATCTGGAACTGAAATAACCTAATAGTGCAATGACCAGGAAGATGGTCAGCAGACCCAGTCCGGGCAGGTCGATTTCCGTCGTGCCCGGAAGATGGATCGGCACCTGGAAAGGGAGCAGACCGTCTATCCAAAGGATTGCGCGTATGAGTATCCAGATGGTGACGGTGATGGGGACCACCAACAGCAGTCCTTGCAGGAAGTAATTGAGCAGCTTTTTCATTTCAAAGGGTTGATGAGCGGTTCTTGTTTCACAATGTGGTCAAAGCGGAACGTACTTTCTTAGGAAGTCCTTTTACCACCTGTTCGTAGGAATGATCGATCCAGGAAAGAAGTTCACGGTCGGGAACGCTGCCGTCCACTTCCACCGAATTCCAATGGGTCTTGTTCATGTGCCATGCGGGAGCGACACACGAATAATTTTCACGAAGTTCCAAAGCGGTTTCCGGCTCACATTTGAATGAAAACCGGAAGGTTTCCTCATCCAGCGGGGAAATGATGAAGATCTTTCCCAGCACTTTGAAGACCAACGTGACCTCGTCAAAGGGGAATTCCTCGGTTACACCCCGTTTGCTGAGGCAATAACTGCGCAGTGCTTCGATATCCATACTGCATTTCGCGTTACGAAGGTATCTTTTTCCCGCGTAGGTGTCGGGGTAGCCGCTTTTCCGGAAATTTTGGCAGGTTTTTTGCCAAACAATCGGCAGGCTGACTATTTTTGACCCATGATGAAGCTGCTTCTTCTCCTCTGCCTGACCGGTGCTTCCTTGTTCGCTTCCGCCCAGAGGATGGAAATCACTTCCGAGGACGACAGTTCATTTGTCTTTGTGAGGGATTCCCGCTACGATGATGTCGTATCACGGCAGAAAAAAGAGAACCTCCTCCATCAGTCTGTTCCCGGCTACCGTGTCCAGATCTATTTCGGCGTAAACCGCCCGAAGGCCTCCGAAGTCAAACTCGATTTCGCCGGCCGCTTCCCGGATGTTCCGGCCTATCTCACCTACCAGCAGCCCAATTTCAAGGTGCGTGTGGGTGATTTCCGCAACCGCTACGAAGCCCTGCAATTCATGAAAAGCCTCGAAGGCCTGTATCCTACGGTGTTCGTGGTTCCGGACGAGGTGAAGCTTCCCCCGCTGTATTGAGGACTTGATCTAAAAAGAAAGGCGGCCTTCAACGGGCCGCCTTTTCATTTCCGTGCTTCGGAATCAGGCCAGTGTGCGTTTTACGGCAACTTGTTCGTAGCCTTCGATGATGTCACCGATCTGGATGTCGTTGAAGTTCTGGATGCTCAGGCCGCATTCGTATCCCGAGGACACTTCCTTGACGTCGTCCTTGAAGCGCTTCAGGGAACCGAGTTCTCCGGAGTACACGACGATACCGTCGCGGACCACACGAACTTTGGTGTTGCGGTTGATCTTTCCGTCGAGAACCATGCAACCGGCGATCGTTCCGACCTTCGGGATCTTGAAGGTCTCTCGGATCTCGATATTGCCGACGATCTTCTCCTGGAATTCCGGCGCCAACAATCCCTCCATGGCCTGCTTGAGTTCCTCGATGGCGTTATAGATGATGGAATACAGTCGAATTTCGATCTCTTCGGTCTCCGCCAGTTTCCGTGCGTTCACGGAAGGACGTACCTGGAAGCCGATGATGATAGCGTTGGAGGCGGAGGCCAGCAACACGTCGGATTCTGTGATCTGTCCGACCGATTTGTGGATGATGTTGACCTGCACTTCGTTCGTCGAAAGCTTGAGCAGCGAATCTGCCAGCGCTTCGATAGAACCGTCCACGTCGCCTTTGACGATCACATTCAACTCCTTGAAATTGCCGATCGCCAGACGGCGTCCGATCTCGTCCAAAGTGATGTGCTTGCGCGTCCGGATACCTTGCTCACGCTGCAGCTGCAGACGCTTGTTGGCGACTTCCCGGGCCTCGCGCTCGTCATCCATGACGTTGAAGAGGTCCCCTGCCTGCGGCGCGCCGTTCATACCCAGCACCTGAGCGGGCATTGTCGGACCGGCCTCCTTGATGCGGAAACCGCGTTCGTTGTAAAGCGCCTTCACTCGTCCGGAGTAACAGCCGGCGATAAGGACGTCGCCCACTTTCAGCGTTCCTCCCTGTACAAGTACGGTCATGATGTAACCGCGGCCCTTGTCGAGAGAGGATTCGATGACGGTACCGTTTGCACGGCGGTCGGGATTGGCCTTCAGTTCCAGAAGCTCGGCTTCGAGCAGTACTTTCTCGAGCAGCTGCTCCACGTTCATGCCTTTCTTGGCGGAGATCTCCTGGCACTGGAACTTTCCGCCCCAGTCCTCGACCAGGATGTTCATCTTGGCCAGCTGTTCCTTGATACGCTCCGGTTGCGCATCGGGCTTGTCCACCTTGTTGATGGCGAAGACCATCGGGACGCCCGCAGCCTGCGCGTGGTTGATCGCTTCCACGGTCTGAGGCATGACGCTGTCGTCTGCGGCGATCACGATGATGGCGATATCCGTGACCTTGGCTCCGCGTGCACGCATGGCGGTGAACGCCTCGTGACCGGGAGTGTCCAGGAAGGTGATGTGCTTTCCGTTCTCCAGCTCCACATTGTACGCGCCGATGTGCTGCGTGATTCCTCCGGCTTCGCCGGCGATGACGTTGGCCTTACGGATATAGTCCAGCAGACTCGTCTTACCGTGGTCGACGTGGCCCATCACCGTCACGATCGGCGAGCGGGCGATCAGGTCTTCGGGACGGTCTTCCTCGGCACTGATCGTTTCTTGTACTTCGGCGGAGACGAACTCCACGGTGAAACCGAATTCCTCGGCGACGACCGACAATGTTTCAGCGTCAAGCCGTTGGTTGATGGAGACGAACATGCCCAGCGACATGCAGGTGGAGATGATGCGGGTGACCGACACGTCCATCAGTTTCGCCAATTCGTTGGCGGTTACGAATTCCGTGACCTTGATCACTTTCTTTCCTGATTCCTCCGCTGCCAGTTGTTCAAGCTCTTCCGCACGTTCTTCGCGGCGTTGCTTGCGGATCTTGGAGGACTTCGATTTTCCGCCGCCGCTGAGACGGGCCAGCGTGGCTTTGATCTTCTCCTGGATCTCCTTGTCAGTGAGTTCCTTCCGGTCCGTGGAAGCGACGTTCTTAGGAGCCCTTCCGGTGCTGCCTACGCCACGTCCGCGCTCCTGAGGAAGCGGCTGCGCTCCGGCCTTACGGTCGGTCCGCTTGCGCTTCTTCTTCTCTCCCGCATCGGCACCGCTACCGGAACTTGCAACGGGTTTCCTGCGGTCTTCGACCGGCAATTCGATCTTGCCAAGGATGTTGGGTCCGGAAAGCTTCTCGATCTGTACGCGGTGGATGTCTTTTTCTTCCGGTGCTTCGGGTGCTGCCGGAGCAGGAGCCGGAGCAGGAGCCGGCGCCTCCACCGGGGTCTCTGCAACCGGTGATTCGACCGGAGTGACGGGTGTCTCTTCCGTGGTTTCTTTCTTTTTACGGCCCCCCTTCTTCTTTTCGGTCTTAGCCTCTGCCCCTTCGATCTCTATTTTTCCCAGCACTTTCGGGCCGTCGACTTTTTCTGCCTTGGCTTTGATCACCTCGTCGGATTTCTTCCGAGTGGTTTTAGGCTTGGTTTCTTCTGAGGCCGGTTCGGCCGTTTCAGCCGCTGCCGGCTCATCGGACTTCTTCTTTTTCTTTTCAGCCCCCAGGAAGTCGGCGACCGTTACCCCCTTGATAAGGATTTCGGGGGTTTCGCTGTCCTTCTTCGAAGTCGATTTCTTGGTAACGCCTGCATCCACGACGACCTGGCCCTCCCTCTTGAGTTTTGTCTGGGTGAGCTGCTGCGCCTCCTCTTTCAGGATCTTGTCGCCCTGGAACTCCTTTTGCAACAATGCATAGGCATCTCCGGGCAACTTCGTGTTCGGGTTGCTTTCGATCTGGAATCCCTTCTTCGAAAGGAAATCCACGATGTGGTCCATCGACAGGTTGAATTCCTTGATCGCCTTGCTGAGTCGTATAGTTTTTTCTGCTTCTGCCATGTCGTTGTTGGTGGCGGGAGTTTGAAACGGAAGCGTCCTCCCGCGGAACGCTCCGGGCTTAGCTGGTCAGCCTCGCCGGGGAGAGGAAGGCCGGTCTCATTCGAATTCGGCCTTCAGGATGCGGATGACCTCCTTGATGGTCTCCTCTTCCAGATCGGTACGGTTGACCAGGTCCTCCACCGGAAGCTCGAGCACGCTCTTCGCGGTATCGCAGCCGATGGTCTTCAATTCGTCGATGATCCACGGTTCGATCTCGTCGGTGAATTCGTCCAGGTCGACGTCATCGGAGTCCTCGTCGGATTCGCGGTACACATCGATCTCGTACCCGGTGAGCTTGCCCGCCAGTTTGATATTATGGCCGCCTTTTCCGATGGCCAGGGATACCTGGTCGGGTTTCAGGAACACGGAAGCACGCTTCTTGTCATCGTCCAGCTTGATGCTGGTGATCTTGGCAGGAGACAGCGCTCTCGAAATGAAGAGCATCGTATTGGCAGTGAAATTGATGACGTCGATGTTCTCGTTGCGCAGCTCACGCACGATGCCGTGGATGCGGGAACCTTTCATGCCGACGCAGGCACCCACCGGATCGATCCGGTCGTCGTAGCTTTCCACGGCGACTTTGGCGCGCTCGCCCGGCTCGCGTACGATCTTCTTGATGGTGATAAGGCCGTCGAACACTTCGGGCACTTCGATCTCGAACAGCTTCTCCAGGAACAGCGGGGAGGTGCGGGAAAGGATGATGCTCGGCGTGCCGTTCATCATCTCCACACGCAGGACCACTGCGCGGACGGAGTCGCCCTTTTTGAAGAAGTCAGAAGGGATCTGCTCTGACTTGGGAAGGATGAGTTCGTTACCCTCGTCGTCCATGACCAGCATCTCCTTTTTCCAGACCTGGTATACTTCTCCGGTAATGATCTCACCCACACGGTTCTTGTATTTCTGGAAGATGCTCTCTTTCTCCAGCTCCTGCACACGAGCGAGCAGGTTCTGACGGGCGGCCAGCACGGCGCGGCGGCCGAAGTCCGAAAACCGGATCTTCTCCGACACTTCCTCGCCGACCTCGAAGTCGGGCTCGATGAGGACCGCCTCGGAATATTCGATCTGCGTGTTCGGGTCCTCCACCGCACCGTCATCGACGATCAGACGGTTGCGGAAGGCTTCGAGGTCGCCTTTTTCGGTGTTGATGACGATATCGAAGTTGTCGGCGGTGCCGAACTTCTTCTTGATCATGTTCTTGAACACGTCTTCCAGGATGCTCATCATGCTGGCCCGGTCGATGTTCTTGAGTTCTTTGAACTCGGAGAAAGCTTCGACCAGTTCCGTGTGTTCGTTTTTGCTTGGGGCCTTTTTCATATCTGTTACTTGATTATTTTATCGAAAGAGAAGATTACACGTGTTTCCTTGATCTGCTCGAACGGCAGCCGCACTTCCCGGTGTGCGATGGATTTTTTGGAGCCTTCACGCACGGTGAACTCCTCGTCCAACACCAATCCGTCGGAATCGGCGTCCTTGAGGGTTCCCGACCGCTTTTGTCCGTCGAAGGTGATGACGGACACTCGCCGGTTGATCCGTTTCCGGTATTGCTGCAGTACTTTCAGGGGTTCTTCCATGCCCGGTGAACCTACCTCCAGCTCGTGGCGTTCGAATACGTCTGTCTCGTCCAGCTGCTCGTGCAGATAGCGACTGATCTTGACGCACTCGTCCAGCGGGAGATTCTTGGGATGGTCCAGAGTCACGACGATTTTCGCCGGAGAAACCTTTACCTCTACAAGGTAGATCTCGGTTCCCTCGATTCGCTTTTCGACCAGCGACCGTATTTGTTCCTGCAGGTTCATTTTTTACAATAAAAAAGGGGACTGCCGTCCCCTCTTTACCATTATCATTTTGCGTTGCAAAGATACGAATTCCTGTCGGAAAATTCTAATCCGTGAACGAAATACCCTGAAATCTAGGATTTTAGCCTGAAATCGGTATAAACCGATTCGTCCATCCGGGAGATCAACTCACCTTTCCGCCGTTTTCCATCGTTTTAACGGGTGCTACGAAGGCGAGCTCGCCACCGGCGTTTTCAGCCATCAGGATCATTCCCTGCGATTCGATGCCCTTGATCTTACGCGGCTCCAGGTTGGCCAGCAGGGTCACCTGTTGTCCGACGATCTTTTCCGGATCATACCAGGCAGCGATGCCGGATACCACCGTGCGTTGATCCATGCCCGTGTCGATCGTCAACTTCAACAGCTTGTCCGTCTTAGGGACGCGTTCCGCGGCGATGATGGTTCCGATTCGCAAATCCATATGACCGAACGCATCGAACGTGGTGGCCGGTTTCTGTGGAGCTACTGTTGTCATTGACTGAAGATTGCTTGCCTTCGTGGCGTTGAGTTTCTCCACTTGCCGTGCGATGACATCGTCCTCGATTTTTTCAAAGAGCAATCCGGGGGTTCCCATACGATGTCCGGACTTCAACAGCGGCCCGGAGGAAAGAGCTTGCCAGTCCTTCGTTTCCAGGTTCAACATTTCGCGGAGGCGTGCGGCCGTGAAAGGCAGAAACGGTTCCATCAATACGGACAACTGTGCTGTGATTTCGGAGGATACCGAGAGTATCGTTTTCACCCGCTCCGGATCGGTGGCCTGTAGTTTCCAAGGCTCGGTGTCCGCCAGGTATTTGTTACCGGTACGTGCCAGGTCCATCAACTCGAACAGAGCATCCCTGAATCGGAATGCACGGATGCTCTTCCCGATTTTGCCGGGGGCATCACTGACGGCTTTCAGACATTCCTCGTCGATAGCCTGCATCCCGCCTCTCGCCGGGACGACACCCTCGTAGTATTTCTGCGTCAATACAAGTGTACGGTTGACGAAGTTGCCGAGCACAGCAACCAATTCGTTGTTGTTTCTCGCCTGGAAATCCTTCCAGGTGAAATCGTTGTCTTTGGTCTCAGGAGCCGTGGCACACAGCACGTAGCGGAGGACGTCCTGCTTGCCCGGAAAATCCTGCAGGTATTCATGAAGCCATACCGCCCAGTTCCTGGAGGTGGAGATCTTGTCTCCTTCCAGGTTGAGAAATTCATTCGAAGGCACGTTCTCCGGGAGCACATAGCCGCCGTGCGCTTTCAGCATCGCAGGGAAGATGATGCAGTGGAAGACGATATTGTCTTTCCCGATGAAGTGGACCAGCTTGGTATCCGGCTGCTTCCAGTACCGTTCCCATCCGTTCGGGTCGTTTCGCTGTTCAAACAAGGCCTTGGTAGCGGAGATATATCCGATCGGCGCATCGAACCAGACGTAGAGCACTTTCCCCTTGCTGTCGGGAAGCGGAACCGGCACGCCCCAGTCCAGGTCGCGCGTTACCGCACGCGGCTGAAGTCCCTGGTCGAGCCAGGACTTGCACTGTCCGAAGACGTTCACTTTCCACTCGTCCTTATGTCCGAGGATCCATTTCTCCAGCCATTCCTTCTGGTATCTGTCAAGCGGCAGGTACCAATGCTTGGTCTTTCGCAGCACCGGAGGCTTTCCGCTGAGCTGGGATTGCGGATCGATCAGCTCACGGGGCGAGAGGCTTTTTCCGCACTTCTCACACTGGTCGCCGTACGCGCCGGGTTGCCGGCAGTTAGGACACGTTCCGGTGATATACCGGTCGGCGAGGAACATTCCGGCTTCTTCATCGAAATACTGCTCGCTTTCCTCTTCGACGAATTCCCCCTTGTCGTAGAGGGTCCGGAAGAATTCGGAAGCGGTCTTGTGATGCACCGGGTCGGAAGTTCGGTGATAGATATCGAAGGAGACGCCGAAATCGGCGAAACTCTGCCGTATGATCGAATGGTATTTGTCGACAGCCTGCTGCGGAGTGACACCCTCTTTGCGGGCGCGCAGCGTGATCGGAACGCCGTGCTCGTCCGAGCCGCAGATGAAGACCACATCCTCGCCGATGGCGCGCAGATACCGTACATAGATGTCGGAAGGAAGGTAGGCGCCGGCCAGGTGTCCGATGTGAACGGGTCCGTTGGCGTATGGCAGAGCGGCGGTGACGAGGTGGCGGGGCATTTTATTAGTCGGTAGTCAAAGGAAGTGTTAACATCTCAGCTGCGTTCTTCCTTTTATTGGTTGACAGGCAGAACCGGATGACGGAATTTTGCACGGCAAAGTTAATAATATGATCCGACCTCCTTTTCTGCAGTCCGGTGATACGGTCCTACTTGTGGCGACGGCCCGGAAGGTCACCCGTCCGGAAATGAAACCGGCCATGGACCTGCTGAAATCCTGGGGGCTGGAAGTCCAGACCGCCAAGCATCTCTTCCGGGAGGACCGTCAGTTCGCCGGAACGGACGAGGACCGTCAGTCGGACCTTCAGAAGGCGCTCAACAGCAAGACCTGCAAGGCGATATTGTTCGCCCGCGGAGGTTACGGAACGGTGCGGTTGATCGACGGCATCGACTGGAAAAGGTTCATCAAGGACCCTAAGTGGCTGATAGGATTCAGCGATATCACCGTATTGCATAACCATGTACACCGTCATACCGGGGTGGAGACGTTACATGCGCCGATGGCGCTGACCTTCCCGAAAATGACTCCCGGTTGCAGCAAGGTCCTGCAAGACACCTTGTTCGGGAAGCCGCTTCGGTATACCTGGAAGCCGAAGGCCGGCATGGAAGGGCTCAACCGCAATGGGCACGCCAAAGGAGCTGTCGTCGGTGGCAACCTGTCCATCCTCTGTTCACTATCCGGCACGCCATCCGATATCGATACCGCGGGCAAGATTCTTTTTCTCGAGGACCTCGACGAATACCTGTATCACATCGACCGTATGATGATGAACCTGAAGCGGGGCGGTAAGCTGGCCGGTCTCGCCGGGCTTATCGTGGGCGGCATGACCGATATGAAGGATAATCAGGTGCCTTTCGGCCGGACTGCGGAAGCGATCATCCGAGAGGCCGTTGAGGAGTACGCTTATCCTGTCGTCTTCGGTTTTCCGGGAGGTCACGTCCCCAATAACTATCCGCTGATCATGGGTCGGGAAGCCACATTGAAAGTGGCCGATGCCATGGAGCTGACGTTCCACCCATGACGGACAACAAGTCCGAGCTCGCCCGCAAGGGCGAAGAGCTTGCAGCGGCGCATCTCACTTCCAAGGGATTTTCCGTTCTTCAACGGAACCTGCGGATCGGGCAAGGCGAGGTGGATATCGTCGCCCGTCAAGGTGAAGAGATTGTTTTCGTAGAAGTCAAGACGCGCTCGTCCGCTTACCTCACGGATCCCGGTCAGCTGGTTCCTGTCAGCAAGCAGCGGCAGCTGCTCCGGCTGGCCGACCGGTTCCTGAAAGACAAGAACCTTGACTCCCCGGCCCGCTTCGATATCGTGATTGTGGTGCACAATTCGGTGTATTCGAAGATCGAGCATATTGAAGATGCTTTTTATCCGATGGGAGGCTGACAGCGGCCGAAAGGCGCAGCATCGTACAATTGCCTATCTTGCAACCTTAAATCCGTCATCATGCGCAAAGTCAGCAGGGAAGAGAGGAGCGGCAAAAGACCGGCACGTGGTGACCGGAGCACCAAACCCGGTTTTCGTCCAAAAGGAAACAATACGGAGCCCCGTAAACCCCGTCGGCGCATCGCTGATCGGGACGAGGAGCCCGCAGCGCGTCCGCGCCGAACTTCAGACCGGAGTGTTTCCCGACCCTCTTCCGGCGGAAACGCCGACAAAGAAAGGGGTTCGCGTTACTCCCGCAGCGACCGTTCCGTTTCCCGCTCCGATCGCGAGGAGAAGGAAGGAGGCTTCCGCAAGACTTCCAAACGCGCATCCTCCGGTTCCGATGCCGGTCGAACGGGTAAGGAGTATCGCAGCTCGCGCAGTGACCGCGGAGGCTTCCGGACGGATCGGAACGATCGTCCTGCACGTCCGCGTAAAAGCTTCGACCGTGAATCCGCCGGTTCAGCAGAAGAACGTCCGGCTCGCACATCCCGTTATTCAAGCAGCGACCGTCCGTCGCGCAAGTCGACGTATGATCCCGCCGATCGCGGGCCCCGTTCGCGCAGCGACCGTCCCTCCCGCAAGTCCACCTACGATCCCGCCGACCGCGGACCCCGTTCGCGCGGCGACAAGTATGAGCGTTCCGGCAAAAGCGACGGTGAGCGCGGACCGCGGCGCGGCGCAGGTTTCCGTAAATCCGGTCCGGCTTTCCGTAAAGCAGGGCCTGCCGGTAAATCCGTACTCCCCGACGACGGTACGACCCGTCTCAATAAATACATCTCCAACTGCGGCATCTGCTCCCGCCGGGAGGCGGATGAGCTGATCAAGGCCGGTCTTGTTTCCGTGAACGGAAAGATCATCACCGAAATGGGTTTCAAGGTGCAACCCGGCGACGAGGTCCGTTACAACAACGAGCTGCTCCGCGGAGAGCGTCCGGTTTATCTGCTTCTTAACAAGCCGAAGGACTTTATAACGACCGTGGACGATCCCGGCAGCCGACGTACGGTCATGGAGCTGGTGGCCTCCGCCTGCAAGGAACGTATTTATCCTGTGGGTAGACTGGACCGAAATACGACCGGCGTGTTGCTGTTCACCAACGACGGCGACCTGGCAAGAAAACTCATGCATCCCAGTTTCGAGGTGCAGAAAGTGTATCATGTGACGTTGGACAAAGCGTTGAAACCGGACGACATGGACAAGATACTTGGTGGCATCTATCTGGATGACGGACCGGTACGCGTGGATGATATCGCGTATGCGGGCGACGGCTCCGACCGGAAGGAGATCGGCGTGGAAATCCACTCGGGTAAAAACAGGATCGTGCGTCGCATCTTCGAACACTTCGGTCTGGAGGTCGTGAAGCTCGACCGTACCGTATTTGCAGGACTCACGAAGAAAGACCTGCCGCGCGGACGTTGGAGGTTCCTTACAGAGATGGAAGTAGCGGCGCTCAAGATGCAAGTCGGGGGCAAGAAGCTGCGCGAAGAGGCTGCCCGATAACGGTGATTCAGACGACCTGCTTCAGCGCAGGATGTCTATGCCCAGCAGTTTGGAGATCTGTGCCTTGATCTGTTCCAGCCGGATGTGGTTTTCCAGCAGCGACATCACATCCTTGCCGTTCTCCTGATATTCACGGATGAGCCTTCGGTTCTCCTCCAGCATCATCATCACCTTCTTGTTTTTCAGGTGAAGTACGGAGTGCTGCACGGTCCGCAAAAGATTATCGGATTCCGACGGGACGCGGATGCCGTGCATGGCATCCCAGTTATCGCTCAGCTCATAAGGCGAGCTTATGAGCTCCACAGCTGCATCGCGCAGTGATGCCTCTTCGTGGTGAAGAAAAAAGTTGACATCCGGGAACGGTTGTTCTTCAGGCAGTTCCGAGAAGAGCCGCAGGATGCGTTCGTATACCGGATGGTCGAAACGGATCTGGTCCATCGCGATTTCCTCTACGATATAACGAGCCACCGGGTGCAGCCTTTCGACTACGACAGTTTCGCCCGGCCGCTCGGCGGATTCCTCCGTCTCATGAAAGGAAAGGTTTCGGTCGCCGTAATGAAGCAGCAGACGGATGATGTTCCGTTCCTGCTCTTCGGTGGTAAGCTCCCTGACTACAGTTTGTTCCGGCTTCGCCGTTTCAGTCAGGAGCTCCTCCGTGTCGCCGGTCGGAGTGTCCTTTTTCTGCTGCTGTCTGCGGATCTTGTTGAGTTCGGTGATGAGGACGGCTTCCGAGATCTCCATCATGGTGCTGCACTGCTTCACATAAGTGGAGCGCAGGATGGGATCGGGTATACGTGCAATGGTCTCTACCACTTCGCGGATGACCCCGGCTTTGCGCACGGGATCGTTCGCCGCCCCTGACAGGAGGTGGCTTGTCTTGAAGACCACGAAATCGCGGGCCTCCCGCTCGAAACAGGCGACAGCTTCCTCCCCTCCGTGCTTCTTCACGTAAGAGTCCGGATCATCGCCGTCAGGGACCAGCACCACTTGTACGTTCAGGCCTTCCTCGAGTATGAGGTCGATACCGCGCAGGGCCGCTTTGATTCCCGCCGCGTCGCCGTCGTACAGGACGGTGATGTTCTTCGTGAAGCGGCCGATCAGCCGGATCTGTTCAACGGTAAGGCTGGTGCCGGAAGAGGCGACGACGTTCTCGATGCCGGCCTGGTGCAGGGAGATGACATCCGTGTATCCTTCGACCAGGAAGCACCTGTCCTGCTGAAGTACGGCTTTTTTGGCATGGAAGATCCCGTAGAGCGATTTGCTCTTGTGATAGATGTCCGACTCGGGAGAATTGAGGTATTTGGCGGTCTTGTCGTCTTTCTTCAGGATCCTTCCGCCGAAGCCGATGATGCGTCCGGAAAGGTTATGGATGGGAAACATCACCCTTCCGCGGAAACGGTCGATCATCTTGCCGCGGTCGTTCCGGTAGCTGAGTCCGGTGCGGGTGAGGTAGTCCTCGTTATATCCTGCCTTCAGGGCCGTATCGGCGAAATGGCTCCATTCGTCGAAGCTGTATCCTAACTGGAACTTACGGACGGTTTCGTCGGTGAACCCGCGCTCCCGGAAATAGGACAGTCCTATGGATTTGCCGGCTTCGGTCTCCCACAACTGGTCCGAAAAGGTCTTTTGTGCGAAGGAGTTCAGCACATACAACCCCTCCCGTTCGTCCATCAGTTGCTGTTCGCGAGGGTCCGGGGCAGTTTCTTCGATCTCGATGTTGTACCGCCTGGCTAATTGACGCAGCGCTTCAGGATACGTGAAGTGCTCGTGTTCCATAAGGAAATTCACGGGATTTCCTCCTTTCCCGCAACCGAAACATTTAAAGATGTTGCGGGCAGGATTGACGTTGAAAGAGGGGGTCTTTTCGTTGTGGAAAGGACAAAGGCCGATCAGGTTCGTCCCGCGTTTCTTCAGCGCGACGAAATCACCGACGACTTCTTCAATGCGTGCGGTCTCGAGGATGCGGTCGATCGTTTCCTTGGAGATCATCTGAAAGCGCCAGTCTTTTGCGGCCGGAGGACTTTTGCCGGCGGGGCATGACGGTATTCACAAAGGAAGAGATGCCGTTGTAGTAATATTCGCCGCCGCGGGCCGCCAACTCGCCATGACGGGCCTGTTTCACCAAAAGTAAGTCTTTTTGAGGAGCTGCGCAGTTTTCGTAGACTTCATAGGATTCCGCGACATTCACCAACTCGTCGGCCGTACCGGCCACGACCAGCGTGGGAGTCTTTGTCATGGCACTTATGGCCCTTAAATCCAGCTGATAAACAGGCATTTGGAGCTGTTCGGAAATCTGTCGCTCCAGGACCGGATACCATAAGGAAGCGAATCCGCCCCATTCGGTCTCCGCGTGCCGGTGGAGGTAAGCCGCCAGATTGTTGAAGGGGCTTTCCAAGATGACAGCGTCGCAGGTGCCTCCTGAGAGCAGGTACATGTACACGACAGGACACGAAAGTCCCGTACCCATCACGGCTATCCGGTGGTAGCCGTTGAAGCGGAGGGTCCTTATCACCGCATCCAGGTCACGGATGCTTTTGAGCCCCAAGGAGAATTCCTTGCCGCCACTGCGGCCGTGGGCGCGCAAGTCGTAGGTGAAGACGTTGAACCCGCGGTCGTGGAACTGACGAATCGATTCCAGCAGGCTGATCTTGCTCTTATTGATGTCGTGCAGGAGAAGAAGGCTGCGGTCTGAGGAAGTGTCATCCGCCGCCACGAACCAGCCGTGAAGGAGACAACTGTCTCCGCCGACAACGGTGAATTCGGAATATCCCAGAGAAAGATCGGCCGGATTGAATTCGGCACCTTGACCGGGATCCTCATTTCCGGAAAGACCGGATCGGTAAACGATGTACAGTGAGTCGTAGCGCACAGGAAAAACAAGGCTGGAGCTCACGAAGGAGGGAGACAGGTAGATGAATGCGGCAGTCAGCAGCAGTCCGCTTCCGATGAGGTAGAACGCCTTGTTGAGACGGATCATCTGTCGCGTTCCGTGGTGTAACGTACCAGCTTTTCCAGGGACGATCTGTATTCATCGGCGGGGAATTGCCGAAGGATATCGAAGGCGGCGTCCCTGTATTCATCCATTTTCTGCTGTGCGTACAGTATCCCGCCCTTGTCGTGGACGAAGTCGATGATGGTGCGGACCTTTACAGGGTCCGTAGTCCGGCTCTTGATGATATGGATGATCGACCTCTTCTCGCCGGCAGCGGCCTTGTTCAAGGCATGAATCAGCGGCAACGTCATCTTGCTTTCTTTGATGTCGGTACCGGTGGGTTTTCCGATTTTCCCCGAGGAGCCGTAATCGAAAAGGTCGTCCTTTATCTGGAAGGCGATTCCTGTCAGCTCGCCGAAGCGGTGCATCCTTTCGATGTTTTCCGGACCTCCGCCGGCGGATGCGGCTCCGCATGCGCAACAGGAGGCGATGAGCGAGGCTGTTTTCTTGCGGATGATCTCGAAGTAGACCTCCTCGGTGATGTCGAGCCGTCTGGCTTTCTCTATCTGCAGCAGTTCCCCCTCGCTCATCACCCTGACGGCGTCGGATACGATCCGCAGCAATTCGAAATCGCGGTGTTCGACCGCAAGCAGAAGCCCTTTGCTCAGCAGGTAGTCTCCCACCAAAACGGCGATCTTGTTCTTCCAGAGTGCATTCAGGGAAAAGAATCCGCGGCGTTCATAGCTGTCGTCAACGACATCGTCATGGACCAGTGTGGCGGTGTGCAGCAATTCGATCAATGCAGCGGCACGGTAGGTCGCGTCCTGCAGACCGCCGTTCATGCCGGCGGAGAAAAAGACGAACATAGGGCGGATCTGCTTGCCCTTGCGCTTGATGATGTAACGGGTGATCCGGTCGAGCAACGGCACCGGACCTTTCATGGAAGTCCGGAACTTCTCTTCGAACGTCTCCATCGCGCCTGTAATCGGCCGACGGATCTCCTCCAAGGTAATCGACATGGACCACGAAGGTAGGTATTTCGACCTTGCCGTCGGAATGCCGAAACACCGCCGACGGGTCCGGTTCCGGCCGCCCCGGTCCTCCCATCCCTTCTTGGGAAATCCCCTTTTCTGTCCGACCTTTGCAGGGATGGCTGCAGGTTCCGGCAGCCTTTGTTTTCAGCAAACCTGTTTTCATGAAGAAATATTACCTGCTTCTGCTTTTGTCGGCCTTTTCGGCCGTTTCCGGCTCGGCCCAGGAGCACCGTTGTTACACCGACGAAATCTACCGTAAAGCACTCGAGGCTGATCCTTCGCTTGCCACCGTGCGTCAGCAATTGGAGCAGTTCACCTCGGGCTTCGTCCGGAATCTGGAGACATCAGCGGATTACATCCGTAATAAGACCTCCGGTGGGACGCCGACCTACATCATTCCGGTCGTCATCCACGTCGTGCACCAGTACGGTCCGGAGAACATTTCCGACGCGCAGGTGCTGGATTGCATCCGGTTGCTGAACGAGGATTTCAGGAAACTCAATCCGGACACTTCATTGATTGTTCCTGCTCTGGCCGGTGTCGCAGCCGACTGTGAAATAGAATTCCGACTGGCCACCATCGACCCTAATGGTAACTGTACGAACGGTATCGACCGGATCTATTCCGATCTCACCTATCAGGCCGACGACAATGCCAAGCTCAATCCATGGCCGTCGAACAAGTACCTGAACATCTGGTCAGTCAATTCCCTTCAGAATTCCGGGGCGGCTGCCTACGCGTATTATCCCGGTACCGCTCCTCCGGGTGCCGACGGGATCCTCTCCCGCCATGACTATATCGGCTCCATCGGAAGTTCCGCGGCCTCTCACCGGCATACCATCACCCACGAAGTGGGACATTGCCTGAACCTCGCCCATGTGTGGGGAAGCACTAACAGTCCGGGTGTCGCCTGCGGCGACGATAACGTGGCGGACACGCCAGAGACGGAAGGCTGGACCAGCTGTAATCTTTCCGCCAGCGTCTGCAATCCGCCGATCATCGAGAACGTCCAGAACATGATGGAATATTCCTATTGCAGCTGTATGTTCACATTCGGACAACGCAACAGGATGTTCGCTGCGCTCAACTCCAATGCAGGTGGAAGAAACCAGCTGGTTTCCCCTGCCAACCTCTCAGCTACCGGAGCGCTGGCCTCTCCGCCACCCGTCTGCGCACCGGTCGCCGATTTCTATGCCGTAAAACGCTCCACCTGTGCCGGTCGTCCGATCTATTTCACCGACCAGACCTGGAACGGTCATCCTACGTCCTGGAATTGGTCGTTTCCCGGAGGAACACCTTCTGCTTCCGTCGATTCCAACCCGGTCGTCGTCTATAACACGCCGGGCACTTACGATGCGACACTCACCGTAACGAATGCGGGCGGCACGGATGTCATCACCCGAAGCGGATTCATCCGCGTAAGCAGTGCTACAGGAGTGACGACTCCAATCCTTATTTCTTTCGATCTCCCGTCCGATTTTCCGGGAGCAGGCGGTTGGGTGAACGATGCGGATGCGGACGGATTCACCTGGACGCGTTTCACGAACGCCGGTGCCGGAGGTTCCGCAACCAGTATCAAGATGGATAACTACCGCAGCCCTGCCGGCAGGCTGGACGAGTACATCACGCCCCCGTTCGACATCACCAACATGACGGCGGTGAAGTTCCGCTTCCAAGTGGCCAACGCGCAGCGCAACAGCAACTCTTCGGACCAGTTACGTGTCTTCACCAGTACCAATTGCGGTGAAACCTGGACGCCGACACCCTACAACCGTGCAGGAGCGTCGCTTGCGACTGCAGGTGTCGTGAGCGGCAGTTTCACGCCTGCCTCTTCCGCGCAATGGCGTCAGGACAGCATCAACCTGAACGGACTGGCTCCCCGTTCCAACGTCCGTCTGAAATTCCAGAACATCAGTGACGGCGGCAACAACACGTATCTCGATGAATTCCAGATCATCGGAAACACGACCAACCTCGACGAAACGGAGGAGGTGACCCTGGGATTCGGATTGTACCCTAACCCTTCCTCCGGCAACTTTTTCGTACAGTTCAAACTGAATGCTGCGTCTGATGTGCGCCTTCATGTCCGTGACATCACCGGCCGGGAGGTATATTCCGGCGGGGAGTCACGTTTTTCGCCGGACTCCTACGAACTGCCTTTACAGATCAGCGGAAACGGAACCTATCTGGTTCACTTGAGCGTGGACGGCAGAGAGCACATCCGTCGTCTTGTCGTAGCGGAGTGAACGTGCCGTACAGCGTGCGATTTCACCGGTTGCCGGACTTATTGGCCAGCTGACCGCAGGCGGCATCGATATCCTTCCCGCGGCTGCGGCGGACATTCACGATGATTCCTTTGCTTTCGAGGTATCCTGTGAACGCGTTGAGTTTATCCTCGCGGGCATTGGTGAATTCGCCGCCTTCGATGGGATTGTATTCGATGACGTTCACTTTCGCTTTCACACGTCTGCAGAATGTTTCAAGTTCACGTGCATCCCTGAGCTCGTCGTTGAAGCCGTTGAAAACGATGTATTCAAGCGTCACCCGGGTGCCGGTTTTCATGTGGAAATAGTTCAACGCATCGGCCAACGCATCCAGGGTGTTCGTCTCGTTGATCGGCATGATCCTGCTTCGTTTCTCATCGTTGGCGGCATGCAGAGACAGGGCGAGGTTGAACTTGACGCCGTCGTCTCCCAGCTTTCGTATCATCTTCGCGATGCCGGCCGTGCTGACGGTAATCCGCTGAGGGGACATACCCAATCCGTCAGGTGCTGTGATCCGTTCGATGCTGCGAAGCACATTGCCGTAGTTCAGCAGCGGCTCCCCCATGCCCATATAGACGATATTACTGAGAGGGATGCCGTATTCCTTTTCGGACTGCTCGCGGATGATGGCTACCTGGTCATAGATCTCTTCCGCTTCCAGGTTGCGGACCCGTTCCATCCGGCCGGTAGCACAGAACTTGCAGGTAAGGCTGCATCCTACTTGTGAGGAAACACAGGCTGTCATCCGTGTTTCGGTAGGGATGAGCACCCCCTCCACTACGTTGCCGTCGTGCAACCGGAAAGCGTTTTTGATAGTGCGGTCGCGGCTGGTCTGGAAGCGGTCGATGGCCGTTACAGGGAAATCGAAGGTTTCGGAGAGTTGCTGCCGGAGGCTCAGCGGAAGATTCGTCATCTCGCTGAAGGAGCGGGCGCTTTTCTTCCACAACCACTCCCACACCTGCCCGGCACGGAACGATGGTGCGCCGGCGGCTTCGAACCAACGCTTCAGTTGTTCAAAGTCCAGATTACGTATGTTGAGGCGTTCGGACGACATCGTGCTTGCAAAGATACGAAGTCCGGGCCGTAAGGACCGATTCGGTACCTTTATGCTGAAATGCGTTTTCTGCAAGCAGACCGGCTTTACCCTGTTTCCGGCGATTTCATTCCGGAAGGAATCGTTGTCGCGGACGGACACGGAAAGATCCTGGACGTGATTGATCCTCTGCTGCGCCCTGAAGAGGCTGCACAACTCGCAGCGGCCGGCAGGATACAGCGGTGTCATGGGTGGCTGATTCCCGGTATGATCAACGCACATTGTCATCTGGAATTATCCCAAATGCGGGGGCGGACGGAGCCCGGGGGCGGACTCACTGATTTCATCCGTCAGGTAGTCCGCTTGAGGAATGAGAACGCCCCCGACCTGCAGCAAGCCATGCTGGAGGCCGAGGAGGAGATGCTGCAAAACGGCATTGTCGCTGTGGGGGACATTTCGAACACCGACGATTCGCTCGCGATCAAGAGCAAGGGACGCTTGCGTTACCACACCTTCATAGAGACATTCGACCTGCGTCCGGAAGAAGCAGCTTTCAGGTTCAGCTCCGCTGCAGATCTCGCACAACGTTTCCGAGACAACGGCCTGTCGGCTTCAGTATCACCGCATGCACCCTACACGGTCTCATCGGGCCTGATGAAGCGCATCGGTCGACTTGCCTCCGAGCGGATGGATCTTGTATCGATACATAATCAGGAATCAGCGGATGAAGACGCCATGTTCGTGGAGGGCGGGGGAGGATTACTGGGCTTCCTGCAGTCGGGCGGCAACATGCTGTCCTGGCGTCCATCCGGCCGGTCATCACTTACGACATTTCTGGACGACTTTCCGGCCGGTCAATCCTTGCTGCTTGTTCACAACACTTATACATCGGAAGAAGACATCTCTGAGGCAATGCGCAGTGACAAGGAGCTGTGGTGGTGTTTCTGTCCGAAGGCCAACTTGTTCATCGAAGGCCGACTTCCGGACATACCGCTCTTCCTTCGCAAGGAGGCCCGTTTTCTGATCGGCACCGACAGTGCAGCTTCCAACCATACGCTGTCACTTCTTGAGGAAATGAAAGCCATCGTAGCGGCATACCCCGGTACGGAATTCGGAAAATTGTTACGGGCGGCCACGCTGGATGCGGCCGTCTGCTTCGGATGGGCCGGGCAACTTGGCAGCATTGAAACCGGCAAACAACCCGGCATCAGTTTATTGGAGGATACTGACTCCCGAACACCGGCCGGCATCACTCCCCGTACTGCTTTGAAAAGACTTTTATGAGGCGGCTCTGAAGGATTCAATCGATTGAAACCCTTTTTTGGTCCTTATTTCATCCCTAAAAACAGAATCATTTCGTATCTTCAACTTGATTCTGCTCAAACAGTTGTCCGAATGAGAGGGACGTGTTGGACACAATCAATTCAATTTCAATTAAATGAAATCAAAAAAATCCTGGCTTTACCTGTTATTGCCGATTCTGGCGCTGAATATCGGCTTATGGGCCTATTTCATTTACCGTCAGCCTGAAGAACCTGCTTCCAAGTCCGATAAGCTTGCATGCGATGTGAAAGGTTTCCGCAGACAGGGTTTCCGTTTCACCAAGCCACTGCTCATGCTTGACCGTTCCTGTGATGATCCTTCCCTGGAACCGTTGCGCCAGAAACTACTTTCATACGCCAACGATGCCCGGGCTAAAGGAATGGCTGACAAGATTTCGATTTACTTCCGTATGCTCGATAACGGTATTAATCTCTCCGTGAACGAGGATTCCTACAGTCCGGGGAGCCTCATGAAAATAATGACGCTGATCACGTACCTGAAGGATGCAGAGACCGATAAGGGGCTTCTTAGCAAGGAAGTCCTCTTCAATACCCGGTTTTCAGGGATGCCTGCGCCTGTGATACTGGGAAGCAGAGGCGCCGAGTTCGGCAAGAGCTATACGGTCGATGAGTTGTTGGATTTCATGATCACGGAGTCCGACAACAATGCCACGGCGTTGCTGAACAGTTCCATCGACATGAAGGTGTACAACGACGTGTTGTCCGCCTTGAATCTTCCCATACCGGACCCCCGTCAGTCCGATTATCCGCTGACCACCGAAACGATGAGCAGGTTCTTCCGACTGCTCTACAATTCTTCTTTCCTTTCTCCGCAAATGTCCGACAAGGCACTGGAGCTTCTGACCCGCAGCTCTTACCGTCAAGGGTTGCTTCGTTATATCGGTGACAAGGCGACTGTCGCGCATAAGTTCGGAGAAAAGAACACGGACGGCTATTTCCAATTGCACGAAGGCGGAATTTTCTTCGTGGGAACGGCGGACTATGTACTGATCGTCATGACAAAAGGGAAGGACCAGTCGGGATTGGCCGATGTACTCGCCGATGTAAGCCGTATTGTTTTCGAGGATGTGATCGTCAATTACGGAACTACGGCTTCGGAGGCAGGAATGCTGACTTTGGACAAGCGCGTACCAGGAACTTTGCGGGTAAAGCAGTAAGCGGTCGCGGGTATTTATTTTTACCAAGTCTTATTCGGTTGTTGCCAAGTCCGGGCTCTTGTTCACCCAAGACCTAGTGGAATATACCCTTCCTAATGTCCCATTCGCGGCTTTTTTTTCGATTCCTCTTAAAAATCACTATATTAAGAGTGTGGATATCGCCCGAATAACAGCTGATATTTACATTAAAAATCATCGTTTCATCAGAATATTTGCGTGAAATTTGGACTTTAAGGGATGATCCGGATCATAAAATATCTCAAAAGGACCGGGCTGATACTTGTAATCGGCCTGCTTTTGTGCCTGCCGTCTGTTACCTCCGTTGAGGGTGGCACCGGCAATAAGGATCCGGAGAATCCGCTGTTCAGTGTCAGCGCCAAGGATTTGTTCAGGTACGAGCCCCACAGTTCGCTGTACGTCCAGCAATCCGAGGTAAAGGCCGGACTGTTGTACGATGCCGTGAACCGCAAAATCGTGTGGCAGAAGAATGCCGATGCCGCACTCCCCATCGCATCCCTTACCAAGATGATGGTCGCCTTGCTGGTGGTGGAGGACCTGCGTGCCGGTGAAATCGCCTGGACCGATACGTTGAAGTGGGAAAAGACCTTTGTCGCAGGCCGACGCTATCACCGGAAACGCTATACCGTAGTCCAGAAATATTCGCTGGCCGATGCCTTTAAAGCCACGATGGTCGCTTCCGACAATGAGTGTTCCGAACAGCTCGCGCGCTTCATCAGCGACGGTGACCTTTCCAAAGGAATAGAGCGGATGAACCGGCGCGCCAAGGAACTTGGAATGCGGGATACCTACTACGGCAATCCGTCCGGACTTCCCGCAGCAACTGTCGCATTGGATAACTCATCGACACCCATCGACCAGCTGGTTCTTGCGTTGGAATTGCTCAAATACGAAGAAGTCCTTCAGGTCACCGGGCTGGGATATGCTCAAGTGCATAACGGACGAACCGTCTGCATGCTTCGTAACCATAACGGTCTTGCCATCAAGCACACCGGTGAAGTGGACGGACTTAAGACCGGTTACACCCGTCGTGCAGGATTCTGCCTGGTCGGCACCACTGAAAAGTGCGGACACCGCCTCATCAGCGTAGTCTTGGGATGTCGCGGGCCTCAGATCCGAAACGAGGTGGTGCGTCAGATGTTCTGTTCCTACTACACTTCGATCGGACTGGACCCCATCGGCGAATATTGCCCTGCCCCTCCGCAAGCGGTGCCCGTCGCATCGGTTATCGTTCCTGCGCCCGCTTCGGGCGATACAGGCGGTGAGTGGGTGACCCTGAATGAGCGTGTCCGGAAGGCCCATCTGGTGCGCAGCGGCGAAACGCTCTCCGGCATAGCATCCGGTTACGGCGTATCCATGAAGCAGCTTCGCAGCTGGAACCCCGGAAAGATACCGGCATCCGGAACTGTCTATGTCGGACAAAGACTGAATCTATATGCCAGCGTAGCCCGTAAAGTATGGGTTTCCGATTCAGCGGAAAATGTTGCTGTTGTTTCCCGGTCCAATAAGCCGGCCGCGTCAACTGCAGTCCTGTCGAAGACCTATCCGGCAACACAGTCCCCTGCAAAGAGCAAAGGATACATTTATCATACGGTTGTTCCCGGGGACACCCTTTTTTCCATCGCCCGTAAATACGGCCTGCCTACGGTCGACCTGCTGAAGGACCTCAACGGAATCGATGACCCCAAGTCGATCCGGCCCGGCATGAAACTCAAAGTGAAAGTCAAAAGCTGAGCAACCTTCCGTCGGTTTTTGGTAGTTTTGTTCCTTCAAGGAACCGCCATGAGAAAACCGATCCTCTTCCTCTTCTTTTCATTGATTTCACTGGCTGTACAGGCACAGCGTAAACCCGAACCCGCTGTGGCACCGGACATGCCGGTCGACAGTCTCACCCGACTCATCACTTACGAAGGTGTCCTGGAAGTGAAAGGAGTGAATGCTGCCGAGTTATACAAGCGCACACAGGATTGGTTCAGGACGTATTACAAGAATCCGACAGAGGTGATCCGTGAAAACGATTCCCTGAAAATGCGCATGACCGGGAAGCCGCGTTTCAAGATCCAGAATCCACCCGACAAGAACGGGCTGAAAACCGATGCCGGCATGGTCCAGTATACGATCATGGTCGCCGCGAAGGACGGGCGTTTCCGTTACGAGTTGACGGAATTCAACTGGAAGCAGACCTCGTATTATCCTTGTGAACGGTGGCTCGACGAATCTGCGTCTTCATTCAATCCCGTTTACTTCGATTATCTCCGACAGCTGGATGCTACCGCCGAGCAGGTGGTGACCCAGCTGCACGAGTCACTTTCGCACGCGAAAGGGGAGAAGAACCGGGAAGACTGGTAGTCCGGTAATATTTACGGGTGAGGCTTACCCGCACCTCCCGTTGCGAGTCCTTCGCTCAGCTGCGTAACAGCGCTTCGGCGACTTTCAGGTCTTCCGGGAAAGTGATTTTCATATTCCATCGTTCACCTTCGACGAAGTGCAGCTTTATGCCTGCCTTTTCAAGAACCGTTGCGTCATCGGTGAAAAGGGGACTGTCCGGCCCGGTGTAGGCTTTCGCAATGTATTCCGCCATGAAGCACTGAGGGGTTTGTACGAGCAAGAAACCGTTTCGATCTTCAGCAACGGTGGAATCACCGGTACGCCTGCGGACTGATTCAGGAACAACGACAGTAGGAATGCACGTGCCGTGCAGCGCTGCGGTTTCGAAGCAATGCTTTATCAGAACCGGTGTCACCAACGGCCGCACTCCGTCATGGACCGCGACTACGCCCTCCGTTCCGGCTTCCCGCAATCCCCGACGGACGCTTTCATAACGGGAGGAGCCGCCGGCAATCACCGTATGTTCCTGAATGAAATTGTGCCGGAAGACCAGCTCTTTCCATGTTTCAAGCTGATCGGAGGGCAATACCAGGATGATACGGTCGACGTCCGAAAACCTTTCAAGAGTATGCATCAGGACCGGACGACCGCGTAGCGGCAGGAACTGTTTGGGTACAGGTCCGCCGATGCGCGTACCCGACCCGCCGGCGACGATGATGGCGGTCTGTTTCATGAGCGATTATATCCGGAATCGGTTTTCCTGTAATACATCAGCCGGTAATAATGGAACAGGACGATAAGCAGGAAGAAAAGAAATGCGACCATTGCGCTCCACAAAACAGCCATGACAGTCAGGTCTTCTTCATCCGGAAGTGCCTTTTGCTGCTGCCACACCGTTGAAACTCCGTCGCTGCGCAGCGACTGCAGCACCAAGTCGTATTGCAAGGCTTCCTTTCGGAAAGCTTCCAGGGAAGCAGTAAGTCCGTTCACAGACCGTGAAAGATCTTCACGTGCTACGCCGCCACCTCCGTTATCGTACTCCGGGATGGTCCGGATTATTTCACGAAGGTCGGTCTGTTTTTCTTCTATTGTCTTCCCCATTTCATCCAGAACCGCCTTGTAGACGGAAGCTCTTTTTTCCTGCAGGTGGATGAGCCATTTCCTGTTGAGGGTGTCCGTAAAAGAGGCGATTTCATCGGCCATGGTACAGGCGAAATCGGGATCATGGTCTTTTACGGTGATGACGGCTGCATTGTACGGTGTCTTCTTGATATCGATGGACTTGCGCAGGCCGGAGACGGCACGTCGGTATGCGCCCGGTTCCAAGGAGTCGATCCCCATCCGGGCATACAACTTGAAATGACCGATAAGATGCCCGTACATCTCGTCTGAAAAGACGACCTGGTTGGTCCTGTTGAACTGGTCCGAGGTCAGCAGGAAGTCCGGTAGCCGGTCCGGATTGCGGACATCGCTTTTCATGCCGTCGATGACGACGATGGTCGTGGTCGCGGAATGCCTGAGCACTTCGAAACGCAGGATAAGAAAGCCGGCGGAAAAAACCATGACCAGCAGGAGTGCATGGCGTTTGCTGTTTCTGAGCAGCGCTTGAAAAAGCTGATCACTGTGGACGGATTCCGGGTAAGGCTGCTCCATAAGCGGATGAGAGTGCCGCACCAAACGGCCGTCAATTTTAGCAAATTCGGGGCGAATAAACGAACATTGCAGGAGCTTTATGGTTTTCCGAAGACTCGTCCGTTTCTTTCCGGCGGCAGCGGTGTTGCTGCTGCTCCCGTTTGTCCGATGGGAACAGCTGCCGGATCCGGACCTGTTGCCCCGTCATCTTGTGTTCGCCTCCGTAGTGGCAGTCTCGCTGCTGCTCACGGCACTGTCGAGAGATTACTCAACGGGAAGAGGCCTTACTGTTTCGTGGCCGGGTCTTGCCGTCATCTGCTTCATGAGCTGGGCGCTGATCCGGACAAACGGTGAAGCACCGGCGATTGCCGAGTGGTTGCGCTGGCTGACCGGTGCGGTCGTGGTGGTCCATCTGTCAAAGTGTTTCAGGGAGTTTCCTGTGATGCTCAGATGGTTGCCCGCTTGTGCCGCCCTTTTTGTCCTCCTACTGATCGGTTCATTGGTGCTTCAATTGACAGGATCTTCCGCTGGGAGCCGGTCGGTCACGTATGATACGGGAGGCTGGGCCGGCAACAAGAACTTCCTGGCCGAAACGTTGGCGGCCGCCCTGTTCCTACTGCTTCCCGGTTGGAAAGCGGAACGGAAAAGCAGCAGGTTATTCATACGCTTTGCCGCTTTCACAACGATCCTGACGTTGCTGGCATTGAAATCCGTTACCGTTTGGCTGGTCCTTCCGGCTGTTGCGATTTTTTCAATGCTGCGATATTCGGATGAGTTCCTCCCCGGGAAATCATTTCGTCGATTGCTTCTTTTGACACTCACAGGGGGGATGGTTCTAGTTGCATTGTCACCGCCTGTACGGCAGCGTGTCGAGAAGGTCTGCGGTTATCTGAACAAACCTTTCAATCTTTCAAAGGCGGATCCCGAAAATGACAACAGTGTCTACGACCGTCTGCTGGCCGCCCGTAACAGCCTGCTCGTGGTCCGCGAACATCCTGTCCTTGGTTGCGGGCTGACACATTGGAAGACGGAGCAAGCGAAGTTCGGGATGGGAGGAACGAAGCATCTGAATACCGGTCTTGTGAAGGCGGAGCATCCGCACAGTGAATACCTGCTGGTGCTGGCGGAGCTGGGACTCGTCGGACTCCTGTTTTTTTTAGCCGCATTCGCTTTGTTTTTTTGGGGATATGAAGGAGCCGGGTCGTCCGTGTGGTGGTCGCGGATGGCGGTTCTCATGATGTTGCTGGTATCGCTGTTCTCGTATCCGCTGAGTCGTGACCTGTCCTGGTTCGTCTTCCTGATACATGTATCGGTGGTAGCCTCCTCCGCTTGCCGGACAAATACATTTCATTTTTCAACCGGTGCAGGTAAGGCGATGGCTGCTACCGGCGTTCTGTCAGTCATTGCAGCCGTTTTCGTCTCCGGCTCCATGCTGCAGTCGGAGTACCATTTAGGACAGAGCATGGCGGCCACGTTGGAAAAGCAGCCGGGCAGAGCAAAAAGAGAAGCGCTGAAAGCGGAGAGCCGGTGGTATGTGTCGGATCGTACCGGGACGCCGGTGGCCTGGTATATCGGTGATGCGGCATTCAGGGCCGGCGATCGAGGGGAAGCGGTGAAACAGCTGGAGCGGGCGAGGCAAAGCAGTCCGTATCATCCGCGCGTGCTGAACGATCTTGGGACCGCCTATGAGCAAACCGGAAATGCGGACAGTGCCATCGCCTGTTACAAGGCTGCTTTGAGAGTTTGCCCCGGACTTGACGAGACGAAACTGAATCTGGCGGCTGTTTATTTCAACAGTGGAAGGGCCGCAGAGGCGGCGGACGCTTTGAATTCGATCGTGGAGCCCGACTCCCTGAAAGGCCGCAACCGTAAGAATTATCTGCAGTTCAGGCAAGTCATCGAAGCCTCGCTAGCGGATAAACCGCATGAAGGCGATGACTGAACAATGCTCCTCAGCCGTGGGGAGGCAGCAAGGTTCCCAAGAAATGGATAAGTGTGGCGAAGACCATGGAGAAGGCCAGGGCCTGGACGACTATCTCCAGTACACGGCGGCGGTCCAACCGCATGTGGTCGTGGTCCATGACGTGGTCCAGGTGACCGAGTTCACGGAAGTTATGCAGGTTGAAGAATCCGAAGAGGATGCAGAACCGATGCCGGATCTCCAGATAGAGGATGAAGAAGCTGAAGGAGACGAAAACGAGGAGCAACCAAAGCAGAATGGATTGAAACCAGAAAAGGGCCGCCCCGGTAGCCAGGAGGGTTGCGGCACCGAATAAACGCAAGAAAATCCTGCGAACCCGGACCTCTTGAGGTCCGATATTGCAATTTCCCGGTGTATAGGTATTTCCGGAGTCTGATTTCACATTGCAGATAACATTCATGCCGGAAAAAGGTTCAGATTGTTGAGTTCGGGTACCCGTTATTTGCCCCGCATTCCCTGTCTCCAATTTTCCCCAATTCCGTACTTTTGCAGCCCTTGGTCCCGTAGTTCAACGGATAGAATAGAAGTTTCCTAAACTTTTGATGGCAGTTCGATTCTGCCCGGGACTACCAATCTGTTTTTCAAGTGATTAGAGGGTCTTCGGACCCTTTGTTTTTATGGGTAAGGGTCAGGTTTGCAGTGAAGTGTGCAGTTGCAGTCGGCAGTTAGCGGTCGGCAGTCGGCAGTTCGCAGTCATCGGTCGGCGAATTGAAAACTGCCAACCTCTAACCTCTAACCTCTAACTGCGAATTGAAGACTGTGTTACTGAACAACAATCCGCTTCGTCTCCGGCACCGTTCCCTGGGTTCCTGGAATCTGCAACGGGTACCTGCGGTCGCTTTCTTTTGTCATGACGGATATAGTTCGGTAAAAATCCATACTTTGAAACCGAACAATTCGAAAAACATGAGAACACATTTCCTTTTACTTGCACTAACCGGCTTTTCGCTGGCTGCCTGTTCACCGAAAGACACCGACAGCCGGGCCGGTAATGCCGCTACCGCCGATTCCTCCCTCAAAGCGGCCAATGACGCTTTTTACGCCGCATTGAACGCGAACTTCATCGGCAACACCGTTCCGCTCGAAGAAATTTGGTCGCACGGCGATGATGTCTCCGACCAGGGACCGTTCGGTGCACGACTCGACGGGTGGAAAGCGGTGAACGATGAATTCCTCAAAGAAGGTGCAATGAAACTTGGGGGTAAAGTGATTTGCAAGGACCTCATCCTCCGGCATGGCACCGACATGGGCTATACCGCCTGTATCGAAGAGGGAGAGAACATGAGCGCCGACGGAAAACCTGTCGTCGTGCGTTTCCGTGCCACCAATATCTTCCGGAAGGAGAACGGTCAGTGGAAAATGGTCCATCATCACACGGACATTTCCAAACCGCTCGAGGAAGCGACCGATACGGACAACGATAAAAAATAAGCCGGGGGATTCCTGACGCCGCAGTGCAGCTGTCTCCCGGATAGGTCCTGCAACGGTGTGAATTCCCTGTATCCTTTGTGACGCTGCATGAGGATGCGGTACGCAACGGAAATAATAAAGAGGGGTTGCCGGCCGGCAATCCCTCTTTTTAATTTTCAGATGTATTGTTTTTTAGGACCTGTTCCCGTTCAATCGCTCAGCGCTCCGGATTTTTCAAGTTCTTCCTGCGTGACGCTCGGCGGCATTTCTCCGTTCCTGATCTTGCCGATCACCAGCTGTGCCGCCTTCTCCGCACCGGCTTTCGTGTT
>JBJOMN010000030.1:0-17630 GCA_046052345.1 Bacteroidota bacterium | reverse complement strand
CGATGGCAAAAACTATATGGAATGTCGACCCTGTGCACAGCGAGGTCACCTTCAAAGTGAGGCATATGATGATTACCAATGTAGGGGGAACATTCGATCGGTTCACCGCTGTCATGTTGTCAAGCAAGCCCGATTTTTCGGATGCGGAAATTTCTTTCGAGGCGGAAATCGATTCTGTAAATACCAGAAACGAACAGCGTGACGCACACCTGAAGAGCGACGACTTCTTTAATGCCGCTGCCTATCCGAAGCTGACATTCAAGGCGACCTCCTTTAAAAAGACGGGAGACAGCCGGTATGAAATGTCGGGGCCGATGACTATTCGAAACACGACCAGGACGGTCGTCTTCCACGTAGAACATACCGGCATTGTGCTGGATTCCTGGGGGCAAACGAAAGTCGGATTCGAGATCACGGGAACCGTCAATCGCATGGAATTCGGTCTGCTTTGGAATGCTCCGACCGAGGACGGAGGAATCGCTTTGTCGGAGGAAGTGAAGATATTCGTCAATATTCAGCTTGTAAAACAAGTTTAAGGACGTTTCGTGTCAAGACTCGGCACATTCCGGCACGTTGCGCATCAGCGCATGAAATCCGTCTTCAGGACAGAGCAGAAAACCTATATGGTTTACGGCGTGATTTTCGGGTTCGTATTCCCGATCATCGCCACCTATTGGCAATGCTCGTTCGATTACGACAGTTACACGCCATACCATCTTTGGCTGAGCCATTCCACCACTCCGGCCCTGTGGATCGTTGATCTTGCACCGCTGGTATTAGGACTATTTTCCTCGTTGGCCGGCAAACACCTGGACGAAGTGAATCAGCGAAGGAAGGAGTTGAACGAGAAATACGACCAGATGGTAGCGCTCCGCAAAATGGCGGATGCCGCCAATAAAGCCAAGAGCGAATTTCTTGCAAACATGTCGCATGAGATCAGGACTCCGATGAATGCGATCATCGGCATGAACTATCTCCTCAGAAAGACACCTCTGAACGAGAAGCAGGCGGACTATGTAAGCAAAGTACAGGTGTCCGCTTCGAATCTGCTTCGTATCATCGATGACATCCTGGATTTCTCAAAGATTGAAGCCGGCAAGCTGACACTTGAGAATACCAATCTGTATCTGGAGGAACTGATATCCGAAGTCGCTGATGCGGTGAACGTGAAGTTGCAGAAAAGCAGGGAGGTGGAGCTCATCACCAGCATCGATCCGCAGATTCCTCCGGTCATCATCGGTGACAGTGTCCGTTTAAGGCAGGTCTTGCTCAACCTTGCCGACAATGCCGCGAAGTTCACCAGTCAAGGAGAGATCATCCTTTCCGCAAAAGTCGCCTCCAAACTCCCTTACGGCATCATTCTTCATTTCAGTGTCAGGGACACCGGTATAGGCATTACCAAGGAGCAGCAGAAAAAACTCTTCAGCCCTTTCCAGCAGGCGGACCTTTCCACCACCCGTAAGTTCGGAGGAACCGGTTTAGGACTGGCCATCTGTCGGCGAATCGTCGAGCTGATGGACGGCGAGTTGGAAGTCACCAGCGAACCCGGCAAGGGATCCGATTTCCACTTCCATGCCTTCTTCTCCAATGCCTCCCCCGGAATCAGCGACGACGTAAAAATCGAGTCCGTCAGCGGCCAGCGTGCACTGTTGGTAGACGATTCCGAAAGTTCCCGACTGGTCATCAAGGAAATGCTGACCACGCTGGGGTTCAAGGTGCTTGTTGCCCAGGATCCATACGAAGCGATAACCATTTTCAAAAGGGAATACGGAGGGTCGGATCCGATCACATTGATGGTGGTGGACTGGAAAATGCCGGGGATGGATGGTCTTCAACTCCTTAACGAGTTACGCATCAAGGAAGGCCTGACCGTTCCCGCCGTACTGATGGTCACCGCCTACGGCATGGAAGCCGTGAAAGAGGCGGTGAAGGAAAAGAAGGTCGACGGCATGTTGCTCAAACCGCTGAACATATCTTCGCTGAACGACACTATCAACAGTATCCTGTATCTGAAATCCGGGAAGAAGCTGCTGAAGAATACGGAAGTAAAATCCATAGAAATGTTCAGGGGGCTGCTGAAAGAGTCGAAGGTCCTGTTAGTCGAAGACAACGACATCAACCTTGAACTCGGCATCGAACTGCTGAAAGACGTCGGTATCCGGATCGATACTGCACGTAACGGCCGCGAGGCGTTGGAGAAGATCTCTGCAGAAAGGTATGATGCCGTGCTTATGGACATCCAGATGCCGGAAATGGACGGGCTGACCGCCACTACGAAAATCAGGGAGAGCAAAGCCAACGCGAATCTGCCGGTAATTGCCATGACAGCGCATGCCATGAAAGGGGAGTACGAGAAGAGCATAGCCGCAGGTATGAACGACCATATTTCCAAACCAATCGACCCCATCGTCCTGTACAAGGCTTTGGCAAAGTACATCAAAGGGGTTACAGAATTGCCGGACATGGAGGTCGCCCAGGATACGACGATTCCTTCCTTCACCATATACGGACTGGACACGGCAGAAGGCCTGAAACGGATCGGGGGCAAGTTAGAGCCCTACAAGCGACTGTTGCAGACCTTTGTCCGTAACTACAGCGGAGCCGAAGAGGAAATCCGGAAGTCATTGGAAAACAACGATGCAGCCGGCCTTTCCGCTCAGTTGCACACGTTGTCCGGCGTCAGTGGCAACATCGGAGCGACCCGACTATACGAGCTGGCGTATCCGATTTCCCATACTTTGAAAACCACCGGCGTCTTAACGGAAGAATCACGAAAAGCCATTGAGCACGTCCTTCATACACTCAAGCCCTTGCTTACGGAGATTTTTAAAAAGCTGGGAGATGTGCAAGAGTTCAAGACCGGCACTGATGAAATCACCGATGCCGAGTGGGATGAAAAGGCGCAACAACTGGTTTCGCTGATGGAATCCAGCGACAATGCCGCAATTGATGTCTGTACGGAACTCCTGCAGCGCTACAAATTATCGGGTTTGAGGCGCAGCATGTTGGAAGACGTAGCGGCTTTGCTGAACGAATTTGAATTCGAAGATGCCATCAAGAGGATGAAACAATCTGCCTGATTCACTTCACGAAGCGACTTCGCCAGCGGTCGCTCACCAGAAAATATAATCCCGAAGCCCATCCTTCCACGGAAACCGTGGTTGCTTCTGCCGAAAGCGTCCCTGCCGCAACTTCTTTTCCTGCAAGATCCAGAATACGGAAGGCTTCCTGTTTTATGGATCCGATGGTGCGGACGGAGAGAATGCCGTCTTTACAGTCAAGCAGCAGTTTCTCCTGCAACGGTTCGCCGGGAATGTTGTACGACAAGTTGAGCATCGCTACTTGGAGACTAGTGTCGGCTGTTTCACCGCAATGTCCGACGGTGAGGGCCACAGCGTAGGTTCCCGGCGTACCGTATATATGACAAGGGGCCGACGTGGAATCCTGGCTGCCGTCTCCGAAATCCCAGCTGACCGAAGCACCGGCCGGAAGTGGTCCCGGTATACTGAAACAGACCGTATCGGATGAGACGGAATACGTGAACGATGCGTTCAACGTATCCGTGTTACGGTTCCAATTGACGGAGTCGTGGAATACGATGCTGTCTGCGATTTGGAGGAATCGTGCGGCAAGCACAGGATCCACTCCGGCGAAGTAGGTGATACCTGCCGGCGAAGTCTCCCAAATGGAGGCATACATCACCGCTGCTGCCAGGTAACTTCCGTTGAGGGCGGGGTGACTGTTGTCCGTGGCATGAAGTATCACGCTGGTGTCCTCGAGTGCCTTTCTCCAAGCCATTCCTACAGGAGCGCAGCGAGCACCGATGTTTCCCGAAACTTCCAGGTACGCGCTTTTCAGTGAGTCCTGCATGTGATTGAAATTCACAAACACCGGACTGCAGGATCCGTTGATGCATTGTTGTCCGCCGAAGCGACGGCCCCACGTCATGAAGGTGATGATCCTTGCACACGGAGAGTAGAGCAGGATGCTGTCCCGCAGAATTTCTGCAGCAGGGTACATGTCGTTGTACCGGTAATAATCGATGGTCGGAATCTGACTTTGATCCTGAAGGATGACTGCGTCCCATCCGCCCTGCCGGAATTTCGCCAGTGTGTTCACGTCCGTAGCATGCAGACTGTAGGAATATCCGCCCGGTGTGCTGCTGTCGAACAGCAGCGTCTTTCCGGTATTCGCAGACAAATCGGCGGTCAGCTGCGGGAGATTGTTTACATACGTATAGCTGTTTCCGACAAAAAGCACACGCAGCGTGTCCGGCTGCGAGGAAGCTGACGATGTATAAAGCAAGAAAGAGTAAAGCAGGAGGTTACGGATCATGCGTTTTTACTTACAACATTTTTTACGGTCATTTTCCGGAAATAGTAGACCATGGACAAGGTCAGCAGGATGGAGACGATACCCAACAAGGTTTCAGTCGGCGTGGTTCCTGTCTCGTCGGGATTGAATCCGAGCATGCCTTTCTGATACAAGTAGGTAGCAGTCACGGCAGCTGCGTTGTTCATTAGGTGCGCGATGACCGGAATCCACAGTGATCCGCTCCAGGCAAGCAGGTATCCGAACATGCCACCCAAAAGCATGCGGGGAATGAAACCGTAGAACTGGCCGTGCAAGGCACTGAACACGAAAGCCGACAGCCATATGCCCATGTGTATGTTACGCGACCAATCCGAGAAAACACGCTGCAACAGGCCCCTGAAGAAAAGCTCTTCACCAAGGGCGGGCAGTATCGCGATGACGACCAGGTTCACGGCCAGATCCCCTGCCCCCTGCATCTTCATGAACGCTTCAGTGACCTGCGCCGCTCGATCCTCCAGGTTGCGGAACATTTTTTCGATTTCGCCCAAGGCGGCGGGGAGTCTTACCGTATTGTTCCACTCCGCCAGTATGTTGATGCCGGGAATTGCGACGAGCATGAGGAGCACTACCCAGAGGTATGTTTTGTACTGCCCGGAGCGATTGACTTGAAGAAAATCCTGCCACGAATCGCTGAACGTGAAAGCAAGGAAAAGTGCCGGGAAGATGAATACACCGAACGAACTCGCCGTCTGGATGATTTTCATGATTGAGAGTCCGACAGGGTCCTGCATATCACCCATCTTATTGGCCAGTTGGTCGTAGGGTATACCATAAAGCACGGAGGCTATGATGGTCCCCAGGACGGTAAAGAGGGTCATGAAAACCAGGACCGCTCCAACTGTAATCAGTAATTTCGAATAAGGGCTGTTTTCCTGCCAGATTGCCCGGAGCTTCATATTGTCGTAAATTTGCGTAAAGAAAGGGAATTTAGTTCCCAGTTCCCAGTGTGCAGTTTCGGGTTCCTGGCTAGTACCCCGCACCAACCACTAACCACCAACCACCCCCCTCCATGATAGGTCCGGTCCGGCTGCCTGATTTCCCGCTGTTGCTTGCTCCCATGGAGGACGTGAGTGATCCGCCGTTCCGGTATGTGTGCAAGGTGAACGGGGCTGATCTGATGTACACGGAATTCATTTCCAGCGAGGGACTGATACGTGATGCGGCCAAAAGCAAACAGAAGCTGGACATCTTCGAATACGAACGTCCGATCGGGATCCAACTTTTCGGCGGAGAAATCGATTCCATGCGGGACGCCGCATTGATTGCCGAGTCTGCCAATCCGGACCTGATTGACATCAATTATGGCTGCCCTGTGAAAGCAGTCGCCTGCAGGGGTGCGGGTGCAGCTTTGCTGCAGGACGTCCCCAAGATGGTGCGCATGACAGAGGAGATCGTGAAGGCGGTGAAGTTGCCGGTCACGGTCAAGACACGTCTCGGCTGGGACGACAATACCAGGAACATCGTCGAGGTGGCGGAGCGATTACAGGACATCGGCATTGCAGCACTTACCATCCACGGAAGGACGCGCAAACAGATGTACAAGGGTCCGGCAGACTGGACCTTGATCGGCGCTGTCAAGAATAATCCGCGGATGAGGATTCCGATCTTCGGAAACGGCGATGTCGATTCCCCGGAGAAGGCTTTGGAAATGAAAAACAAGTATGGCGTGGACGGTGTGATGATCGGCCGCGCCAGTATCGGCTTTCCGTGGATCTTCAGGGAAATACGACACTTCCTCAACACAGGTGAACATCTTCCACCGCCTGCCATTTCAGAACGTGTGGACATGTGCCGTATACATCTCGAGAAATCGCTCGAGTGGAAGAGCGGCCATACAGGCATCTTCGAAATGCGCAGGCATTACAGCAATTATTTCAAAGGACTTGACCACTTCCGGGAATTCCGGACACGCTTGGTCACGTCAGAGTCCGAATCGGAACTTTTTTCCATTCTCGAAGAGGTGCGAGAGCGATATGCACCGGCGGTATCCTGAATCCGTACCGGATTATTCCGAGACGAGGATTTTCCGCGTAGAAGTACCTTCGGTCGTTTCCATGGCGAGGAAATAGCAGCCCGCTGCCACACCGGATATTTCAAGCCTGGCGTTCGTGCCGTCCGTGCAAACCGCTTCCATCACCTTCTCGCCGACGGCATTATACAAGATGGCACGGAGGAGCGAATTTTTTTCATGAACGATGCGGATGAACTCGCGGGCAGGATTCGGAAATACATGCAAGGGATCGGCTGCGAGGATCGATCCGACTCCTGCGCTGATATTCTCGACGAAACGGACGACGCCTTGGGAAGATGTACCGCACCATACCAGTCCGTTCCTCTCTACAGCAACACCGTAGACGATGTCTTCCGGCATGGAGGAGTTCTGTGTGGACCAGTAATAGTAATCGTTATTCACCCTTTTGATAAGACCTTTGTCGAACGAACCGATCCAGAAGTCGCCGGCTGAATCCGCTTGCAGCGTGGTAAGTGTATTCGAAGGAATCAGCGAGCTTCCTGTATTGTAGGCGAAGGAACTGCCGTTATAGAATCGTACCAGGGCGCCGGCGGGACATGTCGTCCATTTGATGTTTGCGGCATCGATGATCAGGCCGCTGATGGTGTTGTCGGGAAAGTTGTTAGAGTAATGGTCCCACACCGTGAACGAGGTGTCAATCATCCGCACGAATCCTCCGTTCATCGTCCCGATCCATCGTGTGGAATCGTTTTCGATGGCTATGACGGTTATGTTGTTTACCGGTATCCCTGAATTGGAAATGTCGTAGACGGACCAATTGGTCCCGTCGAAGTAATTCAAGCCGTTATTGGTACAGACCCACACATGGCCGAAGCGGTCGACTGCGGTAGTGCGTACAAAGTCGGAGGTGATGGGGGAATTAAGGGTATTGTAGACCGTCCAGTTCGTTCCGTCGAAGCGGCAAAGTCCTCCGTTCTGTGTGGATATCCAGGCGTTTTGCTGCTGGTCGAAGCTCACGTGTTTCACGGAATTGTCGGAAAGTCCGGAGTTGAGTGTCTGGTAGACGGTCCAAGTCGTATCGTCAAAGACAGCGAGGCCGTACTCCGTGCAGAACCATTTCCTTCCTGTGTTGTCGACGGAGATATGGTTGCAGGTATTATCCGGCAACGGGGAGTTGAAGCGGGTGAACTGCTGGAAGGAAGGTTGTGCGGTCGCCAAGTCCGTCATCATCACCAGCATGGTGTAGAGAAAAGTGGCGCAACTACGGGAAAACAAGGATCGGTACATGGAAGTACGGGCGGTTTTTTGAAACGTCCTTATAAATGTACGGCGTTTAGCGGGATTACGTGATGGAGGATGTCCCGGAAAAGAAAAAACCCGCCGGATTGGCGGGCTTTCCCTTTTGTCTCACGGCCGATATCATTGGATGATCAGCTTGTGATAATAATTCTTGTTGTTGGAAAGGATGTGTACGCTGTAAACGCCTTTCGAAAGTGACGCAACATCGAGCGATTCTTCGAAGCGGGAGTCAGCGGAATTCACCGTACGTGAAAGGACGACGTTGCCGATCGCATCGATCAGGCCGATCTCTGCCGTTTGGATACCGTTTAGCTCGAAGCGGACGGTGACATTTCCTGAGGCAGGATTCGGGAATACGCTGAGGGAACGAAGCTCTGCCACTTCCGCTATAGTGTTAGGTGACTCGATCACGGCGGTGACCGGTACACGTGAGCTACTGCACACGGCATCGGGCAGACGGATATCCCAATCGTAGAAGAAGTAATAATACTGTGCTCCGGCTGTGCTGCCGGTGATGGTGCAGTAGTTGCTCACGGAGAAAGGATACTGGCCGGCCGTCACTGCGTTGTTACGGAAGAGTTCTCCGCCGGTACGTGTCAGCTGGTAGCCGGTTCCGGGGCTCACGTTGAAATCGAGCACGACGGTATTGGCTCCTGCCACCACGTTGACGACAGCCGACTGCAGGGTCACACCGTTAGCATCTTCAAGCAGAATGGTGCGGGTTCCCGCGGTGGCTGCATACACTTTCACGGAGTGGAGGATGAAGGCATTGTGGCAGTCGAAGATCAGTGCCTGGTTGGAATTAGAAGAGGTTCCTCCACCCAGTACCGTGTTGTCGGCCGGACCAAGGTTGAACTGGAGACCGGGATGCGTCACCAGATCCTCTACATAGAAAGTGGTGGTGTTGTTGATGAAGGGCGTGGTGAACGATCCGCCTGTACCGAGCACCGTGCCTCCGCTCGGAACATCGTACCAGCTCAGCGCTCCGTTTCCGGTTGCAGAGAGAACTGCGGTGCCGGGTGTCTGGATGGTATCATTTTGTACGACGGGATCGGCCGGGGTATTGAAGACGGTGATGTTCACCGGGAGGCTGGTGCCGCTGCCGCACTGATTGGTCACGTCGACGGTGTAGGTGCCGGACTGCGTCACCGTGATAGAGGCGGTGGTGTCGCCGGTCACCCACTGGTAGGAAACGCCGGGGACGGAACTGCCTGCGGTGATGGTGACGCTTTCACCCTGACAGATGTTCAGACGGGAACCGGCAACTGTCAGTGCAACAGGCACTGTCGCCGGATTAGGCTCCTGACGGGTGAGGGTGAAGGGAGATGCGTAGACGTTGTTGTTGTCGTATTCCTCGAGGAAGTTGTGGTTCGGATCCACTTCAGTCACGATCCAATAGTCGCCGTTACAAGTCCCCGGAGGGATATTGATCCACATGCCGTCGAGGGAAGTCCAGTAGATGTCGAGGTATCCGGAGCTGATGCCCTGGACACTCGGTGAACAATTATAGCCGCCACCACCCAGTCCGTAGTTGGGATAGAAGCTCGCGTTGTTCATCGGGTTGCCGGCGGTGTCCAGGCAGTGGTCCTGATAGCTGGCTCCGCCGCAATTGCCGTAGTCCATCACACAGAAGGCGAGTTTGGTTCCTGCTGCGATCAGAGGCCAGTTGAGAGGATTCGGTTCCAGCGAATCCCGCGTGCGCAGGGTGTAGTTACCCCAGTTGTCCACGTGCATGTGGCCGTGGGTAGGGTGGTAGGTCATGGTACCTGCCGCACGGTCATAATACGTCATCGAGTTGCCGTTCTTATGATAGATGCGCTGATTGATAAGGATCCGCGGATAGGAGATGCCGTCCGGACAGATGGAGGGGGCGCTGCCGTAGAAAGTATCCGTTCCACAGACGAAGATGTTCGTGGTTCGAAGTTCCAGCGGACCGTGTCCCGTGTTCGGAGTGGATACCGAAATCTTCAGTCGTCCGTTGTCGACACCGTTGCCGGTCTGCGAGTATTCGATGACACCGTAGGTGGCACCTAACTGGTAGAACGGCGGATGTCCGATTTCAATATCCGGGAGCAGGTCGCAGTTGGTCTGGGTGGCATCCTTGCACATGCAGCCGGTGGCATTGGTCGTAGTACACTGTGCATCGGCGAGGGTGATCATACCGATCAGAGCGGCGACAACGAGTAGGAGTTTTTTCATTCGATGGGGGGGATGGAGCTAATGGCAACCTTTCGATAGAAAGGAACCGAAAATTAGGAAAACCAAGATTTTAAGCTTGTTACAAGAATGAACAGCACCTAAAAGTACAAGCTAATATTGGAATAATACAACCCTTAAAAAAAGGTCTTTTACTCGCCCAATAATTTGTCGATGAATACCGAGAATTCGTCTTTGTAACGGAGGAATTCATTACCGGTGGCGGGTCCGGAGAATCCGGTATGGATCTTCCGGACGTCACCTTTTTTGTCGATGATGATGGAAGTGGGGAAGGCTGCAATCCTGTTAAGCATCGGAAGGGCTGCGGAGGTGGAGTCGCGGTTGGAGCTGCCTCCGAAGACAACGGGATAACCGAGTTTCAATCGTTCCTGCAGGCGGCCGATGTTGTTCCATGCTTTCACAGGGTCGGCGGTCTTCTCAAAATCTACCGCAATCATCTCTACGCCACGACGGCTGTTCAAGGAATGATATTCATTCAGGAAGACCGCCTCGTCAATGCAATTCGGACACCATGTACCCATGATCTGGACTACAATCACCTTGCCCTTGAAGCGTTCGTCCTGCAAGGTCCACTGCTTCCCGGATGCGTCGGGGAATGAGAAATCGAAGCGACGGTATCCCGGCTTCAGGAATGTAAACGAGGAAGGATCCGGCAGCTTCGCCGATTCGTTGCGTACGGCCGACCAGGTGTCGTGCCAGTGACGTCCGGAGTAGAAATGTCCGCGCAGCGTGCCGTCCTGTTGCAGGGTCCCGTCATAGAGCATGGCAAAAGCACCGTTGAAAGTCGATAACCGCAGGTGAATTCCGCTCAGCTCACCGTCGAGAAAACGATGGTCGCCGGTGGCCGTCAGCACGGTACCGGTCACCCGGTTGCCTTCCTGACGGAGTACCGCCACATTTGAAACACTGTCCTCCTTTTCGCTCTCAAAGAATAATTCCCACCTGCCGGAGACGTCGGCGGCGGGTTTTTCCTGGTTCATGCTGAAACGGTAGTCGAGGTCTTTCAGAGCGCGGAAATAGAGGACATTGTTGACGGCACGAGCGTGGTTCACGAATTCCCCGACGAGTATCGGTCCTACTGAGACGAAGCGGAGCTCCGAGTCGTAGAACGGAAACCGGGCATATACCGTATCGCCCATCATGCTCAATTCGCTCAACATGACCCTTTCCTCGGCGTTAATGATATAGAGGGTGTCGTTTTCGGTCACGAGATGAAGCCCCAGGTTGGTCGAATCGTTCAACTGCAGGTCGGCGTGCCATCTGCCGTTTTCGACGAAACGTTGTCCGTTTGCAACACCTCCGAGGAATATTGATAAAACAATGCACAGGAAGCTTCTCATGGGTTAAAAATAACCAATATTTGCCCAGACCTTTTAACCCCCTTCTTCATGAAAAAGCGGCTGCTTCCGATTGTACTTTCCCTGGTTGTTTCCATGGTTCAAGGACAGCAGCCGTATACCTTGCCGGTTCATCCCTACGATTCCACGCTGGATATCATCTACGGTATCGATACGGCCTACAATGGACAGCCGGTTCCGCTGACGTACTCCGCTTATCGTCCGGTCGGTGATCTGAACTGCCTGCGTCCGTTGATAGTCCTTATTCATGGCGGGGCATGGATCGCCGGTGATAAATCCGACCCCGATCTTGTCTACTTCGCCCGTGAATTCGCCCGTCGCGGATGGTTTGCGGTCACGACCAATTACCGCATGGGGAATCATAAGACGGACAACTATGCGATGTATCCGTTCTGTAATCCTTCCCTTGCCACCCCCTGTGCCTATATCAGCGACAGCAGCGAGGTGATCCGGGCCAACTACCGTGCGCAGCAGGATATCAAAGGGCTCCTCCGCTTTCTCGCTTTGCGGAGCTCGCAGGACTCGACGGATATCCGCAATGTCTTTCTGGCCGGTGAAAGCGCCGGCGGTTTCATCGCACTCACTACCACTTTCCTTGACCGGCCTTCGGAGAAACCGGCCGATTGCGGTGCGTTGTCCGCAGCCCCCGTTCCGGACGCGGACATGTTGCAATACGGCTGCTCCGCTTCCGGTGCAGGATTGCTCCGGCCGGATCTCGGCGATATCGACGGCCGACTTCATACAGGCGCTCCGGCGTATGTCATACGGGGTGTGGCCTCCTTTTTCGGCGGAGTATTGGACACTTCCATCTTCCAACAGGGAGGCGCATTACCACGGGTGTATCTTTTCCATCAGGGCTCTGACGTCGTCGTTCATTACGATCGAGGACGATTGCTGGGAAGGATTTCCTACGAATGCTTCGCTCCCAATAATATCTGTCAACCGTTTTTCGGGTATCCAGCCGCTTACGGCGGAGAGGCTATTCGCCGACACTTCGTCCAGTCCGGGTCTGCCGCCCCGGTTTTCCGTGCAGAGATCATCAACAATTACGAATATCAAAACGACTGCTTTGACAACGGTCACAGTGTGGACAACATCGCACAACGGACGAATGAAATGGCGGACTTCTTCTCCCGGGGAATCGATACTGCTGCCAATCACACCGGTTGGAGTTGCAGCGCCATCGGGATTCCGGAAACCGATTTGGCGGCTAAAATAAAACTGTACCCCAATCCGGTCTCCGACCGGCTCGAAATCGCAGCAGACGTATCCCTGTTGCCCTTGGAGTATGTCGTGTATTCGGCCGGCGGGCAGACCGTCTTCTCCGGTTTGTTGAAGGAGCCGTTACAGTCTTTTCCGGTTTCTTTCCTGTCCCCCGGGAACTACTATCTTCGTTTCCCCGCATACTCGGCCGTGTTTACTTTTACCTTAGCCAGGTAGTCAAATGTCAAAAGTTCCATAACAATCGAGATCTATTACGTGTTTCATACTTACTTTCTCATCTCTTTCAGACCCTCCATATGAAAAGAAAATTACCCCTTATGCTGATGTTCCTTGCCGCGACGATTTCCGGTTCTGCGGCAGTCATCACGGTCACCAATTCCGGTTTGACGTTCTCTCCCAACGCTATCACGGTCAACCAAGGCGATACCGTTCAGTTCCAGATCTCCTCCACTCACAATGTCCGTGAAGTCAGCCAGGCGACGTTCCAGGCCAACGGCAGCACGGCTTTGCCGGGTGGCTTCCAGCTGCCATTCGGCGGCGGACAGCTTTTTACCGCACAGCTTTCCACCGGTATGCACTATTATGTTTGTTCTCCGCACGCCGGGGCAGGCATGAAGGGAACCATTGAGATCCTGTCTACATCGACACTTCCTGAAGTAACGGTTTTCCCAACCGCGATCTATCCGGTTCCTGCGCGAGACAGGATCCGTGTCTCTTTCCCCGACGGAGTCACCGGTTCTCCGTTCCACATCACAGACATCACCGGAAGGACGGTATATTCAGGGATGATTGAAGGCAGAGAAAACGATGTGGAGACCCTCTCCTGGCCGAAGGGAATTTATCTCCTCAGGAGCGCCAATGGCGTATCCCGCTTCCTGAAGGATTGATCCTTACGCGCGGCGAACGGGCGTCTCAGTTCAGCGCCGTACGATCCTGTACGTATGCTGTCGGTCTCCGGAAATTTCACGGACCGTCAGTATGTATATGCCTTGCTGCAGACCGCTCATTTCAGCTCCGGCTAATCCCTCTTCCGCTGTAACCGTTCGAACGGTACGGCCGGACATGTCCACCAACGCAGCAGTCCAAGCGTTACCCTCTTCGGGCCAGTCGATATGCAGGCGGTCGCTGAACGGATTCGGATAGATGCGTATCCCGCCGGCGCTGCGTAGCAGGCTTTCCGTCTCCGACTGACGGTCCGGAAGAACGGAGAAGACGACATCGCTGTATTCATGCGCCCCTCTGTCCGGCAGCCCGTTGTATAAAGCATTCCCCCAAAAATCGAATCCTCCGTTGGCAGCGACCGCTCTTCCGCTGTTGATGGCGGGGGAGGCAAGCTGCAATTTGTAACCGGCCAGTCCTGCCAGACCTGTACCTGCAGTGCCGGGATTCACGAATAACGGATCCGCGATGCTCTTGAAAGGGTCGTTGGGTTCGCCGGTAAGCGTGCCGACCGGATGATATCCATAGAAGACATTGTGTGAGATGGTGCGGTACTGGCCGGTGTCCTTTAGGGAGTAGTCGGCGGTCGGACTCATGTTGTAGATGATGTTGTTATAGAATCCGTAGGTGTGCTGTTTACTTGTTTCGTGTATGATGTTCGGAGAAAGCGAGGCGCCTATATAAAATACATTGTTGTAGATCTCGTTTCCGGCGGAGGGATAATTGAAAAAGACCAGGTCTCCTTTGTCGTTCTGGCTGATGTTATAGCGGGCCGTGCATCCTACATCGCCGGGGTCGGGGACTCCGGCATTGTTCGTCGTGCTGCTTCGCGTATTGCATCCCCAGTAAAGGCCTTCGGAGTTGTCGTGGCTGTAACTGTACTGGAAGATCACGCCTACGCTTCCGTAGTCGGCATCGTACATGCTGCCATCGATGGAGCCGGGGTTGACGGTCTGCGTAGTGGCACGGTTGAGATATCCCTCGTTGAACTGGAAGACGGTGCCTTTGCACCTGGCTGTGAACATTGTGTTGCCGGTTGTGCCCAGAGCTGTTTCATAACAGACGTTGCGTTCGATACGTCCGGTTTCGTCCGCCATGCGGATGATCATCGCGTTCTTCCCGATATGATGGAAAATGCTGTTGCTGATACGCAGCAGGGTGTTCCTGCGGTCAAACCAGTTGTTGTATTCGGTGACATCCGCGGCGATCGACGAATTCTGGCCGCCGGGATAATACACGTTCCATTCGTTATCAATCGCAAATCCGATGTTTTCGCAGTAATAGATGTTGCAGCTGTCGACGAGCACGTCGTTGAAGCGCGATTTGTGCGTACTGGTTTCCGTTACTCCGAGTACGGTGAAGAAAATTCCGCCTGTTCGCTTGGGGATCGCTCCGTTGACGGCGGTTTCTCCGCTGCCCAGCTGCCCTTTCACGTGGTGGATATCGAGCTTGCGCAGATAGATATGGTCCGCGGTGCCGTATCCGTCGATCACCACCATCACACCGCGTCTGTCGGCGCCCAGTGGGTTGGTGCTCAGGAAGAAGTCGCTGTTTAAGGGACCGTTGGGCGCGTTGGTGATTTCCAGGTTGCTGATCTCGATGAACTCCTGGTTGTAAAGATAGACCACTCCTTGTCCGACCAGTCCGTTACCGTGCAGTAGCGGTTTGGCGCCGGCATCGTACCGGTCGATGATGATCGGGGATGCGGCCGTTCCGGAACCGTTGAATTTCAATTGCTGTCCGGTCCAGACGGAATTCGCCCTCAGGTACACGCGTGTCCCCGGAGTCAACGTCAGAGCATGAAGCTTGGTGAGGTTTTTCCATGCAGCGATCGGACTCAGCCCGTTGTTGAGGTCGTTTCCCTGCACCGCATCGATGTAGTAGGTCGTGCCGGTCGAAGCCGGAAATGTGGTGGCGAACGACTCGTTGCTGTATGCAGAGTTGCCGCCGCTGTTGTAAGCATAGACACGATAGCCGTACGCCGTGGAGGCCGCCGCCCCGGTATGGCTGTAGGTCCTGACATCGGCTGCCACCGTCGCCAGCGCGGCATAGGATCCCGCACCTGTCTTGTATTCGATTTTAAACCCGGACTCATTGGCTGAGTTATCCGACCAGGAAAGATTTACCTGTGAACTCGATACTGCGCTTGCAAGAAGGGCGGTTGGAGCGGCGGGAGGAACAGTGACAACTGTTCCGGTAACCGCCAGCTGCGGTTTATTCGTGCTGTACTCCCTGGAGCGTATGGACATCGTACTGCCGGATGCGTTATCCCGAACTACCAGGTTCACTTGGGTCTGCCCGGCACTGAGCAGGCTTTGCACATGTGCCGTGATGTCCCATTCGTGATAGACATTCTTGGTCGATACCGATTTCACGGCGATCTGTGCTCCTTCCGCCGGCTTGTTGTTCCACGTTATACCTGTTTCCGTCCATGTTCCGGCGACCGGATGTACGGAAACGGAAGACGAAGAGCCGCCATAGAAATAGAGCCTCAGCTTCACATTGCTCACGGTCGTCAATCCCAAAGCGGCGATATCGAAACGGAAGAATGCATACCGCATATTACCGCTGATGGTGGATTGCTTGACTTCTATGAGCGAAGAGGTGCCGTAGTTGGTGTTGGCGTACGAGCCGTTTCGGACGTACGTATCTGCGACGGGATTTACGGTTTGCGCCAAAGCAGCGGCCAACCACCCGTTCAGGATGAGCAGGACGAAAAATCTTTTCATAGCCTCAATATACATTACGGCTACGACCTTGTCAATGATTTTCCGCAGGCGGAAATCCCATGGATAGTACAAGCCCCAAGGGCTAAATTCGATCAAAAAAAGGCCTGAGGCGGTTTATAAGCCCTGAAATCAGATATCGAATTTGATGCCTTGCGCCAGTGGAAGGCTGGTGGAGTAATTGATGGTATTGGTCTGCCGGCGCATATAGGCTTTCCAGGAGTCGGATCCGGATTCGCGGCCGCCGCCGGTCTCTTTCTCTCCGCCGAACGCTCCGCCGATTTCGGCACCGCTCGTCCCGATATTGACGTTTGCGATGCCGCAGTCGCTTCCTTCGTGAGAGAGGAATTGCTCCATCTCACGCATGTTGCTCGTGAAGATGGAGGAGGAAAGTCCCTGAGGGACGTTGTTCTGGATGGCGATCGCTTCGTCGATGGTCTTGTATTTCAGGACATAGAGGATGGGAGCGAAGGTCTCCTCCTGGACGATCTTGTATTCGTTTTTCGCCTCGATGATGCACGGCTTCACGTAGCATCCGCTTTCATATCCTTCGCCTGACAGTACTCCGCCCTCTACGAGAACCTTTCCGCCTTCTTTTTTCGCATGCTCGATGGCATCAAGGTATTGTTGCACGGCGCCTTTGTCGATCAGCGGACCGACGTGATTGTTGCTGTCGAGCGGGTTGCCGATGCGGAGTTGTCCGTAGGCATTCTTGAGAACGCTGATGGTCTTGTCATAAATGCTTTCATGCACGATCAGGCGGCGCGTCGTGGTACAGCGCTGACCGGCAGTCCCGACCGCACCGAATACGGTGCCGACAAGCACCATGTTCAGGTCCGCGTGCTCGGAGACGATGATGGCATTGTTTCCGCCTAACTCGAGTATCGTGCGGCCGAAACGCTGTGCCACTGCACCGGCTACGCGTCGGCCAACCCGTGTCGAACCTGTGAAGGAGACGAGCGGCACACGCGGATCGTTGTTGAGACGGTCGCCGACATGATTGCCGACCAATACGCAGCTTACGCCTTCAGGAACATTGTTGTCCCTGAACACCTTCGAGATGATGTTCTGGCAGGCGATGGCACAAAGCGGCACCTTCGAGCTCGGTTTCCAGACGCAGACGTCGCCGCAGACCCAGGCGATGGCGGCATTCCAGCTCCATACCGCGACCGGGAAATTGAAGGCGGAAATGATACCCACAGTCCCGAGCGGATGCCATTGTTCGTACATCCGGTGTTTCGGGCGTTCACTGTGCATGGTAAGTCCATAGAGTTGGCGGGAAAGCCCTACCGCGAAATCACAGATATCGATCATCTCCTGCACTTCACCGAGGCCTTCCTGAAGGCTTTTGCCCATTTCATAAGAGACGAGCTTCCCCAGCGGCTCCTTGAACTTGCGCAGCTCGTCGCCGATCTGTCGCACGATTTCACCTCGTTTCGGGGCAGGCATGGCACGCCAGGTCTTGAAGGCTTCAGAAGCGGATTTCATCGCAGCCTCGTAGTCTTCGGGCGTTGCTTCATG
>JBJOMN010000029.1:0-45546 GCA_046052345.1 Bacteroidota bacterium | reverse complement strand
ACGGCGCTGCCGACGGTACTATCACGGCTACTGCTTCTGAAGGCGCCACGATCACGATCGACGGACAGGCCTACAACCCCTCCGCCCTCTACGGCCCGGGTACTTACACGATCCTGGCTACGGCTCCCAATGGAAACAACAACGGAAGCTGTACGGCAAGCACTTCGGTAACGATTTCCGAGCCGATCACAGTGACGGTATCCGCCAGCGTTACGAATGTGACCTGTAACGGTCTTGCCAACGGAACGATCACGGCCAGCGCTTCTGACGGTGCCACCATCACGGTCAATGGTCAGCCGTACAATCCCTCGGCTCTTTATGGTCCGGGTACCTATACCATCGTTGCTTCCGCTTCGAACGGAAACGCTGACGGAACCTGTACGGCCACTACATCTGTGACGATCACCGAGCCGATCACCGTGACGGTTTCGGCAACGGCTACCAATGTAAGTTGCAACGGCGCTGCCGACGGAACGATCACAGCTACGTCATCCCAGGGTGCCACGATCACGGTGGACGGACAGGCTTACAACCCCTCAGCGACCTATGGCCCCGGTACTTATACGGTGGTAGCTACAGCTCCCAACGGCAACAACACCGGCAGCTGTACGGCAACCACTACGGTGACGATCACCGAGCCGATCGTCGTGACCATTGCAGCCACTTCTACGAATGTAAGCTGCAATGGCGCTGCCGACGGAACGATCACGGCTACTGCTTCTACCGGTGCCACCATTACGGTGAACGGCCAGCCGTACAGTGCTACGGCTACCTATGGTCCGGGTTCTTATACGCTGGTGGCCACGGCTCCCAACGGCAACAACAACGGTGTCTGTACCGCTTCAATGACGGTGGAGATCACCCAGCCGATCGCGGTGACGGTGAGCGCCACCTCGACCAATGTCAGTTGCTACGGTGCTTCCGACGGAACCATCACCGCAAGCGCATCCGCCGGTGCGACCATCACCATCAACGGGCGCGCCTATAATTCCTCCGACCGATTCGCTCCCGGTACGTATACTGTCGTTGCGACCGCGGCAAATGGCAATACCAACGGTAATTGTACGGCTACCACCACGGTGACCATCACGGAACCCATCATGGTGACGATTTCAGCGGTTTCTACGAATGTAAGCTGCTTCGGTGCCGCCGACGGTACGATCATCGCCACGGCTTCTGCAGGTGCATCCATCACGGTGAACGGTCAGCCCTACAGTGCAACTGCGATTTATGCTCCGGGCACCTATACTGTGGTCGCTACGGCAGCTAACGGTAATAATGACGGTAACTGTACAGCCAGCATCTCGGTCGTCATAACCGAACCGATCAAGGTGGAAATTTCCGCATCGGTCACCGATGTGACCTGTAACGGCGCTGCCAACGGTACCATCACGGCAAGTGCTTCCGATGGCGCCTCCATCACTGTCGACGGTCAGCCTTATTCGGCTTCCGCGCTGTATGCTCCGGGCACCTACACGGTGGTGGCCACCGCACCTAACGGAAACAATAACGGATCTTGCACGGCTACCACTCAGGTCACGATCACGCAGCCTGCGGTACTTGCACTTTCTTCCACGACGATTAATCCGGCCTGTAACGGAACGTCCACAGGATCCATCGACCTTTCAGCCATCGGCGGTACGCTTCCTTATACCTACATCTGGAGTACAGGGGCCGTTACACAGGATGTCACCGATATTCCTTCCGGCTCTTACTCGGTGACGGTGACCGATGCGAAAGGTTGTACGGCAGTCCATACCGCCACGCTTACTCAGCCGTCCGCCATCGTCTTTACCGCTACGCCTGTACAGATCGCATGTTTCGGAGGTGTCGGATCGGTTACCCTCCTGGCAACGGGTGGGACCGGAGCTATCACCTATGGAGGTGATAATACGAATAACCTGACGGCAGGAACATATTCCTATACTGCCACGGATGCCAACGGTTGCGTGGCCACGACGACGGCCACCATCGCCGCTGCACCTGACAGGCTGGTGCTGAATGCCGCTGTGACGCAGATTTCCTGCTACGGAGGTACCGGAAGCGTGGTTCTCTCTGCCACAGGCGGTGTCGGTAACTATACGTTCGGCGGTGACGCTACGTCTCCCCTCACACAAGGTTCGTATACCTACACCGTGACGGACGGTAACAGTTGCCAAGGTTCCGTCACTGTTGTCATCAGCCAAGCTCCTGACTTGCTGGTTGCGAATGCGGTAGCTACCCAGATCGCCTGTTACGGCGGCCTTGGCAGCATTGATCTGCAGGTAACGGGCGGTACAACGGCCTATGGATTCTCCTGGACGAAGCTTAGCGATGCCAATTACACTTCCGGTACGGAGGATCTGAATTCTCTGACTGCCGGCACCTATTCGGTGACAGTTCAGGACGCCAAAGGCTGTACTGCTACGGCGAGCGCTACTATCAATGCGGCTCCTGCGGTTCTTGCTGTAACGTCGACAGCCACACAGATCAGTTGTTTCGGCCAGACCGGCTCGGTTTCGCTGAATGTCACCGGAGGAACGCCCGATTACACCTACGCATGGACGCAGACAGGCGGCACCTTCACGTCGACCTCCGTGAACATTACCGGGCTTACTTCAGGTCGCTATAACGTGACTGTTACGGACGCCAACGGTTGCACTGCATCGACGTACTCTACGATCAACACCCAGCCGGCGCTGCTGACGTCATCATCGGTTTCGGGCACCATACTCTGTAACGGCGGCACCACGGTGATTACAGTATCTGCCGGTGGCGGTGTGACACCTTACAGCGGTACAGGCGCCTATACGGTAGGAGCAGGTTCCTATAACTACACGGTGACAGACGCCAACGGATGCCAGACCGTCACCTCCATCGTGATCGGAGAACCGACGGCATTAGTAGCTGCATCGTCCGCACCGGTCATCCTGTGCGGTGGCGGATCCGCCACGGCTACGGTAAGCGCTACGGGTGGTATTTCTCCCTACTCCGGAACGGGTACGTTCACAGTAGGACCGGGTACGTATACATATACGGTCACCGACGCCAACAACTGTACTTCCACGACGGTCCTCGTCGTAGACGAACCGGTCGCAGCAGTGCTGCTGGCCAGCGCTTCTTCTGGCAACATACTCTGTAACGGCGACCTTACCACCGTGACAGTCACAGCCACCGGCGGTACGATCCCCTATACGGGTACCGGTACCTTCACCGAAGTTGCGGCCGGAGTACATGCATACACCGTTACCGATGTGAACGGATGTTCCGCGACTGCCACGATTTCCATACTGCAACCGGCTGTGCTTACGGTTTCAGGCGGAACGGATCCCAACAGTTGTAATCTCAACTCGCCTTCCTTCAACATCTATGTGAATGGTGGTACTTCACCTTACGCCGGATCCTACAGCTTCCTGTCTAACGGCAATTGCCAGTACACAGTCACTGACCACAACGGATGTGTGGCTTCTACGGTCATCGCCCGATAATGGGATGAATCAGCCGATTGTAATTCATATCGATCCGGATTGAAATGAAGAAAAGAAGTAGTAAAGCAAGTATGAAAAAAATGCAGTGGAGCAGGAGAGGGTCAGGTTTCCGTGAAGGAGACCTGAACTCCTTGCTTCCCTGCATTTCGTATGGTCCGGCTATCCGGTCGGGATTTTTGCGGTACTCGCTGAGGATGCTGTTTCTTCTGGTTCTGCTATGGTCGCAAGTGCTGCCTGCGTTCGCCCAGGCAGACAACACCTGCATCATACCCGACTCCACGGTAACGGTGGAAGTCGCCTGCGGTTGTTTCTATTGGCAGGGTGCGAATTATACGCAATCCGGCACTTACAGCACAACTATCACCTCCTCTACAGGAGGAGATTCACTCTTACGTCTTGTTCTAACGATAATCACTCCAGATTCCTCATTCAATACTGTCAATGCTTGTCAAAGTTATGATTGGAACGGCATGCAGTATACCGCCAGCGGTCGATATATCCGCTTGATTCCGCGGTATACAGTCGGTTGTGATTCCGTTGCCGTTCTGGACCTGACCATTCTTCCTCTGCCTGCCTCTCCCGTAGTGCAGGTCGCTCAGCCCACGTGTTACGTTCCGACCGGCACACTTCATGTCGCTGCGCCTGCAGGTGAGGGAATAAGTTACAGTCTGGACAGCGTGAATTTCCAGTTTTCTTCGGATTTCACAGGGCTTCAGCCGGGATCGTATCTGGTCTATACGCAGAACGGGGACGGCTGCACGTCCATCGCTTCTACCGTAACCGTGTCCCCGGTTCCTGAGTCGCCTTCCGTTCCGGTTGCTGACATTCTGCAACCGGCCTGTTCCGGCATGACCGGTTCGATTTCCGTCACGGCTCCGCTCCGTTCCGACTATCTCTACTCCATCGACAACGGCACCTACCAGACAGGCCGAAATTTCTCAGGTTTATCTGCAGGAATGCATACGGTGACCGTGATTGATTCGAACGGTTGTACATCGGTACTTACTTTCGCCATTTCCCAGCCTGCTGTGTTGAATATGAATGTGAATTCCGGCGGTATCGCCTGTTTTGGCGGTACTACGACGGTGACGGTTTCAGCACAGGGAGGCACCGCTCCCTACACGGGAACCGGCATATACTCGGTTATTGCCGGAACGTATGCCTATACGGTCACCGATGCCCGAGGATGTTCCGTCAGCAGGTCGTTTACGGTGAACCAGCCTGCGTTACTTGTATCGACCTCTGCGTCGACCCCCATCTCCTGCAACGGGGGTTTTTCCACAGTCACCGTATCCGCCACAGGAGGAACGGCTCCTTATGCCGGAACAGGAACGTTCAATGTTCCCGCAGGCACTTATACCTACACGGTGACGGATGCAGGAGGATGTATTTCGACTACTTCGGTGTTCCTGACGCAGCCTCCGGCCATCAACGTGATGGCGACCGCTTCCACAATCGCATGTTTCGGCGGAACGGCGACGGTCACAATCGGCGCGGTGGGTGGAGTTTCTCCGTATGCAGGAACAGGAACCTATACCGTTTCTGCAGGAACCTATGACTACACCGTCACCGATGCAGCCGGCTGCAATGCGGTGCGGACGGTCGTTGTCAATCAGCCGCCGGCCTTGAACGCCTATGCGACCAGTCCGGGCATCAACTGTTTCGGACAGACCACGACCGTCACGGTCACGGCTTCCGGTGGTACGGCTCCTTACACGGGTGCAGGCACCTACACGGTTCCCGCCGGCCCTTACACGTACACGGTCACCGATGCGCGGGGATGCACGGCAGGTGCGGGTATCATCATCACCCAGCCTTCGACGCTTACGGCTTCAGCTTCAGTCACGACACCGTTGACTTGCAGCGGAGGCACTGCCGCCGTGAACGTGGCTGCCATGGGTGGCACCGCTCCTTATACCGGGACCGGATCGTTCGCTCAGCCGGCCGGAACCACTACCTACACGGTCATCGACAATAACGGCTGCACGGCTACGGTCAGTCAGACGCTGACACAGCCCTCGGCTATCCTGGCCACCGTGGTGGTCACCAATGCCACCTGTACGACCACCGGTTCGGCGACCGTCAGTGCTTCCGGCGGTACTTCTCCGTACCGATATCTGTGGTCGAACGGCGCTACTGCGGCGACAGCCACCGGACTGACTCCCGGATCCTATTCCGTCGTTGTCACCGACAATGCAGGCTGTTCCGGTACTTTCAGCTGCACCGTTCGCCTGAACGGAACCGCGCCCGGATTGGCAGGCTCGATCACCGGTCAGACGACCGTACGTGCAAACGCCACCTTTACCTACAGCATTCTGCCGGTATCAGGTGCCACCTCTTACCGCTGGACGCTTCCGCCGAATTGCACGGGCACTTCGACGACGAACTCCATCAACGTGACCTATCTGATCGCCTTCACCGGGGGGAGCATCTGCGTCACTCCTGTGAACGGTTGCGGCGACGGCGGCACTTCCTGCAAGGCGGTTTCGATCCCGACCATCTCCGGTGGTGGTGGCGGCAAAGTCAAGGACAGGATCCCCACCGGTCTGGGGATTGTCACCTCGGGTGACAGCGGTGCGACAGCCGACGGCGGACTTTCGGTCGAACTCCGAGACGATACCGTCAACACGGCAACGGACGTGCAGGATGCCTCCGCTTATTACTCAGATGCCGGCAAGGAGGACATACGTAACCTTGTAGCCTATCCGAACCCTAGCCGCGGTAAGATCGTCATCGGTTTCAACGGTGTCAAAGACAAGAAGTACATCCTGCAGCTGAACGATATGTACGGCAACCTGGTTGCCAACCTGGAAGTAGTAGGGCAGGAGGAGATGTGCCAGATCCTGTACGATACGTCCATTCTTGCGAAAGGTACCTACAACCTGTCCGTGACCCGATCCGACGGCGGACAGCGAAAAGCCATCAAGATCGTGGTCCAGTAACAGCGTTTTTAAGTGGTCCCAAGCCTCCCGTCCGGAGGCTTTTTTTATGAATTTTCGATGAATCTTTGCCCCTGTAAGAGCCGGTTTATCAAGCAAAGAGCTTGAAATCAGCGATGAACAGAACAGGCGTCTCGCTTGTTATTCATCCTGTTAGCCCTATCTTGTACCTCACCAAAAACCTACTATGAAACATCTTGTCAAGGCACTTTCGCTGGTTTTCCTACTGTCTGCTTACCAGCACGCTTTTGCATCGGGAACCTCCGTTTCTTCAGTCCTTTCCTCGGCGACTAAGGAGTCGGTCCGCATCCGGCCCGGCATGGTCGTGATGAAGGTACGTCCCGAATTCAGGTCTTCCTGTGCAGGAAACATCATCAGCGAGCCGCGCTTCCTTACAGCCCTTGCTCCGATAAGCGGAGCTAAGGTGGAGAAGTACTTCCCGCGTGAAGTCCGTCCGGCCGAGTCCTTTACCCGCAGCGGACGTCCTTCGACCGACCTTTCACTTATTTACAGGCTCAGTTTCGATCCCTCCATGGACGTAAAAGAGGTCATTAATTCCTTGATCGCCACCGGCGTATTCAGTTACGCAGAACCGCTCTACATCCACGACCTTTACTACCAGCCGAACGATCCCAGCGCCACGTCCACCGGGCAGTACGCGTTGACCAAGATCAATGCCTACAACGCGTGGAACATCACACGTGGCGACACCAATGTGGTCATCGGAATCGTTGACAGCGGTACCGATTGGGATCACCCGGACCTGCAGGCCAACATCGCTTATAATTGGAACGATCCTGTCGACGGTATCGATAATGACGCGGACGGCTACACCGACAATTTCCGTGGATGGGATGTCAGCGAGAACAATAATGATCCCATGAATGCCAACAGCGACCACGGTTCCCACGTATCCGGATGTGCCGCAGCGGTCACGGACAATGCCGTGGGGGTTGCTTCGCCCGGCTTCAATTGCCGTTTCCTGCCTGTGAAAAGCTGTTTTGATGCCAGCACGACCTCCATCGATAACGGTTATGACGGCGTCTACTACGCGGCCACCCACGATGCGGATGTGATTAACTGTTCCTGGGGCAGGGCAGGAGGGGTCAGTCAGTTCGAACAGGATGTCATGAATTTCGCCGTGTTCGACCACGACGCCGTGGTGGTGGCCGCCGCCGGCAACAACAGTACCGAAGAAGACCATTATCCTTCCTCGTACGAGAACGTACTTTCGGTCGCCTCGACATCCAGTACGGACAGCAAGTCCGGCTTCTCCAATTACGGTTACTCCGTCGACGTCTGTGCACCCGGATCAAACATCTATTCTACCGTCTACAATAACACCTATGTGTCGTACAGCGGCACCTCCATGGCCTCTCCGGTAGCAGCAGGCGGTGTCGGACTCGTCCGTTCCCGCTTCCCCGGCATGAACGCCCTGCAGGCCGCCCAGCAGCTGCGTATCACCTGCGACAACATCAACGGAGCTTCCGGCAATGCGACGTATGTGAACAAACTGGGTAAAGGACGGATTAATCTTTTCCGTGCGGTGACGGACTCCACCTCTCCGGGTGTCCGTGTAGCTTCAATGCTCACCGCCGACGGGAACGACAATGTGTTTGTCGCCGGCGACACGCTGCGCCTTACCGCCTTGTTTGAAAACCTTCTGCGCCCTACCACCAACCTGGTATGCACGCTTACTTCTACCTCCACCTATGTGACTGTGCTCGGGAACAGTTTCACGGCCGGTGTGCTGAATACCTTCGATACGGTTTCCAACTATGCTTCGCCGTACCGCGTAAAGATCAACGCAGGTACGCCTTTGAATACGGAGGTGGCTTTCAAGATCACCATGTCTGACGGAACGTGGTCCGATTTCTACGCCTTCAAGGTGATCGTCAATGTCGACTACATCAACATCGATGTCAATGACGTGGCCACCAGCATCACCAGCAAAGGACTGATCGGTTACAATGAAGCCGGTCAGGCCCAGGGTATCGGTTTCAAGTACATGGGCGGTCCGACCATCCTCTACGAAATGGGACTGATGGTCGGAGCGGCCGGGACCCAAGTGTCCGATAACGTCCGCGGCGACGGCGGTGCTTACGATACCGATTTCAGCTCGGTGCTTACCGTTACCGGTCAGCGCCCGGGTACGGTCTCCGACCACGATGCCTATGGCCGTTTCGCCGATAACGGTACCACGTCCACCAGCCCCCTGCCGGTGTTGATCACTCACCGTGCCTTCGCTTGGTCCACACCGGCTGCCGACCGCAAGTACATCATCGTGGAATATACGATCCGAAACAACGGGTCTTCTACACTTAACAATCTGTACGGTGGCATCTTTGCCGACTGGGATATTCCGGCTTATGCGAATAATAAAGCCGCCGAAGACCTTGGACGGCGTATGGGCTATTGCTGGAGCACGGATGCGTCAGGGTTGTACGCCGGTATCAAGTTGCTGACCGCAACGCCGTTCAACCATTATGCCATCGACAACAGCACCGGCGGAAACGGCGGACTGGACCTCAGTGACGGATTCTCGGGAACGGAGAAATATGCTTCGCTTTCGACCTCCCGACCTACTGCCGGACTCACACCCGCGACGGGTAATGACATCATCGATGTAGTATCTTCCGGTCCGTTCAACCTGAATGCCGGCGATTCCGTAACCATCGCCTTCGCGCTGATCGCCGGTGAGAACCTGACCATGATCCAGGATGCCGCGGATGCCGCACAGATCCGCTACGACAATTCCATCATCATGGGCAGCACTCCCATAGACCTTGTAGGTGCCGGCGGTCTTGACCGGCCCTATCCCAACCCTGCATCCGGAAGTGTGACCTTCTCCTTCGGTACGCTTCGTTCGGGTCCGGTATCCTTAGGTGTCTACTCCACGGACGGACAACTCGTCAAAGAGGTCCTCTCCACCGGCCTTGCTTCCGGACGTCATTCCGTCACAACGGATATCTCCGGACTTGCAGCCGGAACCTATATGGTCCGTTTCCAGGCCGATGGCGCACAACAGGTCAGGGCCCTTCAGGTGGTCCGTTGATTACTAATCCTCAGATCTTTCGAAACGCCCTGCCTGACAGGGCGTTTCCTTTTTGTGGGGGTACCCGACCTTTCCAATGACGCCATAAGAGCGCCTTTTATTACCTTTGCGGTACGATTCATCAGCGATCATGGAACTAAAAGACATCATTTCGGTGCCCGGTACGGGCGGATTACACAAGATCATTGCCAACAACAAGAGCGGATTCATCGTGGAGTCCCTCTCGGACGGAAAACGCAGCATGGTAAGCGGCACCCAGCGCATCATGACGCTGGTGGATGTCGCCATTTATACGACCACCGAAGAGCGCCCGTTGCGGGAGATCTTCAAGAAGATGCAGGAGGTGGAGGGAGACCGCCTTTCCATCGATCCAAAAGCGGACGACAAGGAGCTGAAAGCGTATTTCAAGAAGATCGTCCCCGATTACGACGAGGACCGTGTCTACGTATCCGATATCCGCAAAGTCATCAACTGGTTCAGACTGCTGAACGGCAAAGTGGACTTTTCCAAAGAGGAAACGGCAGAAGAAGTCCACACGGGCGCAGACGCATCCGCCAAACACGTCCAGCGCGTGCATGAGTCACACGGTCCGAAGACCGAGGGCGCGAAGACCACGGCCACGAAAACCCGTAAGAAAGTCTGATGGCCTCCTCGACTCCTGCCGCCGAGGCGGCGCTCCCGAAGCCTTTGGGAAGGAAGTTTGTTCCGCAGGATCTTGCCATCGTTTCTTGGGATTCCCTCGAGCCGCTTTATGCTGAGCTGGAGTCCCGTGAGATCGGTTCTTCCGATGCATTGCTGAAGTGGCTGACGGACCTTAGCGAGCTGGAAACAGTCGTTCAGGAACATGTAGGCTGGCTGTACATCCGGATGACCTGCGATACGCAGGATAAGAAGCTGTCCGACGCGTACGCGTATTTTGTCAACGAGATCAACCCACACATCGAACCGGTTTCTGACCGCCTCAACCGCAAGCTGATCGGTTCTCCTTTCCGAAAGGATCTTCCTGCCGAGTATTCGATTCACCTGCGTCAGGTGGAGAACGCGGTGCGGCTTTTCCGCGAAGAGAACGTCCCGCTTAACGCGGAGCTTACCGTCACGGAGCAGAAATTCGGAGAAATCGCAGGTGCCATGTCGGTCGAAGTCGACGGTAAGGTGCTTACTCTTCAGCAAGCATCCAATCATCTGCGTGTGCCCGACAGGGCCAAGCGCGAGGAGGTGTACCGTAAGATAGTAACCAGGCGACTGGCCGACAAAGACTCGTTGGACAATCTGTTCAGCGAGTTGGTCGCCATGCGTCACAGGATTGCGAAAAATGCAGGCTTCGATAATTACCGGGATTTCAAATTCGTCGATCTGGACCGTTTCGATTATTCGGTGTCCGATTGTGAAGCGTTCCATGCTTCCGTCAGCAAAGAGGTGGTCCCCTTGCTTGACGAACTATTGGCGGATCGCAAACAGGCCATGGGGCTGGATGTGTTGCGCCCCTGGGACCTGGAGGTGGATACGAAAGGCCGACCGGATCTCAAGCCCTTCTCGAACGGGGAAGAGCTCGCGAAAAAGACAATAGCCTGTTTTTCAGAAATCAATCCTTCCTTTGGCGAAGTCGTCAGGACCTTGGAGCGCATGCGTTTCATGGACCTTGACTCACGCCTCGGAAAGGCTCCCGGCGGATACAATTATCCGTTGTACGAGACCGGTGTCCCCTTCATCTTCATGAACTCCAGCGGCTCCCTGCGCGACCTTGTCACCATGGTCCACGAAGGAGGGCACGCCATTCATTCCATGCTGACCCGGAACCTGCCTTTCATCGGCTTCAAGGAATTGCCCTCCGAGGTGGCGGAGCTTGCCTCCATGAGCATGGAGCTGATCTCCATGGAGCATTGGCATCACTTCTTCTCCGATCAGGAGGAGTTGCGTCGTGCCAAGCAGGAGCAGCTGGAGAATGTCATCGAAGGTCTGCCCTGGATTGTCTGCATAGACCGTTTCCAACACTGGTTATATACCCATCCCGAGCATACCCGAGACGAGCGCGCAGCCTTCTGGGTAGAGAATTACAGTAAATTCAGCGGATCGCTGGTCGACTGGAACGGACTCGAGTCGGCACGTGAATCGCTCTGGCAGAAGCAGCTACATCTCTTCGAAGTTCCTTTCTACTATATCGAATACGGCATGGCACAATTGGGCGCCATCGCGATGTGGAAGCAATACAGGGAGTCGCCGGAAAAAGCCGTAGCCGGATATGCAGCGGCTCTGGAAAAAGGTTACCGTTGTTCCATTCCGGACGTGTATGCCGCCGCCGGTATCCGCTTCGATTTCTCGGAAGCTTATATCCGCGAGCTCGTCGGTTTCGTCCGGGAGGAATACAGGAAACTGTAAGAATCACCTTCATTTTTCCGACAATCGCCAAGCGGTTCTTACAGTCCTTGCGCCGCTTTTTTGTGGTGTTTCGTCCTTAACGACCGTTATTATTGCGTTTCAAGCTTCTTTCCGTGACGAAACAGGGCGGATTCTTACATCCCGTGTTCACCCAATTTTTCGTGCATACGCCTTCCTGAAGGCTTAAATTGGTGCAGGAGTCTATTATGTAAGGGCGAAAATCGTCACAACCTCTGACATTTATATCGATATACACGGAATGCATACCGGTAAACCGGTAAACCGCTATTGGCTGCTGATTCACATACCGACCGCAAGCACGTCCGAAAGGACGGCAGAAAGATACTTTACCGGCTGCTGCTGATAGGGGTAGGAGTCGTGTATGCACTCGTATTCGTGCTGGATTATATCCTGCAGCTGCATTTCACTTTCTTCCTGCTGATCAGTCTGTTCGCCTTCGTATTGCTGACGCTGTTGTACGTCTGGCTGCGTGTGGCCGGTAAAGAAATTCCGGAGGAAGAGGAGCTTTCCACTGCGCCTGAGCCCCGATCCGGTGTTTCTTCGCTGGATTGGCCGGAAGCCGTATTCCGTGTAAACGCCCGAACAGGACTGACCATTGATGCGAACCCGGCGGCTTTGCGTCTTTTCGGCGCAGATGTTCCCTCCTCCCTGATCGGTGTCGACCTTTCCTCGTTTTTCAAAAATGCATGGACGGAGGAAGAGAATGCATCATTCAGGTCGTCTTTGCAATCCGGCAAGACTGCCACCGGGCGCGCCGTGATATGCCGGGCGGACGGTAGTGAGTTTCAGGCCGTCATCATGGCCGACCGAATGGAACTGGATGGCCGTTCATTGCTGCTGATACGGATCCAGGAGGAAGAGGTGTTCGAACGCCTGCGCAACGAAGCCGTCAAAGCAGGCCATGACGATGTGTTCAAGGCTACCTTTGAAGAGGGAGCGTTGCCGATGATGATGCTCGGTACGGACTACCGGATACGCTCCGCCAACCGCGCTTTCTGTCTGCTGCTTGCTTATCGTGAAGGGGAGCTGGACAATGCGTTCTTGCCGGACCTGTTTCATCCTGAAGACCGCGAGGACGAAAGGAGATTCCTTTCGCGACTTTTCCGCGGCGAAGCCGGTCTCTTGCGACGGGAGATGCGCATGCTGCGCCGTACGAACGAATTCATCTGGGTCGGACTTTCCTCTTCCCTGTCGCGCGATGCGAAGGGAGCTCCTGCATTCATACTTACCATGGCGGAGAACATCACGCAGCGGAAGCGGCAGGAGCTTGCGATACGTGAAAGCAGGAATCGTCTCGACAACATCATCGATACGAAGGAGTATGGAATCCTTTCGGTCGACAGGCGGCATACGATACAGCTTATCAACCCCCGTCTGGCCGATTTCCTGTTCGGTCATACCGGCGTCGTGGTGGAGCCGGGTTTCAACCTGCTCGATCTTCTCCCTGAATTCCTTCGTGAGGAGTACCTTTCTCTTCATGCCAGGGCCATGGGCGGGGAGGAATTCATGCTGGAGCGGGAGTTAAAGACGACTTCCGGTTCCGCCTTCTTCGAATTGCTGATAAGGCCGCAACACTCAACTGACGGCTCTGTCTACGGAGTCACGGTTTTCGCACGGGATATCACCGATCGCAAGCGCACCGAGAATGCCATGCGTACGGAGGGTGAAACGGCCAAGGCCACGACCGAGGCGAAATCCTCCTTCCTGGCTACGATGAGTCACGAAATCCGGACACCGCTGAACGGTGTGATCGGCATGGGCAAGCTGCTCAACCAGACCGGTCTTTCCAGGAAGCAGCAGGAGTATGTGGACTCCATCCTCTTGAGCGGCGAGGCCTTATTGTCCGTCATCAATGACATCCTGGATATTTCCAAGATCGAGTCTTCCAGGATGGAGCTGGAGCAGAAGCCCTTCGCGCTGAATCGGTGCATCGAGGAGACCTTCGATCTCATGGCTTCCAAAGCCATTGAAAAGAAACTGTCGCTGCAGTACTCCATCGCTCCCGGAACTCCTGCCTACATCGTCGGCGATATCACACGCTTGCGTCAGATCCTCATGAACCTGGTTTCGAACGCTATCAAGTTCACGCAGCGCGGCGGCGTCTCCATACATGTTTCACGTTTACAGGATACTTCCGGCGGCTACGAACTTCGCTTCGAGGTGCGTGATACGGGTGTCGGGATTCCGGATGACCGTATCGGAAGACTTTTCCAAAGCTATTCACAGGCGGATGTTTCGACGGCCCGCACACACGGGGGTACCGGACTGGGACTGGTCATCTGCAAGAACCTTGTACAGCTCATGGGAGGTCAGATCGGGGTGAGCAGTAAAGTCGGAGAAGGCTCTGTTTTCCATTTTACGATGAAGGCCGGCGCTGTAGCATCCACCGATTCGCTGCACGATATCCGGACGGATTCAAAAAGGCTGGCGAACGCCCATGTGCTGATCGTGAGCGACGACAGGACCACAGCGGATATCTATGCCAACTATTTCAACCGCTGGAACATGATTCCGCGGACGGTTTCGGATCCCGTACATACCGAGGAGATACTGAAAGGGAAGGAGAATTTCCAGATCGTACTCCTTGATGCACAACTGGTGAGCGTCAATCCGTTGCTGGTCGCCGAGTCTGTACGTTCTTTCCGCAGTAAAGACGAGCTTCCGATCGTTCTTTTCAATGCCGACCGGTCGGGTGACTGGATGATGAGTTATTCGAGCGAAGTGCTTTCTGCCGTAATCCCCAAGAACGTCGACCGTTCCAAAGTGCTGGACATACTGATCGGCGTGTTCGCCATCGAGGATCACCAGCGTGCCCGCCATGATGACGGACTGAGGGTATTGTCCGGGAAACTCGCCGAACAGCTGCCCGCCCGTATCCTCATTGCGGAAGACAACTCCGTGAACCAGAAGCTGGCGCAGAATATCTTCGAAGGCCTGGGCTATAAGCCGGTGATCGTCTCCAATGGCCGCGAGGCCATCGATCGCCTGCGTAACGAGTCTTTTGACGTCGTTTTCATGGATGTGCAGATGCCGGAACTGGACGGACTGGAAGCGACACGATTCATCCGAAGCAAGCTGTCGTTGCAATCGCGTCCGTACATCGTCGCGATGACCGCCTTTGCACTGGAGGGAGACAAGGAGAAGTGCATGGAGGCCGGAATGGACGATTACATCAGCAAGCCGTTCATGATCGAGGAGATCGTGGACCAGTTGCGGAAGTGGGGAGGGGAATCCGTATCTTCACCGGAGTCCAATGTCATGACTTCGCTACCCGGAAATACGACTGCACCCGCCGCCGCTGAACGCCCCCCGGTGGAATCGTTGTCTGAAGATATCGCGCTTCCGATACTGGACGATGTCGCCATTGATAAGTTGCGGAAGATGACCATGGGCAGCGACCCGGAATTCTTCCGTAAAGTGCTGGATATGTATATCGAACAGGTGGAGTTGATGCGTGAGGAGATCGGGGAGAGCATCCGTTACGGACAGCTCAAGGAAATGGCGTCCGCTGCCCATAAATTGAAGGGTTCTTCGTTGAACATCGGCGCTGTTCGTCTTGCGGAAACATGTAAGCGCCTCGAGCTAAAAGGAAAATCCGACGATTCTGCCGGATTGATGGAATTGTTCGAGACTTTCGGCAGCGATGCCGCAGAAACGGTAGCGGCTCTCAAGCGGCTTTGATACGCATCTCAGCTGCCGTCGATGGGATTTCTTCCATCATCCTTCCATATTAAATTTATACCGGAAACCTGGAACCTGGAACTTGGAACCCGTAAGCTTTTAAACCACATTCACTTCCATCTCCAGTTCCACCCCGAATTTCTCCTTCACGCTGCTTCTGACCCTCTTGGCATGTTCAAGCAGCTCCTCGCCGGTGGCGCTTCCATGGTTGACCAATACCAAGGCCTGGCGTTCGTGCATACCGACGTTTCCGACAGTCTTTCCTTTCCAGCCTGATTTTTCTATCAGGTAACCGGCGGCGATTTTAGTCGAACCTGCTCCGGCAGGATATCCCGGCAGATCGCTGTAAAGGTTTCTCAGTGTCTCGAAAACCGCATTCGGCACTTCAGGGTTCTTGAAAAAGCTGCCCGCATTACCGATCACGGAAGGGTCCGGCAGCTTGGATTTACGGATGCGGATCACCGCGGCACTGACATCTTTTATGGTAGGGGTGGAAATCCCCATGGCTGACAACTCCTGCTCGATCGCCCCGTAGCGCGTGTTCGTTTCCGGATGCTTTTTCAGGCAGAAGGTGACGGAAACGATGAGGTATCTGCCTTTTGCGGAGCGCTTGAAGATGCTGTCGCGGTAGCCGAAAGCGCAGTCGGTCCGGGAGAAATTCACCAGGGAACCATCCTGCAGGTCTATGGCTTCCAGCTCCAGAAAAGTGTCTTTCAGTTCTACGCCGTAAGCCCCGATGTTCTGGATGGGAGCGGCCCCGACCGTCCCCGGAATCAGGGACAGGTTTTCCAGTCCACCCCAGCCGTGATCGACGGTATGGCTGACGAACTCGTGCCAGTTCACGCCTGCTCCTGCTTTGAGGTGGACATGGTCGGCGTCCTCATGGACGATCTGAATGCCTCCGATCCTGTTCAGCAACACCGTGCCGTTGAAATCCCGGGTAAAAAGGATGTTGCTTCCGCCACCCAGGACAAGCACCTGAGTATTCCTGAGGTCTCCGTGCATTACCAATTGGCGGATATCCTCGGGATAGGATATGACAATCAGCCGGTCCGCACGGACAGAAAGTCCGAAGGAATTATAGGGTCTTAAAGAGACGTTTGAGGCGATTTCAGGCATCGTTCAACCAAAGTACGCAATACAGGTTCCCGGAAGCGGTCCCCTCTTCCGTTTTTTCCACCCTGAAACTCACATACGCATACGGTGTATTCACCCCTGCCGGCCATACGTACGCCCAACAATGTTGTAATCCTTTCGACAGCGTGGTAATATGCGTATGTCTCATGGTTAGTCCGCTGCCTCAACGGACTTGGTAATGAATTGAGGTGAATCACAGAGCAGGAAGACCGCTTAAAACGTGGCTCTTCCTGTTTTGCATTTTAGGCGGCGTTGTCGCAGTGCGGATGGATACCGGATGCGTATTAAAGGCCTCGTGGCGCCGGTGCGTGTCGGAATGTGCTTTCCTCTTGTTACCTTGCAGGCTCATAAGAAGCGACCCATGGATGCTCACGACCTGATCCGGAAAAATTTACGGGAGGCAGCCGATGTGCTGGACGGTTTCCTTTCCCAAGAACGCAATGTCGCCGCTGTTGCAAAGGCCGCGGAGTTGATGGCGGATGCAATTCGTAACAACGGTAAAGTGATTTCGTGCGGGAACGGCGGAAGTATGTGCGATGCCATGCATTTCGCCGAGGAACTGAGCGGTCGATTCCGTAACGACCGCCGCGCCCTTCCTGCGCTCTCGGTCTCCGACCCTTCGCACATCACCTGTGTAGGGAACGATTACGGATTTGACCAGGTCTTTTCAAGATATGTGGAAGCGGTGGGCCGTAAAGGGGATGTACTGCTCGCTATCAGCACCAGCGGAAACTCGTCCAATGTCCTTCGTGCCATCGAGGCTGCCCGTAACGCAGGTATGAAGATCGTAGGCCTTACCGGTAAGGACGGCGGCATGATGGCCGCGCTTTGTGATGTGGAGATACGGGCACCGAAATCCGATTACGCCGACCGCGCCCAGGAGATCCATATAAAAGTCATACACTCCTTGATCCAGCTGATCGAGAAATCGGTAGGCTGATTCCCTCATCATTTCCTTAGTTCCATTCGACCGTTCACGGACGGGGTTGGATTTCTATTGCCTTAACATATCATGCTGGTAAAGACTTACGGCAGCGCTTTCTTCGGAATCAGCGCTACGACCATCACTGTCGAGGTGAACCTCGGACAGGGGATCAACTATATCCTTGTCGGACTGCCGGACAATGCCGTCCGTGAAAGCAACAAGCGCATCGTGGCTGCCTTCAAGAACGCCGGCTACAACTGGCCGCGACAGGAAATCACGGTGAACATGGCGCCTGCCGATATCCGGAAGGAGGGCTCGGCCTATGACCTGACCATCGCCCTCGCGATCCTGGCCTGTTCCGGACAGGTGGAGCAGGAGCGATTGAAGGAATACGTCGTCATGGGAGAGCTTTCACTGGACGGAACAGTCCAGCCGGTGAAAGGTGTTCTTCCGATAGCCCTTCAGGCCGCCAAAGAGGGATTCAAGGGGCTGTTATTGCCCCTCGCCAATGCAAGGGAAGCGGCGATTGTCCGGGGAGTGGACGTATACGGTATCAATTCCATCCGGGAGGCTGCCGACCATTTGAACGGCACAAAAGTTCTTGAACCGGTGGTGGTGGATGTTGATCGGGAATTCGCTACCCGCCAGGACAGTGCAGATTGTGACTTCGCGGATGTGAAAGGCCAGGAGAACATCAAGCGTGCGATGGAAGTGGCTGCGGCAGGCGGACACAATCTCATCATGATCGGTCCGCCCGGTGCGGGTAAGACCATGCTGGCTCGCCGCCTGCCGTCCATCCTTCCGCCACTTACTTTGGATGAGGCGTTGGAGACCACCAAGATTCACTCGGTCGCAGGAAAACTGCCCGGCAACACTTCGTTGGTATCTGTGCGCCCCTTCCGCAGTCCGCATCATACCATCAGCGACGTTGCACTGGTCGGCGGGGGTGTGTTTCCGCAACCGGGCGAGATCTCGCTGGCGCATCACGGCGTTCTTTTCCTCGACGAGCTTCCCGAATTCAAGCGTACGGTGCTGGAGGTCATGCGGCAGCCGCTCGAGGAGCGGAAGGTGAACATTTCCCGTGCTCGTATCTCGATCGAATATCCGTCCAGTTTCATGCTGGTAGCCTCCATGAATCCCTGTCCCTGCGGTTTCTATAATCATCCGGAAAAGGAATGTGTCTGTCCCGCAGGTTCCGTTCAGAAATACCTGAATCGCATTTCCGGTCCGTTGCTGGACCGTATCGATTTGCACATCGAAGTGACGCCTGTTCCTTTCCGTGAACTGTCCGCGCAAAGGCAGGCGGAACCCAGTTCGGCCATCCGCGAGCGTGTCATCCGGGCCCGGGCGATCCAGTCCGGCAGGTTTTCCGAAGCAGAGGGCATACACTGCAACGCGCAGATGTCCGCGGCCATGATCCGTCAGTACTGTTCCCTGACGGCTGACGGCATCGCATTGCTGAAGTCTGCGATGGAAAGGCTGGGTCTTTCCGCCCGGGCATACGACCGGATCCTGAAGGTGTCCAGGACGGTTGCTGATCTGGATATGTCGGATCCCATCCGGACGGAGCATGTGGCGGAGGCCATCCAGTACCGGAGTCTTGACCGCGACGGATGGGCCGGCTGAATTCGAAAGGATAAAAAAAGCCGCCCCGTTGATGGGGCGGCTTTTGAATAAGTGTGCAGGCAGGAATTACTGCTTCACGAACTTACCGGTTGCTACCGCGCCGTTGACTTCTGCTTTCAGCACGTAGGTGCCGGCAGGAAGGACGGTGTTCAGACGGATGAAGTTGACACCTTTTGCAAGCGGTTGTGCATCTGCCGTATATACGTTGCGGCCGGTGATGTCATAGACCGAAAGGCTGACATTGCCGGAGCGCTCGGAGACGACACGGACATTGATCGTGTTTTCACCCGACTGCGTAGCCGTGACGTTCAATACGGAGTTGGCCACTTCGTTGATGCCGACTCCGCCGCACAGCGTGTCGCCGGGAGCCGCGATATAGACCGGAACAGAAGCGCCGGTGTAGGTGCACAGCGGATCAAGGATAAGGTCGCCCAGGAAGGTGGGTGCCGTACCGGTGGCATTACCGAATACGACCGGGGTCCAATAGTAAAGGCCGTAAGGAGCGCCGCCGCCGATCAGGGCTCCGTCGTTGATGAAGTTCAGCGTGGCGTTGGCAGGCGCCGGGAACGAGAACGTGTAGGTGGCTACCAGGCTGGGGTCGTTCAGCGGATCCGAATTGCCGGAGATGTCGGCCGAAGTGATGATCCAGCTGACGCCGGCAAAATCGCCGACGGTCGGAGCATAGATGCCGGTAGTGGAAACCGTCAGTGTCTCTGCTTCGCAAACGATGGAGTCGTTCATGGTGATGACGCCGGAATTGATGTTGGCGTCGCCACAGGTGATCGTGGGGATAATGGTGTATTTGTAGATACCGCCGGAAGTGGGGCTCATTGTGAACCCGCCGCACCACATGTGTGTGGAGTCGACTACGCCGAGAGCCGTACGCTGCGTACCGCTTTCGATATCCACCCAGGTGGCACCTCCGTCATCGCTGTAAGAGGATCCGGTCAGGCCCGTTGCTGCACCGGTGGAAACAAGTCGGGAAGCGGTTCCGGGGACGTATTTCACGTCTGATCCCCAGAAGTTACCCGTGGTGGTAAGCGTGGTCCAGGTGGCGCCGCTGTCGGAGGTGGTCTTTACGGTATTGGTTCCGCTTGTGGCATATAAGCGGGCGATGCCGTTGGAAGCACTGTAGAAGCAGATGTCGATGGCGCCGGTGGAAGGAACCGTGATGCCGGTCGAAGCGACCTGCCAGGTCAGACCGCGGTCGTGGGAACGGTACACACGGCCTTTCTGGGTGTCGAACCAGACATTGTCGCCGATGACGTTGTAGTGACCTACGATTCCGTATTCGCCGGAGAGGTTGGGAGGAATGTTTGCCTGCGGTACGCGCGTCCAGGTGTCGCCGCCGTCCACGGTGGTGTACATCTCGAAGTAGCCGTTGTTCGGATCGCCCATGGCCCAGCCTTCGCGGCTGTTCCAGAAGTGCACGACGTTGGGGAAAGAGGAGGCATTGTAGATGCTGCCTGCGCCGACCTGCTGCCAGGTGGCTCCGCCGTCCGCGGTACGGAAGATACCGCCGCCGGAACCGGCGACCGCGTCATAGAATACGGCAAATGCCGAGTCGGCAGTCACACCGTAGATCATCGACCAGTCGTAGCTGGCAGGAGTGCCGGTGGTGCCGGCTGTCCACTGCAGACCGCCGTTCACCGTACGGGAGAAATCCTGACGGTTGGCTCCGCCACCCGAACCATCATAGGATGAGATCCAGAGTACATTGGAGTCGACGGCGCTGACATAGCGCACACCGGAAGATACCGGCGTGAAGCCGGTGGCCTGGCTGACCCAGGTGGCGGCTTGGGAGAATGCCTCTGAGCCCAGAAGGGAAAGAAGCGCGATAAGTACTGTTTTTTTCATGGTTTATTTATGGATTGGTTGGTTTCCGTAGGGCCGTAAAATTAAGGATGTTTTGATGAAAAATAACCTTGAATTTACAGCTAAACAGGACCTTTTTTAGCCTAAAAAGGAGGTTTTAGCGTTTTTTAATCTTTGAGCCAATTGGTAATTTCGGGGCGTAAACAACCATCTTTTGATCATGGGAAAAGGCGACAAGAAGACCCGCAAGGGGAAAATCTGGCGCGGCAGCTACGGCAAGACCCGCCCCGCCCGGAAACAGACCAAACGGTCGTAAAAAGAAAAGGATGTCCAACGGACATCCTTTTTTCTTGGTTAGGAATTCTTCTACTTGACGTTCCCCATATATCTCCGTACGATCGGCGAGATCGCTATCAGCGCTACGCCGCAGATGACCGCATACCAGGCCAATTGTGAGTAGCCGTCCGTATAGGAAATCAGCTTCTCGGCCGCGGTCGCATTTTCTTTTGGAACTGCCATGCCTGCGCCCAGGATGCCTGCGACATACTGTCCGTAGGCACTCGCCAGGAACCACATGCCCATCATCATTCCTTGCAGGCGTTGTGGTGCCAGCTTGGTCATGATGGAAAGGCCGATAGGGGAGAGACAGAGCTCGCCGAAAGTGATGATGAAGTAAGCCAATGTGAAGACTTCCAGTGAAGTCATGCCGTTGCTGTCCGCAAAGAAACGCGTGAAATAGAACGTGTAGAAGGCAAGTGCGAGGAACAGGAATCCGAGGCCGAATTTCACGACGGTATTCGGTTCCGACTTGCGCTTCGCCAGCCATATCCAGAAGATGCCCAGCAGCGGTGCGAATAGTATGACGAACAGTGCGTTGGCCGAATTGTTGACGCCGTTGGGGTCAAGGTGAATTCCGAACGCCTGATCGTGAAGGTTGTTGGAAGCAAAAAGGTTCAGCGACCCGCCGCTCTGTTCGAAGAACGCCCAGAAGAGGACGGAGAACACGATGAATACCATCGCGGCCATCAGCTTGTGCCGTTCTTCTTTCGTGCACTTCGTCATCTCCACAAAAAGATAGACCAGCGTCACCGGGCCGATGGTGTACATGAACCAGTCGGTGTATTCCGTTTTTGCCACCATCGTCATGATCACCGGGATGACGGCGAGTGATCCGATGTAGGTCATGTATTCCTTCCACGAGCGTCCGTTGTCCGCACCGTGCACCGGAGAAAGGCCGATCGGGCCAAGGGTGCGCTGGGTGAAAACGAAAGTGAGCAGACTGATCGTCATCACGATGGCTGCAAGACCGAACGCAAGGTTCCATGAATAGTCCTTGGCGATAGCCACGCACGCATAGCCTCCGAGCAACGCGCCGATATTGATGCCGCTGTAGAAGAGCGAGAATCCCGCGTCCCGGCGATGGTCGCCTTCATGATAAAGCGCACCGACCATGGTGGAGATGTTCGGCTTGAAAAAACCCGTCCCTACGATGGTGAAGCTGATGCCCAGAAAGAAGAAATCGTGCGGATTGTAGGCGAGGATGCAACTGCCGGCGATCATCAATAGTCCGCCCCAGAACAGGGATTTACGGAACCCCAATATCTTATCGGCGAAAAGTCCGCCGATGAAAGTGAAGGCGTAGACGAACGCCTGTGTGGCTCCGTACTGGAGGTTGGCCGTGTCCTCCTGCATGCCCAGACCGATGATCTTGTCGACCATGAAGACGGTCAGCATGCCGCGCATGCCGTAGAAGCAGAACCGCTCCCACATTTCGGAGAAGAAAAGGTACCAGAGCTGCTTCGGATAGCGGCCTTTGAAGTCGCGGATTTCTTGGAGCGTGGATGACATGGTGGAAGTTAGCGGTTGGTTTTAAAGTTCAAGGTTCAAAGTTCAATGTTCAAGCTTTTAGCAATTTCCGCACCTCGCATCCCGCATCTCGCAATCCGCCTTCGGCGGACACGCCCGCAACTCACACCCTGCATTCTGCATTAATTCAAGCTGCTCCCACACCGTGGCAATTCTTGAACTTCTTTCCGCTTCCGCAGGGGCACGGGTCGTTGCGGCCCACTTTGATCTCGGCACGGACCGGCTGTACTTTAGGGGGAGCCGGAGGACCTGAGGGAGTTCCGTTCGGCATGCCGCCCGGCTCCTCAGCCTTGCTGGTGCGCAGATTGCGCATATCCTGTCGCGGTTGAGGCCGTGCCTCCCGCACCTGGTTGGGATCCTGCTGCGGTATCAGTCCTTTGAACAGGAAGCTGATGATTTCGCGGTTCGTAGCGTCCAGCATCCTCTTGAATAGTTCGAAGGATTCGAATTTGTAGATCAGCAACGGATCCTTCTGTTCGTAGACGGCATTCTGGACCGACTGCTTCAAGTCGTCCATCTCACGCAGATGCTCCTTCCAGGCATCGTCGATCATGATGGAGATGATCGATTTTTCAAAAGCGGTGATCAGTTCCCGTCCGTTGCTTTCGTATGTCTTCTTCAGGTTGGCCACCACCTGGATCCCCTTCATGCCGTCCGTGAACGGAATGACGATGTTCTGGATCGTCGCCCCCTGCTTCTCGTAGACGTCACGGATGAAGTCGCGCGTGCGGTCGATGACCAGCTGCGACTTGTGTCTGTAATAGCGTTGCGCCTCAGCGAATATCTTGCCGGTCAGCTCCTCTTCCTTGCCGCCGACGAACTCCTTCTCGCTGAATGGGCATTCGATCGACAGTACCCGCAGCAATTCCATCTGCAGTCCTTCGAAATCGTTGGCGGACTGGTGCTGCTGCACGATAGATTCGCAGGTGTCGTAGAGCATGTTGCCGATGTCGATCGACAATCTTTCACCGAAAATGGCATGGCGACGACGCTTGTAGATCACCTCCCGCTGCGCATTCATCACGTCATCGTATTCGATGAGGCGTTTACGGATGCCGAAGTTGTTCTCCTCCACCTTGCGCTGGGCGCGCTCGATGGAGCTGGTGATCATCGAGTGCTGGATCACTTCGCCTTCCTCGATACCCATACGGTCCATGAGGCGTACGATGCGGTCGGAGCCGAAAAGACGCATCAGGTCGTCCTCGAGCGACACATAGAACTGGGAGGAGCCGGGATCACCCTGACGGCCGGAGCGTCCGCGCAGCTGACGGTCCACACGACGGGAATCGTGCTTCTCCGTGCCGATGATGGCCAGGCCGCCTGCGTCCTTCACGCCTTCTCCGAGCTTGATGTCGGTTCCGCGGCCCGCCATGTTGGTGGCGATGGTCACGGTGCCCGCCTGACCTGCCTCTGCAACGATCTGCGCTTCCTTCTGGTGCAGCTTTGCATTGAGCACGTTGTGCTTCACGTTCCGCAGCTTCAGCATTCGGCTGAGCAATTCGGAAGTCTCCACCGAAGTGGTGCCGACAAGGACCGGACGTCCTGCCTTCACCAACGCATCGATCTCGTCGATCACGGCGTTGTATTTCTCCCGCTTCGTCTTATATACCTTGTCCTCGGCGTCTTTGCGGAGGATGGCGCGGTTAGTGGGAATGACGACCACGTCCAGCTTGTAAATGGTCCAGAATTCCTGTGCTTCCGTCTCTGCAGTACCGGTCATGCCGGCCAGCTTATGATACATCCGGAAGTAATTCTGCAGCGTGATGGTGGCGTAGGTCTGCGTCGATGCTTCGACTTTCACGTTCTCCTTCGCCTCGATGGCTTGGTGAAGCCCGTCCGAGTAACGCCTTCCCTCGAGCACGCGTCCGGTCTGCTCGTCGACGATCTTGATTTTGCCGTCGGCGACGATGTATTCCACGTCTTTCTCGTAGAGGGTGTAGGCGCGCAGCAGCTGGTTGACCGTATGGATACGTTCGGATTTGACGGCGTAGTCGCGCAACAGCTCGTCTTTGCGGTTGAGTTTATCCTCGGCAGTGCCGGCCGAACGTTCGATGTCCGCGATGACTGCACCGACATCGGGAAGGACGAAGAAATCCTTGTTGTCGACGTTGCTGGAGATAAGCTCGACGCCCTTTTCAGTCAGCTCGATGTTGTGATTCTTCTCGTCGATGACGAAATACAGCGGTGCGTCCGCTTTGTGCATCTCTTTCTGCTGGTCCTGCAGATAGAAGTTCTCCGACTTCTGCATGAGCGCCTTGACGCCCTGTTCTCCCAGCAGTTTGATGAGGGCCTTGTTCTTGGGCAGGCCGCGGTAGGCGCGGAACAGCGAGAGACCGGCATCCTCTTCCTTCTTTTGCTCGATCTGTTTCCGAGCGTCCGAAATGAGCGTGTTCACGTATTCGCGCTGCGCACGTACCAGTTGTTCGATCTTCGGCTTGTATACGTCGAACTCGTGGTGGTCCCCCTTGGGCGTGGGGCCGGAAATGATCAGCGGCGTCCGGGCATCGTCGATCAGCACCGAATCCACCTCGTCCACGATGGCATAATGATGGCCGCGCTGCACCATGTCTTCCGGAGAACGTGCCATGTTGTCGCGCAGGTAATCAAAACCGAATTCATTGTTGGTGCCGTAGGTGATGTCCGCGGCATAGGCGGCGCGTCTGGCCGGAGAGTTCGGTTCGTGCTTGTCGATGCAGTCGACCGTAAGTCCCAGGAACTCGAACAAGGGGCCGTTCCATTCGGAGTCGCGCTTGGCAAGATAGTCGTTCACCGTCACCACGTGCACGCCCTTGCCGGCAAGTGCATTGAGGTAGATCGGGAGCGTTGCGACCAGCGTTTTGCCTTCTCCGGTAGCCATCTCGGATATCTTTCCCTGGTGCAGCACCGTTCCTCCGATGAGCTGTACGTCGTAATGCACCATGTTCCAGGTGACACGGTTGCCGGCAGCGATCCAGTTGTTGCTGTAGACGGCTTGGTCGCCGCGGATGACCACATGCTCCTTCACGGCAGCCAGGTCGCGGTCCAACGCAGTGGCGGTGACCGTAATCGATTCGTTTTCGGACAACCGTTTGGCGGTCTCCTTGACGACCGCGAAGGCCTCCGGCAAAAGCTCCAGCAGGATCTCTTCGATCTCGCCGTTCAGTTGCTTCTTGAGTTCATCGATGGACCGGAAGATCTCCTCTTGCTCATGGACGGGCATGTCCGGATCTGACTGCGCCTGCGATTCAAGGCGGTTGATCTCCGTATCCGTTTCACGGATATGCTCGCGGATCCTGGATTTCAACCCTTCGGAACGTGCACGAAGTTCATCGTGCGTGATGGTCGAAAGCGCTTGAAAAGCGGTATTGATTTTTTCGACGAAAGGAGTGAGTTCCTTGAGGTCGCGTTCGCTTTTTGAACCGAACAGTTTGCCTAATGTCTTTTGGAGGATTCCCAACATACTTTGGAAGGTGAAAAACGGATAGCAAAAGTACGCTTTATTCCCGTACGAAAACGGTTCACGGGCCCCTTGAAGTCGCGGCTAACTACTTGGAAGTGTGATTGGTGGAGTATGTCAAAGGCTGTATCTTTGTTTCCGTCATGCATCGCCTCCTCAAACCGCTTCTTCTGCTCCTGGTTCCGGCCCTTTCGGCATTTTCCACACTCACGGCTCAGCCGTGGATGCGGCCTTCGTTGGTATCCGTTACAGGACAGCCTTTTCCTAAAAACGACATCCGGGAAATATCCGCCCGTTTCGAGTCTCACTGGAAGACCCGTGTGCCTGACACTGATGAAGCCTCCAACCGTGAGGAGGGTGGTTATCAGCAGTTCAAGAGGTGGGAGTGGTTCATGAAAAGCAGGTTATTGCCTTCCGGATATCCCGTGAACCCTGAAATCCAGTGGCGCGAATCCGAGCAATACAGGCTTCGACATGCCGCTGCAGCGGAAAGGAATATTTCCCAATGGCAGTTCATCGGTCCGGGTACATTGCCGGCCAACGGCGGAGGAGCCGGCAGAGTGAATGTGTTCCGGCTGGAACCTGGTAATAATTCCGTCATTTATGTCGGTGCTGCTTGCGGAGGAATATGGAAATCGGTCGACGGCGGACTCAACTGGATGCCGGTGTCAGACCGCCTTGCGGCTATTTCCATCGCTGACATCGCCATCAATCCCCGGAATCCCGACAGCGTCTATGCCGCCACCGGCGACGGTTACGGCTATGAGGTGAGCGGCGGTTTCTGGGGCGGTACCTACAGTGCCGGCGTGATGCTTTCTCCGGACGGCGGTGCGACGTGGCAGCAATGCGGACTTTCTTTCGCGCAGACCAACAGCGAAATCATCCAACGTCTCGTCATCAAGCCGGACCAGCCGGAAGTGCTGCTTGCTTCTACCCGCAACGGTCTTTTCAGGTCGGGGGATGCAGGAGCGACGTGGTCGTCGGTCCGCAGCGGCCATCATTTCGACATCGAATTCCATCCAACAAGACCGGATACCGTTTTTGCGACCGACGAGACGTCTCTGCTCTGGTCGGTAAACGGCGGTGTCACCTGGGCTGTCCGTCAGGGCGGACTCTGCAGCGGACGTCTTTCGCTGGCGTTGACCCCTGCCAATATCAACCGGATTTTTCTGGTTTGCGAGAACATGGACTTCTTCCGGTCGGATGATCTGGGCGCGACCATCCAGCAGCTTTCACCGCCGACACCCGCCGACTTTTACGGCTATTACGACGCGGTCCTGGCGGTATCTCCGGTCAATGCAAATACCGTCATCTGCGGCGGACTGAACATGGCAAAGTCTACCGACGGCGGAAATACCTGGACGCAGATCGCTCCGGGCGTGCATCCGGACCAGCATTACATCGATTATCAGCCCGGAAGCGGTCAGGTCGTTTATTCCTGTAACGACGGAGGCTTCTATAAATCCGTCAACGGTGGAAGCAGTTTCACCGATCTGAGCGAAGGCCTTGGCATTAAACAGTATTACAGGTTCGCTCAGTCCGCATCGGATCCCTATACCCTTTTTGCAGGCGCACAGGACAACGGAACCGATCGTCTGACCGCCGGAGCCTGGACCCGTGTGTTCGGCGGCGACGGGACGGACTGCATGGTGGACCCTGCCAACGACCAGAATGTTTTCGCCTCCTACCAGAACGGAGCCCTGCAGAAATCGACGGACGGAGGACAGAACTTCGTCGATATTTCACCCTCTTCGGGCGAGTGGGTGACGCCGTTTGCCATGCATCCGTTGAATACGCAGATCATTTACGGAGGGTATGAAGAGGTCTACAGGTCGAACGATGCAGGTGTGAGTTGGAACACCCTCTCCTCCGGAGTATTCAATGCATCACTCATTTCCATGGATGTCAACCGGTCCGATCCTGATTTCATCTACACCGCTACCTATGATCGTGTATACCGTACGACGGACGGCGGAGTCAACTGGAGCGATATCACCGCCGGGTTGCCCGTCGCGAACGCGACCGTCTCGTCTGTCACCTCTTCCTGGTCGGATCCGCTTACAGTCTGGGTGACGCTTTCCGGATATTCCTCCGGACAGAAAGTCTACCGTTCCGGAAACGGCGGAGCTACATGGTCGAACATGTCCGGTACACTCCCCAATCTTCCTGTGAACTGCCTGGTAGAACAGTTCAATGCTTCGAACCCCGGATCACTTTACATCGGAACGGACATGGGTGTATTCCGCACGGACAGTCTGCTGAACGACTGGCAACTGTTCGATTCCGGTCTTCCAAATGTGGTCGTGTCCGACCTCGATATCCAGTACGGATTCGGGAAGCTGCGCGCCGCGACCTACGGACGCGGTTTGTGGGAAGCCGACCTGAACGGCTTTGTTCCGAACACGCTGGACGTTTCAGCGGTCGACATACTTCAGCCTGTCGGCACTGTTTGTTACGGACCGGTTTCACCCTTGGTAGTGGTGGCCAATACGGCGACCGATACGGTGACCTCCATGCAGATCGATTGTTATGTGGACAACGTCCTCTTGACATCACTTGCCTGGTCCGGACAGTTGTTGCCGGGGCAGAACGATACGGTTTCACTTTCCCAGTTCCCGTTGTATCCGGGTCGTCGCGCAATGCGCATAGAGGTCAGTGCTCCTAACCAGGCTGCCGACCAGAACCCGATGAACGACCGCGCCTTCAGCGATTTCATCGTCCTTCAGCCCGCCGTTTTCCTGCCGGTTCAGGAAGGATTCGAGTCGCAGGTGCTGCCCCCTGCGGACTGGACGGTTCAGGACGGTGCCGGACTATTTGCGTTGGATGCTGCGGTCGGCGGATTTTCTGCGAGTACGACCTCGCTCTATGCGAATTGCTTTGATATCTATTCCTGCACCTCGGAACTGGTGTTTCCGGAGATGAACTTCCTCTGGTCGACAGCTCCCGCCCGACTGACATTCAACGTCGCTTATGCAGTATACTCTTCCGCATACCATGATTCCCTGGCGGTTTCGGTCAGTACGGATTGCGGCGTCACTTTTCAGCGCATTTACGCCAAAGGCGATGATTCACTGGCCACTGTTCCTCCTTTTGCAGGCCGGTTTCAGCCTTCTTCTCCAAACGACTGGCGCACGGAGACGGTCGATATGGACGCATACCTTGGCTATTCCGATGTGATCCTTCGCTTCGAATTCATCAGCGGCTACGGGAACAATATTTATCTGGACGACATCAATATTTCCGGTTCCAATACCTCGGTCAGTGAGGAAACGGTATCATCATCCGTCATTCTTTTTCCGGATCCTGCGGATGAACTGCTGCACGTACGTATTCCGTCAGCCTCAGCTTTCTCAGAGCTGTCGGTCGCTGATATGTTCGGAAGGATACTTATGAAAAAGCACGTGGAGTCGGCGTCGTGCGATCTCGATTTGACCGGGCTTTCTTCCGGTTACTACCGTGTTCTTGTTGCCGGAAATAAGGAGCTGCGCTCGTTCCCGTTCGTGAAACGTTAACCGCGCTACAGGTTTTTCACTCACTCGATGACCAGCTTCATCGAGTAGCCGCTGTCGAATCGTACGAGATATATTCCGGGGCAGAGTTCCGGTAGTCGTAATACACGTTGCGTTTCCGCCTCGCACCGCAGGGTGGCTGTTTTCCGGCCCTGTGCGGTGAAGATGTCTGCCGCTACAGGTCGCAGGAGCGGATTTTTCAGCACCAGTCTGCCGGAAGAAGGGTTCGGGAACAGCGACGGCTGCTGATCCGCAGCACGCTCGTCGATTCCTATCCATGAACATAACTGGCCGAACTGATTGATATAGGGGCTGCCGGTCAGGACGGCGAATCCTTGGTCAAGCTGACAGGCAACGGGCTGTCCGGCAGGTGTTGTCTGGTAGTTCGCCGCAACGGATTGGATCGTTACGGAATTCTCAGCGCATCCTGTATACCCGGTGTCGTTTGCCTTTATGAGGTATCCCTCCGAGTGGAAAGGATTCCCTGAGTATTGACCGCACATGACGTATCCGCCGTCGAAAGCATCGACGATGTGGGAGATGCTTCCCATGGCATAAGTACGGCAATCTATGGGCAGTCCGGCAGCATCCGTCCTGACCAGGGAAGCTTCATACGGGCCGTTGATGTTCGAGGAGCCGCCGGCAAGGATGGTTCCGTCGATAGCTTCGAAAACCGCGGTGCCGGTGATGTCGTGGCCGTTCGAGCTGATCACCCTGCCCCAGGTGATGGAGCCGCCTGAGCTGAGCTTGTAGAGCGACAGGGCCGGAGTCCCTGAACCCGCGTGAACTCCTGTGGCCAAGAAGCCTCCGTCAGTCATGAATGTTATATCGCGTGCCCATCCGTTCGCTCCTGAATGCTCGATGGAATTACTCCAGAGCACTTGGCCGGTGGACGAGAAGCGGGTCACCAGGTCTTTTGGAAATAGGTTGGGAGGAGGTGAGGGCGTCCACCATCCGGCTGCAACACAGCCGCCGTCGAAGGTGGGGGTGATGCAATTGAAATAGCTCATCGGATTGCCGGGTAATGAGTCCATCCTGAAACTCCAGACGATCTGTCCGAATTCATCCGCTTTGCAGACCAGGCCGTGGTCGCCGCTGCTGCCGGCGAGAAAGATGCCTCCGTCGCCCGAGGATGTCATCGCACGTACCTGATCCGGTACGCCGGCAATTCCGTAGGTGTTCTCCCAAAGGATCGTACCGGCATCGTCTATGCGCAAAAGGAAGAAATCCATGGAGGTAAGGTCCTGTTGGCCGTTGATGATGTATCCGCAGATGGTAAAGGTGCCGTCAGGGTTTTCCAGGATGTCTGTCGGTATGCTGGAAGAAGTATCGTGGAAGAGGTAGGAATACAGCAAGTCGCCGTAAAGGTTCGTCTTGTAAAGCGCGATGTCCGCTTTGCTGTTTCCGGAATTCCCGAGGTCCGCTGTTCCAAGCAGAAAGTATTCGCCGGAAGTGGTTTTCAGGACGCGCACCAAGTCGTCATCGAGCGTATCGCCGTACAGTTTCTGGAAGCGCGAATCGCTGAAGCAGTACAGCGGCAGGAAGGCCAAAAACAGAAATGTGAGCACACGTTTGAATGCCATGTCTACAAGGTAGTTTTTTTACAGGAAGCCGTCAAGGCGCCGGCCGACCGAGGAACCGTCAGGCAAAACAAAAAAGCCCCTTGCGGGGCTTTTCTCAGTATTCATCTTCGTTGAAGAAGAAGTCGTCTTTGGTCGGATAATCGGGCCAGATCTCTTCGATGCTTTCATAGGCCTCTCCCTCGTCCTCAAGTTCCTGAAGGTTTTCGATCACTTCCAGGGGTGCTCCCGATCGGATGGCATAGTCGATGAGTTCGTCTTTTGTGGCCGGCCACGGTGCATCTTCCAAATGCTGCGCTAATTCAAGGGTCCAGTACATGCGCTATGGGTTAGGTCGTTGTTTGAATGAAGACTGCTTTCAAAGGCTGCAAAAGTAAAAAAATATCATTCAGTTGGATTTCGGCTGCCGCTTTTTTCAAGATATGCAACCTGCCGTTAATCAGGCGGTTAGTTTTCAAGTGGCAGGTGGCATTCAACTTGCTTCACGGTCGCCACGGTATTTCGGGGGCGCCCAGTTCCTGTGCGAGCTTACGGGACAGCACGAAAAGGTAATCGGACAGACGATTCAGGTATTTGAGGATGAACGGGTCTACCGGCGCGGACTCCGTGAGATGAACGACCCAACGCTCCGCACGACGGCATACGCAACGGGCGATGTGGCAGTGGGAGACCACCGGGTGGCCACCCGGCAGGACGAAATTCCGCATCTCAGGAAGCTGTTCTTCCATGGCGTCCATCGCCTGCTCAAGGGCCAATACCTCGCCGTCCTCGAGAGAGGGCAGTTTCATGCCGGATGCGTCCGGGTCATTCGCAAGATGAGATCCGATCACGAACAGCTGGTTCTGGATGCGAAGCAGGGTGGCTGCGTGTCCTTCCGGTATGGTTTGGTCACGCAATAATCCGATCCAGGAGTTCAGCTCGTCGACCGTGCCGTACGTCTCGATACGGAGATGATGCTTCGGCACACGTGTGCCTCCGATCAGCGACGTGTTTCCTTCATCTCCTTTGCGGGTGTAGATCTTCATGGTCGGGCGGTTAAGAATTGGCGGCGACGTGTTTCGGGTTAGGTTGGTCGGAATCGATCATGCCGTCCTTGATGCGGATGATCCGGTGGGCGTGCCGGGCGATGTCCTCTTCGTGGGTGACCACGATGACCGTATTTCCGTGACGGTGGATCTCTTCAAACAGCAACATGATCTCGTGGGACGTCTTGGAGTCCAGATTACCGGTGGGCTCGTCGGCAAGGATGATCGACGGGTTGTTCACCAAGGCTCGGGCGACAGCCACGCGCTGCCGCTGTCCGCCGCTCAACTCGTTCGGTTTGTGGCTGGCGCGGTCCGACAATCCGACATCCTCCAATGATTTTTTCGCACGCTTGAGGCGTTCTTCCTTGGTAGCGCCGGCATACACCAGCGGCAATGCCACATTGTCAAGCGCCGTGCTGCGTGGAATCAGGTTAAAGGTCTGGAAGATGAATCCGATCTCCTTGTTACGGATATCGGCCAGCTCGTCTTCCGACATCTTGCTGACTTCCTTTCCGTTCAGCATGTAAAGTCCGCCGCTGGGACTGTCCAGACAGCCCAGGATGTTCATGAGTGTGGATTTTCCGGAGCCGGAAGGGCCCATCAACGCCACGTATTCACCCTTCTCGATCTTCATGCTGACGGACCGCAAGGCATGTACCGTTTCGCTGCCGATCGGGTAGGATTTGGAGATTTCCTTCAGTTCAAGTAATGCCATGGAGAATAGTTCAGGTAAAGGTACGCGGATTATCTGCCACTCTGCTCGTCAGCAGGGTCATGATTTCAACGTGAAATGCTGTTTAACCACACCTTCCCGGAAGAAGACGAACCCCAATCTGTAAAGGTCCACGGAAAGCGTGACCCGCTGATGGGCGATGATCTTCTTCCATGCTGTTTCCATTTCCCGGCTCCAATGTATGTCATCGAAGACCAACACCGTTTCCGCGTGACAGTAGGGAAGGAGCTGTTCGAAATAAGACAGGGTAGGGGCCAGCCGATGGTTCCCGTCCAGAAAAGCGAAGTCTATTTTTTTCAATGAAGCCGTCGCCACCGGCAGTGTTTCCGAGAACTCGCCTTCGATCAGACGGATGTTGTCCGCTCTGAAACGGCTGAAATTCTCCCGTGTGACGGCGGCAGTGGCAGGACAGCCCTCCAGGGTGACGACTTTTGCTTCCGGATCAGGCAATGCGAGGTGGAGCGTCGTTAGACCGAGCGAGGTGCCGATTTCAAGGATGTTTTTTGCGCGGAAATAATGCACCGCCCGGAACAGGAGGCGGGCATATTTTTCCGGAAGGGAGCTGCGCTGCACGATATCCCTTACCGACCTCTCCCGAACGGTTCCTTTGCCGCTTCCCGCGCCAAGGTCCGTAATGCGGATCCTTCGCCGGTCCAGTGCCAACTTGGCGCGTAACGCATGCAAGGGTTCGAAACGGTAAAAGGGGGTTGTGTCCAGCAGGACATCGTTTTGGAAATCAAAAATAAAAGGAGAATGGACGCCGTGAGGGCTGCTGGACGAAAATCGATAGCGCACAAAGGCGACAAGCCGGGTCCATGTTCCCATGGCGCGAAGATAGTTGACAATTAACCGTCCGCTGACCGCCGGACGTGCTTTTATCTTTTTAATTTTGGACTCCTGTAAATAAACTGAATGATGAGTGCAATTGCAGAAATCCGTGCCCGCCAGATCCTTGACTCGCGGGGCAATCCCACTGTGGAGGTGGATGTCATTACCGATAGTGGTGTGGTAGGTCGCGCCGCTGTTCCATCCGGTGCTTCCACCGGTGCTCACGAGGCCGTGGAACTGCGCGACGGTGACGCCAAGCGGTACCTGGGGAAAGGGGTTCTCCGTGCAGTGAGTAACGTGAACAAGACACTCAACGAGGAACTGCGCGGCGTGCCTGTCACCGAACAGGCCATGATCGATTCGGCCATGATCAAGCTGGACGGAACGGAGAACAAATCCAATCTCGGCGCCAACGCCATGCTCGGGGTCTCCCTCGCCTGTGCCAAGGCCGCAGCGATTGATACCGGCCAGCCGTTCTACCGATATGTCGGAGGGGTTAACGCCCGCATCCTGCCCGTTCCTATGATGAATATCCTGAACGGAGGGGCTCATGCCGACAATGCGATCGATTTCCAGGAGTTCATGGTCATGCCGGTAGGCGCTCCGAGTTTCTCCGAATCACTCCGCATGGGCGCCGAAATCTTCCACCACCTCAAATCAGTTCTCAAGAAGAAAGGCCTGTCCACCAATGTCGGAGATGAAGGCGGCTTCGCTCCTGACTTCAAATCGAACGAGGAGGCCATACAATCGGTCATGGACGCCATTGTCGCTGCCGGTTATACTCCCGGCAAGGATGTATTCATCGCAATGGATGCTGCTTCCACCGAGTTTTTCGATGCAGCAACCGGTCATTATGTGTTCAAGAAATCAACCGGCGACCGCCTGACATCCGCCCAGATGGTCGCCTTTTGGTCCGATTGGGCGGCCAAGTACCCGATCATATCCATCGAGGACGGCTTGGCCGAAGACGACTGGGAAGGCTGGAAACAGCTCACCGCTGCCATCGGCAGTAAAGTCCAGTTGGTCGGTGACGACCTCTTTGTCACCAACGTGAAACGGCTTTCCGAGGGTATCTCAAAGGGTGTGGCCAATTCCATCCTCGTAAAAGTCAACCAGATCGGCACCCTCACCGAGACCATCCAGGCCGTGGAAATGGCGCATCGTAACGGATACACATCGGTCATGAGCCATCGGTCGGGCGAAACCGAAGACAGTACCATCGCCGATCTTGCGGTTGCGCTGGGTACGGGCCAGATCAAGACGGGCTCCGCCTCCCGGTCGGACCGGATCGCCAAGTACAACCAGCTTCTGCGTATCGAAGAGGGCCTGGGCGATGATGCGGTTTTCGGCGGAAAAGGACTTAAATTTGTAAATCAGCCTAAAACAAAATAAATTCAAGGCTGTTTTTTAAATGGAGGATAAAGAATTGGCGGAAAAGCTGGCTTCGGGGGAGTACTCCATTTCACCCCGCAGCGGCCGCTTGCGCAAGCGAATCAAGAAAGTAGAAAAGAAAAAGAAAAAACGTCCGCTCTATTCGAAGCGCAAACTTGACAAGCTGATGGTCAAGATTGTGTGGGTGTTGATGATCATCGCCTTCCTCGTAAGCATCATCATCCTGCTGCCGGAGATGTCCGACCCCGGCATCAAGAACAAACCCGGACAGCAACTTCCCTTCAAGAGAAACTGAGTAGCCCTCCACCTAAATAGAATTCCTTAATACATCGTTTATCATGCCCGTTAAAACCGACAAGCTCAAAGCCAGATTCGCCGAAGTCGCGCTTCCCATGGCCGCCCAACTGAAAGATTTCATCAAGGAGAACGGGCACCACGTGATCGGTCAGTATACCATCGACCAGGTCTATAGCGGCATGAAAGGCATGATCGGCATGGTGACGGAAACAAGCAAACTCGATCCCGAAGAGGGCATCCGTTTCCGCGGTTACAGCATCCCGGAGCTTCGGGAAAAGCTTCCCAAGGCCCACGGCGACACCGAGCCGCTTCCTGAGGGTATCTTCTACCTGATGTTGATCGGTCAGCTGCCTTCCGAGGAGGATGTCGTCGAGGTGTCCAACCAGTGGGCGCGCCGGAGCAACGTCCCCAAGCATGTATTCGACATGCTGGACAGCCTTCCGCCGAACACCCATCCGATGACGCAGTTCAGCATGGCTGTCATGGCGCTCCAGACCGAATCCGTATTTGCAGCCGCCTACCGTAAGGGGATCAGCAAGAAGGAATACTGGGAGCCGATGTACGAGGACGTGATGAATCTCATCGCGCGTCTCCCGCGCGTCGCCGCCTACATCTACCGGAAGAACTACAAGAACGGCGTCCATATCGAGCCGGATCCCAAACTCGACTGGGGTGCCAACTTCGCTCACATGCTCGGCTACGATGAGTATGACTTCAAGCGGCTGATGCGTTTGTATCTCACCATCCATGCCGACCACGAAGGCGGTAACGTTTCTGCACATTCCACCCACCTCGTAGGTTCGGCGCTTAGCGACGCCTATCTGTCCTTCGCTGCAGGCATGAACGGACTTGCAGGTCCGCTGCACGGTCTTGCCAATCAGGAAGTGGTTCGCTGGCTCATCGACCTTCGCAATTACTATGACGGTGCCGCCCCTACACAGGACCAGATCCGTGAATACGTGGTCAAGACCATGGAGGAAGGTAAAGTAGTGCCCGGATACGGGCATGCCGTCCTGCGCAAGACCGATCCCCGCTTCACCGCTCAGATGGATTTTGCCGCCAAATACATGCCGGACGACGACATGTGCCGCATCGTGAAGGATATCTACGAAGTGGTGCCGCCCATCCTGGGTAACATCAAGAAGATCAAGAATCCATGGCCGAACGTAGATGCCCACAGTGGTGCATTGCTGATCCACTACGGCATGGCGGAGTACGATTTCTATACCGTCCTCTTCGGTGTCAGTAGGGCATTGGGTGTGCTTGCCTCGCTTTTATGGGACAGGGCCCTCGGTCATCCCATCGAACGCCCGGGTTCTGTCACCAGCGATTGGATGAAGGCTCAGGCAGCCAAAGCCAAGCAGCCGGCCTGATAGTTTTCTCATCCGGGGAGCTAAGCCCTTCCTGCGATTTCCGATGATCGATATTCTTGCCGACCGGCTTTCCCTCAGGCTTCGTCCGCCTTTGCCCGGAAATTCCGCGCATCTTGAGCTTTCGCACCGTGAGCGTTTGGAATATTTCTCCAGGTATACGGTACCTCCTGACGCCCATGTCGGAAGCGTGCTGGTCATGCTCTACAGTGACGGAGATATGGTTCGATTTCCGCTGATCCAACGCACCTTCGACGGCCATGCCCACAGCGGTCAGATAAGCCTGCCCGGCGGGCGGGTGGATCCCGACGACAGCGGCCTTGATGCCACGGCGTTGCGGGAGACAGAAGAGGAACTGGGCGTTGATCGCTCCAGGATCACCCTGTTGGGCAGGCTGTCAGACATCTACATTCCGCCCAGTAACTTCCTGGTACATCCTTTTATCGGCATATATGACGGTGCTCCGCAGTTTTCGCCCGCGCCGGAAGAAGTGGACCATGTCATCGAAGTGCCTCTGAAAGAGTTCTTCGCTCCCGAAAGCGTCCGCAACAAACGCATCACGCTGCGCGACGGACGTGAAATAGATACGCCTGCTTTCTGCTACCGCGATTACACGGTGTGGGGCGCCACCGCCATGATGCTCAATGAGCTGAAATGGTTGTTGAAAGAGCCGGACTGACGGAATCGGCGAGGGCCGATCACGCTTCCCCGATCTGCTGCCGCCACATCGCATAGTAGAGGCCTTTTGCCGCGACCAGCTCCTCATGGGTGCCCGACTCAACGATCCTGCTTTTCTCCAGCACATGGATGATGTTCGCGTGCATCACCGTGCTCAGTCGGTGAGCGATCATGACGGTGAGGTGCTCCTCCTTCTTGGAAAGTTCGCGGATCGTTTCCGTGATCTCCTCTTCGGTGATGGAGTCGAGTGCCGATGTCGCCTCGTCGAAGATAAGCAGGTTGGGCTTACGTAAAAGTGCGCGCGCGATCGACAGCCGCTGCTTCTCGCCGCCGGAGACTTTCACGCCCCCTTCACCGATCATGGTGTCAAGTCCCTGTCCCGCCCTTCGGAGCAGCGGCTCACAGGCGGACCGTCGCAAAGCGTCGAGGCATTCCTCGTCCGTAGCCGACGGATTCACGAAAAGCAGGTTCTCGCGGATTGTTCCGCTGAACAATTGTGTGTCCTGAGAGACGAATCCTGTTTGAGACTGAAGTTCCAGTTTGTCGATCTCCCGGAAGCTGACGCCGTTGAACAGGATGTCCCCTTCCAGGGGTTGGTACAAGCCTACCAGCAGCTTGACGAGGGTCGTTTTTCCTGATCCGGAAGGTCCTACGAAAGCCACGGTCTGGCCTTTTTTTGCCGCGAAGGAAATGTCTGAAACGGCGTTTTGAAGCGAGGTCTGGTGGCGGAAACTCACACGGTCGAAACGCAGTTCCTCCAGCTCGCCGATCGACTTCGGTTCTTCCGCCGATACCTCCGCAGGCGTCTCCATCAAGGCCTCGAAATTCGACAGGGAAGCCTGTGCCTCCCGGTAGACGGCGATCACATTGCCGATCTCCTGCAGCGGACCGAAAATGAAAAAGCTGTAGAACATCAGCGTCAGCATTTCACCCGGTGTGATGGTGCCGCGGAAGATGAGGTAATACATCAGGAAGACGAAGCAGGTCCGGATCAGGTTCACCGAGGTGCCTTGCAGGAAGCTGAGGCTTCGGATGAAACGCACCTTCCTGAGTTCCAGACGAAGGATCTTTCCCGTGATCGAATTGAGTCGGGAAACCTCCTGCTGTGCAAGCCCCAGGCTCTTCACGAGTTCGATGTTGCGCAAAGACTCCGTCGTGGAACCCGCCAATTGGGTGGTTTCGGAGAGGATCTCCTTGGAGACCCGTTTGATGTTCTTGCTCAACATGCTGCTGATGAATCCCAGCAGCGGCACCGTGACCAGGAAGAGCGGCGCTATGAGCCAATGGACCCTGGTCGCATACCAGATCACAAACACCAGTCCGACCGTCGTCTGGAACACGATGTTCACCGATGCGTTGACCAGCCGCTCGGAATCGGTACGAGCCTTCTGCAGTTTCCCCAACGTCTCTCCCGAACGCTGGTCCTCGAAGACCTGGTAGGGAAGTGAAAGCGAGTGCCGGATGCCGTCCGAATACATTTCAGCACCTGTTTTCTGCACGACGACATTGGTGAAGTAGTCCTGGAAATTCTTGGCGATGCGGGATACCATGGCAACCCCGACTGCCGCCAGCAGGTAACCGATGATATCCCGGACGAAAACACCCGTTTCTTTTCCCCGGTAGTCGGTGGCGTGCACACCGAACCGGTCCATCATCCTGCCGATGATGAGCGGATCCATCAAGGAGAAGATCTGGTTGACGGCTGCAAGGGACAGCGCCAGGAGAACGAATTTCCTGTGTCTGGCCAGGTAGGTGATAAGTAATCGCATAAAATATGAATGATCAGTAAAATTACGGTAAAAGGGCTTCCTGCGCCTACGGATCCTGCTGCATGTTAAAAAGTTCAGTGGAAGTTCATCTTCGCTGCAGGTTCCGGAGCCTACTTTTGCCGTGAACAATCATTCCCATGAAGAAAATCCTTCTTGCAGCTACGGTGTTTGTCTCTGCAGTTTCACTTCACGCGCAGCACGTGGTCTCCCTGAAGACCGGTGAGAAGCTTAGTGGCAAGGTCCAAAGTCTCAGCAACGGTGTCGTCGACTTCCTGTTTCAGGGAAATGTCATGAAGTTGCGTGTCGATGAGATCTATTCGATCAACTTCGCCGACCAGGCTACGTCCATGAACGGAGGCGTATCATCTTCCTCGGCGCCGCGAGAGGCAGGGGAGAAGCAGGTGACCGCCGACAATTACCTGGTCAGGTATAAGGTCGCTGACCGTACGGTGGTCAAGCCGCCCAAGATCGATAACCTCACGCAGAAAAAAGGGACGGTGGTCGTTGATATTACCATCGACAAATACGGAAGTGTAAGAAAGGCAGTACCCGGAATGCCCGGTACCACCACTTCCGACGAGTATCTGAAGACAAAGGCCCGCCAGGCCGCCGAGAGCACCCTCTTCGACAATGTCCCCACCGCTCCTACGGAACAGAAAGGGTACATGATCATTGTTTTTTAATCTGGATTTCAGCTGAATTCAGCTCCGGCAGCAGTCCCCCTGCCGGGACCGGAGGGTTTGAATCTTCACGGAAGGACAATCCGTTTATGGGACAGGTAGTCGCCTGTTCCGAACACTGCGATATATACCCCTTGCGACAGATGTCCGCACGCTTCCGTGATACGGCTGCTGCCATGGCTCACCGGACGATGTATATTCATCACTTCCCGGCCGGATGCGTCCAACAGCAGTAGTGAAAAGTCGGCAGGAACCTCTGTGTCTACGCTGAACTCCAGCACACCGTTGCAGACAGGATTGCAGAGAAGTTGCGGTTTTCCTGTTGACAAACCCTTGATGACGATCGGTTCGGTCAATTTTTCCGTGCCGTTGAAGTCGACCTGCCTTAAACGGTAGAAGGATTCGACATCGGAAGGATTGATGTCGGTGAACCGGTAAGAACGGGAGTACGAGCAATTGCCGGCACCGGCAACGGTGCCGATTGGAACGTATTCCTTTCCGTCAGTGCTCCGTTCCACGTCGAAATGGTCGTTGTTGATTTCGGTGGCGGTCGTCCAATCCAGCCGTACGTTTTTATTTTCGGTCCTGAGGCCGGAAAACGCGATGAGTTCGACGGGTAGCGGAGCGGGAGGTGTGATTGCAGCCACATAGACGTCCTTGAAACCGGTCTGCGTATTCGATACGGAGCGTGTGCCGAAGAACATCTGGGAGTCCCGGAAGAATCCTGTGATGAAAATCTTGTTGCTGTTGGCACAGACGGATTCACAGTAATCGTCCAGCTCCCTTCCGCTGGAGAGCGACCATTGGCTTACGCCCGAGGTGTCCAGGCAGGTCACGAAAATGTCGCTCGTACCGGTCTGGATGAAATTCAAAAGCACTGTGCTGCCGAATTGGATCTGGTTGCTGTCGAACCTTCCAACAAGATAGATTTTTCCGGAAGTGTCTGCGCAAATACCCGAGGACTGGTCGTTTCCGGGTCCGCCGGCGGAGATGCCCCAGATGCAGTGCCCGTTTGCAGCGCTCATTTTCAAAGCGAAACAGTCGGTGGTGTAGGTGTTGGCAGCATTTGCCAAGACCACCGCGTCGGTGGTGAAGGTGTTGCTCGTGAAAAGTCCTGCCAGATACAGATGTCCCGATCCGTCCAACGAAAGGTCGGTCGGTCGTTCGTTGGCGGTATCGCCGACGGCCCTGGACCAACTTACGTTTCCTGCGGTGTCTCCGCAAACGAGGAGTATGTCTTCGGTTCCGGCAAAACGGTTGATGTTATTGGTGCTGCCGACTCTCAGTGTGTCGCTGTCGAAGTAGCCGGCCAGATAAAGAAGCCCGTTCGGGCCTGCCTTCACGGATTTGCCGATGTCCTTTCCCGTGCCTCCGTATTCCTTGTGCCAGACGAGGTTGCCATAAGTGTCGAACTTCACCAACAAGAGGTCGGAGAAGCCCAGGCCGTTTTTGTATGCGGTGTCTTGTCCGATCAGCAGGGTGTCGCTGGTGAAATAGCCGGTGACATACGAGTTGGCATCAGCATCCGTACAGATGCCATAGGCGATCTCGTCGCCCGCAGATCCCACTTTCCTTATCCAGAGCGGAGTGCCTGCCGTGCTGAACTTGGCAATGAACAGTTCGCTGTTGTTGAGGGAGCTGTTATAGAGCGTATCGGTTCCTGCGAAAATCGAGTCGCTCTTGAAGTATCCGGCGACATAGATGTTTCCCGCCGGATCCACCGAAACGGATTTACCGTAGTCACTCGAAGTTCCTCCGAATCCGCGGGCCCATAATACGGTTCCCAGCGAATTGTATTTGATCACCATGACATCATAGGAGCCGAAGGCCGAAGTATTGGTGATTCCGAGCGTGCCGGCAAAGCAGACGGGCGATTTGAAGGAGCCGACAACGATGAGGTTTCCGGCCGCATCGTAGGTGATACTTTGGCTTTCATCATTTTCCTGTCCGCCGGCTTTTCTGGCCCATGCCCATGTCTGGGCGAAGGTGTTCAAAGACAGGAGCACCAGAACAGCTATCAGAAAAGGTTTGAAATATGCGCGTAACACGGGCATATGCAAAAATACGCTGTTTTTTCGGTTTATACAACGTCGAAGGTTGTGAAATTCAGCGGTTTAAGAGGATTCAGACGCAATGAATTAATTCATTGCGTGGAGAATTCGGAAAGCTTCTCCAGGTCCGTTTCAACGGTGTGTCGCCATGTCTCTTGCATTTCCGTTATGATTCCGTGCCGGGTCTCGGCGTCATAGTTGTCCTGCGCCTTGCGGTAATCGTCCCACACCTGGCGGAAGAGGCTGTTCAGCTCCTTGTCATAGTCCAGCAGGCTGAATTTTTTTTCTGAGATTGCTTTTCGGAACCGGCGACCGTACAGTTCGCACAGATCGAAATGCAGTTGCTCATGCTGCAAGAGGCTGTCCTGTTTTGAAGAGCTCTCCACCCACGAAGCGTCTCTCGTAAAACACGGGTGTAGCCGGACTGTCAGGTACATCGTGTCCGTAGAAAACCGTGGTATGCTGCTCAGTGTATACAGACAGTTGCTTTGGGCCGAATAGGGGGAAGGTACAGGGGCTTTCCCTTTGAAGTCGCTCCATACCAGACGATAGGAGGGGCTCCACAGGATGGTGTCTTTCGAGCCGTAGAATTTTTGAGCATGGGATCTCAACTCGACAGCGGTATGATTCATGAACCACGGCTGATCAGGATGGTTCGTCGCCCACTTGTCGAATTCAAGGAAGAAACTTCGGATAGATTGAGTGGCCAATCGAACCGGTATCTCCGATACATCCGGGCCGATTATCGTGTAAGAGGGTTTGCTTTCCTGTTCAAAAAGGGTTTGAAACGTCCCTTCGATCGGCCGCACCATCCTCAGTTTCATATCCAGGGTGATGGTGTGCTTGTTGTTGTTGTCCAGGTCCCTTAGCCGGAAGCGGTCTATATGTAGCTCCAGGCCGGCCGTGTGGGAGGAGTCCTGTTTCAATCCGCTGCACACATGAAGATACAATGCTTCCTCGACCGACCGGTCGAAGCGGATTTGGGATTTCTGCGAGCCCCTTATGATTTCGCCCGCCGTGTCTTTCTCCTTTCGGTCATCGACCACTCGTTCGAGATGATACCGTGCCGGCACGACGTTCCAGGATGCATCCGGCAGACGTAACACGTACTGGCAATATACAGTCTCCGGAAGGAGGAATAGCAGCATATAAAGGCTCCCGATTCTAATCATCGGCAGGTGGTAAAACAGTTTCGGACCTGAGGGATTGTTGCGCATGAATAGATTACTTTTACAAATATAGCCGATTGCCGGGCATGCGTCCGTATCTATATCTGTTGTCATTGACGGTTTCCCTCTGCGGGTGTTTTTCCTACAAGGATATCCTCTCGAGAAACATGGCTTCCTTTTACCGGCCTGATGAGTCGGGAAGGGCGCTTCCGGAATTACGGTGGTATGCTTCTTCGGATTCCACCGCAACCCTTTTTGTCAGGATGGATACCGACCATCTGCTTTACGTGCGAAAGCCTGACGGCACTTTCGGCGCACGCTTCGAATGCCACGTCGACCTGCTGGTGTCCTACGATACTCCTGACATCGTCGATTCTTCGGTGTTCGTGCGGGAACTGGACATGGAACAGCGGACTCCGGAAAGGACATTCCGATTCGAGTTGCGTGTGCCTTCCGCTGTCGCTCTGGCGCGCATCCGTATCACCGACCTGAATCGCGGCTCTTCGGAAGTTCGTTACGTGGCCTACAACGAGCTGTTAAGGCAAGGAAGAGACGCCTTTCTGGTCTCACGGACGGACGGGGAGCCTGTTTTCGGTAACCGCATCCGGTATTCGGATTCATTGCTCATCACTTTTCGGGAGGAGGAAGTGGACAGTGTCTGGTGCAAATGTTACTTCCGGAATTTTGCGCTGGCTGCTCCGCCGTTCAGCTTCGACCTTCGTGCCCCCTTCAACCACACGCCCGACAGTACCTTCCGGTTGCCCGTCAACGGTACGGCTATTGCACCCTTCGGCAGGGAAGGATTCTATCATCTCCAGGCCGACACTTCAAATCGGGAAGGGTGCACGCTTTACTCCGTCGAGGATGGTTTTCCGAAAGTGGTGACAACCCGGCAAATGGCTGATGCGCTGCGTTACTTGTGTTCGCGGCAGGAATTCGCTGCCATCGATACCGCTGCCAATCTTCGTGCCGCAGTGGACAGGTTCTGGCTGGAGCGCAGCAGCTGGGACGAGGACCGTGCACGGATTCTGGTGCGTAAGTATTACAACAGGGTCGGAAACGCCAACCGATGGTTCTCTTCCTTTACGGAAGGTTGGCGTACCGACCGTGGCATGATCTACGTTATCTTTGGCCCGCCGAACACCGTGTACCGCTATTCCGACAGCGAGACATGGATCTACGGCACCGAGAACAGCCCGGCCTCCCTGAACCTCCTCTTCGTGCGTGTCGAAAACCCGTATACTCCAAACGACTTCGTTCTTTCGCGGTCTCCGATCTACGAGGCACATTGGTACCGTGCGGTCGATCTTTGGAGACAGGGACGCGCCTATAACCTTCCTTACTGATCCGAAACATGGAACGATTCAGACGTCCGGCCGGACCTTCCGCTTCCCGCGATGATGAACAGATGATCTACGGCATCCATCCTGTCACGGAAGCGCTCAGGGCCGGAAAGGAGTTCGACCGCGTATTCATTCATCGTGGTGCGAAAGGGGAAGGCATCCTGCAACTGAAGAAGACATTGAAGGATCACGGTATCTCCTGGCAGGAAGTCCCTGCGGAAAAGCTGGACCGTTTCACCCGCAAGAACCACCAGGACATCGTCGCTTTCATTTCCCCGATCGCCTACCAGCCTTTGGAGGAGATCGTCCAAGGGGTCTTCGAGAAGGGTGTAACCCCTCTTTTTCTGATTCTGGACCGGATCACCGATGTGCGGAACTTTGGAGCCATCGCACGCACTGCAGAGTGTGCAGGTGTTCACGCCATCATCATCCCGCAGCGAGGGGCCGCTTCCGTCACCGCCGATGCATTGCGGACTTCCGCCGGTGCCCTTAGCCGTATTCCCGTTTGTCGTGTGCGCGACCTTCGCTCGGCGGCACTGTATCTCCGCGACAGCGGCATCGTGCTGGTTGCCGCCACCGAGAAGGCCTCGGACCTGCATTTCAATACCGACCTCGCCACGCCGCTCGCGGTAGTCATGGGGTCCGAGGAAGACGGTATATCTCCGGAGATGATGCGCACGTGCGACCGCCTTCTTCGGATACCGATGCTGGGCAGTGTCGGTTCCCTGAACGTGTCCGTAGCGGCCGGAATCCTTCTCTTCGAGGTCGTGCGGCAACG
>JBJOMN010000028.1:0-18759 GCA_046052345.1 Bacteroidota bacterium | reverse complement strand
GCAACGACTCGAAGACACAGAACGTCACTCGCTTCGGCCCGACCGGCGGTTCTTTCTCCGGACAGAATTTCTCGTTGGCCACTTTCCCTCCTGCCAACTGGGTGCAGATCACCTCTCCTGCGTCCAGCGGAACGGTCTGGCTGCGCAGCACCGCCAGCAACGGCGGTACCGGCTCTGCCAAGGCTAACTTCTGGAGCGCTTCCAACGGCGACCAGGATGCACTCCAGCTGCCCCAGCTCGACCTCACCCTGGTTCCTGTTCCAATCATGACCTTCGATGTGGCTCACGCACGTTACAGCACCAGCAATGACAACCTGAAAGTGAAAGTCTCGACCGACTGCGGTGCAACCTGGACGACCGTTTACAACAAGTCGGGTGCAGCGCTCGCCACCACGGCTGCCTCCACGTCAGCCTTCACCCCTTCGGCTGCCACCCAGTGGCGCAAGGACACGGTGAACCTGGCTGCCTACTCTACCAATGCGAACGTCTTCGTACGTTTCGAGGCCAACTCGAACTACGGTAACAACGCTTACATCGACAACATCAACATCGCCACCAACACCACCGGTATCAACCAGGTGGTACAGCAGCTCAGCTTCGACCTGTATCCGAACCCCGCTTCCAACCGAGCTTCCATCGAGTTCAATGTGGAGGGTAAGCAGGACGTCGTGCTGAATGTCTACAACTCCCTTGGCGAAGTTGTCTATACCCGGAACGAGAACGGCATGGCTGCAGGTGAATACACCTTCGAAATCCCCACTTCGGATTTCGGCGCCGGCATGTACATGATCAGCGTCCAGGCCGGACAAGCCTCTTCTTCCAAGAAGCTGCTGGTGAAGTAATCCACTGAATCAGTCCACAGAAAAGCGGAAGGGGCAGGTCCGAAACCTCCTCTTCCGCTTTTTCGTAAAATCATAAGTACCATGAAAAAATCCCTGCTCTCCGCCCTGCTGATAGTCACCGGCGCCATAGGCACCTATGCCCAATCATTCCAAGCGACCTCTCCTGGCACCAGTCTTTCCGGTCCGGCCAATGTCCTGATGAGCGCCCATGCTACGGTCACGAACACATCCGGTGGTTCGATTTTCACCAAGGTGAAGCGCATCCAGAACGACACGGCAGCCGGTCACAACAGCTATTTCTGCTGGGGCGGCGCCTGTTTTCCCGCTTCCACGGCCATCTCTCCGTTCTACATCACCCTGAATCCCGGGGATGTAGACACGACGTTGCAGGTGAAACTGGACCCGATGGGACATCCGGGCGTATCCACCGTCACGTATTGTTTCTATGACAAGGACAATGCTTCCGATTCCGTCTGCATCACCTATGAATTCACCGCTCAGCCGGTGAGCGTAGAGGAGCTCTCGGGCTCCCTCCTTGCACCAGCCTCCCCGAATCCCGCCGACCCTTACACGGTCATCGGCTATCAAACCCTGTCAAGGAATGCAAAGCTGGTCATCAGCAACCTGCTCGGGGCGGTGGTACGCGAAATCCCCCTGTCGGACCGCCAGAATTCCGTCGTCGTGAATACGGAAGACCTGAATACCGGAGTCTACCTGTACTCCCTGCAACAGGACGGAAAGCAGACTGCAACCCGTAAGCTGGTGGTGAATCACAAGTGATTTTTCATCAAAAGTTCTAAAAAGCCGCAAAAAGCGGCTTTTTTTATTGCCCTACTGGGGCCGGAAAGGATGGCGGACGGCCCTGATTTTCGTACTTTAGCTACCCTTTTGAATTGAAAAATGGCTGAAAACACCGTCAATCAGGAAGCTCTCGATTACCATGCCCAGGGCCGGCCCGGCAAAATCGAAGTCATCCCCAGCAAACCCTACAGTTCCCAGCGAGACCTTTCACTCGCCTATTCACCCGGCGTCGCCGAGCCCTGCCTTCAGATCGCAGCGAATCCGGAGGACGTCTATAAGTACACGGCCAAGGGGAACCTGGTCGCGGTCATTTCAAACGGAACCGCGGTACTCGGCTTGGGCAACATCGGTCCGGAGGCCTCGAAACCGGTCATGGAAGGCAAGGGCCTTCTGTTCAAGATCTTCGCAGACATCGACGTTTTCGATATCGAAGTGAATGAAACTGACGTGGAGAAATTCGTGTCCACGGTCAAAGCCATCTCCCCGACATTCGGAGGAATCAATCTGGAAGACATCAAGGCGCCGGAATGCTTTGAAATAGAGCGCCGCCTGAAGGAGGAGCTCCAGATTCCCGTCATGCACGACGACCAGCACGGCACAGCGATCATTTCCGGTGCCGCGCTTTTGAATGCACTTGAACTTGCCAACAAGAAGATCGACCGGATCCGCGTCGTGGTCAGCGGTGCAGGTGCTTCCGCCATCTCCTGCGTGAAACTTTATCTGGCCCTGGGAGCGAAGCGGGAAAACATCATGATGTTCGACAGCACAGGCATCATCCACAGCGGCCGTACGGACCTCGACGAGAACAAGAAACTGTTTGCCATCGATACCAAGGTGCGAAGCCTTGAAGAGGCGATGAAAGGCGCTGATGTATTCCTGGGGCTTTCCAAGGGCAACATCCTTTCTAAGGACATGGTCCGCTCCATGGCTCCGAACGCCATCGTATTCGCACTTGCCAATCCCGACCCTGAGATCTCCTATAACGATGCCGCGGAGGCACGCAACGACATCATCATCGCCACGGGACGGAGCGACTTCCCGAACCAGGTGAACAACGTCTTGGGGTTCCCGTTCATTTTCCGCGGAGCTCTGGACGTACGTGCGACACAGATCAACGAAGCGATGAAACTGGCGGCTGTTCGCGCGATTGCGGACCTGGCCAAAGAGCCGGTCCCTGAAATCGTCAATCTCGCCTACAACCAGAAGAACATCAACTTCGGCAAGGACTATATCATCCCAAAACCGCTGGATCCGCGACTCATATCCACCGTAGCGCCGGCAGTGGCCAAAGCGGCGATCGAGTCCGGGGTCGCCCAGTCCAGGATCACCAATTGGAACGACTATGTGGAACAGCTTCGTAAGCGCCTCGGACTGGACAACAAGCTGATCCGGGTCGTCACCAGCAAAGCCAAGCAGCACCCGCAGCGCATCGTATTCGCGGAAGCGGATACGTACAAGATCCTGAAGGCTGCACAGATCACCAGGGACGAGGGCATAGCGAAACCGATCCTGCTGGGTAACATCGACAAGATCCGTAAGCTGATTGCGGAAAACAACCTCGACCTGGGCGATACGCCGATCATCGATCCGAGGATGGAGGACGACAAGCGCACCGAGTTCGGAGAGCTGTTGTTCCGCAAACGTAAGCGCCGCGGATTCACGCTGTACGAGGCGCGCAAGATCATGAACGAGCGGAATTACTACGGCGCCATGATGGTGGAGACCGGCGAGGCGGACGCGATGATCTCCGGATTGACGCGTAAATACAGCGATGTCATCCGTCCTGCACTGCAGATCATCGGCACACAAGATGACGTGAAGAAAGTAGCCGGGATGTATATCATGGTCACCAAACAGGGCCCGCTTTTCTTCGCCGACACCACCATCAATGTGAATCCTACGGCCGAGGATCTTGCGGAAATCACGGTACTGACCGCCTGGGGCGTACAGCAATTCAACGTCAAGCCACGGATCGCGCTGTTATCCTACTCCAACTTCGGCGCACATAATGACCCTGCCGCGGCCAAGGTGCGGGAGGCGGTCGCCATTCTGCATCATAAGTATCCGGGCATGATGGTGGACGGCGAGATGCAAGCCAATTTCGCACTGAATCCGTCCTTATTGTCCGATAACTTCCCCTTCTGTGAATTCGCGGAACAGGGTGCGAACACGCTTATTTTCCCGAATCTCGACGCCGGGAACATCGCCTACAAACTGTTGCAGGAGCTGGGATCGGCCGAAGCCATCGGTCCGATCCTGCTGGGCATGAAAAAGCCGGTACACGTCCTTCAGCTGGGCAGTTCCGTCCGTGAGATCGTGAACATGATCACCATCGCCGTGGTGGATGCGCAATCCAGGAAGAGCACCCGCTGACAAAAGGCAAGCGCTTACCGCTTCCGGTGCTTATCTTTGAGGCATGATCCATCATCTGTACGGAAGACTCGTTGAAAAGAATCCGGCCTATTGCGTCATTGAATGCGCCGGCGTGGGCTATTTCGTGAACATCTCGTTGCATACTTTTTCCCAACTGGATGACACCGAGAACGCACGTCTGCTGACCTACCTGCACGTTACTGAGGACGCTCACACGCTGTTCGGTTTCCACGAAGAAGAAGAAAGGAGGCTGTTCCGATCGTTGATCACCGTATCCGGTATCGGGTGTAATACGGCGCGCATGATGCTTTCTTCCATGAATCCGACCGAAATAGAGGCCTGTATCGCCGCTGAGGACGTCGCCCGTCTCAGGAAAATAAAAGGCATCGGCGAGAAGACCGCACAACGGGTCATCCTGGAACTTCGGGGCAAATTGAAGCGGGAAGATGCGGTCCCCGGGCAGATTTCAGGCCTGAAAGTGAAAGACGAAGCACGAAATGCCTTATTAACTCTTGGATTTCAAAGGAATACGATTGACTCGACGTTGGAAAAACTGCTCCGGAGTGAACCGGGGATGACGGTGGAGGACCTGATCCGCCAAGCTTTAAAATCGCTTTAAATAAGCGGTTTTTAACGGATTTTAACCTAATTTTAGGCCTTATTAAAAAAACAGGCCTATTCGAGCTGACTTTACCAATTAAACGCGTACTCAGCACGTTAATTCACCCTTGAAGAAAGTCACACGATATCTTTTCGGGTTTGGAACTGCATTGTCTCTGGTGTCCATGGTATGGGCCTCGGACGAATCCGCGCGCTTTGTCGGATATTCCGGCGAAGAGGACGCGGAGGTCATCAATGATGTTCCGGACAGTACGGGCCGTTTGCCCTATCCGTTTAACGACCGGATCGCCGACGAATACAACACGCCGGGAGATGCGAGTCCGCTTTATCTGCACGACCCCTCCAACGTGAAGTCGGAGGTAGAGTACGACACCGACGAGAACTATTACCTCATCAACGAAAAGATGGGGGATTTGTTTTACCGTAACCCCTCTTACCTTTCCTTCGACGAATTCGTAGACCGTGAATTCCACAACTCTACGCGCGATTACTGGCGTCAGCGCGCGGGAGAAGAGGACAAGCTGAACAAGAAGGCTTTCGCTCCCAAGATCACCGTCAACAGCCAGATCTTCGACCGGATCTTCGGAGGCAATACGATCGACATCCGTCCGCAGGGATCCGCCGAGCTGTTTTTCGCCATCAATGTCGCCCGGAACGAGAATCCTGCACTTCCCGAGCGTCAGCGCAGAGTGACCACTTTCGACTTCCGGGAGCAGATCCAGATGAACGTCATCGCCAACATCGGCGATAAGATGAAACTGACGACGAATTACAATACGCAGGCGACGTTCGACTTCGACAACCAGATGAAGCTCGAGTATACGGGCTATGAGGACGACATCATCAAGAAAATCGAGGCGGGTAACATCAACTTCCCGCTGAACAGCCAGTTGATCCAGGGCTCTCAAAGCCTTTTCGGCATCAAGACTCAACTCCAATTCGGAAAACTCACCGTCACCAGCGTTTTCAGTCAGCAACGCGGCAAATCGCAGACCGTGGACGTAAAAGGGGGAGCACAGACCACCACCTTCAGCATCACTGCGGACCAGTATGAGACCAACAGGCACTTCTTCCTTTCACAGTTCTTCAAGGACCAGTACGACCGCACACTGGGCCAGCTCAACCGGATCAGTTCGCCGTTCAACATCACACGGATCGAGGTGTGGGTGACCTCCAGAAGTTTCATCTCCTCACAGACGCAGCAGAACAGGAATATCGTTGCGTTCGCTGACCTCGGCGAATACCTGCCGGATTCCGGGCAGTCGCTGATCAGCCGACCCTCTGCCGCACCGTTCAATGTCGTCGAGCCTTCCGACTCCTCCAACAACCTGTACGACCGGCTGGGCGTTTCGGGGTTGACTGCACTTCGTTCGATATCATCGGCATCGACGATCCTGGATCCTTTATGCACTTCCAACAGTTTCTGCCGTACGCGCAACTTCGAGACGGTCGAGAACGCACGACTGCTGCAGGCCTCCGAATACACCCTGAATCCCCAGCTAGGTTATATCTCGCTGAACACGGCACTGGAGCCCAACCAGGTGCTGGCAGTCGCCTTCGAATACACCTACAGCGGGCGATTGCACCGCGTCGGGGAAATATCCACATACAATTCAAACGTGACGGGCACGCAGGCCCTGTTCGTTAAGCTCATCCGCAGTACCGGCTTCACTCCTAAATTCTACACGTGGGACCTGATGATGCGGAACGTCTATTCCCTGGGCGGATACAATATCGCCGCGAAGGATTTCCGACTTGATGTGCTGTACCAGGACGACCGAATCGGAGGCAACATCAACTACATCCCGGAAGGCTGTACCACCATCCAGGGTATTCCGCTGATCCGGCTGCTGAACATGGATCAGCTCAACACCAACAACGACCCGCAGCCCGACGGCATATTTGACTTCCTTCCCGGTGTGACGATCAACACCCAGACCGGCAGGCTGATCTTCCCGGTGCGCGAACCCTTCGGCAGCTACCTGCGCTCCCGGTTCTGCGGCAACACTACACTGGCCGACCAGTACGCATACGATGCGCTGTACGACTCCACCAAGACAGCTGCACAGCAGCAACCCGAGAAGAACAAATTCAGTATCCGGGGAACGTATCAGGCCTCCTCGGGCAGCGACATTCCGCTCAATGCCATCAATGTACCGAAAGGTTCGGTGACCGTGACCGCCGGCGGCGTTCCGCTGAAGGAGAACGTAGATTTCACGGTCGACTATACCCTCGGGCGCGTCAAGATCATCAACGAGGGTATCCTGAAATCCAATACGCCGATCAAAGTGTCGCTGGAAAGCCAGCAGCTTTTCAATCTGCAGACGAAGACCATGTTCGGCAACCGGTTCGAATACCAGTTCAACAAGGACTTCCAGGTTGGCGCAACCATGCTGCATCTGAACGAGCGTCCCTTGACCCAGAAGGTGAATATCGGCGACGAACCGATATCCAACTGGATGCTGGGTGCCGACGGGACCTACCGCACGGACTCAAGGTTCCTCACCAAGGTCCTGGACAAACTGCCTCTCTACAACACACGTGAGACCTCCACGATCACAGTGGCGGGAGAAGCGGCGAAGATGATCCCGGGGCACAACCGGTCGATCGGAAAAGACGGCAACGCCTACATCGACGACTTCGAAGGGGCCATCACGCCGCTTGACCTTCGTAACCCGGGCAGCTGGTTCCTGTCGAGCACCCCCATGGGACAGACTGAAAGCGGAATGTTCCCGGAAGCCGATTTCAACGACAGCCTGATCAACGGGTACAACCGTGCCCGTCTTGCGTGGTATTATGTCGACCCGTTGTTCCAGCGGAAGCAGTCAGGACTAACTCCCGACGACATCGATGCGAACGACCAGAGCAACAACTATGTCCGCGATATCCCGCAGGCGGAAGTGTTCCCCAACCGTTCGCAGGTAGGTGGTCCTCAGGTGATCACGTGCATGAACGTCGCCTTCTATCCGAACGAGCGCGGGATGTACAACTACGACGTCGATCCGACTCCGGGAATCTCCTCCGGCATCAATCAGGACGGTACGCTCATCGATCCGGAAACCCGATGGGGCGGCATCATGCGCAAGATCGAGACTTCCGATTTCGAGGCAAGCAATATCGAATTCATCCAGTTCTGGATGATGGACCCCTTCGCAGACGATTCGCCCAACAACGGGACGGGCGGTGAGCTGTATTTCAACCTCGGCAATCTTTCCGAGGACATACTGCGCGACGGTTACAAGAGTTTCGAGAACGGACTGCCGGCGCCGACAAACAACTATACCACGCTCACCTCCGACTGGGGCCGTTACTCGACGATCCAGTCAATCGTCAACGCGTTCGACAATGACCCCGACAGCCGAAATTCCCAGGACGTAGGTCTTGACGGCCTCAATGACCCTGACGAACGGACCTTCTTCAAGGTACCTTACCTGGACCGCATCACTGCACGTTTCCCTTCGGGTTCCCCGGCTTATGACAATGCGGAAGCCGATCCTTCGAACGACGACTACTACTACTTCCTGAATCCGGCTTTCAGCGACACCAATGCGTCACCGCTCAGCCGTTACAAGCGTTTCAACGGACACCAGGGCAACTCGCCCGCGAACGGCACCATCGACGGCATCCAGTCGACCGCAACGACGATGCCTGACATGGAAGACATCAACCGTGACAACAACATGGAGGTGGGCGAGAACTACTGGCAATACAAGGTCAATCTGCGTCCTTCGGACATGGTCGTCGGTCAGAATTACATCGCCGACATGATCGAGTCGCCGGTACGTTACGCCAACAACACCACCGGAAGCATCAAGTGGTATCAGTTCAAGATACCGGTCCGGCAACCCGGCAAATCCGTCGGCGAAGTGGACATCCAGAACATCCGCTTCATCCGCATGTTCATGAAAGGCTTCGAGCGTCCGGTAGTGCTCCGCTTCGCACGACTTGAATTGCTGCGGGGCGACTGGCGTTCCTATCCCTATTCGCTGCTGTCTCCCGGGGAATACGCTCCTACCCCGGAAGTCCCCGGCGAGACCGAGTTTGATATCTCCACCGTAAGCATTGAAGAGAACGGCGCCCGTGACCCGATTCCGTACGTAGTCCCCCCGGGAATCGTGCGTGAAAGGGACATCACCACCACGCAGACCGCCAACCTGAACGAGGCTGCTTTATCGATGCGTGTCTGCAAGCTGGCTGACGGTGATGCGCGCGCCGCCTACAGGAATACGCAGCTGGACCTCCGTTCCTACAAAAAAGTAAAGATGTTCGCCCATGCGGAATCCCGCGGAGCGGCGGACAACCTTCAGGACGGACAATTGCATCTTTTCGTGCGTCTCGGCACCGACCTCAGCCAGAACTATTACGAATACGACGTTCCGCTGGTGGTGACGCCGTGGGGAAGCAGCTCGACCGACGCGATATGGCCGGAAGCCAATAACCTTGAGATCGACCTCGAAAAGCTCATCAGCGTGAAGCTACAGCGCAACAACGCGCAGCTGACGAATCCGAACGTCACGTTGCTATCGCCGTTCACGGTATCCGACGGCAACAGGACCATTACCGTGAAGGGATCTCCCAACCTTTCCAATATCCGCTCGGTGCTTATCGGCGTCCGCAATCCGAAGGACCCCGGAGGAACGGGCGAAAAGCTTTGTGCCGAAGTGTGGGTGAACGAAATGCGGATGACCGACTTCGACGAAGACGGAGGCTGGGCCGCTACCGCACGGGTAACCGCCAAACTGGCCGATCTCGGCAACATCTCGCTCGTCGGCAACATGAACACCGCCGGCTGGAGAAGCATCGAGAAAAAGGTGAACGAGCAGGACCGCTACAACCGCAGCTCGTACGACTTCTCCTCCAACGTCGAGCTTGGAAAATTCCTGCCGGAGAAGTCGGGCATCAAGCTGCCGATGTTTTTCTCTTACGGAGAATCTTTCGTCAATCCCGAATATAATCCGCTGGACCCTGATGTCCTGCTCAGCAAGGCTCTCGATGCGACTCCGAACAAGGAAGTAAGGGACTCGCTGCAGCAGCAGATACAGGATTATACGCAGCGAAAGAGCATCAACTTCACCAACGTACGCAAGACGAAAACGGGCGGAAGTTCGAACAGTCATGTCTACGACGTGGAGAACCTTAACTTCACCTATATCTACAACGAGCTCTATTCGCGGAATTACAATGTCGAATACGGACTCAGCCGTAACACGCAGGGAGCAGTAGCCTATAACTTCAACAACACGGCAAAACCCTTCCAGCCCTTTGAAAAGGCGAAGGGAAAGGCGCTTAACTCGGCATGGCTGCGCCCGGTGAAGGACTTCAACTTCAATCCGCTCCCCTCCGGACTCAATGCGCGCATCGCACTTGACCGCACCTATGCTGAAACCCAGCTGCGGAACAACAGCGGTCTGGCGTTCAACATCGAGCCGACGTTCATCAAGACCTTCAACATGACGCGCACATACGGGATGAACTGGGACCTGACGAAGTCGCTCAAGCTGGATTTCAATTCAAATGCGAATGCCGTCATCGACGAGCCCGCCGGAAAAATAGATACACGGGAAGAGAAGGATTCCATCCAGGAGAACCTTCGCCGTTTCGGCCGCCTGAACAACTACCGCCACACCTGGAACGCCACCTATAACCTGCCGTTGAGCAAAATCCCTCTCACGGACTGGATCAATGCTAACGTCCGTTACGGTGCCGATTTCGGCTGGACGTCGTCCGGACTCTTCCGTGATTCGGCCAGCGGACAGGTCGGTCCGAACCCCTTTGCCAATACTATCCAGAACTCCCAGACCATCCAGCTGAACGGGAACTTCACCTTCACGAACCTGTACAACAAGGTGCCGTTCCTCAAGAAGATCAATCAAGGTTCCAAACCTGCAGGAAGGACACCTGCCAAGCCTAAGAATCCGGCTGACAGTCTGAAGACCACCGCGCCGAAGAAAGAGAAATCGATTTCGCCGGTGGTGAAAGGGATCGGAAATTTCCTGATGATGGTTAAGACCGGATCCGTCACCTACAGCCAGACCAACGGTACTTCAGTCCCGGGCTTCCGGGGCAAACCTGAATTCATGGGACAGGACTGGAACTACCTGGGGCAGGGACCTGCTCCGGGTCTCGGGTTCGTATTGGGCAGTCAGGATGACATTCGCGCGGATGCGGTACGGTACAAATGGCTGACACTGGATACGACGCTGAATTCCACTTACACGAACAGTCACCTGGAAAACCTGAGTGCAAGGCTGACCTTGGAACCTTTCAAGTCTTTCCGCGTGGAGCTGACCGGCAACCGTAATTATTCCCTGACGCACAGCGAATTCTACCGTGCCAATGCGAACGGCGTTTTCCAGACGTACAGTCCTACCGAAAGCGGAAATTTCTCGATATCCTACCTGACCTGGAGTACTCAGTTTGTCAAGGACGACAAGACGTATTCGAACAGCAACTGGACCAACTTCCTCGCCTACCGCAGTGAAGCTTCTCAATTGCTGGCCTCTCGCAACCCTAATTATGTAACGGGCAGCGACACGGTTCCGGGATTCAGGAACGGTTACGGACGCTCTCAGGCGGAAGTGCTGACGACCGCCTTCCTTTCCGCGTATTCAGGCAAGACGCCGTCGGACCGCTTCACGAATCGTTTCCCGGAAATCCCCCGACCGAACTGGAGGGTCACGTATGACGGGCTTTCTAAACTGCCGTTGTTCCAGAAATTCCTTCAGTCGTTCAGCCTTTCACACGGCTACCGATCTGTATACAGTGTGAACTCCTTCACTCAGAATCTGCTGTACGAAGAACAGCAAGGTGCCGCTTCGAACAGGGATACGGTCGGAAACTTCATTCCGAAGTATGATTTCCAGCAAGTAACCATTTCCGAGCAGCTTTCCCCGCTCATCGGTCTCGACATGACGTGGAAGAACAGCCTTCAGACACGCTTTGAAATCCGACGCGACAGGACGCTCACGCTCGCCTATTCGAACATCCAGGTAACCGAGGTACGCGGCGTCGAATACGTCATTGGAGTCGGCTACAAGATCAAGAAGGTTAAGTTCCCTATCCGTACCGGTGCGAAAAGGATCACCAGCGATCTTACATTACGTACCGACCTGAACTTGCGTAACAATACGACGATCCTGCGCAAGGCAATCGAAGGCACCAACCAGCCCAGCTCAGGAAGCAGGACGCTGGGATTCAAGTTCTCCGCCGATTACCCGATCAATGAGCGCTTCAATATCCGGGCGTTCTATGAATACAACTCGAACAATCCGTTCGTCTCTTCCAGTTACCCGACAGCCAATACGAATGCCGGCCTTAGCGTCCGCTTCACACTGGCGCAGTAATCCTCAACCGTACAACGGGTCCGGACTGGGTGTTTCCTGAATTCCATCCTTTTTTCGTAGGTTTGCGCCATGAACTTCCCGGATCAACTTAAATACACGAAAGACCACGAGTGGGTCAAAATCGAAGGAAACGTCGCCGTGATCGGAATCACCGATTTCGCCCAGGGCGAATTAGGTGACATCGTTTATGTCGATATCACTTCCGTAGGTGACAACTTGGATCGTGAGGCCGTATTCGGCACCGTTGAAGCGGTAAAAACCGTTTCCGACCTTTTCATGCCGGTTTCCGGCAAGGTTCTGGAAGTGAACCCGGGTCTTGAGGCAAGTCCGGACTCCGTGAACAAGGATCCTTACGGACAGGGCTGGATGATTCGAGTCGAGCTTTCCAATCCTGCGGAACTGGACCAATTGCTCACCGCTTCCGCCTATAAGGAACTCGTAGGCGCCTGATACCAATGGCCGGCCGCTTCAACCAGTGGATCTTGCCGGCGACATGGGCATTGGTGGTTTTGGTGCTCTGCGGCGTTCCCGGAGAACACATTCCTGAAATAAGCTTTTGGCGATGGCTTCGCTGGGATAAACTCGGACACCTTGCGATGTTCGGCGTTCAATCCTTCCTGTTGCTCCGTGCCGCCCGGCATACCTCTTCCTCTCCGATAGGGTACACCAAGGCCTGGATACTTGTAAGCCTGACCATTTTGTACGGCGCCCTCCTGGAGGTCCTGCAGTTGACCGTCTTTTCGGGCCGGAGCAGTGACGTAAGGGATGCGATTGCAAACGGAGTGGGGGCCGTTATAGGGCTGGCCCTTTTCCGCTTCATTTACAAAAGTGATTATCAGGGCTAGAAACCTTAAGCTGCTTAACCTTTCCGTCAGTCGATTGTTCTTTCAGCATGACCTCGCCGCATAAGAAAATCGTCGTCGCTGTAACCGGAGCCAGCGGATCCGTGTACGCATCCGTCCTGCTGGAAAAGCTACGGCAGCTCCAAGACCAGATTGCTGACGTTGGCCTGGTTTTCTCCGACAATGCGAAAGACGTCTGGCAGTACGAGCTCGGAGACCGCTCTTTCGAGGAACTGCCGTTCAGAAGCTACGACAAGAAAGACTTCTTCGCCCCTTTTGCAAGCGGTTCTGCCAAATACGAGACGATGATCATCTGCCCTTGTTCCATGGGGACGTTGGGACGGATCGCGGGCGGCATCTCCGACGACCTGATCACCAGGGCCGCAGATGTAATGCTGAAGGAGCGCCGAAGGCTCATTCTGGTAGTCCGGGATACTCCCTATTCATTGATCCATATCAACAACATGAAGACCGTCACGGAAGCCGGCGGAATCATTTGTCCTGCATCACCCTCATTTTATTCGCGTCCCGCCGACTTCAGGGCTTTAGCAGCTACGGTGGTTGACCGGGTCATCGATCTCGCCGGACTTACGCAGGACAGCTATCGATGGTCGGAAGACCGCAACTGACCAGTTCAACGTATTTTTTTCGGGCATTTCTTACAGTTTTCGGAAATCACACTATTTGTGCTGCAAATCCGTTTGTAAGGATGATATCTTGCCGCCAGTCAGAAAGCCCGATTCATGTTGATGTTCGATTACACGAAGCTGGTACTTCAGAAAGTAAGCTTCGACAAAAACCTCTTCCGCAAGGAATTGGTGAAAGCCCTTGGCAACCTGCAACCTCACGAGCAGCAGATGCTGAAAATATGGTGTGCCACCACCTTCGCTGTTTACTCGGATGTGATTGTGGAGGTGTTCAGAAGCCTTTCTTCCTGAAATCCAGATTGCGGCGTATTCCCTCGAAACCTGTACGCTGTAGCGCAGACTTCCCGAATACCCTGCCGAATGTCTCCGCGGTGATTTCCAGCCAGTCTTGTTCTTTCCATTGGCTAAGCTCCTCCGACGGTGAAAAACGCGGTTCCTTATGAGGCCTGGAAAAACGGTTCCACGGACACACGTCCTGACAAACGTCACAGCCGAAGACCCAATCACCGAAGCGTCCGGACATCTCTTCAGGGAGCTCTCCCTTCAGTTCAATGGTGAAATAGGAGATGCATTTGCTTCCGTCAACGATATGTGGACGGATGATGGCGTCCGTCGGACAGGCTTCCATGCAACGGTTACAGGTTCCGCAGTAATCGCCGACGGGTGAATCAGGTACCAGTTCGAGATCTGTCACCAATTCTGCAAGGAAGAAAAAGCTACCGGACGAGCGGGAAATAAGGTTGGCATTCTTTCCTACCCATCCCAGACCGCTTCGTGCCGCCCAGGCTTTCTCAAGAACAGGCGCCGAATCGACAAATGCCCTGCCGGCTACAGGCCCGATTTTCTCCCGGATGAAATCCAGCAACTCAAAAAGGCGTTCCTTGATTACGAAATGATAGTCTTCACCATATGCGTAAGAGGAAATCGCCGGTTCCCCTTCCGCCACGAGTTTTCGGACAGGATAGTAATTATATGCCAGCGAAACCACCGATTTCGCGCCCGGAACAAGTTTACGCGGATCCAGACGCTCATCGAAATGGCGCTCCATATACCCCATTTTACCGTGACGGTTTCCGGCCAGCCATTGTTCCAGCCGCGGAGCCTCTTCTTCCAGAAAATCAGCTTTTGAAACTCCACAGTGAAGAAAACCTAAACGCTTTGCCTCCTGCTTGACGGCAGCTGTGATGGTTTCCCGGGAGCCTGCCATAAGGTTCATCCGAAAAGAGTACCCTCGTCCGCTTTGAATGTCTTTCCCAGATGAGCGTAAGCGAAAGGAGTCGTCTCCCTTCCGCGGGGTGTACGTTTCAGATATCCTTCCTGGATCAAAAAAGGCTCGTACACCTCTTCGATGGTTCCGGCTTCCTCACCCACTGCTGTAGCGATGGTGGTGAGACCTACCGGTCCGCCTTTGAATTTATCGATGATTACGTTAAGGATGCGGTTATCCATTTCATCCAATCCGTTTCGGTCGACATTGAGCGCCGATAGTCCGAATTGCGCTATTTCAAGATCAATGGCGCCATTACCTTTTATCTGCGCAAAATCACGCACGCGACGCAGCAGCGCGTTGGCGATGCGTGGCGTCCCTCTGCTTCTTCGTGCAATCTCCAGCGCGGCATCCTCGTCAATCGAAACTCGCAGGATGGAGGCGGCGCGATTTACGATTTTCCGAAGCAGCTCCGCATTATAATATTCAAGCCGGGATGTGATACCGAAGCGCGCACGCAGCGGAGCCGTCAAAAGGCCTGACCGTGTGGTCGCCCCTATCAGGGTGAATGGATTCAGTTTGATCTGTACGGAACGAGCATTAGGGCCGGTCTCTATCATGACATCGATCCTGTAATCCTCCATGGCGGAGTAAAGGTATTCCTCGACGATCGGACTCAAACGATGAATCTCATCGATGAACAAGACATCATTCGGCTCAAGATTCGTCAACAATCCGGCCAGGTCGCCGGGCTTGTCCAAAACCGGTCCTGAGGTAGTCCTGATATTGACCCCGAGTTCATTGGCTACGATGTATGCGAGAGTGGTTTTTCCCAGACCCGGAGGACCATGCAGCAAGACGTGATCCAACGCCTCGTCCCGCAGGCGAGCTGCCTCCACGAATACACGCAGGTTTTCAAGGATGACAGATTGTCCGGAAAAATCCTCAAAGGCTTGGGGACGCAAGGCTTTTTCCAATTCCTTTTCACCGGCTGATAATGCGGATAAGGAAGGATCCAGATTTGGGTTCGTCATGGTGTCCTAAAGATACATCACACTTGCGAAAAGAAAACGGATACATGCCGCTGTTTTTAACCTCTCGATGGAAATTGCCGCCGGACAAGAAATCGAAAAAAAAGGGGAGCGCTTCATAGGCGCTCCCCTTCGCAGGACTTCAAACAAACTATTATTCAACGACCAGACGCAACGTACGGGAATCGCCGGACGAGGTGCGGACATTGAGGAGGTAGACTCCTGCTGCTGCCTGACCGAGGTCGATATCCTTGACGTTGAGGCCGACGACGGCATTGACCTCGTAGGAGTAAATCTCTTTACCGAGGAGGTCCGTCAGACGGACAATGTACCGGTCTTCGTTGTTGGCATTGAAGCTGACGGTGACCTTTCCGTTTGTAGGATTGGGGAAGGCGTTAACCGACAGATCCGCAGAAAGGTTGTTGTCGCGGCAGAGCAGATTGACACTGACGCTCTTCCTGCTGTTGGTTCCATTTCCACACTGGTTGGAAGCGACCACGGAAACCGTAACTGACGTATTGGTCGAACCTGTGAAGGATGCCGTTCCCGTCGTGCCTGTGCCGGAAATGGTAGCTCCTCCGGAAATACCCCAAATATAGCCTGTCGCACCTGTAACAGGAGCAATCGTGTAGGCCACACCGGTTTGCGATTTGCAGACACTGGAAGGACCGCTCACAGTACCCGGTACCGAAGGACGGCTGGAAACAGCGAGACAACGTGCGGCACTGGTTCCACAGCTGTTGTTGGCGGTTACACAAACGCTGCCCGTAGTCAGGGCACCGGAAATGGATACCGTGATGGATGTTCCGGTATTGGAGGTGATGGTCATACCCGTCGGAACCGTCCATGTATAGGAGGTGGCTCCGGTGACCGCTGCAATCGAGTAGGTAGCAGTCGTAACGCCGGCAGCGGCACACAGGTTGTTCGCCGGACCGGTGATGCCGCCCGGCTGGAGCGGACCTGCATACAACGTGTAACTACGAGGGGTGGATCCGCAAGCGTTCGTTGCCGTGACAGTAAGGACACCGCCGGTCCAACCGCCATTCGTCTTGACCACTGCGTTTGTTCCAACGGAGGTGAGGATCTGGGCGTTACCGGTGATGGACCAAGAATAGCTGGTCGCACCGTACGAAGCAGCAACGGAATAATTCTGGGTGCTGTTCGGACAGAGGTAGAGCGGGCCGGTAAGGGCCTGCGTCGTTGCGGGAAGTCCGATGATGTTCTGGATACGGGTCAGTGAATTACCCACACAGTTGCTGGCGTAAACGGAAATCTGGGCGTTGGTGAATCCGGCCGGAATGTTCAGGTCGATGGTACGGGTTCCCTGACCGGAGATGATGGTCGCAGAAGTACCCGTTACCGCCCAGATATAACTCGTTGCATTTGCAACAGGAGGCACCTGACAGGTTACGACGGCCGGTCCGCAGAAAGGTCCGGAGAAGGTGATGGTTCCGGGCTGACTGGGTCTGAGCGTGATGACAGGAATGCTGAGGCAGGACTGTGTACCGGAACCGCAGGAATTGACAGGAGTAACACAGATGAATCCTCCGTTGTAGGTACCACTGAAAGTAACGGTGATACTGTTGGAAGTGGAAGAGCCCGATGCACCGGAAGGCAAGGTCCAATCATAACCTGTGGCACCGGCAACTGCGGAAATGCTGTATGTGTACGTGCTGTTACGGCATACGCCGGCTGCACCGGCGATGACACCCGCTGAACCGGGCGTACCGCCTGTTCCTGCTACCGTACAGGAAGCGGATTCCGTACATCCGTTGGCATCCGTGATGGTAACCGTATAGCTACCGGATGCCAGATTGGAGGCCGTGGAGGTCGTCTGTCCATCAGACCAGAGGTAACTGTAAGGAGACGTACCGCCACTGGCAGAAACAGAGGCAGAGCCGTCGGTCTGTCCGCAGGTTGCGTCATTAACGGTTATTGAACCCTGGACCTTGGAAGGCTCGGTGATTGTCACATTGTTACTGGTCGCAGTACATCCGTTGGCATCAGCAACCGTATAATTCCAGTTTCCTGCTGCTGCAGTCTGAACACCGTCGCCGACGTACGGCGCGGTACCGCCTGTGACCGTTACAGTAACTGAACCCGTGCCACCGAAACAAGCGATTGAACCGGTAACCGTAGCGGTAGCCACAAGAGGAGTACCGGTAACATCCCACTGGCAGGTAGAACCGTTCCAGGTAGCAGTCTCATAGCAAGCAAGGGTAGGCTGCGAAGGCTGCGTGCCCGTCACATCCCACTGGCAGGTCGTACCATTGAAGGTAGCGGACTCATAGCAAGCAAGGGTCGGCTGTGAAGGCTGTGTGCCGGTCACATCCCACTGGCAGGTGTTATTGTTGAAGGTGGCCGTCTCGTAGCAAGCCAAGGTAGGCTGAGAAGGCTGCGTGCCCGTCACATCCCACTGGCAGGTAGAGCCGTTCCACGTGGCTGTCTCATAACATGCGACAGAAGGCTGTGAAGGCTGTGTGCCGGTCACATCCCACTGGCAGGTGTTATTGTTGAAGGTGGCCGTCTCGTAGCAAGCCAAGGTAGGTTGTGAAGGCTGCGTGCCCGTCACATCCCACTGGCAGGTCGTTCCGTTCCAAGTGGCTGTCTCATAACAAGCGACAGAAGGCTGTGAAGGCTGCGTGCCCGTCACATCCCACTGGCAGGTGTTATTGTTGAAGGTTGCCGTTTCGTAGCAAGCAAGGGTCGGCTGCTGTGGCTGTGGTGTTACGGTTAATACAAGCACGTCAGTATCGCATCCGCTAACACTGCTGTAGGTACCACTCTGGGTGTAGGTCTGTCCGTCAACCGACCAGGTGTAGCTATCACAAGCTGAAGCAAAAGTAGTATCGCTCGTGCTGGGCGTAACAGTGAGCACAAGCACATCGGTGGTACAGGAAGGAGCAAGCGTGCCGGTTACGTCCCACTGGCGGGTCGTGCCGTTGAAAGTAGCCGTCTCATAACAAGCGAGCGTAGGCTGTGAAGGCTGGGTGCCGGTCACATCCCACTGGCAGGTCGTGCCGTTGAAGGAGGCGGTCTCATAACAAGCCAA
>JBJOMN010000027.1:0-49011 GCA_046052345.1 Bacteroidota bacterium | reverse complement strand
TCTTCGCAGATGATGTACCGGTTGTAGGAGCCGGTTCCGATTAGTTCAATGGCGGCGGCAGCCGGATTGTCCAGCGTAAGCGTATTGCGGTTAAGATCAAGAACGCCCCAATACGACTGGTTTCCCTGGCCCAGCGTCAGTTTATTGGTCACTGTCACCGGCGACATCATTTTCACTGTACCGTTGGCGGTCTTTGCGATCTGAAGGTTTGTGAACACCTCTCCGCCGGGACATGTGATTGTCTGCGTTAGAGCCGGGCCGATGGTGGTCCCGTTACCATAAAACCTGACGGTCTTCGTAGTGTTCAAAGACTGATTGAAACCGGACTGGTTGTAATTGGTCCAGTTGCCGCCGATATCGATATTAGGATTGTTGGTGGCCTGATCCAGTACCGATGCGCCCGTGATGTTCAGGTTACCCCGCACTGCGACAGGAATCGCAGCGACCGTAGCTCTCAACGTTTTGTTTCCGGAGCCGGAGGTCACTAAATGCCAGTACTGATGGTTCGGTGCTGTCGACGTACTGAAATCGTTAGGGTGAAGCACCAGCTGGTTGCCGGCATATGAATATTCCACCGTACTGCCGGAGACGAACGAATACCGGTTGTTGGTCGTTCCCCAAGTAGCCGCTCCACCCGTCACAGCGAAGCCGGTAGGTCCGGTTAGTACAAGTCGGGCGTTATTCTGTACTGTGAAAGCCAGCCCGCCGGTTCCGCTGGCGGGGCTGTTGATCTGGTTGGCATTGATGACGCCGCCGGAGCCGATAATAATTGACGCCGTGTTTCCGGCAATAGTGTTGTTGGTGGAGGCGTAAAGTATTCCCGTAACAATGAGGGTGCCGTTCACGGTTACTGTGCCGTATGCTTCTGCAGCTCCCAGCCCGTCAACTCCGTCAATGGAAAAGTTGGCCGGCGTGGTGGGGCTGCCGACCACATTCAATGTACAGCCGGCGTTTATTGTGACATTGAATGCGCTCGGTCCTGCTACACAGGCGTTATAGATGGCTGTCGCAGAACTGGAAGACCAACGCAAAGAGATGTTCATCGCCACAATGAAATTCGTGGTAACGTTGGTGTTGGCGTTCTTTCTGATCCGGCAGGCGGTGAAAGTGCCCGTGCCGCTGACGGTACACGAGGGCCCCTCTATATTGAAGGACAGCGCGTCGTAATTGGTCCCGTTTCCGATTTCGCCGTTGCAGACGATGTTGGTTCCCCAGACACTCATGTATACGGGGGTTGTTGCGGAGGGAATGTTATTGAACAATTTTCCTCCGGTCTCCACCGTGAGCAAGCCAACGGTGTATGGACCTGGCGACGGCAATGTCACCTGAGAACCGGAGAGTATATACACATTAGCCGTGGCTCCGGCAGGAAAACTTGCCGGTACCGTCGCCCATGCCGAACCGTTCCACTGCCTCCAGATGGAAACTGTCGTCCATGCGCCCGAAGTGATCGCGCCGTAGTCTCCAATGTTCTGTGCGTGCACACGACCGGAAAGGGTCGAAAGCAAAAGAAGGCAGACTAAAAAGATGTGACGGAAACTAGTCCTCATTGAACTGGGCACAATCAGGGTAAACTAATTATTTCTGCAAAATAACAACCTTTCTGTAAATCAGACAATTATACAGGTCGGAAATCCGCAAAAAGAGGGCGAACGGCGGGTTCCGCGTGGCGAACACTTTTGTATTGTATGTGATTGAAAATCAGCTGTTTGAAACGGTTCGGCTGAGATGTTAACACCCTGTTTTATAAAATCCTTAAAAAAGTGGTGATTTTCAGGAGGGTACGAAGAATTCCAGCAAACGGGCGGAGCCGGTCCGAATCTCAGACCAGGATTCCACCGGCAATGATAAGACGGCTACGGAACACGGGGCCATCTCCTGTGTGCGCAGTCCGACCAGCTGATACAGCACGTGCGAGATCGTGAAATTGTGTCCGACCAACAATTGCACGTCGTTCACCTCATCGAAGGAACGTATGACCTCGAAGTAGTCCTCCTCGTTTGTATTGTACAGCATCGGCTCTTGCAGGATGGAACGCTCCGGAAAGCCGATCTCACCGGCGATGATCCTTGCGGTAGTCGTCGTGCGAAGAGCGTGACTGGTCGTTATGCCGTCGGGACGGACACCGCGACGAAGAAGTCTTCGCCCCGCCTCGGCCGCATCCCGCTCCCCGCGCGCTGTTAGTGCGCGGTCTATGTCGGTCGTGCCGGGTGAAGCGTTCAACGCCTGAGCGTGACGGATCAGAAGCAAGGTCTTGTTCAACGTATGTAAGCTGCTTGTAAAAGGACTATAAATTTAAACAATGAAGCGACCGGATGCCGGTAGGGTGCGATGTTTTTCAAAGCGTCCACAATACCGGTATGAACAGGACCATGATCATCATCAGCAACACGGTGAGCAGAAATCCTGTTTTGAAGTAGTCAATGAACCGGTATCTGCCCGGAGTATATACCAGCAGGCACGACGGCTCGAAAGGGGTCACCAAGGATGCCGAGGCGGAAAGCATGACCGCTATCGCAAACGGTCGGGGATCGGCACCGAGCTTCGTCGCGGCACCAAGCGCTATGGGCAACACGACCAGTGCAGCAGCCGCGTTCGACATGGGTTGCGTCAGGAACACCGTCAGCACGATGAGCCCCGCCATCACCGAAAGTGTGCCGTATGGTGCCAGTGCTCCGACCAGATGGTGGGAAACCCACTCGGCAGCGCCCGACTTCGTCATCGCAGTTCCCATGGCGGACATGCCGGCAATGAGTATCAGCAGACGGAAGTCGATCGCTTCGTACGCTTTTTCCAAGGTGATCGTCTTCAGTAAAAGGGCAATCAATGAAGCCGTTAAGAAGGCGACAGAGGCAGGAAGCCAACCTGTGATGGAGGCGATGATTGCCAGAAGGAATACAGAGATGACCGTGTTTCCTTTCTGTCTACGAAACAGCAGCGGCTTGAAGTCTTCAAGGACCGAAAGGTCCCGTGTCCTTTTGAAGTGGGCGATACGGTCGTGGGTACCTTGAACCAGCAGAGTATCCCCTACTCTCAGCGGTGTTTTTCCGATCTTCTCGGTGATCGGCTGACCGTGTCTTCGAATGGCGATCACCACCAGTCCGTATTCGTGACGGAAACGCGACTCCTGCAGCGTGCTGTTCACAAAATCGGATTGGGGCGTCACCAGTACCTCGGCCAACCGGATATGGTCGCCCTGAAGATCTTTGTCGGTGAACACATCGCCGCGGATCTCTATACCGACGGCGCTCTTCACGTCCATTAGGTTGTTCACATTACCCTCTACAAGCACCACGTCGCCCTCCAACAAGCGGGTAGATTCGTCAGGAAGGAACCGTCCGCTTTCCCGTATGATGGAAAGCACCGTGAAGCCCTTTTCCCCAAGACCCGATCGGAAAACCCGCTGGCCGATCAGTGGCGATTCCGGTGAGACGACGATTTCACTTACGTACTCGCGCAAGCCGAAATCATCCGAATAGGATTCTTGCGGATGGTCGGGAAGCAGGTGTTTTCCTATGAACGCCATGTAAAGGACGCCGGTGACGAACAACACGGCTCCGATCGGCAGCATCTCAAACATTCCTAACGGAGCGAGTCCCTGCCGGGCGAGGAATCCGCTTACCGCTACGTTCGTGGAAGTGCCAATCAGCGTACAGGTTCCCCCTAATATCGAAGCATACGCCACAGGCATCAACAGTTTTGACGGACTCGTCTTCAGGCGTCGGGCGATGGATAGCACCGGAGAGAGATAGATCGCCGTAACTGTCGTGTTGTTCATAAAGGCGGAGGTGAGCCCCACCGTCGACATGATGATGGTCGTGAGCCATGCCGGCCTTCTTCCGGCGGATTTCAAGAGGCGGGTCGTGAAAAGATCGAGTACGCCGGTTTGCTGAAGTGCGCCGGATAGGATGAAAAGTGCGGCAAGCATCCAGATGAAGTCGCTCGAGAACCCCGCGAATGCCTCCTCAGGAGTGAGCACGCCGTTGACGATAAGCGCCACCAGCATGCCCAGTGTGATGAAATCGATCGGATAGCGTCCGAGGGAGAACAGCACCAGGACCACCGACAGTATAACGACTACGACGATGATCTCCATGACTGATCAGGGGTGTTTAGACCTGTGTACGGAAAAAGATGTGGTCCTTACAATAGTAATCATTCGGAACGACATCCGGAATCCTCAGGCTGAAAGAAGCAGGAACAAGGATGCCGATAATATCAGCAGCCACAAAAGCACACCGTGCAGCATGGGCCTGAATCCGACACTCCGCAAAGCTGCACGTGTGATTCCCGAACCGATCAGGAAAAGCGTGATGCTGAAACCTGTCTTGGCTGCTCTTACGACCCATTGGGCGAGCGGGGCGGGAAAAGGTAAGTACGTATAAATCGCGGAGGCGACCAGGAAGAAAAGGATGAACCATGGAAATACCGATGCCGATTTTTCCGATCGGAAAAACCAGGCTGTGAACAGTGTTATCGGAATGATCCAAAGGGCGCGGGCGAGCTTTATGGTGGTCGCTGTCATCAGCGCGGTGTCGCCTGTTCCGTAATGCGCCGTGGCGCCGACTACCGAAGACGTATCGTGTATGGCTATGGCGGACCAGATTCCGAAGGTGTGCTCGTCCATGGCGAAATAGTGCCCGATTACCGGAAAAACCAGCAAGGCGACCGCATTCAGGATAAAGACGATCCCAATGGATACGGAAACATTCTTCTCGTCCGTTTTCATCACGGAGCTGACGGCGGCAATGGCACTTCCGCCGCAGATGGCGGTACCCACGCTGATGAGATAGCTGATGGACGGATCCAATTTCAACCACCGTCCCAACATGAAGCCGACAGCCAATGCCGCCGCCAACGACAGAAGCGTGTAGAAGAATCCATCTCCGCCTGCTGCTGCAACCTTCCCCAGATCCATCCCGAAACCCAAGCCGACAATGGATGCCTGAAGAAGATACTTGCTGACCGTCTTCACGCCGGAGGGAAAGGGTTGTACAAAAAATACACCCACGGCGATTCCGAGAACCAGGGATGTGGCCGGGGACAACCCGAGCACCGGAATTATGATCAGTAATAGAAAAAACGGGAGGTGTCTGACGCTCATCGTGTTGCAGTAAGGATAAAGATACCCGGCAAGACGACAGGATTCTTACTATCTTTAAATGAGAAATGAGCAGCGAGCTATTGAAAACATATCTTCTGCTGGACTTCCATGCAGTATGGTGTGAGCCCTGCAAGTGGTCAGAGCCTGTCATAGCGGACGTGCTGAGCCGTCTGGGCGGATCGGTAGTGCTCGAGAAAATTGACATCGACCGGGAGCCGGCCCGTGCTGCGTCCTACGGGATAAGAAGTGTGCCGACTTTCATACTGCTCGACGGCGAGGCGGAGGTGTGGAGGATGAACGGTTTTGACACGCCCGGAAAAATGACCGCCGCCATCGAAACCGCTATCAATACACGAAACCCATGAACAAAGACCTCGCCCAAGTCATGCTGAATACGGCAGCGAATCTTCTTGGATTCTGCCTTATTGTTATCACCACCCTGCGCATGAAAGATGTCGAAGAGGCGCGCTTCGTAGACAAGCTGATGATGCTGGTTACGCTCCTGCTGGCCGTTTCCTGTGTGCTTTCATTCGCCGTCCTGCACAGAACCGACAATCGCCTTAAACGCCTTTATTCTTGGGCCGGATATTTCTTCATGGCTTCTCTGGTCGGGATCCTTGTATCGATTTCCCTGATAGCCTTCTACTATCTATGATGAAAAAACACCTGCCCGGAATTACGTTTCTGCTGGTCCTTGTGCTTCTATCGTGTCGTAAAGAGCCGACGGAAACCTCCTTCGATTACATCGGAAAATACCGTTGCCGGCATACACATACCTGTTACGGAGCCCTGGGGAGTTGTTACTCCGAAGACACTGTCGAGATTTCGGTCCGAAAAGGGGCTACCGACTCGACCTATTCAGTGTTCGGCGGCGACTATTACATTCAATCTGACGGCTGCTGCTACGGGTATCATTTCGGTTTCTGTTTCATCGGCGACAGCCTGCACGCGAGTTTCATGAACGGCGGATTGGGTGGCGGTTTTTACGACGTCTACGACGGCAGGAAGGTCTCCAATATCCCGTAATCCGAACAATCGCAGCGGAGGATTGTTAATCCTCCATGAAAAACGTACTTGTTATCGGCGGTTCGTCCGGAATCGGAAGAAGCATTTGTGAGCTTCTTTCATCAGGCGGGCATGCTGTTCATGCCACCTTTCTGAATACGTCCGTGGCATCGGATGAAATCGTGTATCGGCGTCTGGATGTCCGCGATCCGGTTATCGATCTTTCCTTCCTTCCGGAAACACTTCACGGGCTTGTCTTCTGTCCCGGCAGCATTTCCCTTCGCCCCTTCTCCAGGATCTCATCCGATGATTTCATTTCGGACTTCAACTTGCAGGTGGGCGGTTTCGTCAGGACGCTACAGGCTGCGCTGCCGAAACTGAAAGCGGGAGGAAGCGGGTCTGTAGTGACCTTCTCCTCTGTCGCCGCATCGCAGGGAATGCCTTTCCACGCCCAGGTGTCCGCAACCAAGTCCGCGTTGGAGGGTTTGACGAGGGCGTTGGCAGCAGAACTCGCCCCGAACATCCGTGTCAATTGCATTGCGCCCTCGTTGACCGACACTCCTTTGGCCGGTGCGCTTTTGAGTTCGCCCGAAAAACGGGAGGCGAATGCGCAACGCCACCCGTTGAAACGGATCGGAGAAGCCTCCGACATTGCACACATGGCCGCATTTCTGGTATCTGATGCTGCACGCTGGATCACCGGCCAGGTCATCGGGGTGGATGGAGGACTTTCCTCTATACGGTAAGCGTGGTTATGAAGGTCTTTTCTTCCGCTGATCTTGACAACATGTCCCGGTTCTTCCGGGCCAATCTTGTCAATTGCCTGACCGGCGTCAAGCCGGCGCTGCTCATAGGAACGTATTCGGAAAACGGTGTCGGCAACCTGGCGGTGTTCAGTTCCGTCTTCCACCTGGGCGCCGACCCTGCACTCATCGGTCATGTACAGCGGCCGCTGACAGAATTCAGCCACACCTACCGTAACATCATTAGCGGCGGAGCATATACCCTGAACCACGTCCCGGCTTCTTACGCCGCACCGATCCATCACACCTCGGCAAAGTTCGCCGACGGGGAATCGGAATTCCTTCGGTGCGGGTTCCGCGAAGAGCGGGCCGAGGGATTCGCCGCGCCCTTTGTCGCAGAAAGCCGGCTGCGGATAGGCATGCGTTTTGTCCGGGAGATTTTCATTCCTGAAAACGATACGCGCCTGATCATCGGGAGGGTGGAGCTGGTCGCGGTTGACGAATCCCTGATTTACGGAGACGGAAATATCGACCTTGACGGTAACGTGACAACGGGGGCCGGGGGACTGGAAACCTACTATCGCCACGAAGCCGCGGGAAAATTTTCCTATGCGAAACCGGATACTGTTCCTGTGGCGTCAACCCGTAAATGAATGGCACACAAGAAGCTGTTCCTTCCTGAAAAGAACTGCATGTCCTGTAACCGCCCCTTCTCGTGGCGGAAGAAGTGGTCGCGCTGCTGGGAAGACGTGAAGTATTGCAGCGACCGTTGCCGCCGGCAACGGAGTGTGAAATAAAAAAGGACGGCAGTGCCGTCCTTTAACTTCATGTGTTGTCTTACTTAGCGAAGTACAGCCGATCCGGCGCCCGCAAGCTGGTTGTCGATATATATCTCCACCAGATACGTGCCGGCGGCGAACATCTTATCGTCCTTTTCTTCGTAGCTCATGCACACCTTGCTGATTTTTGTGCCCTTATAATCCACGGTCGTAGTGGCGGCGTACATCACCTCCTCGCCGCTTGACGTCTTGAAAGAGCCCGATCCGGCACTGCGATTGCCCAACGGCTTTCCGCCGGGTTCGGTGATCTTCAGGTATACATTGCGGGAGCCCGATTTGGCAATCTTGTTATCCATGACATCAAAGCATACGTCCATCTTGTGGGCGCGCTTGGCCAACAGGGTCTCCTTGTATTTTCCGTTGCTGCGGCGCTGTGTAACGGTGGCTGTGACGTATTCCGCTTTAAGCACAGAGGCGGTTGCAACCGTTGTTTCGAGATTCTTGGATACAGACTCCAGATTCGTGGTCAACTGCTCCTTCTCGGTCTGCAGCTGTTTGTTCGCCATCAACAGGGAGTCGATGCGCCCGAGATACTCATCACGGAGCTGCTGAAGGTCGGCAAGCTGCTGCTTGAGCTTGGCGTTGAGCTCCTTGTAATTGGATGCCTGTCCGCTGATCGATTTGATCTTCTTTTCCTGCTCCTCGATCTTGGCCTGCGCCTCGTTGAGAAGGCTGTCAAGGTTAGCAGAAATGCCACGGTACTTCTCCAGCTCGGACTTGGTATCGGAAAGCTCCTTCTCTACATTTACCTGCTCGACAATTAGTGTGTCCACGCGGGACTCCAACGTGTTGATCGAGGTGGTGGCGTGCCGCCATTGCCAAAGGTTAAGTACTGCTGAGACGGCGAAAAGAATGATCCAGATCTTACTGTTGTTCTTTCCTTGTTGTTGGGTTTCCATGATTACGGAGTTTGGTGGTGGGACTGGTTGTTGCGATTTAACGGGTCTTTAGCTTGACTTGTTGCATTGGGGTCCGAAAATATTCTCGGAGATTGTGTTTAAAATGAACTAATCGGCGGCTGTCGCCGTATAAACAGATGCCGGCCTGATTTCAGGATACTTTACGGCACGATGTTCACATCCGTTCATTCCGAATCCAAAAAGGGAACTATGGCAACAAAGAAAAAGCAGAAGGCGGATCCGGTCGGGGAATTCTTGCTCGCGGAAGTATTCACTTTTTTCAACAAACACCCCCAGCGGTCGCTCAATCACAAACAAGTCAGTAAGGCGGTCCGGCCGGCTTTCCTCGAATTCATCGAGGGGTTTTCGGGCGCCGACCTTTCCGCTGAAGATACGTCTTCGCTGTTGAAGGATGGTGTCAGGAATGCCCTGTTCGTGCTCGAGGGCCGGGGGGAATTACTGGAGACGGAGCGCGGAAGCTATAAGCTGAAGCCGAAGCACGCGTATCTCGAGGGGGTGATCGATATCACCTCCGGTGGCGCGGCATACCTTCTTTCGGAAACGGACGAAGACGACGTCTTCATCGCTCCGCGCAACGTCAAGAACGCCTTGCACGGAGACCGGGTGCGGATTTTCCTCTATGCCCGGCACAAGAGCGGAAGGCTGGAGGGAGAGGTTGTGGAGATCGTCAAGCGCGCAAGAAACCGATTTGCCGGTATCCTTCAGGCTTCAGGAAAATACGCCTTTGTGGTTCCCGACAGCTCCCGGATGCTGGTGGACGTGTTCGTTCCCGGACATCTGTTGAACAATGCGCGCAACGGGCAGAAAGTGATTGTCGAAATCGCGGACTGGCCGAAGGGAACAAAAAATCCAATCGGTAAGATCGTGGAGGTGCTGGGCTGGCCGGGAGAAAACAACGCTGAGATGCACGCCATCCTGGCGGAGTACGGATTCCCGACACGGTTTCCGGAGCGCGTGGAGGCGGAAGCTGATAAAATACCGCTGGAGATTCCGAACGAGGAAATCAAAAAGCGGCGCGACTTTAGGAAGGTCACCACGTTCACTATCGACCCTGCAGACGCGAAGGATTTTGACGATGCGCTTTCGATACGGAAACTCGAAAACGGAAACTGGGAGATCGGCGTCCATATCGCCGATGTCGCTCATTATATCCGTCCTATGACGGAACTGGACAACGAAGCGGCGGAACGGGCCACGTCGATTTATCTGGTGGACAGGACCATTCCCATGTTGCCGGAAAAGCTTTCCAACGGTGTCTGTTCGCTGCGGCCGCACGAAGACAAGCTGTGCTTCGCAGCCGTGTTCGAAATGAACAGTCACGCCGAAGTCCTTGACAGGTGGATCGGGCGAACAGTAATCCATTCCGACCACCGGTTCACCTATGAAGAGGCGCAGGAAATCATCGAAGGGGCTCCCGGAAAGCTTTCAGAAGAGGTTTCCATATTGCACACGCTGGCGCAAAAACTACGCACGGAACGTTTCAAGAAAGGGGCCATCGCCTTTGAAAAACTCGAAGTGAAATTCAAGCTGGATGAAAACGGAAAGCCCCTGGGGGTTTACCTGAAGGAGAACAAGGCCGCCAATCAGCTTATCGAGGAGTTCATGTTGCTGGCCAACCGCTCCGTGGCCGAATTCGCAGGACGGCGTCACACCGTTACCGGCACATCATCGCCCAAAAAGCAAAAAGAGGGCCGGGAAAAAGAACGGGTACATGTCGATGCCTGGCCGTTCGTCTACCGTGTCCACGACGGTCCGGTTACCGAACGGCTTCAGGCCTTCGTGAAATTCGCAGCCCGATGGGGGCATGCCATCAAGACAGAGACCGACAAGGAGGTGGCCCACTCGCTGAACGGTCTTATGAAAAGCCTCCGCGGCAAGAAGGAGCAGAACGTCCTGGAGCAACTGGCGATACGCACGATGTCGAAAGCGGTCTACACGACCGAAAACATCGGACACTACGGGCTGGCGTTCGAACACTACACCCACTTCACCTCCCCTATCCGGCGCTATCCCGATGTAATGGTGCACCGGCTGCTGGAACAGTACCTGGCCGGCGATTTCTCGGTCGACGAAGAGCGCCTAGAAATGGATTGCCGTCACAGCACGGAAATGGAAATCCGGGCCTCCGAAGCGGAACGGGCCTCCGTAAAATACAAGCAGGTGGAATTCCTGCACGACAAGGTCGGACAAGAGTTCGACGGCATCATTTCAGGAGTAACCGAATGGGGATTTTATGTCGAGCTCACAGAAAACAAGTGCGAAGGGCTGGTCCGTCTTCGTGAGCTGGACGACGATTTCTATGAATTCGACGAAACGAGTCTTTGTGTTACGGGGTCCCGTACCGGGAGACGCTACTCGCTGGGTGACGCGGTGCGTGTGACCATAGCACGTGCCGATCTTTTGAGAAAACAGATCGATATGCGGTTGTTGCGAGGAGATCATCATCGTCCGCTTTCCGAAGAACACTCCCGCACCGTCAAGCCGCGGGGCGATAAAAAACAGCATTACGGCAAACCTAAAGGAAAAAGCCGGCGATGAGGCCGGCCTTTTTTCAAAATTGATTGTCGGGGCTCACCGTACCGTAATCCGGGTGGTTGCCACGGTCCTTTCTTGTTCGTCCTTCGCGAGTACGAAATAAGTTCCGGCAGCGATTCCTGTCAGGCCGTAGCCGTCTGTCGAAATGGATCGTACGTCATATTCCCGCAATGTCTTCCCCGAAAGATCTGTCAGCGTCAACGTGCTGATGCCCGAGGCGGTCGTACTGATGTAAAACCGGGCTGAAGAAGGATTGGGATAGGGTATGAAATGCGGTGACGCAACCGGCGCGGATATTCCGGTTCCGCAGGCGATGCAATCCGAAAAACAAACAGCCGGAACGACAGTGTCGATGTTCAACACTGCTTCCCGCGACGCGTTTACGGAACAGATCGCCGGAACGGTCTCCGTGGCCGCCCCGTTGTAGAAGCGATAATCGTAAACACCCGGTGTCAGATAGGCCATGACATCGTATACGGTTCCGTGATAAAGATTGCTCATGCGCAATCCTGTTCCGACGGAACCGTTCGCATAGACGCCGGCGGGGTCGATGGCGGGAACCTGAAGCATGTCCACTTTAAGCCGAAGCAACGTTTTCCCCTCGGGAGCATTGGTGGCGAAGAGTAACGCGCCGGTCTGAAGGGTGTCGGTGCCGGCACCGTGTGTGCATATCCAACGGTCGCTGTTGACATCGTCCACGCGCGATTCGGGGGGAACGAACTCCAGTCCGTAGAAATCGCTGCCGTTGAGAAAGTCATATTCGATGCAGGAGTCGGCCGGCAGATCGAGTGTGATGCAATAAATGTTCGTGTCGCTCGGATCCTGTGTCATCATGTGGAAAACAGTATCCCCCTCTATGTACAGATGGATCCCGCCCGGATCGATGACATAATACCTCATGTCGACGCAAAATGTGACGACGTTGGCGGAAGCGAGAAGCGAGAAAAGGAGCGCCGGAAGTAAAAGCAGTCTTTTCATTGCGTGACGATGATGCGTTTGTTGATAACCGTATGGTTTCCAAGCACAGTAACCGTATACACTCCGGCGGAAATGCCGGAAAAATCGATTTCATGGGTTGCGAAACGTTGATAAACGGTGCTGCCGTGTTGGTCGGTGATTATTACCGTGAAATCCTTGCCGTCCACGGCGCCGCCGGAAAGCACGATCCGATCCTTGGCCGGATTGGGGTAGACCGTGAGGTCGCGATCGGAATAAGACTGTTCGACACCCGTTTCTATATAAGGGAAAGACGCGGAGGTGTCGGACCAGCAACCGTTGATGTCTCGAACCGCGACTTCGTAGTTGCCGTTGTGGGAAGGAAGAAAGGTCTGTGAGTTGGCGCCCGCTATCGGAACTCCACCTTCGAACCATTGGTAGTAGGTTGCAGCTGCGGTGGTAAGAATGGAAACCGAATCCAGGATTACAGGGGTTGCAGGAGGTGTTCCGCTGACGAAGCACGCGGAATATCGGAATGCCTGAGGCGTGGTGCCTCCGGCATTCTTGGTCCAGAGCGTGGTACCGTTGTAATCGACTTCCTTGATCGTTCCGCTTTGTGCGATACAGATCAGGGAATTGCCGTTGGGCAGCTGTTGCGAGTTGCCCATATTGCTGTTGTAGCCGCCGCAGGGTATACGTACGTCGTAAGTCGTCGGCGCGAAGGCTGTGCCGGGAGTGCGGGAATAATAATAGGTGGCGCTGTCGGGCGGGTTGACCATGTCCACGCACGACTGCTGGGTAGGCGATGTGATACCCCCGTTGTTATAGGCCGCAATATATCCGCCCCTGGGGCAGTCGTCCGGGATGAAGTGTGCGTCGTGAACGACATTGAAGTTCCGGGTACCGGCCGCTGCATAGGAAGCAGGGTTGCCCCACCTGTAAAGGAAGTCTCCGCCCTTTCCTGAATTTCCGCCGGTATGGCCTGCCGCTTCCGCGGTGGTGGTGCTATGGTCGATGACGTAGATCTCGTTGAGGTTGTGTGAACTGAAGACAATCTGATCCCGGGCCGGATTCCAGTCGATGCCGTTCATATGCACCCAGTCGGTCGATGCGCTGGAGAAGTTGATGTTCATCAGCTCGGGATGGTCGGTGATGGAAGCATTATAGTTTGCGCGTGCCGGATCGACGTTCTGCGTAAGGTGGTCCCAGAGCTTCCACTCCCACACGATGTTCCCTCCATTGAGTCCGTTCGGCTGCACTTCGATGATCTTTTCCGACCAGATCGTATGTCCTGTACCCGAATATCCGGCTGCGGTGAGCTCGGCGGATGTGCGGACATCATAGGAGATGAGCAGTACATTTCCGTTGGGCAGCGGACAGATGTCGTGATGCAGACAATACGTCGAGGAAGAATACGTGAAGTCCCACAGGAGCTGTCCGGTATAAGACACCTTTTGTACGCGGCCGGTAATTCCTCCGCCGTTGAGCTGGTTGGTCGTATTGCGGACCGTGCGCCATAGTGTTCCACCGGGCATCAGATAGGAGGAATACCCGGTGCCGCCCGTTAGTCCGGTCCATGTATGAAAGGTGGTTCCGTTCGTGTCGCACAAGTAGGCGCTTGTCTGGTTCTGTACGCTGTAAAGCGTGTATTCGCCCCACTGTTGGGCGATAGCGGGAAGCGACAGGATGAACAGACAAATAGTCGAAAACAGGTTCTTTGGCATAAGACGAGGTTCTGGTAGGCGGTCAAAGATATAACAGAGGCGGCAGCGGTGGTGCGCTCCTCGATGAACCGTACGACGAAGGCGACGAAATACTGTCTGTATTATGAAGGGGGCGGCAATGTCGCTTTTGCGGCTATTCTTCGGCCGGCTCTCCGCGGGGAAGGTCTTCCGCATCCACCTTGAGCTCTTCGCCGTTCCGGAAAGTGATGGATATGATTTCGGTTCCCGCTTCGTCATAGAGTTTCCATTCGCCGTCAGGCAGGCCCAGCCTGTACGACCTGCGCTCGCGTACTTTTCCGTCGGGCCTGTAATAAGTATGGACGCCGGTTTCCTGTCCTTCGAAAAAATCACCTTCAAATGCCAGTCCGCCTTCCCTGTAAAACTGCTTCCAGATGCCGTCCTCTTTTCCCTCGACGAATGTTCCCTCTGCGACGTATTCATCGATTCGGAATTTCCATTGACCCTCCTGCAGACCGTTGACATACTCGCCCTCGGCGATGACCTCGCCACTGATGTCATACTCCTTCATCGTACCCGACTCTTTTCCGTTGACATATGTCTCTTCGCGACGCAGGGCTCCGTTCGGATAATACCACTTCCAGGGCCCCTCCGGCCGTCCTTTTACGAACCGTCCGGCCTGTTCCAAAGAGTCGTTCTCGAACGTATTCCTCCAGACGCCTTCCTTTACTCCGTCAACATAATTTCCTACGGACTTTAGTTTTCCGCTCTCATAATATTCCCTCCATTCTCCCTGCTCACGGCCCTGATTGTCGAGACGGCCTTGACGTAAGAGTCGGCCTTCGGTATACACCTTTCCTGAATCGATATTCCCTTCACGGTCGAACTGACGGAACATTCCTTCGGGCATCCCCTTCTTATAGGTACCGACGATGCGTACGGATCCGTCCGGAAAATACTTGCGCTTCACCTCGAACTTCGTCTGTTCCTCCTCTTCGGTCACCAGCAGTACTCCCATCTGGTATTCCTCTTTCTTCAGTACGCGGCCGTCCTCTGCATATTCTTTGAAAGTGCCGTCTTTCAGGTCGTCTTTGTAATTCCCCTCGCTGCTTACCTGATCGTTATCGTAAAATTGTTTGTAGGGTCCCTGCTTCAGTCCTAGCTTGTCGGTGCGGTTGATCTTCTCCTCTTTCTGGAAAAAACCGTTCCGGTAGTTTGTTACGGTGATCAGGTTGCCCTTGGTGTCGTATTCGCGCACCATGCCGTTCTCGACCCCGTTGATATAAGGGATTGTCTTTTGGAGGGATCCGTCTTCCCGGTAATATCGTCCGGTACCCGTAAGCACGCCCAGTGAATCGTTCTCTTCCGAGCGTAATTTTCCGTCGGGATGATAGTTCTTCTGCGGACCGTTCTTCACTCCGGCGGAATACCAATACTCCGCAGTAATCAGTCCGGAATCGCTGTAGAATTTCCACAGGCTGTCCAGTTTGAAATCAATCCTGTTTCCTTCCGACTTTATCTTTCCTGATTCAAAATAGGTTTTCCAGTATCCGTCCGGCTTACCGTTTCGGATGGTTCCCTCGCTGCTGATACTTCCATTGGGATAATAAAAACGGTTATAGCCTTCTTTCACCTCGGTAGTACCTTGCGCGTACATGAGAGTGGACTGCAGGAAAAGCAGAATAAGAACGATCGGCCGGTAAACGGTTTTCAACGGATGGGCGTTTAGGAAGGGTTCGTTGTAGCGCTCCTGGAGATATCCAGCATACGAAGAATGGGGGACAGCGCCTGTTTACGAAGCTCCTCGTCCATCAAAAGTTCCGGCTGCTCGTACTGCATACACAAGTAGAGCTTCTCGAGCGTGTTGAGTTTCATGTGCGGACAATCATTACAGGCACAAAGATTGTCCGGGGGAGCAGGGATGAATGTCTTTTGCGGAGACGATTGCGCCATCTTGTGGAGTATGCCGGCTTCGGTCGCGACGATGAAGGAGGAGGAGGAATCCTTCACCGTGAAATCAAGCAACGCCGTCGTGGAACCGATGAAGTCGGCAATCTCGAGTACGGGAGCTTCGCATTCCGGATGGGCGATGAACTTCGCTTCCGGATGACGCATCTTCAGGCGTATGATCTTCTCCAGTGAGAATATCTCATGCACCATGCAGGTTCCGTTCCACAGGACCATTTCTCGGCCCGTCTGCTGCATGACATACCGGCCGAGATTCTTGTCGGGAGCAAAAATGATCTTACGATCCTTCGGGATGCTGTTCACAATCTTCACGGCATTGGAGGACGTGCAGATGATGTCGCTCATGGCTTTGATCGCCGCCGTGCAGTTGATATAGCTCACAACGAGATGGTCGGGATGCCGGCGTTTGAATTCCGCGAACAGATCGGGCGGACAGGAATCTGCCAAAGAACAACCCGCCCGCAGATCAGGCAGAACGACTTTTTTGGACGGATTAAGGATCTTGGCGGTTTCAGCCATGAAGTTGACACCGGCAAAGACGATCATGGAGGCACTGGTCTTTTCCGCCTGTTGCGCAAGCCCGAGACTGTCACCGATATAATCCGCCACATCCTGAATATCCGGTTCCTGGTAATAATGGGCCAGGACGACGGCGTTCTTCTCCTTTTTCAACCGCGCTATCTCCGCGAACAGATCCAGGGAGGGATCGACGGGAATATTCATAAAGCCCTGGAGGAGTTCTGTGCTCATTTCCCGTAAAGATACACGCTATCCCATAATCTTACCATGAAGGATGATGCCCTCACTTCCTCCTGAACATACATTAACATATTCTTTTTAAAAGAAATTATGTAATTAATATATGTCGGTTGATAAGGTTGGCATCTTTCCGCAGAAAAGCTTGACTCCGCGCTTCTGCACAAAAGACATCGGTATTGCTAACAGTAACGTCTTACTATAAAACGTTGATTCTCCACGGACTGCTTACCGTATTCAACAATTGTTGATTTCCGTCTTACCTGATAAATTTCACAGCCACTCGTGTTCATAAGGTCATACGTTCTCGTTTACACCGGGGGATAACTTCTGAAAATATTTTTTGCAAACCGGAATTCCGTTGTTTCACCGAGCCATGATGAACATTATCTGTTTTTTTTAACAGGTTTTCGACTCTTTTTTAATTAATCCACGTAAAGCCTGTTGATAGTCATCATCGTAAATCATCGGTTTACAGTATTTTACGGATCCATACCTCACTGCTGTTGATAACAAAACTGTACCTTTGATTGGACACGACATCAGGCCACTGATCATGGACAAAAAAGTAATCGCTCTCGGCTGCGACCATGCCGGTTATGATTATAAGGAGTTCATCAAAGAATTCCTCCAAAAATCCGGGTATACGGTAAAGGATTTCGGCACTCACTCCAAGGATTCAGTGGATTATCCGGATTTTGTCCATCCCGTTGCCGATGCCGTTGAATCAGGATCAGCGCAGACAGGATTATTATTCTGCGGCAGCGCCAACGGCGTAGCCATCACTGCAAATAAACACCGGGACATCCGGGCCGCCATAGCGTGGCGCGACGATGTGGCAATGCTTTCACGGCAGCATAACGATGCAAACGTGCTCTGTATTCCTGCCCGTTTCGTATCCGCTGAAGATGCCAGGACCTTTGTACAGACATTTCTTGACACTCCTTTCGAAGGAGGAAGGCACGCTACGCGTGTGCGGAAGATCTGCACTCCCTCCGCATGATCACGAAGAGTAAAGTATTCCTTTTACTGCCGTTTTTTTTTCTGTCGACCGGTCTTATCAGGATTTGTGCAAGTCCTCCTGATCCTGAAGTTGCAACGGCAGACCTTATCAGCAAGGATTCTTTAAAATCCTTTATGACCGTACTTGTCTCCGATTCGTTGGAGGGAAGAGAGACAGGGAGGACCGGTCAGAAGAAAGCCGCACACTACATCGCAGGCAGTTTTTTTCGCTTCGGTCTTGAGCCGATCGCGCCCGACGGATTGCAGCCGCATCCTCTATCGGCAAAGGCCAATAAAGATAAGAACATCATTATCGGCGAAAAGAAAATGGTATACAGAAAGGATTTTTTCTGCTTCAGCGGTTCTTCCGATTCTTCTGTTTTTTTCAGTGCCCTAACCCTTTCTGAGAAAGAGCAAACCTTACTAAGGGACAGACGCGACAGCTGTGTCGCGTTCCCCATAGGAAAAAGCCTGTTAGATTTTTCCGAACAAACAGGTGCTGACGGGCCCTTCGAAGCGTCTTATGTGAAGTCCCTGGAAAAGGCTCTTGAGCATTACAGACGTGGTGCTGTTCCTCCTGTCGCCGTCCTGTTGCTGACGGACGATAGCGCTGCGCGTTTCGACTACCTTGCAGACAGCGAGCGGCTCAACGGTCCTATTTATCGTTACATCCGTTCATTGCCTTTCAGGGTATACTGGGTGTCGCTTGACGAGTTCCTTTCATCCGTCGGACAACGCAGCTTGCCCCACAGAAAAAAAAGCATCCGTAAAGCAATCTTTTTGCCTGCGATCCAGGATCCTGCCGTACTGATCGGTGAAAACATACCTTTCCGTTTGAAAGGAAGAGTGAAACCGGATGAGGTGGTCGTGGTTACTGCGCACTACGATCATTTGGGTGAGCGTAACGACACTGTTTATTATGGCGCTGACGATGATGCCAGTGGAACATCCGCCGTTTTGGAACTTGCAAGGGTTTTTTCCGCCGCTGCGGAAGGGGGACATGTTCCATTACGCAGCATCTTGTTCATGCCCGTCAGCGGCGAGGAGAAAGGGCTGCTCGGCTCCAGGTATTATTCCGAGAATCCGTTGATTCCCCTGAAGCATACGGTCGCAGATGTGAATATCGACATGATCGGGAGGATAGATCCGGAACACGACAGTCTTGGAATAAGGGACTATATATATGTGATCGGGTCGGATAAGTTGAGCAGCGATCTGCATGCGATAAACGAAGAGGCAAACAAGGAGCATGTAGGATTACTACTTGATTACCGCTACAATGTCCCCGGCGAACCGAACCGCTTCTATTTCCGCAGCGACCACTACAACTTCGCCCGTCACGGAATTCCATCCATCTTTTATTTCAATGGAAAACATGCCGACTACCACCGTCCGACGGACACGATGGACAAGATTGATTTCGATACGATGACCAAGCGGACACGACTCATTTTCCATACCGTTTGGGAGCTTGCAAACAGGCCCCTCCGCCCGGTTGTAGACGGTAAAAATGATATGGAATCTCCCCCGGTTAAAAGAGGTGTAAATGATCTTAAAAAAAGATAAAAGATAATATAATCAATGGTTATAGGTATCATTTAAAAAAACGCCTATTAGATAGTTTTTTAAGCTTTTTTCGTCATATTGTGGGTATTAACAACCGCGGTTAATAACATCATTTTATTCCGTTTTCATGTTGCAACCCGCGGGGCTTTTCTGCGGTTAAATTTGGCAAACAAGGCCCACCCCATGTCACTCACCAAGGAACAACAAAAAGAGCTGCGCCGACTTTCCAAGGAGCTGTCGGAAATCGAGCGTTTGTCTGTCGAGAACAACATCGACCTCGACGTCTTTATTTCCGAGTACAGCGAAGAGGGGTATTCCGTCTATGCGACCGAACGTGTAAACCTTGCGGGCAAGGCCTCCTCCAGGAAGGATGTTTTCAGAACCGCTTCGGGCAAGGATAAACAAGCCCACAAGGCCGCCAAAACAAAATAAAGACGTCGGTGACGGGCCGAACTTCTGTGCCGCCTCGTCCTTTACTGGCCTTAATTGTACTACTTTTGTCGCCCAATCCTGATTTCCTATGTTGAATTGGATATGGCTCGTTCCGGTGCTGCCGCTCGCCGGATTTCTCCTGATCAGTCTGGGCGGAGGCCGCATCTCGAAAAGTGCAGCCGGTTTGACGGGAACGCTTTCGGTAGCCGCATCCTTCGTGGTCGCCCTTTCGGCCATCCTGCAGTTACCCGATGAGCCGGTGACGGTTCAGCTGTTTCATTGGTTTTCTGCCGGAACACTTTCCGTCGACATCTCTTTTCTTCTTGACCCGCTTTCGTCGGTCATGCTGCTGATCGTCACCGGTGTCGGATTCCTCATACACGTGTACTCCATCGGATACATGCACGATGATCCGTCCTTCAACCGCTTTTTCTCCTACCTCAACCTCTTCGTCTTCTTCATGCTTATGCTGGTGCTGGGCTCCAACTACATAGTCCTTTTCCTTGGATGGGAAGGTGTCGGCTTGTGCTCGTATCTGCTAATCGGTTTCTGGTTCAAGAATCCTGAGTACAATAAAGCCGCATCAAAGGCCTTCATCATGAACAGGATCGGAGACCTTGCTTTCCTGCTGGGGATCATCCTCATGTTCGTCCGCTTCGGCTCCGTGTCATTCGCCGATGTGTTCCCCGGCGCTTCTTCTATTCCGGACGACCAGCCTGTGATTATCGCCATCACCCTGTTGCTTTTCATCGGCGCCACCGGCAAAAGCGCCCAGCTCCCGTTATATACCTGGCTGCCGGATGCCATGGCGGGCCCCACGCCGGTCTCGGCGCTCATCCATGCCGCCACCATGGTCACCGCAGGGATCTACATGGTGGTCCGATCGAACATCCTCTATTCCATCGCCCCGACCACTCTCGAAATAATGGCTGTCGTGGGTACTGTCACTGGGCTTTTCGCCGCTACCATCGCCCTTCGACAGAACGACATCAAGAAGATTTTGGCATACTCTACAGTATCGCAGCTTGGCATGATGGTGGCCGCATTAGGTGTCGGCGCATATTCCACGGCGATCTTCCACGTCACCACCCATGCGTTTTTCAAAGCACTGCTTTTCCTCGGGGCCGGCAGTGTAATCCATGCCATGGGCGGCGAACAGGACATCCGTCGCATGGGCGGCTTGAAAAAGAAGCTGCCGGTCACCTTCGCCGTTTTCCTGGTCGGTACGCTGGCCATTACCGGAATACCTCCTTTCGCCGGGTTCTTCTCCAAGGATGAGATCCTTGCACACATGTGGGTGCAAAACAAACTCTTGTTCGTTCTGCTTTTCCTTACCGCTGTTTGTACGGCCATGTACATGTTCCGCCTGTTCTTCCTCACATTCTACGGGAACTTCAGGGGAACCCATGATCAGGAACATCATTTGCACGAGTCTCCGCGTGTGATGACGGTTCCCTTGATAGTGTTGGCCACACTCAGTGTATTCGGCGGATTCATCGGGATTCCGGAGGCGCTAGGCGGACATCATTTCCTGCGCGAACATCTTTCTCCGATGATGTCCTTCCCGGGAAGCCTGCTTAATGAGGAGCCCGGTCATTCCTTCGAGTATGCTTTCATGGCGGTCATGATCGCGGTGACATTGTTGGTGCTTTTCGTGGTACGCCGGAAAACGCTTACATCTGCGGTTTCCGTCAACGACGACGAGTCCGCGATGAGCACGATACAGCGTCTGCTGTACCGCAAGTATTATGTGGATGAGCACTACGAACACTTCATTGTACGGCCGCTGCGGGCTATTGCCGACTTCTTCGGCAAGGTGGTCGAATCCCGCATCATTGACGGAGCGGTGCGCGCCGTAAACAGCGGCGTCCAGCTTGCCGGTGCCGGTGCGCAGCGGCTTCAGACCGGCAATGTCGGACTCTACGTATTCGCGATGGTGGCCGGCATCATCGCCATCATGGCCTATAACCTTCTTATCCGCTGATAGACGGCAACCGATAGAAAATGTCCTACATTGTTTCGACCCTGATATTCCTTCCGCTCATCGGTGGCTTATCGACCGTCTTCTCCGGTCGCAACGCGCGCCAGGTTGCCATGTCTTTTGCCGTGGCGGAGCTATTGCTTTCATTGTGGGTGACTGTAGGGCTCTTTAACCCCTCCGCCGGCATGCAATTCGTTGAAAACCGCTGGTGGATCGGAGACCTCGGCATCCGCTATCAGGTAGGTTTGGATGGAATCAGCTTGCTGATGGTGCTTTTGACGACGGTGTTGACCCCGTTGATCCTGCTGTCCGGCTTCGGTCGAGACATCAAGAATCCGCCGACCTATTTCGGGTTGATGCTCATCATGCAGTCTGCGCTCATCGGCGTATTCTCGTCGCTTGACGCATTCCTTTTCTATGTCTTTTGGGAATTGGCACTCATTCCCATTTATCTGATCTGCCTGAACTGGGGCGGCGCCGATCGTTACCGCATCACACTCAAGTTCTTCATCTATACACTAACCGGCAGTCTGCTCATGCTCGTCGCCTTCATCTGGATGCGAGCACAGACCCCCGACCTGTCTTTTTCGTTGGATAGCTTTTACGCATTGAACATGGACGCGGGCGCACAGGGGTGGATATTCTGGGCGCTGTTCCTTGCATTCGCCATCAAGATGCCGGTGTTCCCGTTGCACACCTGGCAGCCCGACACCTACACCGACGCGCCTACGCAGGGAACCATGCTTTTGTCCGGCATCATGCTTAAAATGGGCGTGTACGGAGCGATCCGATGGATGCTCCCGGTCGTACCCGGCGCGTTTGCAGATTACGGCAGCTGGATCATGATACTTTCCGTAGCCGGAGTCGTGTATGGTGCTTTTATCGCTTGGAGGCAGAACGATATCAAACGTCTGATCGCCTACTCTTCCATTTCTCACGTCGGAATGATCGCGGCCGGCGTCTTTTCCCTGACGGCAGAAGGAATTCAGGGCGGAATCGTACAGATGCTTAGCCACGGTGTAAACGTTGTGGGCCTCTTTTTCGTGGCCGACATCCTCCTGCAGCGTGCGAAGACCAGAGAGCTGCAGCAGCTCGGAGGAATCCGGAGCCTTGCCCCCGCATTTGCCACGACGTTCATCATCATACTTCTCGGCTCCGTCGCCCTTCCGGGGACCAACGGCTTTATCGGCGAATTCATGCTGATGACCGGAATCTTCCGTTACAATGTCTGGCTGGCCACCTTCGCCGGATTGTCCATCATCCTTGGCGCCGTGTACATGCTGCGGGGCTACCGAAAGGCGATGCTTGGCGAGACCACCATTTCTACACGAAGCTTCAGCGACCTCACGTGGAATGAAAAAGCGGTATTATACCCGATCGTACTACTCATATTCCTGTTCGGCATTTATCCCGACCCGATCATTAACCTGGTCGCCCCCTCGGTGAGATCCTTGCAGGAGCTACTTGCAGCTTCCGGAGCCGATGCGCTTCGATGAAGCCCGTTGTTAACGGTGCAGCCGTTAGCAGAAAACTTATTTGTGAACGCATGAACACACTTATCGTACTGTCCGTCCTCGGCCTGGTCACGCTCTTCTCGGAGATTTTCAGTTTCAAGCGTGCCATACGCTCCTTGGTGATCATCGGATTGCTGGCCGCTGCCGCGCTCAGCATCGCCGATTTCGGCAAGAACGACTCCTTGTTCGGCGGAATGATACTCGTTGACGGCTATGCCGCTGCTTTTTCCGCACTGATGATCCTTTCCACGGTGGTGTGGCTGTTGCTTTCCGGAGGATTCTTCCGTGATGACTCCAACAAGGCAGACCTTCTTGCGTTGTCGGTGTTCGCGCTTACGGGCGCCGTCTGCATGGTCATGTTCAGCAATATGATCATGCTTTTCCTGGGCATAGAGATCCTATCTATTTCCCTCTACGTACTGGCCGGCAGTCGTAAGTCGGACAGCGCATCCAACGAGTCGGCACTGAAGTATTTTCTGCTGGGCTCCTTTGCAACCGGATTCCTGCTTTTTGGCATGGCATTGGTCTACGGCAGCACAGGGTCTTTTGACACCGGCGCCATTGCTTCCGCCGTTTCGGAAGGCCGAATACAAAACACCACCATGCTTACGGCAGGAATAATGCTGTTGCTGGTGGCCATGGCTTTCAAGGTATCGGCGGCGCCGTTTCATTTCTGGGCGCCGGACGTTTATCAGGGCGCCCCTACGCAGGTTACAGCATTCATGGCATCCGTGGTAAAAACAGCCGCCTTCGCCGCGTTCTTTCGCCTTTTCTTTCTCTGTTTCAGCGGTTCCGAAGGCATTTGGGCCGATACGTTATGGGTGGTCGCTGCGCTAACCATCCTTTTGGGTAATCTGGCGGCAGCAGCGCAAAAGAACATCAAACGTATGCTGGCCTACTCCAGCGTGGCACATGCAGGATACATGCTGCTTTCATTGCTTGCGTTGAACCACGGCGCAGCCCCCTCGCTCTTTTTTTACACCGCCACATACTCCTTGTCCTCGCTTCTCGCGTTTTTTATATTACTGATTATCAGTAATAAAACCGGACAAGAGACAATTGACGGCTTTCGCGGACTTGCTCACCGGAACCCGCTTTTGGCCGGACTGACAATTGTCGCGATGTTGTCTCTGGCCGGCATACCCCCTACGGCCGGCTTCTTCGCCAAGTATTACCTCTTCACGGCTGCGCTGGATGCCGGTTACACAGGCCTTGTGATTATCGCTGTTTTGGGATCGCTGGTAGGTGTTTATTACTATTTCCGTCCCCTAATGGCTGTTTTCGGTGCCGAGCCGGAGGCACAAACCTTCGAGTATTCGGCCCTTTCCCGTTGGACCCTTGTTTTTTTGGCTGTACTATCGCTGGCACTGGGGGTTTTCCCGGGACTTTTATCCCGGATCGCCCTTTGAAAAAGCGTTTGAAATTATTGTGAATTAAGGGTTTTCCTCTTTTTCCATTGGCGCGGATTTCCTAATATTGTCGTCCTAAAAAACGGACGGCAAACCCAATTTCCGCCTGTTTGTTACGTTCAAAATAAGACCAGAAACCCTACATCAATCGTAATATCTCATGAGCAACACTTCTTCTAAAAGCAACCTCCAGTCCCTGCTTGCAGCACTCGTCATTCCGATTGCCATCGTGATCGGCTTCGTCGTTTGGAAATTCGTTCTCGGAGACCCGTCCGGTTTCGAAGGCGGAGATCCTGAAAAGAACCCGTTGCCCAACCACATTCTCGCCATGATGTACAAGGGCGGATATATCGTACCGGTGCTGATCGGTTCTTTCATCACCGTTGTTACCTTCTCCATCGAGCGCTTCATTTCCATCGGCAAATCCAAGGGCACCGGAAGCATCGACACCTTCATCCGTAACATCCGTTCGTTGATGGCCAGCGGCGATATCAACGGCGCCAAGGCTGCCTGTGCGAAGCAGAAGGGCTCCATCGCCAATGTCGTCAATGCCGGCCTCACCGCCTATGTGAACATGCAGAACGACAAGTCCATGGACAAGGACCAGAAGCAGATGACCATTCAAAAGGAGCTGGAAGAGGCGACCACCCTTGAGCTTCCGATGCTCTCCAAGAACCTCGTGATCATCTCCACCATCGCATCCATCGCTACGCTTCTCGGTCTTTTCGGAACGGTACTCGGAATGATCCGGGCGTTCGCGGCTCTTGCAACCGCCGGCGCCCCCGATGCAGTGGCCCTTTCAACCGGTATTTCCGAGGCCCTCATCAACACCGCGCTCGGTATCGGAACCTCCGCGCTGGCCATCATCATGTATAACTACTACACCAGCAAGATCGACAGCATCACCTACGGCATTGACGAGGCCGGATACAGCATCGTACAGTCGTTCGCTGCACGCGGCTGATCAACCACCACCACTCAACCTCACCGACACACCTCTTCGTAATGCCGAAGATCAAAATCCCGAAAAAGAGCCCCAGCCTGGATATGACGCCCATGGTGGATTTGGCGTTCCTGCTGGTTACCTTCTTCATGCTTACCACGAAGTTCCGGCCGGATGAGCCCGTCGTCGTCGACCAACCCTCTTCTGTCAGCGAAATCCCGTTGCCGGACAAGGGCGTCATCATGCTCACCATCGACAACCGCGGTCGCGTGTTCTTCAACGTCGAGGGGCAGCAGACACGTCGAGACATCCTTGATAAGTTGGCGGAACGCTTCACCCTTACCTTCGACGAGAAGGAGAAAAAGCGCTTTGCCGTCCTGTCCTCCATCGGTGTTCCCAAGGAACGCCTGAAAGAATACCTGGGCGCAACAGACGACCAACGCAAGAAGATCAATCTGGAGACACCGGGCATCCCCGTCGACTCCCTGAACAACGAGCTCACCTTCTGGATCAATGCGGCACGCAATGTCGCTCCGCGGTACAGCATTGCCATTAAAGGCGACCAGGACGCGGACATCCCGACGGTGAAGCGCGTCATCAGCATCCTGCAGGACAATAAAGCCAACCGTTTCGCGCTCATCACCAATCTCGAGGGTGCTGCGGAAGGCGACAAAAAGAAATAACCCCGCGCCTCCGAAAGGCAGGCCGTTCATAAGATACCCTTCTCCGGGAAAAAACTACCATGGCAGAGGTACAACAACAAGAAGGCGGTTCCGACAAAGGGAAGCATAAGAAGATCCGCGCCAAGAAATCTTCCACTCACATCGATATGACACCGATGGTGGACTTGGCGTTTCTGCTGCTCACCTTCTTCATCCTGACCACGACCTTTAGCAAGCCGAAAACCATGGACATCACCATGCCGGTGAAAGACAAGGTGCCGGAAGGAGAGGAAAGCAAAGTGCCCGCTTCCCAGACGATGTCTATCCTGCTGACGGAGAACGACCGGATCATCTGGTATCGCTACAAGCCCAGTGAGGATCCGGCTACGGTAGCCCCCACCCCGGTAATCGCTGATTTTTCCCTGGACGGCCCGAACAGTATCCATAAAGTGCTGTTGGAGCAGAATTCGCTGATGTTCAACCTCGTCAAAATGGTCGAGGACTCGGCCCGCCGCGGACTTATCGAGAACAAACCGGAGGTGATCAAACAGCACAAAGCCTGGGTCAAGGCCGGTGAAAAGAAAAGCCTCATCGTTCTTATCAAGCCCGATGAGAAATCCAGGTATAACAACCTGGTCGACATACTCGATGAAATGCTGGTGTGCAACGTCGCCCGCTATGCCATCGTCGACCTGTCGGATGCAGAAAAAGAATTGATCGCAAATACGAAATAAACCGTCCTGCGCATGAAAATCCACGGTTGGAACGATGCGGTGAACCCCGAACGAATGGAGCTGGTTTTTGCGAACCGGAACAAGGAGTATGGCGGGTATGTTCTCCGTAAGAAATATGAGCGGCGCGTGCTGATGGCTTTCATTGCCACCCTGCTGGCGATATTCCTTGCGGTCATCATCCCGAAGCTCATCACCCTGCTCACGGAGGCCGTTAACAGCGCCAAACAATCCATGACCGAGGAGATAACGCTTGCCGAACCTCCGCCGATCGACAAATCGACCCCTCCCCCGCCTCCGGTCATTCCCCCTCCTCCCGTACAGCAAACCATCAAGTTCACCCCTCCGAAAGTGGTGAAGGATGAAGAAGTGCAGGAGCCGCCTCCCACACAGGAGGAGGTCAAAGAGACCCAAGTAAGCACGGTTACCCAGGAAGGCTCAAAGGACGTCATCGATGTTCCTGCTGAAGTCGGCGATCCGGACGAGGGAAAGATCTTTACGGTGGTTGAAGAGATGCCGGGATTTCCCGGCGGCGAGGAAAAGCTCTTCGAATACCTCCGCAAGAACATCAAGTATCCTCCTGTTGCCCGTGAGAACGGCATTTCCGGTCGCGTGTTCGTCACCTTTGTTGTCGACAAGGACGGCAAAGTGAAAGACGCCAGAATCTTGCGCGGAATCGCCGGAGGGTGTGATGAAGAGGCCCTGCGTGTCATCCGTGCCATGCCCGACTGGAAGCCGGGAAAGCAGAACGGCCGCGCTGTTGCCGTGCAGTATAACCTGCCGGTGAACTTCACCCTGAAATAATTCCCCATGACGACGCAACCGCTATCTGCGTCCGGCGTCCGGTTTTACACGAACCTCATCATGGCGCTCGCCTATTCGGCAGCGGGAATAGTTGTCCTTGCGGGCCTGGTGTTGCAGGACCTGCCGGGCATCAACCGAACAGTCATCGGCTGCTCCCTGATCCTTTATTCCACGTATCGGCTTCGGAAGACCCTCTCCCGGAGTAAAAGAGAAAAATCCGATTCCCCCGCCGAATGACCCGTCACCTTCTTGTGGCCCTTTCCTTCGTGATTCTTGCCGCCTCCTGTGGCAGCGAAGGCGGGAAATCGTACGAAGACACACCGGTGATGGGCGACATCCATATCGTTTCGGACGAGTCCTTCAGTCCGCTGGTACGCGCGGAGCTCGAAACGTTCATGAAGCTTTATAAGTACGCCAACGTGAGGGCGGAATTTCTTCCGGAACACGAGGTGTTCAAGCGATTCATGTCGCATGATTCCGTACGCCTTGCAATCGTTTCTCGCGACCTCACAGAAGAAGAGAAAGCGTGGTTCGACAGTGAGAAAATCATTCCCCGCACCACTGCAGTGGCGAAGGACGCCGTGGCATTGGTGGTTAATAAACAGAACCCCGATACGCAGCTCGTATATCGCGAACTTGCGGACCTGTTTTCAGGAAAGACACGGACTTGGAAAGGGATTTCGAAGGGCGCCCTTTCGGACTCCGTCCGCATCGTCTTCGACAAGAACGGCTCCGGCAACGCGCGGTTTCTTAAAGAGAGGTTCCTCGGAGCATCTCCCCTTCCTTCCAATTGTTATTCCGCCGATTCCAACGCCGCAGTTATCGATTATGTGTCTAATACGCCCGGCGCCATAGGTGTTGTCAGCGTCAATTGGATCAGCGACCGTCAAGACCCGGATGTCGAACGCTTCCTCGATAAAGTTAAAATCGTGGAGGTTTCTGCGGCAGAGGATACGGTCGGTACGGAATTTTTCGGCCCTTATCAGGCCTATATCGCTTTGAAAAAATACCCCTTAATCCGTACGGTGCAGGTGATCAGCCGCGAAGGCCGGAACGGACTTGGCACAGGATTTGCCTCCTTCTTTGCAGGTGATTCCGGTCAACGCCTGGTCCGTCTGTCGGGAATGCTTCCGGCTAACATGCCTGTCCGTATCATACGCGTCAACGAATGATTATGAAAAAACAACGTTTAATCCTTGCTGCCTTTAGTCTTTTATCTTCCGTAGTGGCATTCGGGCAGACTCTTGAAGACGCCAAGCGTCTGACGGAGAATGAGCAATATGAGGCAGCCAGCGCTGCTTATATGCAGCTGATCAGCAAAGAGCCCGCGAACGCGGCTCTCTATTATTATTTTGGCGACAACCTTTTGCTCGCGGAAAATCCGGACTCCGCCCGCCTGATTCTGGAAAAAGGAAAAACCCTGGATGCTTCTTCCGGGTTGATCAAAATCGGTCAGGCAAAGGAGTTGTTGAACCGGGTCAATGCCAAAGAAGCGAAAGCGGCCACCCAGAAAGATCCCGGAGATGCGGAGCTGCAGCGCAGGGCCGCCGATGCCGAGCGCGATGTCGCCTCTGCCATGACGCTGATCGGCGAAGCGATTGCGGGTGCCCCTCAGAAATCAGCAACCGTATATATCGAAGCGGCTGACGCCTTGATACGATATAAGAATAAGAACTTCGAACAGGCCGAAACCTACCTTAAAAAAGCAAAATCCATCGAGCCCAAGAACAAGGAAATCGACCTGCTGTACGGAGATATCTACACGGAGCTCAACAACGGTTCGCTGGCAGCCGAATATTACAACAATGCAGGCGCCAATGACCGCTCTTCGCCAAGAGCGATTGTCAGTAAGGGCCGTCTCTATAAGCGCTCCACCAATTACGACGGTGCGGCAGCCGAATTCGAAACAGCAATTTCACTCGATGCGAATTATGCTCCGGCCCACCGTGAATTGGCGGAAACCTATTTCAAGATGGGAAAGCTCGAGAAGGCGAAAGAAGAATACCGTCGTTATCTCGACTTGTCCAGAAATAACTGTAATGCGCGTATGCGTTATGCATCGTTCCTTTACCTGGGCAAGGAGTATGCCGGCGCAATTACGGAGATGGAGCAGGTCATGCAGCGATGTGACCCGAAGAATCCGCAACCCCTTCGTATCATTGCGATCAGCTATTACGAGACGAAGGAATACAAGAAGGGAATGGAAGCCATCAACAAGGTTTTTTCCATGCTTCCCGAAGACCGTCGCGTATCCAAAGATTTCGAGTATTATGGAAAGCTGTTGCTTGCGACAGAACAGGACTCCCTCGGAATCGAGAATCTCAAACGTGCTTACGCCACCGACCCCTCACGTGTCGAACTGCTGTCGGATCTTGGAGCAGCCTATCTGAAACAGAAGAAATATTCCGATGTCGTGCGCGTCATGAACGACAAGATCTCTATCGGCAAGGACGTTAAATCGCTCGACTATTTCAATCTTGGCAAAGCGTATTTCTATGAGTCCATGTTCGCGGATGCAGACAGGTCTTTTTCAAAGCTCAACGAGTTGTCACCGCGTTTCGCTTCGGGCTATTACTGGAGAGGCCGTACACAATCCTTCATCGATTCTACCTATCAGCTGGGGGCCGCCAATCCTTTCTATGATAAGTTTATCGAGCTTGCGACGGTGGATTCTGCTACCGTGCTAAAGAATACGTCCCTTCTTTCGGATGTTTACAAGTACTTCGCCATTTACTATAACAACATCGCCAAGGACAAGGAAAAAACCATCTTATATCTTCGAAAAAGGTCCGAGCTGGCCATTGACCCCAAGGAGAAGGAGGCGATCCTGAACGACATAAAGAGCCTTGAATCAGGCAAGTGAGAAAAGCCCCGGATAACGGGGCTTTTTCATTAAACAGAGGGGTTGCGGGTTGGTGTATATTGTTTAATTTTCGACGAAAACATTCACACCCCATTATGAGCTTGTTCATCAAGAAACCTCTCGACCACGTCCTTTCCCAGGCGGCCGATTCCGACAAAGGATTGAAACGGACGCTTGGCGCCGCAAATCTTGTGGCGCTTGGCATCGGTGCGATCATCGGTGCGGGACTTTTTGTCCGTACGGCCGCTGCCGCTGGGCAAGCCGCCGGACCCGGAGTCACCCTGTCCTTCGTCGTTGCAGCCATTGGCTGCGCATTCGCCGGATTATGTTACGCCGAATTCGCTTCCATGATTCCTATCGCCGGAAGCGCATATGCATACTCCTATGTCACCATGGGCGAGGTGGTCGCTTGGACCATCGGTTGGGCGTTGATCATGGAGTACGCGTTGGGCGCGGCCACGGTTTCCATCGCCTGGAGCGAATACCTGAACAGGCTGCTCGGGGGCGGCATACCGTATGAGTGGTGTCACTCTCCTTTCGAGAGCTTCACCGATTCGGCCGGCATCTTTCACCAGGGGATCATGAACGCGCCTGCATTAATCATCTTATTGTTGCTTACGCTTTTGTTGATTCGAGGCACGCAGGAATCCGCGTTTGTCAATGCCATCATAGTTTTCATCAAGGTGGCCATTGTACTGTTATTCATTGCCATCGGCTGGCAGTTCATCCGGCCGGAGAACCACACTCCTTACTTGATTCCCCAGGGAACGCCGCCTGTTCTGGACAGCGCAGGAAAAGTAATCGCCGATTACAGCGGATGGAATAAGCACGGCTGGGGTGGAATTCTTGGCGGTGCGGCGATCGTATTTTTTGCTTTCATCGGCTTCGATGCGGTAAGCACGGCGGCGCAGGAGGCCAAGAACCCTAAAAAGGACATGCCCATCGGCATTCTGGGATCGCTGGTGGTTTGTACGATACTCTATATACTCTTCGGCCACGTATTAACAGGTGTCGCCAATTGGCAGGATTTTGTGGATCCCGAAAAGGGACGGGAGGCATCCGTAGCCTATGCGATAAGCAACTTCATGACGGGCTACGGTTGGTTGGCTACGGCTGTTACTGTGGCCATACTCGCCGGATTCTCTTCGGTGATACTGGTGATGTTGATGGGACAAAGCCGGGTGTTTTATTCCATGAGCCACGACGGACTTATTCCGGGAGTATTCAGTAAACTACACCCCCGCTTCAAGACGCCCTACAAGTCTAACTGGATCCTGTTCTTTTTCGTGGGCGCCTTCGCCGCCTTCGTACCCGGACATGTCGCAGGAGACCTTACCTCTTTCGGTACGCTCTTCGCCTTCGTCCTGGTCAGTATCGGAGTGTGGGTGTTGCGTGTAAAAGCGCCCCACATCGAGCGTCCTTTCCGCGCCCCCGTTGCGCCTGTCGTTTCCGTATTGGGGGCATTGATCTGCACAGCGATGATAATCGGCCTTGACGAGCAGACGCTTAAGGTCGCTTTCGGATGGATGATTCTCGGCTTCATCGTGTATTTCCTCTACAGTCGCAAGAACAGTAAGCTCCGGGCGTATTCCGATGTGATTCCCAAGGCTTCGGATTTCGAGAAACGATAAATCCTTCTCAATGTTAAGTCAAGCGGGCCTGTAGGGCCCGCTTTTTTTATCCCTAATCAAAACCTTTCACGAGGAATCGAGTAAAAGAAAGGTTCATAAGTGTTTCGACGATGTCTTTATTGCTGGTAAACAACGCGTCTGTCTGGAGAGACATCTGGTTAATCGTAATCAGCTTTCTCCTTTTCACCGGGACGATCTACATCTATTTCCGCCTGCGCACCAGCACCTTTAACCGCGTAGCTGATTTATTGGAAGAACGTGTTCAAATGAAGACACGTCAGCTTGTGGAGAAGACGATAGAGCTGGAGAAACTTTCCCTGGTGGCTTCACGGACGGACAACGCCGTACTTATCGCCGGTCCTAACGGAACCGTAGAATGGGTGAATGAAGGATTCATTTCCAGATACAAGATATTATCGGCAAGAGCTATCGGAAGCAGCATAAGCAGTCTCGGGGTTCACAAGGGCGCCGACCAGGAAATCGCCTTGGCCGTCAGCGAGCACCATTCCCGGATATTCGAGTCGGATATCGTGGGCCCGGACGGAAACATTCTATGGATTTCCACGACCCTGACTCCCATTTACGATGACTCCTCCCGGGAGCTTCGCAAGATACTATTGGTAGACGCCGACATTACTTCCACCAAACGGATGCAGGAACAGATCCAGCGCTCGCTCAAGGAGAAGGATGTGTTGTTGAAAGAGATCCATCATCGAGTCAAGAACAACCTGCAGATCATCATCAGCCTGTTGAATCTGCAGTCGGGGTATATCAAGGACGAAGCCACGCTTAAGGCGGTGAAGGATGGTCAGTTGCGAGTGCGCTCCATGGCATTGGTGCACGAGAAATTCTATCAGGCAGAGGAATTGCTGGAGATCAACTTCGGCGACTACATCAGCAAGCTGTGCCAGTATCTGTATCAGGCCTACGGGGACCGTACCAACCGCGTAAAAGTGGAGCTGAAGGTGGATCCGGTGGGGTTGGATATGGATACGGCCATGCCTTGCGGACTGCTGGTGAATGAAATCGTCAGTAATTGTTATAAATACGCGTTTCCCGACGGGCATTCCGGAGTAATTTCAATCGATTTCCACCGTTTGGACGGTACCGTGCAGCTCAGAATTCAGGATGACGGGATCGGTTTTCCTGCCGGATTCGACCCACTGACTGCGGAATCCCTTGGAATGCAGCTTATTCAGGCCCTCACCAGTCAGCTGGACGGTAATCTGGAAGTGGAACGTAAGGTCGGCACCGGATTTATCATCACTTTTCCCTATCCGAAAGGCCATGCGGGAAACCCCGCAGCCTGAAAATCAGTATAAATATCGAATTTGATATACTCTTGCCATGCTTAAGATCATGATTGTCGAGGACGAGATCATCGTCGCGAAGGATATACAACGTATCCTGAAAAAACTCGGCTATGAAGCATTCGACCCCTACGCCAACGGAAAGAAGGCGCTTGATGCCATTGAAAAACACCAGCCGGACCTGATCCTGCTCGACATCAATTTAAAGAGCAGCGATATCGACGGCGTACAGGTCGGCGAACAGATCCACCAGCACTATCACGTACCGTTCATATACCTGACAGCGTTTTCAGATAAGAATACGCTCGAACGTGCCAAGCTCACCGAGCCGTACGGCTATATCCTGAAACCCTTCGACGAAGACGATATCCGCACCGCGATAGAAATCGCCTATTACAAATACACGAAGGACCTTGAGATGCAGAACAAGGGCAACCGGTTTGCCGCTGCTCTGGAGAACCTCGATGTCGCCGTCATCATCACCGACTCGAACGAGAAAGTGATTTTCATGAACAAGATGGCGGAGACCCTTACGGGTTGTCTGAAGCAGGAAGCCCTTGGCAAGGACATCTCCGTGGCCATGAAGAACTCGCCGCAGGAAACGAAAAACGTCTTCAAGAACCTTGCCCACACCGTTGTCGGCGAGAACGCACCAAAGGACAGCGATGCCCAGATTCCCGTGTCCAACGGCGCCGGCGAAAACAAGGTGGCGATAAACACCTTCCCGATCCTGACGGTGAACAACAAGATCAACGGCTGTGCCTTCGTGATGTCCGCCTCCGAGCGACCGGCCTCCCCGGCAGAGACCGCCAGCACAGACAAGAACCTCTTCAATTTCCTGGAGAACATCTATGCTAACAATTCCTTCTTTGTGAAGAAGGATTCCCGTTTCGTGCGGGTCAACTTCCAGGACATCTTGTGGATCGAAGCGCTCGACAACTATGTGATCATCAAGACGGTCTCCAAGGAGCAGTTCATCCTCCACTCTTCCATGAAGGACATCGAAGCGAAACTTCCCCCGTTGAATTTCTCACGGGTTCACCGTTCCTACATCGTGCAACTGGAGAAGATCAACGCGCTTGAAGAAAACGCCTGCATCATCGACGGCAACCGCATACCCATCGGAAAGTCCTACAAGGACAATCTGATGAGCCGACTGAATCTTTTTTGAAAAAGGCCCCGATATATGGGGCCTTTCAGTTTGAGTCAAAATTCATCCCCCCTACACCTTCGCTACCGTCGATTTGATGTAGTTTTGTCGTCAGAATGGAGGGCGACATCATCACCGTACATAATCTGGTCAAAACCTATGGCAGCCTTACCGCTGTAGACGGTATCAGTTTTACGGTACGCCGCGGCGAGATACTGGGATTATTAGGACCGAACGGCGCGGGAAAGACCACTACGCTGGAAATAATAGAAACCCTTCGGGAAAAGACCTCCGGGGAAGTGACGGTGTGCGGCTTTTCAGTCGACACTCATCCGAACGAGATAAAAAAACTGATCGGTGTCCAGTTGCAGGCGGCGGGTTACTATCCGAACATAACCCTCCGTGATCAGATCCGACTCTTCAGCGGACTTTACGGACATGCTGCCGACCCCGACCAGATGCTCGCGCTGGTCGGACTTCGGGAAAAAGCCGGGGCCCGATACAAAGAGCTTTCCGGCGGACAGAAACAACGATTTTCCGTCTGTACCACGTTGATCAACGACCCGGAAATCATTTTCCTCGATGAACCCACTACCGGACTGGATCCGCAGGCACGGAGGAATCTCTGGGAGCTGATCCGATCCATTCGCGATCGCGGCAAGACCATTGTCATTACCACACATTACATGGATGAGGCAGAAAACCTCTGTGACCGCGTCGCGATCATCAATCACGGAAAAATCATCCGCCTGGATACCCCTGAGAATCTCATCGACCACTTGGTGGAAACGGGTTTCGAGCGCCCCAAAGCGGTAAAGAAGGCAAATCTGGAAGACGTATTCCTTTCTCTGACCGGAGCAGAATTGCGTGAAGAATGATACCGCGGCCGGACACTAAAGGATCTTCGGGATATCGCCAATGGCGAGCCATGTTGGCTATTTCGGGGGCCAGCCTCAAATCAATGATGCGCAGCCCCTCTGCTGTCATCTTCGGTTTGCTGTTCCCGCTTGTTTTTATCGTGGCGTTCGGATTCTTACGCACCAACAGTATCAAGTTGGACGTAGCCGTTGATCCTTTGTCAGATACCTCCGGCGTATTTTACCGATCCGTGGTCGCCACCCCGGGTTTCCGGGTCACCACAGGGAGCGACAGCGCAACCTTGGGTGTCCTTTTGCAAAAAGGGCGTATCGATGCCATTTTGCGTATTCACCCGCCGGAAGCGCTAAAGGAGCGCATCACCGTCATCACATCAAAAGCATCCCGCGAGCGTTCCCGGTTCGTACTCTCCGCTGTAGAGAATATAGTTCATGAAAGGAATCTTGCACGGCTGGAAACCCTTGCCGGTTCTGCAGATCCGCAGGTCAAGGCGGCGATGGAGAAACTGCCGGTGATGTACGAGTCTGTGCACGAGGAGGTGAGCGCCCGCGAATACAAGACCATTGATTTCATCCTTCCCGGACAGCTCGGCTTCAGCATCCTGAGCGCCGGAGTCTTCGGTACAGCCTTCGTCTTTTTTTCATTGCGCCAGACGCTTGTACTCAAACGGTTCTTTGCAACCCCGATCAAGAGGATACACATCATCTTCGGAGAGGCTTTGAGCCGGCTTGTTTTTCAAATGGCGGGATCCACCATCATCATCCTGATGGGACGTTTCGTTTTCGGTTTCACGCTTGTCAACGGATGGTGGACGGCCTTGCAGCTTTTGTTGCTGAGCGCCTGCGGATTGGTTGTTTTCATGGGATTCGGCTTTGTCATTTCGGGGGTGGCCAGGACAGAAAGCTCTATTCCTCCGCTCGCCAACATAATAACACTGCCCCAGTTTTTGCTGAGTGGCACTTTTTTCCCTGTCGATGCCTTTCCCGGCTGGCTGCAGATGGTCAGCAAAGCCCTTCCGCTAACGTATCTTAACGACGCTTTGCGCCGGGTCGCATTCGAAGGTGCGGGCTTTCCGGAGCTGATGCCCGACCTTGCAGTCGTTTTAGGTTGGGGCGTTGTTATTTATTTGCTGGCGATCCGCTTTTTCCGCTGGGAATAATCCCCGTACCTTTCCTTCGTTTACTATCATCCATCGTATGAGGATCGTTTCTTTATTACGGACAACCCTTTTGCTTCCGGTCGTTGTATTGTTCTTTGGTGCAGCGAAAGCACAAAAAGGGAAAAACGGGTCTCGAACGATTACGGCTTCGGGGACTGTTGTGAATGAATATACGGCCATTACCTCCGATATAAACGCAGGGGATCCCACCATTTTTGTCGTTTCGTCTTCTCTGAATACAGGAACAGCCTTCTCGGCCCCTCTTGCTTCCGGCGACCTGATCATGATCATTCAGCATCAAGGAGCCCTCATCAATACCACTGATGACTCGACGTACGGTCAGGTGGTTTCCTATGAAAATTGCGGGAACTACGAGCTGTGTCAGGTGGCGGCAGTCCCCGGCCCCACTTCAATTACTCTTTCCTGCGGAACTGTTCATAGCTATTCGGCGGCCGGCCGGACGCAGGTGATAAGGGTTCCTCGATATGTCCGGCTGACTGTAAACAGTGGTGCCTCCATTACCGGTCCGGCATGGAATGGCAGTACCGGAGGTGTTTTGGTCATTGAGGCGGATACGTCTGTCCTCATCAATGCCGGCAGCAGCATCGACATCAGCGGAAAGGGTTTCCGGGGCGGGATCCTTTCCGAAAACCTTTCTAATTACGGGGTGCTTAATTACAGGGGAGCAACCGGAGATTTCGGTGCTGAGAAAGGAGAAAGCATAGCGGGCTATCAAACCGGCTATGATTCTTCGGGCGGCCGTTTTGCAAAAGGATCTCCTGCAAACGGCGGTGGCGGCGGTAGCGGACATAATTGCGGTGGCGGCGGCGGTGCCAATGGCGGATCCGCTTCCGCGTGGAACGGAAAAGGAAACCCCGACATTTCAGTTCCTAATTACGTCACCGCGTGGAACCTGGAATCGCCCGGGTTTTCGTCAAACGTTTCATCCGGCGGAGGAAAAGGAGGATATTCTTTTTCTTCCGTCAATCTCGATGCACTGACGATCGGCCCCTTCAATAATGGATGGGGGGGAGACTATCGACGTGAAAACGGCGGCCGTGGAGGACATCCTCTTGATTATTCTTCGGGCCGAATCTTTTTGGGCGGCGGCGGTGGTGCAGGAGATCAGAACGACGGTCGCGGTGGAAATGGCGCTTCGGGAGGAGGAATCGTCTTTATCATTTCCGGCGGCGACATTTCCGGCACAGGCCTGATTTCCGTTAACGGTAACAACGGCTTTAACTCCGTTTCTTCTTTCAATGCCAACGATGCTGCGGGCGGTGCCGGTGCCGGAGGAACCGTTCTGCTTAAAGCTGCCGGTATCATTGGCGGTATTACGATTGATGCCAACGGCGGTCGCGGCGGCAACCAAAATGTCGGCTTCCTGCAGAACGATGCTTACGGACCCGGTGGCGGCGGTGGCGGCGGATATGTTTCGATTAGCGGAGGATTCCCGGTCTGCAATGTAAATGGCGGCGGCAACGGAGTAACCAATTCGGCAGGACTACAGGAGTTTCCTCCCAACGGGGCTACGCGGGGCGGAGCAGGTACGGTCGACAGTTCTGTTTCCGTTTTCACTTTTTCAGCAACAGATGATACCATTTGTGCAGGAGGCACCACGACCCTTACAGCGTTTACTTCGGGAACGGTTCCGGCAGGAACTGTTTTTGGGTGGTATACCCAACCCTTTGACGGTTCTCCCGTGGCAACGGGACTTACTTATACCACCGCGAACCTCAGCGCCAGCACTACATTTTATTTCGGGCCTTGTCCGGGCCATTATCGTATCCCGGTACGCGTAGTCGTTGATGCGGTCAATGCTTATATCACTTCTCCCTCCCCTACTCCCTGCGCCGGTTCACCAGGAGATTTTATCGGAAACGGTGCCGCAGTAAACGGGACCATAGGTTCCTGGACATGGAATTTCGGAGACGGGAGCCCTGCTGAGTCCGGGCAGAATGTTACACACAGCTTCGATACGGCCGGGACCTATCTCGTTGTGCTTACCGCCACGACAGCGTTCGGTTGTCAGGCAGTTGCCCCGTTCACGGTTAATATACTTGCCGGCCCTACGGTTTCCTTCAGTGCCTTGGACACAGCAGGATGTGCTCCGTTCACAGCTGCTTTTACTGCCACTGCGACCTCTACCGGTTCGTATACCTGGGATTTCGGTGACGGTGCTACCGATACGACGTTGACACCGAGCCACACCTATCTTTCGCCGGGGCTGTATACCGTCTCTTTCAGCTCCGCTACAGCACAATGTGTTTCGCGGGTTGATCTTCCCGGGTACATTACTGTCAACCCCGTGCCCGATGCCTCCGTAGTTGCCAGCACTTTAGCCGGATGTTATCCTTTGGCTGTCACGTTTAATCACCAGCAGTATCCATCGGCCACTTACCGATGGGATTTCGGGGATGGTGACACTTCTTCTTCCGCTCTTCCCTCGCACACGTTCGTAACGGCAGGGAGTTTTGCGGTTGAGCTGATAACAGCGCTTAACGGTTGCGCTGATACCGGTACGGTCACATTAACGGCTACCGCTCCCCTGTCTGTTTCCATTTCTACGACTACAGTTTGCCAGGGAGCCCCCTCTGTTTTCAATATTTCGACATCGGCCCCGTTCGTTTCAGCAGTCTGGGATTTCGGTGATGGCACATCCGTAAGCGTAACCGGTGGTGTTTCACACGTATATCAATTGCCGGGCAATTACAATGCATCGCTTGTCGTAACAGATGTTTCGGGTTGTCAGGGAACAGCTTCTCAGAATGTTCTGGTTTTACCAATACCGTTCGTTTCGTTTACTGTGCAGCCGACGTCGGGTTGTGATACTGTCGCTGCGCAGTTCAACAACCAAAGTACAGGGGCCTCTCTTTACCAATGGTCGTTCGGAGACGGAACATCCTCCGTGCAGCCCACGCCATTTCATCTCTATACGGCTCCCGGTAACTATGCAGTTACGCTGGTCGCCACCGCGGCTAACGGTTGCAGCGATACTCTTTCCGTACCGGCCATGGTTACTGTTTACCCCAGCCCTTCTCCGTCATTTACTGCTTCCGCAACAACGATTTGCAACGATACATGCATTTCTTTTTCAGACGGGTCCACCGGATTTCCTATCACTTGGCAATGGAGTTTTCCCGGCGGATCGCCCTCTTCTTCTACCTCTTCTGCTCCGGGTTCGATATGTTACAGTCAGCCGGGGACCTATGCTGTTACCCTCATAACAAGCGGTGCTTACTGCAGCCGGTCGGTCACACTGAATGATTATATCCATGTTTCCGATTGTTCAGTTGCGCCTACGGCAGCGTTTTATTGTAATGACTCGGTGTTTTGTGTCAACGGCTGCACCTCTTTTCAGTCCACCGCTCAAAATGCCACCCAATGGAACTGGCAGTTTACAGGTGGAATACCCGCCTCTTCCACCCTTCCTAATCCGCAGTTCGTCTGTTATCCGGCTTCAGGTACTTATCCGGTGACATTAGTAGTTACGAATCCTGCCGGAAGCGACACATTGTATGCAGCGGGAATGGTTACCGTTGATAACGTTCCGCCGGTCCCTGTCTTTACCCGTTCCGGAGACACATTGATCACAGCGGTGGTGCCCGGCTATTCGTATCAATGGTATGTCGGCGGTGTTCCGATTCCCGGTGCCAATTCTTATCGTTATCTGGCGCTTCAGTCCGCTAACTATTCCGTTGGTGTAACGAACGTTTCAGGCTGCCGCGCTCTGTCGCAGGCGCAATACGTCTCACTGGTTGGAATTGACGAGGCGGAGCGTTCCCTCGGCCTGGAAATCTATCCTAATCCTTTTGACGAACGTTTGGTGATCACCACCTCCGTATCCGGATTGACGCAATTACAACTTCAATTCATTGATGTTACCGGAAGGACCATTGTTACGGAGCATATTGACGAATTGAAGACGGGACGTCAGGTATCACTGAGCACGTCAGACATTTCTGCCGGCACCTACCTGGTGAAGATTACCTGTAACGGACGATCTTTTGTAAGGAAATTGATGAAATTTTAGAATCCGCGAAACACATAAAGCGCTGAAAAACAGCATTATATAAGGGTGTTGTACGGCTTGTCCGGGCGTTGCAAGAATTACATCCAGTTTTGATCAGTTTCGCGGACTCCAGGCTTTAGTTTGAGGGAAACGACTTCTCTCATGCAGCATTCTACCGCACGTCAATTTCATGAATTACCCGGTGGTGTGGTTTTCATCGTCGGTGACGAATCAAGCGTAAACTATGGTATGACCGTTGCCTTGCAGGGGCGCAATATCAATGCTGTTTCCATTGATTGTCTTTCTTTGAAAAATGAACTGTCGGTTTATCCCGATGCAGTCGTTCTATTAGACATCTGCGCTTGCCCCTCTCCTATCGACAAGGTGCAAGAGCTTAGGAAGATGCACTCGGAAGCATTCCTGATCGCGCTCTGTGAACGGGGTGCCGGCTCCTATGTGTGCAGTGAACTTTTGTCGGCCGGATTTGATGATGTCTTTTTTCACGGGGATGATTTGTGTTTGTTGCAATGCCGGCTAGAGCAGTTATTGGTGAAGCATCAACATACTCGCCATTGTAGAACAATGGAAGATCGTTGTCGTGATGTTGAGAAGCAGTTGGAGGAGTATATCTATGTTGTTTCTCATGACCTGAAGGCTCCCTTAAGAGGCATTGCCAGCCTTACTGATTTTATCCGCGATGAGTTGGGGGAATGTCTGAGGCCGGAAATTGAAAAGCTCCTTGCTATGATGCAGTCACGTACCGATCGGCTGCAGCAGATGATTGAAGGAATCCTTCACTATAGCCGGACTGCAGGACGAGAACACCCGGCCGAAAAAATCATACTTAAAGAGTTGATAAACAACGAGATAGATAACGTTTCACAACAAGCTTCAATACAGGTCGAAGTTGATGACACGTTACCGATTATTACCGGAGATGCTGTTAAGTTGAGAGAGGTTTTTCACAACATCATCGAAAACGGCATACGGCATAACGATAAGGACCAAAAACATATCCGGATTTCATGTCTGGACCTGGGCGAATCCTTGGAGTTCAGTATTGCCGATAACGGTAAAGGAATTCGAGCCGAGCATCGCGAAAAGATTTTCGGCCTTTTTCAGACACTACAATCCAAAGATGAATGCACAGGACTTGGCCTGGGTCTTTCCATTGTAAAGAGGATTGTGGAGCAACAGCACGGCACTGTTCGTGTTGAATCCACGCCGGGCCATGGGTCCACCTTTGCCTTTACATGGAGAAAGGTATGATTAGCGCGCGTGCCTGAATACGTAGATCACGCTTGAATACTGCTCCGCATTTTTTGCGAAGAGATTGGAAAGCGCCCCCGTCATCACGCCTGAAAGCGACCTCTTGGTGCCTTTCCTATAGCCGGCGCTCAGCATGGATACATAGTATGCGTCGAACTTCATCGGCATGGAAGCCGAATGGGAAAAACCGTGTTTCAGGAAGAGTTTTTTAATCGTGTCCGGTGAAAAATGGTAAAGATGACGGGGAACGTCCCATGCGGCCCAGTTTTCTCCATAGGCTTTTGCATCACGGGATGTGTAATTGGGAACAGCAATGATCAGCACGCCGTCCTTTCGTAGAATCCCGGACAACTGAATTATTCGAGCATTAAGGTCGTGGACATGTTCTAATACGTGCCAAAGCGTGATGACATCGAACGTTTCCGGAGATTTTTCCAGATAAGACTCCTCCTCTACCCTTAATTGATGATTTGTTTTGGCTTGCATGCGGGCACTATCGCCCGGTTCAATGCCCATCACGTTCCAACCCTCTTTAGCGCATCCTGCCAGAAATTCGCCTGTACCACAGCCCACGTCCAATAGGTCTACGTTCTTTTTACCCGTCACGGTGCGTATAAGGGCAATCTTTTGGCGAATCGCCACATTGCGGATGGTTTGATAGATGGAGTTAAATAAACCTGCTTTAGCATTTGTGTGGCTGATGTAGTCCTTGCTTTCGTAATAAGGCCCTATTTCTGTCTTAGAAGGCCTGGGGTTTGTAAAAAGGAAGCCACAGGAAAGACACTCCTGAATGGTAAAAGAACTCCCGGATACGGTGTGATCCTTGCAGGTCAGGCGGTCTTTAAAAGACGATCCGTTACAAACAGGGCAATTTAGAAGATTTTCCATGTTTCAGATGTTCCACGTGGAACAATTGATCAGAATGATGTGGAATAATCGAAATGTTTCACGTGAAACATTCCCAAAGACTCAGCGGGACAAATGTACCATCAGAACCGAAATATCGGCCGGGGAAACACCGCTAATACGTGATGCCTGGCCCAGATTCTTAGGTCGTACGGAGGAAAGCTTTTGACGCGCTTCCATGGAAAGAGCTGTAAGGGATTGATAATCGAAATCCTCCTTCAGGTATAAATCTTCCAAGCGAGCGAACCGATCCACCATTTCATTTTCTTTCTGGATATACCCTTCGTATTTTACAGAAACGGATGTTTGGTGGAGGATTTCCTCTTTAAACCCTGTTTCAAGCCGTTCAACGTAGGCATTCAGAGCCGCTACGGAGCCTAAAAGATCATCGATTTCCACCTGAGGACGTAGTAATATTCCGTGCAGCTTTTGTTTCTGACGGATTGGATCAGATCCCTTTTCCTCCAGTAAAGGGTTGATTTCTTCCGGCTGGATGGATAATTCCTTTAAAAAATCAATTAAAAGACCTGTTTCATTCATTTTACGCTCCACCCGCCGCATCCGTTCGTCGGAAGCCAGGCCCAATCGGTGACTAATGGGTGTAAGGCGGACATCCGCATTGTCCTGCCGCAGCAAGGTTCGGAATTCCGCTCTGGAGGTAAACATGCGGTATGGCTCTTCGGTCCCCTTTGTAACGAGATCGTCGATAAGGACGCCGATGTAGCTTTCGGAGCGTTTCAGAATCAATGGTTCCTGTTCCCGGATTTTCAGGTGCGCATTGATGCCGGCCATCAGGCCCTGACAACCGGCCTCTTCATAGCCGGTCGTACCGTTGATCTGTCCTGCGAAATACAGTCCGCCTATTCCCTTTGTCTCGAGCGTTAAATCAAGCTGGGTAGGAGGGAAGTAGTCGTATTCGATGGCATAGCCGGGACGGAACATCTTCACGTTCTCCATCCCCGGAATGCTGCGCAGGGCGCGGTATTGCACCTCTTCCGGCAGGGAGGTGCTGAAGCCGTTGACGTATATCTCTACCGTGTTCCAACCTTCCGGCTCGACGAATATCTGGTGACGGTCCTTATCTGCGAAGCGATTGATCTTGTCTTCGATGGAGGGACAATACCTCGGACCCAGTCCTCGGATTCTTCCGGCGAACATCGGTGACTGCTCGAATCCCTCTTTCAGGATTTCATGTACGTTATCGTTGGTATAGGTGATCCAGCAGCTGCGCTGTTCCTTGGGTAATTCGGTATCCAGGTACGAGAAGCGTCCGGGAACAGCGTCGCCTTTTTGCTCCTCCATTTTCGAATAGTCGAGCGACCGGCCGTCGAGTCGGGGAGGGGTGCCGGTTTTCATCCGGCCGCTTTGGAATCCCAGGGCAACCAGTTGCTCCGTAATGCCGGTGGCTGACCTCTCGCCGGCCCTACCCCCGCCGAATTGCTTCTCGCCGATATGGATCACTCCATTTAGGAACGTACCGTTCGTCAGCACGACCGCCTTGCAGCTGAATTCCATTCCCATGCCCGTCCGCACGCCTACCACACGGTTATCATTGATTATCAATGAATTAACCATATCCTGCCAGAAATCTACGTTCGGCGTTTCCTCCAGCATCCGTCGCCATTCGGAGGCAAAAAGCATGCGGTCGTTCTGCGCGCGAGGGCTCCACATGGCCGGTCCTTTGGAACGGTTCAGCATGCGGAACTGTATCATCGAACGATCGGAGACGATGCCGGAATAGCCGCCCATGGCATCTATCTCCCTGACAATCTGTCCTTTAGCTATTCCACCCATGGCCGGATTACAAGACATCTGGGCGATCGTCTGCATGTTCATCGTCACCAAAAGGACCTTCGAGCCCATGTTGGCGGCGGCGGCAGCGGCTTCACAACCGGCATGACCGGCACCCACTACGATGATGTCGTACCTTGAATGCATCAGACTGCAAAGGTAGATAATGAACAGCCGCGAGTAAAGCAAGACCGTCTGTAAAGGCGTATATAAATTAACGTGTCCGGCATCCTGCTCGAACGCCATTTCATAACTTTGCGCACCCATCCGATTCCCTTGAGTTCATCGTCTCTCAATCGCGTTACACTTGGCGGGTTGCTCGTCACATTGGGAATCATTTTCGGAGATATCGGTACGTCTCCGCTCTATGTACTGAAGGCGATTGTCGGCACCGAGCCGATCAATGCCGATACCGTTCTGGGCGGTATATCCTGTATCTTCTGGACGATCACTTTACAGACGACACTCAAGTATGTCGTGCTCACCCTTCGTGCGGACAACAAAGGGGAGGGAGGGATCTTCTCGCTTTATACCCTGGTGCGCCGCACCAAAGTGCAATGGCTCGTGTTGCCCACGATCATCGGCGGGGCCGCCTTGCTTGCCGACGGCGTGATCACACCATCCATCTCTGTGTCTTCCGCCATTGAAGGTCTCCGTTATTTCGACCCGGAGATCAATACCGTTCCGATCGTCATCTCGATCATCACCGCGCTTTTCATGATCCAGCAGTTCGGCACCAAGTTCGTCGGACGCTTCTTCGGTCCGGTGATGCTCACCTGGTTCCTGATGATAGGTACGCTGGGTGTAATGTCTATCATGACAGCACCGGAAGTACTGAAAGCCATCAGCCCTCATTATGCCTACAGGCTTTTGGTGGAGCATCCGCACGGTTTCTGGCTGATGGGTGCCGTCTTCCTGTGTACTACGGGTGCGGAAGGTTTGTACTCCGACATGGGACATTGCGGCCGAAAGAACATCCGTGCCAGCTGGGGATTCGTCAAGCTGATGCTGCTCCTGAACTATTTCGGTCAGGGAGCCTGGCTGCTGCACCAGGATGGCGCCATGCTCGCGGACCGCAATCCGTTCTACTCCATGATGCCGGAAGGTTTCCGGTGGATCGGCATCGTCGTGGCCACCGGTGCGACGGTGGTCGCCAGCCAGGCACTGATCAGCGCATCCTTCACCCTTATCAACGAGGCGATACGACTTAACTTCTGGCCACGTGTCCGCATCAAGTATCCGACCGACCTGAAGGGGCAGATCTACATCCCGTCTATCAACTGGCTGCTGTATGCCGGTTGTGTGGCCGTGGTGCTCTTCTTCCGGGAGTCCTCAAGCATGGAGGCGGCATACGGACTCACCATAAACATCGACATGATCATGACCTCTACGCTGCTCGTATTCTACCTGCAGTTGCGGAGGTATTCCGTCTGGACCATCGCGTTGTTCATCCTCACCTATGCCACCATTGAATTCTCCTTCCTGGTGGCCAACCTCAGCAAGTTCATCCACGGCGGCTATGTCAGTATGATGATCAGTCTGGTCATGATCTACATCATGTGGGCCTGGTACAAGGCGCGCAAGATCCGAAACCGCTTCGTCGAGTTCGTCAAGACGAAGGAATACATACCGTTGCTACGCGACCTCAGCCACGACTTTTCGATTCCCAAATACGCCACGCACCTTGTCTATCTCACCTCCGCCAATATGAAGGAGGAGATCGAGGCCAAGGTCATCTATTCCATCCTGCAGAAGCAGTCCAAGCGGGCCGATATGTACTGGTTCGTCCACGTGGATGTCATGGACGAACCCTATACGATGGAGTATCAGGTGACACCCTTGCTAAAAGGCAATATCATCCGCATAGATTTCAGGTTGGGATTCCGTGTGGAGCCGCGTATCAACCTGATGTTCCGCCGGGTGGTGGAGGAGATGGTACGCAATTTCGAGGTCGACATCACCTCGCGTTATGAGTCGCTCGGAAGGAAGAACCTGATCGGTGATTTCAGGTTCGTGGTGATGGAGAAATATCTGTCCTACGAGAACGAATTGCCCTTCTATGAGAAAATCATCCTGGACACCTATTTCCTGTTCAAGCGCCTTTCACTTTCGGAGGAGCGCGCCTTCGGTCTCGACACCAGTTCCGTGACCATTGAAAAAGTACCGTTGATCATCAATCCCGTCGGCGAGCTGAACCTGAAGAGGGTCCGCTGATCCGCCAGCGGATAAAACGAAAAACCATGTCCGCCAAATCCAAGACCGCCAAAGAATCCGCAGCCGTCATCACCGAGATGGTGCTGCCGAACGACACCAACACATTGGGCAACCTGATGGGAGGGAGGCTGCTGCACTGGATGGACATCGCCTCTGCGATTTCCGCGCACCGGCATTGCGGCAGGGTCGTCGTAACGGCTTCTGTGAATAATGTCTCTTTCAACCAGCCGATCAGACTGGGAGAGATCGTGACCCTGGAAGCCAAGGTGTCGCGCGCCTTCACCTCTTCGATGGAGGTGTTCATCGACGTATGGGTGGAGAACAACACGACGGGGGAGAAGAAGAAGTGCAACGAGGCGATCTACACGTTCGTGGCGGTGGACCAGTTGGGTAATCCGATCAATGTACCGCAGCTGGTGCCGGAGACGGAAGAAGAGAAGAAACGGTACGACGGTGCTTTGCGCCGCCGTCAGCTATCGCTCATCCTCGGCGGTAAGATGAAGCCCGAGGAGGCCACCGAGCTGAAAGCCTTGTTTGTGTAGGCGGATAATTCCAACCGGATTGTTAATCATTTCAAACGATTCCTTCTTCTAAACTCTTACATCGTAATAATCGACTTAACATGAATAAAAAGATAGTTTTCAAAGGGGAATTCGTTGAGTATTTTCTGATGGCATTGGGCCTTTGTGTTTTGACCCTATTAACCTTAGGAATCGCCCTTCCATACCTCATTTATTGGTCGAACAGGTATTTCTTCACCAAACTGGAAATTGACGGAAAAAAAGTGGTCTTCACCGGTGGATTCTGGGAGTATTTCATCAGTTCCTTGGGATTGTTAGTGCTATCCGTCATCACCTTCGGTTTAGCAATACCTTATTGGATCTACTGGTCTTTCAAATATTTCTTTACCCGCCTCGAGGTTCAGGAGTACCATTAACAAGACAATTTTTTGCTGTCGGACACCGCCGGAGAAAGGCGTACCCCGGTCCTTTTGGTGTATAACTCCGGCCTCGACCGGCTCAGCGACCGTTGCCGCTTGCTGTGGGGAGGGCCAAGAACCGAGATTTCAAAATCCGTCTTAATTTTATCCGATGAAAACAACCGGTATCAACTGCCGCAGAATGCTTTCTTTTCTGGCCGCAGGATGGATGATAGCATTCAATTCATACTCTCAAAAAACAGTCGACATGACAGAACAGAACAAATCGATCGCAGTCCGGTTTTATTCGGAGGTCGTCAATAAAGGCGACACATCGGCAATGAATGAAGTGATGGCCGAGGGCTTTATTGACCATTATGCGGCCCCCCATCTTCCCGGTGGCCACGAGGGCTTCAGGCAATTCCTGACCATGGTGGCAACGGCCTTTCCGGATATCCGCGTAAGCGTTGAAGACATGATCGCCGAAGGCGACAAGGTGGTGGTGCGGCTTAACGTTACGGGTACGCAGCAGGGCGTATTGATGGGAACCATTCCCCCCAGCGGGAAACACGCTGTCTGGACGGGCATCGACATCCTGAAAATCCAAGACGGTAAAATCACGGAGCGGTGGAGCCAGCGGGATTTGTTTGGAATGATGAAACAGATCGGTGCAATAAAATAGCACGACCGGATGAATAACATGCTCTGCAAACCACAGTTATCGGTAAAGCCCCAATGCTCACAGCTGAAATCAACAGTAGCCACGCTGCCGCCGAAAGATCCGGATTGCCGCAACGTAACACCTCTCCGATCGATTAAATAAGAACCTCATGAAAAAAGTAATCACATCGTCGGACGCCCCATCTCCCATTGGTCCGTACAGCCACGCCAACCTGGTAACGGCCGGCGGAAACCTGCTGTTCGTGTCCGGTCAAGTAGCGAAAGATGCCCGAACAGGTGAATTGACACTGGACGATATTTCTGAAGAAACGCACAAGGTGATGGGAAACATTCAGGCGATCCTAACGGAAGCCGGAATGGATTTTACCAACGTGGTGAAGACGACCATCTTTTTGACAAGTATGGATAATTTCTCAAAAGTGAACGAGGCATATGGCGCTTACTTTACGGGTAACTACCCGGCTCGTGAAACAGTCGAGGTGAGTCGTCTGCCGCTCCATGTCAACGTGGAGATTTCCGTGATAGCGGTGAAGTAAATAAGCAGTCCCTCGACAAGCTCGGGTAGTCCCTCGACAACCTCGGGTAGCCCCTCGACAGGCTCGGGTAGTTCCTCGACAGACTCGGGTTACCCATCGACAAGCTCGGGTAACCCCCAATTCAGGAAATATATTAATTGCCACCGCCCGCTGAGCTTGTAG
>JBJOMN010000026.1:0-3816 GCA_046052345.1 Bacteroidota bacterium | reverse complement strand
AATCACTATCTCCGGCGCCAGCACATACGTCACCGACCGTCGGTCGTCTTCATGGCGGGAACGTTGCACTGCTTCCCCGGGAAATCCGCATTCATTGAACCGTCGGTTGATGTTTCGGATCACCTCGCTGCGGGTCTTCTTCTGGCTGTCAAGGGTGCGTTGCTCGATTCCCAGTATCTCGTTGAACATTTGTGTGGACAATCCGGCGTCGCGTATATCCGGCTTTCCGGTCAGTGCCTGAAGGACTTGCCGTTCCTGCCCTGTAAGTTCACGCAGCGGATTGTCATTGAGGAAGAAATAGCCATTTTCCGCGCTCAGACGGTAAATACCCGAAATAGGACGCAGCGGCAATTCCTCTTCTTCGGCTCCGTTGTCAGCTGGTTCAAGGACTGTAGCGGCGGGATTATCGCGTTTCCGATTGCGGTATCGCCTCAACAGGAAAACCGCAGCGACCGATACAATGCCCGCCAAAGCAAGTCCGAAGGGCATTCGCTGACCGATAGTAGCCTGGGGTTCAAGCAGCGGAAACTCCTGAAGACGGTCGCTCAGCAGCGATTCCCATGCAGCACTGTCTATGATGTCATAGGAGTGATTGAAGGTGTAAATGCCCTTGTCCGTGGCAATCGCCCGTTTATCCTTGGCGTACTGGGAATCACTCAGTGTCCAGAGGCGGTCAGAAACACGATCCGAAAGGATGTAGCACCGCATCGATCGGAAATCAATATAGAGCGGTTTACGCTGCCCTGACATTCCGAAAATCACACCGCCGGGAACGGAATACAATAAACCTTTGCCCCCGGCCAGCGGGTAATCGCCGGGAATCGCCGTGTTTATCTTGCCGAGTGCTTGCCACTGTCCCGTCCTGATATCAAGTTTGAATACAGAATCTTTTACCGTTAAGGGTTTTTTTAATCCGTCGTTTTGAATCACGGAACCGACCTGATACAAAACGGAATCGGATGCATCGAAATAGACGGCAGTGCCGTTGGTCATCGGAAGCTCCCGGTCGATCTCAATAGTATGCCACTCGTGGGCCTTCCAGGAATAGAAGAGCAGCAGCCCGAAACTGCGCCAGAGACCAAAACCGCCGTATTTCATAGGACCGGGCAATACGACCGCCCCCCCGTTATAGCCGACACACTCCGTACTGTCCTGCCGGACCCAGCGATCGTCCTGATTGAGTCGCCACACCTGACCGCTGGCAGTGCCTATTAGCAGCCATCCGTTGCCCGGATCCTTGAAGAGCTGAAATCCGCCGAAAGGTTTCCTGCATGCCGAGGAATCCGGGATCCCTCTGAATTCAATGGCGGACAGCGGATTCAGGTTTCGGAAGGAGGCCGGAGCATCCCATTTAGAACCGATCTGCGAATAAGCGGGCGATACCGATGCCGATGCGGCCAATAGCAACTGAATACCAAGCAACGCTTTGAAGGAGCGCCTCCTTCGGGCTATGAATCTTATGACAGGCATTTACAGATAAAAAGAAACAGTCAAATTATCCGGGCTTTTGTAGAAGACTGAAACCGTTATCGACAGTCGAAACCCGACAGCCAAATTTACAAAAATGAGGTGGAAGGGTGATAAAGTCCTGCTCCGGCGCTTAAAATTTGTCTATGATTTGACCGAAAACCGCCTTTTCACCTATTTCACCTATTTCACCTATCCCTCCGAAACCGCTATTGGAAGAGGAAATAAGGTGCCTCACCCGATTCACCTGATTTCACTTGATATCGCTGTCTTGAATAGGAATTTTGCAGGGTCGTGAATCAGGAGTCATCTCCGGCACGATTTGCCAAGCTGAAACAGCATTGAAACTTTTCTGTTTGGCTCCAGCCCGTGTCCGGTGCAAGCCGGCACGGGTTATTTATATGAGGTATACAAGGACCTCACACCTCCAGCTGCATCACGTAATCGTTCATGAAATACCCGTTGCCGATGTCGAAGTCCTGCTCATCGACTACTTCGAAGCCGAGTTTGCGGTAGAAGGCGACAGCGGGATTGCTTCTGTTCACCTGAAGCTCGACCAGGCTTCTCCCCTGCTCACGGGTGAATGCGACGGTGAACATGACCAGCTGTTTGCCGATTTCCTGACCGTGATACTGCGGGTGGACATACAATTTCTGCAGCTTGACGGCGAAATCACCGACCGGCTCAAGGTGCAGATATGCGATGTCCTTCCCTTCTTTTTGAAAGGTGTGAAAGGAAGCCCCCTTGTCGAATTCCGAGGCGAGTACATCGGGATTGTACATCCACTCCAGCATGTAGGACATCTGTTCGGGAGAGATCATGGAGGAATAGACCAGCGGCCAGATATGATGGGCAAGGTCCCGGACAATGCCGAGCTCGGAACGGGAGAGTTGACGGATCACGGTTAAATATAGCGCGATTAATGTGAAACCGCTACGGATGTCAATGGCTCAGATGAAGATTTCCCACTGTTTCTGCAGCACACCGTCGCTCAAGATGCGTATGAAATAGAGTCCGCTTTTAAGGTCCTTTGCGATCATGTTCACTTCCAGATCGAAGCGATCGGCAGGACGAACGGTAGGAGACATCAGTTCGCGCAGTACCTCACCGTGGTAATCAGTGAAGACGATGCGGACGGTTCCTTTTTGTTTCAGGTCGTACTGGTCTTCTATGGACAGGAATTCAAGCCCCTCTTCGAGGTCCAGCGTATCCAAATCAAGCACATGGTCGGCGGTGGCTCGGCCCAAGTCCACATCGAGGTACCGTTCCAACTCCGCGACTGTCTTTTCATTTTCAAGGACCAGAAATGCACGCGGAAGCGGAATCGTGTCACTCACGGCCCAGACCGCATGACGGATGGTCTCGGTCCTGAAGGAATGGTCGGAGATATAGCGGCAGATGCGGACGAGTTGTTCGGATGCCATCGGCCCGAGTTCCATCGGCGTGGTACATGCGGGGCCTTTTTTATGTTTGTTCTTGCAATAGGCGGACAATACCGCTTTGGTGACAGCCGAGGGCTCAAGCACCATCTCGATCCTGCTGACAGCTATTAGATCCTGGAATTCGTCCGGCAATGCGTTAAAGATGCGTCCCGGCTCGAGGTAGAATTCCAGCCGTTCACGGGAGTTGTTCCTGACCTCTACCTGCACGACGAACTCATGATTGGCCGGAAGGAGATTCACCTTCGTATTTATAAGCCCCTTAGATAGAATCCATCCCATAGGTACGGATTCGGCATTGCAGGAAGCGATCAGCGAAGTCGACAAAAAGTACAACAAGACGGCGACGGAAATCCATCTGGTTGCCTTACGAAGGCGGAGGTAAGACAATGCAGTCATGATCAGGTCTAGAAGCAGTTAGGGTATTCGGTACAAATCTTTGACTGATACAGTACGCAACCCGAGCCTTCTTATTTTAAATCCGGATTCAAAACGGAGAACCCTCATCTGTTCTCCAAATTGAATGGGGATCCTATTTGAAAATTCAATGTGAGGAGAGCGTCATACTAGAAGTAAATTAAGATGCACTGTGATTTATCCGGGTTATCACGGCAATACATCTAACCTTGATGATCTCCCTGCTGATTAGCCTGATGCTTCCCAGGTGCATTTAAAATCAAGCCGGACACCTTAAAATTTGCAGGAAAGTGAGGCAAAAGATGGCCGTTGAAAAGCGGGGATTTATGCCTCCCCTATACATTCCCCTCCCAAAAAAGTAGCCCCGATTAGTATTGATAATCAGGGCTTTAGGAGAAATTTTGTTGACCGACTAGGATTCGAACCTAGAAAGGCAGAACCAAAATCTGCAGTGTTACCATTACACCATCGGTCAATCGTGGCGCAAAGGTAA
>JBJOMN010000025.1:0-18284 GCA_046052345.1 Bacteroidota bacterium | reverse complement strand
AAGGCCACCCGGCAAAGGAATTTGGTCAGGAAGGAGGGCGCACACGGAATTGTCTGCGCGTCGCGAGACCGTACTAATTCATTGTCGCTGCGCAGGAAGGCGATTACCGAAAACAGGTCCTCGTCGGAAATCAACGGTAGTTTCGGCATATACGGTGGTGCGTACTGTCCATCGCGTTTTACACCTGTACGCAAAAGATAGGCGATCTCGCCGTCCGTCCAGGAACCGATGCCGAACTCCGGATGATTCGTGATATTCGCCGAGTAGGCCTTGCCGAATTCGGGCGGAGCGTCGTCCAGATAACGACCGGTGAGCCCGCCGGTCTTGGGGTTGTAATGACACTGCTGACAAAGCAGTCCTACCAGCTTTTTCCCGCGCTCGATGCGCTCAGGAGTACGTTCCACTTTCAAGTCGATGTGACCGGGAGAGTAACGGGGGATTCCGGAGAAGTAAACGAAGGTCAGCCAGGTTCCTGCCACTGCCAGCGCTGCCACTGCCACGAATCCAAGGGTTCTCAGGGCTTTTTTCATAGTATGTGTTCAATGTTTTCATGTGGGAGGATGAATATTGAAAAAAATATTTCAGGTCGCGGACACTACCTGATTTGTCCATTTTTTTATGGGAATAAGTGCAGGTTTTAGGGGTAAAGCAGCCGTAATCACTACCTTCGCGTCGCCTATGAAAAAAGCGGCCCTGCTTTTACTCCTGCAACTCAGTTGCATACTGGCTTACGGTCAGGACTACCAGACCGGCATGGAGGCCATTTCTCCTCCTGAAAGAAGCCCTTTTTCATGGCATGCACGCGTCGGTGTCATGGTCAACAATGCGGACGTGCCGGCAAAACTGTATCTGAAGGACGACAGCTCGAAGTACCAGATGATCAACCTGGGGGTGATGACCACTACGGAACTCGCCTTCAACTTGGACCTGCTGCGTCGCAAGGCGATCACACTGGGCATACAGATATCCGCAATGGTCGCCCAACCGGGATTGCATGTCACCAGCCGTTTCGACGATTATCTGGTAGGGGTCACCGACCTGGGCATAGCAAAGGGTACGATCTGGATGGCTTACAACGCTTCCGGCGACCCGTGGACGATGTTCAGCGTTCCCTACCACGGACAAGGCGAGTCGTTGATCGGCATCACGGGGCTTTTCGCCGAAACCCGGGATATCCCCGGAGCCAAACCGGGCAATGATACGCTGGACCTGAAGGTCATCAACGGAAACACCTGCAGAGCCCTCGGAGCATATATCGGCTGGAACAGGCGTCTTGGTCAGTCCGGGTGGGTTTTCGGAATCCATGCATCCATCCTTTGGCGGCTGAAAGACAATTACCTGATCAACTTCGAGACCAACGATTCGTCCCGTTATACTTCCGGCACTCTTCCCTTCGAGCCGAGAATGATCACCGGCGGATTCGGATACCATTTCTGACAGGCCGTCCATAACCTATGGCCCGCACCCGAAAATTTTCGTTACTGTCAGGTATCCTGACCATGAAGTGCCCGGCCTGCCGCTCGCACGATGTATTCCGTTTTCGGAATCCCTTCCTGCTTAAGAAGGTCGGTCTGATGTACGAGTATTGCCCGTCATGCGGCAACAGCAACAGGGTCGAGCCCGGTTTCTACTTCGGAGCAGCGTACGTGAGTTACATGCTGATGGTCGGACTGCTGTTGGGATTGGTGCTTGCCTACTACCTTGTGTTCGGAGAGATCTTCGAGCACTTCTGGCGGCTGATGACCTTCGCCGTCGTACTCTCTATCATCAGCACTCCCGTGGTCTTCCGCTATTCGCGGATAATTTTCCTGTATATCTGCGTCCCTTTCAAAGGCGCACCGGAAAAGGAAAAGACAGAGGATGATTGACGGTGCACTCGTCACCTGTCACTTCCGCCCTGAGCCGGTCGAAGGGCGTCACCCCTCACTCGGCGGCAGCCACGACCCGCAACATCGACTCGAAGATGCCAAGACCGTCCGTGTTGCCGAGAACGGGATCGGCGGCACGTTCCGGATGAGGCATCATGCCGAAAACATTTTTGGAGGCATTACAGATGCCGGCGATGTTCTCCCGGGAACCGTTGGGATTGGAGGCTTCAGTCACCTGACCGTTCGCATCGCAGTAACGGAAAAGCACCTGTCCGTTTTCATTCATCGAAAGCAGGGTTTCTTCATCCGCATAGAAGCGTCCCTCGCCGTGGGCGATAGGTATTTTAAGTGCGGAAGAGGTGTCCAATCCGGAGGTGACCGGCGAATCGGTGTGCTGCGGACATATGAACACGTTTTCACAGATGAAACGCGAAGAAGTATTGCGTAACAAGGCGCCGGGAAGAAGCCCGGCTTCGCACAGGATCTGGAAGCCGTTGCAGACCCCGAACACATGTCCTCCCCTGCCGGCGAATTCGACCACTTCCTTCATGATCGGTGAAAAACGGGCGATGGCACCGGAACGAAGATAATCGCCGTAGGAAAAACCGCCCGGCAGCACGATCATATCGCACTGCTGCAGGTCGTGGTCTTTGTGCCACAACTTCACCACCTGCTGGCGCAAGCGGTCACGGAGGACATGTACCATGTCCTCGTCACAGTTGGATCCGGGGAAAACGATGACGCCGAATTTCATACGGCGAAGGTACACAAAAAGCGAAAGGGCCGGTCACAAGACCGACCCTTGGGTTTGATCAGGAAGCCGAAGAATCAGTTTTCGGCGTAGGGGCGGTAGACGGAAAGTCGCGTGGAGAGCTCCTTCCGGGCGTTATGGATACGTACTTTCACGGTACCCAGCGGCAGTTTAAGCTGTTTGGCGATCTCTTCGTATTTATAGCCGGTGTAACTCATCAAGAACGGTGTGCGGAGATTGTCGCTCAGTTCCCCGAGTGCAGTCTGGATGTCCTCCATGATAAGGTTGCCTTCGCCGTCATTGCGCTGGGAGGTGTCCGTATTGTTTATATAGTACTGCGATTCGGTGTCGTCATGAAAGATGTTTGATTTCATGGCACGACGGTATTTGTTAATGAAGATGTTCTTCATGATGGTGTAGAGCCAACCCTTCAGGTTGGTACCTTCTGCGAACTTTTCTTCGTTGGTGAACGCCTTCAGCATCGTGTCCTGAACCAGGTCGTCCGCATCCTCTACGTCCTGCGTAAGCTTGAGGGCATAGTTTCTCAAGGGCTTTGACTCGATTGTCACCAGCGTACGGAAATCGAATTTCTTTTTCGTGGCAGCCATTTGTAGAAGTTTTTAGTGGTTAATCTTATACAAATATAATCATCGCGGCGACCTGTCGACTATTCTGTTTAATTTTTTTTCATAAATATTAAACATATTTAACATTACCGCCTTTTTTATTGGTTTTTTGAACCATATGGCTTTTTCATTGTTTAATATTTATAAAAATCCCTTAAACAAATGCTGGAAAAGCCCTTGTTACCTGAAAATCAATCTGTTGTGTCCCTTGAAGACCTCTTGGGATACGATCATGCGGGATCCGGCATCGAAACTCCGCTGCGTCGGGATGCATTCGCATTGACCGATTCCGAAAAAATAGTCCGAATTCAGGAGAAATTCCGGGATATTCTCGATATCCTGGGGATGGATCTCGAAGACGAAAGTCTTCGTGGAACACCGAAACGGGTGGCCAAGATGTTCGTCGAAGAGACCTTCCGCGGATTGAACCCGGCCAACAAGCCTACCCCTACCCTTTTCGACAATACCTATAAGTATAACCAGATGCTCGTGGAGAGAAACATAACCGTGAATTCCACCTGCGAACATCACTTCGTCCCCATCCTGGGTAAAGCTCATATCGCTTACATCTCCTCCGGCAAGGTCATAGGACTTTCCAAGCTCAATCGTATCGTTGATTACTATTCTCGCAGACCGCAGGTACAGGAACGTCTGACCGTGCAGATCGCCGAAGAACTGAAGAACATGCTCGATACGCGCGACGTAGCCGTCATCATTGACGCCGAACATCTCTGTGTGCGTTCCCGCGGCATCAAAGACACGCACAGCAGCACCGTGACGTCATCGTTCCACGGAAAATTCCTGAACGAATCGACCCGTCACGAGCTGATGCGGTACATAGATATGAAATGATTTTTTTGTGGTGTGGTTTAGTGAAAGGGCGTCCATCGAAAGAGGGGCGCTTTTTTATTCACACCAGAAACGACTTCAGATCGTCAGGATGACGAATTTTCCGAACCGCCAAAAGTGAATCGGTATCGGCTTCCAAAAAGTAACGTCCGGTGACAAGTATTTCTGCGGACGGGAATTTCTTGTTCAGTTCCCGGAGAAAATCATCTATCTGGAGTGCAGGCGAACCGGCAGTGATGGACGTGAAAATGTAATCCGGCAGGAATTTATCCCCGATCTGCTCCAGCTCGTTCAAAGGAAGATTCTGCCCGAGGTACAGTACGCGGTGGCCGGATGTCCTGATGATGTAATTGGCGAACAGCAGACCGAGTTCGTGATGCTCGTCTTGCGGAAGAAACAACAGGAATTTTTTTGCATCCGGACGTGGGACAGCCATTTGCCCGTCCACAGCGACCATCAGCTTCTGCCGCAACATCGCAGAAATGAAATGCTCGTAAGGAGGCATCAGTGAACCGGTCTGCCACATCACACCGATGAGGCCCATGAAAGGGAAGACCACTTCCATCATGGTCCTCTCGAGTCCGTGCTGGAGGAGAGCGGCTGAAAGCACTTTGTTGAAAGCGCCTTCGTCCAAGTCGAGCATGGCGGCGAGAAGTGCATGGATGTGAACGGAGCGGTTCTCCGACGAGGAAGAAAGGTCCACCGCCAACTGCGCAATCTCCCGGTCGCTCAGCATGCAGATCTTGGAGATCTTATGGCCGTTGCGGTTGAGCATGGCGATATTGAGCAGGAGCTTCAGGTCCTCGTCGTCGTAATACCGCACATTACCGGGCGTCCTCTTGGGTCGCGGAACATTGTACCGCTGCTCCCAAATGCGCAACGTATGCGCCCGGATGCCGGTAAGATGCTCTATGTCCCGAATGGAGAACTGGCTCACGATACTCCTAACACTCCTACCGGAGGAATGTTCACTGAAAAAGTGACTAAAAACGCCCGTTAATCGCTTTAAAACAAGGACGCCCTGCAGAATTCTGCAAGGCGTCCTATGGATTGCATCAGGATGGGCTGGTCAGCGCGCCACCATGAAAGATACACGGGAATATCCCGAACCCGACACGAGGCTCAAATGGTACAGCCCGTTGGAAAGACCGGAAACATCCATGATGAAGGATGAGCCGGTGATTTCCGGACGGAAGGCTTTCACCGTGCGGCCGAAAGCATCAGTAACCGTGACGTTGGTCTCGGCCGACAACTGTCCGGCGACCGAAATCCGTACTTCACGTCCGGCCGGATTCGGATAAGAAACGGCAGACATTTCATTGACAGGACCTTCGATAGTGTTGATGATGGGCTGGAAAGGAACAACCGTTCCGTTATTCAAAGCCGCATACAAACCGAAACCGGCTCCACCCTGATTGGTGGTAGGATCCAGGAAGCCGGAAGCAAAAACGGTCGCAGACTGACCGGCAAGGGTGGAGAGATCGGCGGTGTATTCCAGCAGCACCGGCGTACCGGCTGCAGGAGTAATGCCGATGGTGTAACTGGCGGCCGGAACGCTCAGGTAGCCGGTGGCATCCGTGTAGGCTGCATTGTCGGCCAGCGTGACGGTATTGTTCGCCAACACGTCCACCGTCGGAGCATCGGTACAACCGTGTACGATGAAGAAGTCTACATCGCCGGTTGCCGTTGCGGATTCACGTACGTTTTCCTTCACAATGTATTGGAAAGCCGTGGAGCGACCGTCCGGATTGGGAGCGAAGCCGGTGCTGTTCACCACACCGTTCGCCAGGATGACATAAGTCTGTCCGGGCGTGAGGTTGAGCGTAGTGCCCAGACCGGGAATAGTATCGGCTGCGGAGGAGGAGTTGTTCAGGGCGATGCCGAGCTGGATAGGCTGACCCGCCGGAACCTCGACGAACGGCGTAGCCGTGCGGAAGGCGAAATTGGGAAGCAGAAGGACGGCACCTGCATAGACATCGACACTGTCAGCCACAGGATCGGCTGCGTTGTGAATGACCTGGACACGGGCAGAAGTGTGGGCAGGCAGTTCGATGACGCTACCGTCAGAGAACGCCGCAAACAGTCCGAAGGGAGGGCCGTTCTGGTTAGCTGCGGGAATCAGGAAGCCCGAAGCGAACAACACTGCTGAACCTCCGCCGGCACCGGTAAGGTCGGCATCATAGGATGCGAGTATGGTATTGTTGAAGCTGGAAGGCGTTACATTGAGCACATACGAATCAGCGCCGACCGACAGGGGGTTGCTGAATTCACCGTACGTGAGACCGTCGATAAGCGGCGTGGACACACTCTGCAGCAACACATCCACAGTCAGTGCATCCGTCGCACCGTGCAATGCGGTGAGGTCGACGGTCGAACCCGTAGCGCTGGCGACCGTCATGCCGCTGTGCAGCCAAAGATTGAAAGCGGTGGACTGGCTGCTGGGATTTACAGCGAACAAGGAGGGGTCAAGTACGCCGTTAGCGACGGCGACATAGGTCTGGCCGGGCTGCAGCGTGACGGTGAAGCTGGTGAGGGTATCGGCAATGCTTGAAGAGTTTGCCGGAGCGACTGCGATATTCAAAGGAGCACCGGCAGGAACTTCGACATAAGGAGTAGCCTGACGGAACGCGAAATCATCCAGCAACAGGGCGCCGTCAGCGTAGATGTCGACAGTATCGGCTGCGGGATCCGCAGCGTTGTGGATGACCTGCATCAATGCCGTCGTATTTTCCGGAAGCTGTATGACAGAACCGTCAGGGAAAGCGGCGAAAAGTCCGAAAGCGGGGCCGTTCTGGTTGGTGGAGGGATCGAGGAAGCCGCTGGCGAAAACCACGGCCGTACCGCCTCCGAGGCCGGTGAAATCAGCCACATAGGAAGCGACAATCGTGCTGTTGTCGTTGCCGGGAGTGACGTTCACGGTATAGTAATTTTCAGGCAGACTGATATATCCGGTGAAATCGCCGTAAGCGGCATCATCTACGATCGGTGTGGTGACACCGACCGGTACGACATCTACGGTAGGAGCATCCGTAGCTCCGTGCATGACAATGAAATCAACATTGTTCGTATCAGCCGCGGCGGCAAGGATGTTATCCTGTACCATCAGAGTGAAACCGGTGCTGCGTCCGTCGGGATTGGCTGCATGATTGGCCGGGTTCAATACGCCGGAAGCCATGACGACATAGCGGTTGCCTGCCTGAAGGTTCAAAGTGAAACTCACAAGGGTGTCTGCCACACTCGTACTGGTGGAGGGGGCAATACCTACCTGATACGGAATGGCTGCAGGCAGGCTAAGAAAGTTGGAGGCTGTCCTGAAGGCGAAATCATCAAGGGACAGGATGCCGTTGACGTAAACATCCACCAGCTGCGCAGAAGTGTCGGCACAGTTGTGGATGACCTGGACATCGGCATTCTGGGCCCGGGACGATCCGGAGGAAATGACCGACAGTCCGAGGATGGACAAAAGGATGCGGAAAGAATGTTTCATAGGGTATATGTTTGGTTCTACGTTGCATCAACAAGCTCGTCCGGATAAAGTTATCCTTCATCTCAAAAAAAAGATTTTCTGAGCCTGCCGGAAACTTTCACGCTTTGAAATTGTTCATGCCGGATTCGAGCCTCTATCCCTGAAATATCTCCTGATCAGCACTTTTTTGAACTCACGCTGGAGGACTTTGTCGGTAAGCTGCCCGTAGAAATCCGCTCCGCGGGGTAGCCGTGCAAATTCACTCTCAGACAGATCGACCCTGTAAAGCAAAGCCTGGAATGCGGAGGAATCGCTCTTGTGAAGGTCCTGCAGGATGGGAAGCAACTGTTGCCTCAACTCCGAATAGGCGGACAAGGGGTCTCCGGAAAATCGCAGGTCGAAACCGGACAACTGGACGTCTTTAATGACTTGCTCAGCGGTCTCACGGACTATCTCGAAATCAGTCCGGTATTTCTCGGGGAGAAGATCGTCCACCCCCTTCAGGATTTGTCAAAGTCTACCGCCAGCCGCGAGACAAGTCGTCCGTTGACGATATGCTCCCTGATGATTTCGGCTACATCACCGGGAGTCACCTTACCGTAGAAAACGCCGTCCGGATAGACAACCAGAGAAGGCCCGTGTTCACAGGCATCAAGACATCCCGCACGCTGCGCCCGGACTTCAGTGGAAAGTCCAGCTTCTTTGATCTCTTTCTTGAATGCCGCCACCAGTTCCAACCCGCACGCCTCGCCGCACGATGGCCGGGAACCTTCGACCCGCTGGTTGGTGCAAATGAAGATATGTTTCCTGAAACGCATGTTGCAAAGATAGAGGACTGCCGATTCACTACATCGGCGAAGGCAACGGCTTTTTAGTACATTTCCGGTTGAAATCCAGAAAACATGCATCCGTTGTTAGAAGTAGTGCTCCGGACCGTAACGGTATATCTTTTCGTCATTCTCGCATTACGCATCTTCGGCAAGAAGGAGCTGTCCCAGCTCTCGGTCATCGACCTTGTATTCATATTGCTTATCAGCAATTCCGTGCAGAATGCGATGGTCGGTCCGGACGCGACACTTACAGGCGGACTGGTTGCTGCCGGATCCCTTTTCCTTTTGAATTTCCTCTTGAAGAACCTGCTCTACCGCAGCCCGCGTATCTCCCGGCTGCTGCAAGGGGAGCCGGTGTTGCTGGTACATCGCGGCAAAATACTAAAGGCGAATCTTGAGAGGGAGAAGATTTCTTTCGAGGAGTTGCAAACGGTCATCCGCGAACACGGTGTTCCGGGAATCGACGATGTCGACCTTGCCGTACTGGAGCCGGATGGCAACATCAGCATACTATCCCAAGACTACAGCAGGAGAAGCTCCAAAAAGAGACGTGCGCACAAGGCCATCACCAAATGAAAAAGGGGCCGCTTTCGCAGCCCCTTTCAGGTAGGATTGTTTTCTCTTGATCAGAACTTGACGATCTTCTGTACGGAGAGTCGGCCGTCGACCGACAAACGTACCGTGTAGATGCCGGCAGCCGTTCCTTCGAAAGAATAGGTATGAACGCCGCCGTTCTGCTTCTCGGCGACTACCAGCGACTGGACCTTCTCGCCCATTGCATTGTAGACTTCCAGTGAAACCGTGGACGTACCGGAGAGACGGTACTCAATGCGCGTAGAAGCGGCGAAGGGGTTCGGGAAGACACTGAAAGGAATGTTCAACGCCGCTTCTTCTACGCCTACAGGCAAAGAGACAAGGATGGAGTAGTCTTCCACCTGGCCGTACTGGAGGTTAAGGCAAGGAGCAGGTACGGGATTGGCAGAGTAGTCGGAAGCGATACGGAAGCGCAGCGGCTGACCGACGACGGCGTTGCCGGGCACAGAAATGGTTCCGGAGTGGAAGGTGAGTACTTGCTGGCCGACATCGGAGAATACCTGCTCGGTAGCCGGGTCAAGCTGCGTGTCAGCGTTCCAGTCGATCCAGGCGATGACGTTCTCAGGATACGTGAAGCCGGTTTCTGCGGTGAAGTTGTACGTCTGGCCGCGCTCGAGCGTGGTGGTATCGGAACATGTGTAGTTCTGATAGCCGTCGATGGCGTCGTTGGAGGCGTTGTTGATATTCGCAAGCGTGACGTTGGTCAGGCCGATGCCGCAGCAATACTGGGAAGTGAGCGGGTAACACGTGGTGGGCTGCGGACCTGTGATGATGGCCTGCAGAGACTGGATCACCGTATCGCAACCGGCGCCGTTACAGGCGATGAGGGTGACCGTATATGTACCGTTCTGGGAGTAGTAGTGCGTCGGGTTGGCAGTGGTGCCAAGAGCGGATCCGTCGCCGAAATCCCACGAATAGCTGGAAGGCGTGTTGATCGCGGTGCTGGTGAAGTCCGTCTGACCGGTGCACGTGTTCGACTGGGAAGTGAAGTTCATACAAGGATTCGTTCCGACGACGAAAGTGACCGCCACCTGTACGTTAGGTGTGCGGGGGTCGTTGGATATGAGCGTGACATTCGCTGTATAGGTGCCGCCGGTCAGTGTACCGCTGTTGAAGGTCAGGGTAACGGTCTGGCTGCTGCCGGGAGTGACCGTGTCACCGGTGGTGGTGTAGGAAAGCCATCCCGGCAGACCGGTGACGGAATACGTCAGGTCGCTGCCGCCGAGGTTTTCAACCGTAAGGGTCTGCGTGGCAGTGTTGCTGCAGGCAGGAGCCGTTGCGGAGATGGAAGCGGGGTTGGCGTTCACATCGGGTGCCGGGTAGACGTTGGCGGACAGACAGACGGAGGTGTCCACATCGCTGTTATACACCGTGATGGTACCGGTGAAAGTACCCGTGGCATTGGAGACAAAGGTGACATTGACGACACCGTGTGCACCGGGAACCAGGTACGTGAACGGAGCATTGACGGTGAACTGGGTATTGTTGGAGACGATACTGGTGACGAAGAGCGTGTCACAACCGTTGTTGATGACGTCGAAGGAGCGCGTCTCAGGACGGTATTGCATGACACTGCCGAAATCGACACAGGTGTCGGACAAGGCCACGATAGGATCTCCGGTGATGGTAAGTGTGCAGGGCACAAGTACGACCGGATTCGTGAGATCGTTGTTCGCGACGGGAATGGCGGAGATGTAGGTTCCTGCAGGCAGGCCGGTGGTCTGGAAAGTGACCGTGACATGAGAGGTATCGCCGGCATTGAGGGTATCGAACGTCTGGCTCAGCGAAATCCAGCTGGGCAGTCCGTTGATTCCGCCCCACTCGATGGCATTGGCCAGGATGCGGGAGGACTCGGTGGAAGGATCGAAGTAATCGAAAGCGAGGAAGATCGCCTTTCCGCTTCCATAGTTCAGCCAGGTCACTACGTCAGCACCCTGATCGGCAACCACCTGGTTCTTGTTGGGATTGGTGATGTCCATGGTATAGGTGGCGCTGGGTGCCGTGAAGGTGCCGGGAACGAGATTGGCCAGCGGATGCGTGTTGTCTACGACCGTGAGGTTGTTCTGTACGGCATCGGAGTTGTAGGTGCCGCTGAAGATGCCGACGCTGTTGATGCAGGAAACCTGAGAAGAGAACGCTCCGCAGAAAATCACGGATCCGCCGTTGTTCACGTAGTTCTGGATGACCGGTGCAAGTGTGGTCCATATAGCGGAGTTTCCGAACTCCTGCTCGGGGATCAAAAGCACGTTTGTGCCGAACAAGAGGGAGGAGAGGACGGAAGGATTGCTCGTCGAGGTCTGGGTAAGAACATAATTCGTAAAGCCCGGACTGATGGAGTTGATGGTATTGGGGTATTCCGAGAACTGGTCGGTTCCGTATTTCATGGCAAGCACCCTTACCGGCAGACCGGTACTGACATCCACGTCACTGGTCCAGAACAGTTCACCGCCCGCTACGTTGGTGACATCCAGTTGATAGGTGGCGGTATCGCCGCAATAGGCATTCGCTACGATCGAATCGGGATCCACACTGATCTGGGGAGCAGCCTGAACGTTGACAGTGAGATAAGCAGTGTCGGACTCGGTACAGGAGAATGCGACAAACATGACGTTGTAGGTGCCGGGGGCGGAATATGCATGTAACGGATTCTGACGGCGGGAGGTATCACCATCACCGAAATCCCACAACCAACCCGTCGGGCTGCCGACACTACTGTCGGAGAACTGGACGTTCGTGTTCAGCGGAGGAGTGTTGTCGTTTACTGCGCAGGCTGCCGTCGGAGCTACCGCAGAAGCGATGACCGAGGTCCAGCTACACTGGAATCCGTCATACACGATGGATACGTCGGAACGCCAGACGATCAGCATGGAGCCGGAGACACAGGTCACCGGGCCGGGAAGCGTCTGTCCGTTTGCATTGAGCAACTGCGGAGCTGCAACCGTCGTTCCGTCATACACCCGGAAGAAGTCAAAGTTGGCTTCGGTAGCGAACTGCTGGAACGTAAGCGTGATGGAGACAGCGCAAGAAGGCTGGACCAACAGCGTACAGTTCTCGTTGTTCTGATACTGACCGTTAGGACCGCCGGTATCGTACAAGGTACCGGTGGAATCCGTGGTGGCATTGCCGGGAACGGAACAGATGGTGTAGGTTCCCTGAGCACTGCCTGACTGAGCGATCAGCACAAGCGATACGACAGCCAATACGTTAAGTAATAATTTTTTCATAGTAAGCGGAATTTCTGGTGTAGAAATGGATGGTGTTCAAATTTAGAATATTAATCCTTACGAATCAATCTAATATGGGCTTCGTCTTTCTAATCATAAAGCGTTGATTTTAATCGCTTTATGACGATTTCAACAGCTTTTTTCCGTATTTGGGAAGGGCGTTAGTCTTCTAAAAAACGGCTTTTTCATTCCATCCGGATATCCCGGAAGCAAGAGGTAAAAAAGACGCGTTCCGGCGTGATATGCCCGGATTCATCTTGACTCCTGATTTATAGACCGGCCGCCGAATATCTCACTTCAGCATCACCACCCGTCTCAATTCGGATTTGACGGAGCGCGACAAACGGACGTTCAACACCGCAGGACATCCTGCCGGAAGCTGAATCGTAATCGTGCCGGAGGAGTAAACACGCGCGGGTATGATGATTCTGCCCAGGACATCGTACACGGTGACTTCCACCAATTCGTTACCGATCGCCGGAATGAAGATCTCGAGGTTGCTGCCGTGGACCTGTACCCTGGATTCTTCGGAGGGCGAAGGTCCGACGATTCCCGTCGAAAGTACGGTCACATTCTGCGTAAGCACGGTGCTGCAGCCGGAGGCGGTAGTGAGTGTCACACTCACCGGATAGGTGCCGGCCTGGGCATAGGTGTGCTGCGGAGAAGCACTCACGGACGTGTTTCCGTCACCGAAATCCCACTGATATCCGGTGATGTTTCCTGCAGCAGGATACCCGAACTGGACGGAAAGACCGGATGGGGATGCCGTGAAAGGCACGGAAGGATCCGGGTCGATCTGTACGGTGACGGAAGCGGCCGCACTCATGCACGGCAATTCCTGTACGCGCCAGTCGTACAGATAATAATAGTATGTGGCGGGATTGCTGGTGGAATTGGAAGACGTGATGCTGACAAGACCGGCGACAGCGTAAGGATAGGAAGCGCCTGCATTGTTGCGGTAAAGGTTGGATCCGGCCGTGACACCGATTTCATAATTACCTGTGACGGGGATGTCGAAATTGAGCGTCACGCGGCTTTGACCGGACGGAACACTGATGGAGAGCGACTGCAGCAGCGCACCGGTACCGGAATAAAGATTGAAGGTGCGGTTCGCCGTGCCGGACGCATCCACCCACACGGAAACCAAGCGCAGCGGAACGAAGATGGTGAACTTCAGACGGCCTTCGAAGGTAGTGTTGTGATAGTTGCCGGTGCCGAATGTCGCATTGGCCGGACCGACCGCGACAAGCGAGGTTGGCGTGAAACTGCGCGCAAGGACAGTTGCAGAGGCGGTCAAAGCAGAAGTAGTATACACCGACCCCGCACCGAGTAATGTCGTCCCGGTCGCATCGTACCAGCTGATGGAATCTCCGGGCGCCGCAGCAGCGGTCAGCGTGGCGGTGGCACCGGCGCATACTGAAGCAGGTGCCGAGACCGAAGGAGCTGCAGGAGAGGAGACATTGATAAGGTTCGTCTGAACAAGCGTATCGGCTCCGAGGGTGTTTGTCACAACCAATGTAACTGTGAACTGTCCGTTGGCAGTATAGGTATGCACAGGATTCTGCTGCGTGGAGACGTTACCGTCTCCGAAATCCCACTGCCACGACTGAGCAATATTCGTCGACTGATCGGTGAAGCGCACGGTTCCGTAACACGTGGTGGTGACATCGGAAGTGAATGCCGCCACAGGTGCGGCAGTCGGGATCTGGCAGAAGGACGGAACGGTGAAATCGGCGGTCTCGTCACCCGCTGTCGACGCGGAACCTTGGGAAGCGTTCGCTCCCATTCCACGCCGTGCAAATACTTCCCAGATCAGACAACGGTGGGCTCCGGCATAGAGGTTATTATCAGCGGCAAGGATGGCGTCGCGGCCGTCCAGGAATCCGGGACTGCAGGGTTGCAGTTTCATCCCTTCCATCACCAGCTTCAGGGCGATATTATTACCTCCCGTTCCGCCGATCCAGTCCGGATCGAAGCCGTGCTGGGCGATCAGTGCCCAGGCAAGGTCCCACAACGTCACACACCAGATCTCCCCGATATCGTGGACTTCAGAACTCTGTGCAAGATCCGCATAGGTCTGGGGATTGATGCTCATGTCGGTAGAATACGGATACCGGCGGATGCCGCTGCCGGTCACAGGCTCGCCGACGGCATAGGTGCCCATTCCGCGGGCATCGGTTCCGGAATCACCGGGCTCGATGGTATACATCAGCGCAAACCAGTCGCTCCAGCCTTCACCGGCCTGCTCTCCGTTATCGAGGCAATTGGAGTTGTTAGGTCCGCCTGTCAGGCGATTGGATACACCATGCCCGTATTCATGCGCCACGATGGCGTTATCGAGAGACCCGTCCAGGTCCTGGATGATAGTGGCAGGCGGCTGCAGCGTGCCGTTCACAGTGCCTGCCGCGATCGCCGCCTTGATGAGCGCGCCGTCGGCTTGGGAGATCATGACCGACGGGATGTTGGAAGTACCCGTGCCGCCCATGGAGATGGGAGATCCCGCCTGGTTGTTACAGACGATGACGGCGATAGCACCGGCGCTCTCGGCAGCCGTGACCTTGCTGACAAACGTACAGGTGCCGCGGTCGATGACGGCGATCTTTCCGGCAAGTGCGGAAGCATTCTGAATAGGATCGCATGCATCCGTGGCAGGAGCGACACCGTCGTCCACCAGCACAAGGTCGGCGGTGATAGGGGTCGTGATGCCCGGGCCGAAACCTGCTTCAATGGCGGTGTAGTTGCCGGCGACCGAGGCGGGCGAATTGATCTGTAACGTAGCGGCAGTGGCTCCCGACCAGAGATACATCTGCATGCGACCGTTCATTCCGTCGTCCGGGGTGGCGAAATTCGCGTTGTTCGTTCCGCCGCCGTCCTGACATTCCGCCTCCACATAGTCGTTGCCTGCTCCCTGACCGCTGTAATTGGTCTGCTGGAAGTTCCCGCCTGCTTCGTCCAGTCCGTAGTGGTACAGCACGTCATGGATCCAGTTGTTCACATAAAACAAATTGGTCAGGGATGCATTAAGATAGGTCGAGGGTGCCTGTGTGAAGCTGATCGGGAAATTGAAATTCATCGAAGCACCGCCGTCCGCGAAAGTTCCCGGAGCATTGGTGTTGGCGATGTCGTCGTAGGCATAGACATTGTTTCCCTGCGTCGTGGTGAACTCGTCGCCCGGCTGACCGTTCGTATCGTGCCAACCGAACGGAGAAGCGGCCGGATCAGCCGGATTGGTCAGCAACGTACGGGGACCGAAGGAAGGAGCCTCCAACGGAAAGGCGTACACAGCGTACGTCGGTAGGGACTGCGAGCTTGCAGCAGATGAAACTACAGATGCAGCTGCCGGAGAGGATACGACCGTGGCGGCAGACGACGGAGCCCCGAAATCGCAATGGACGGTCCAGTCATTCTTTTCAAGTACGGTCCCGTCGACCGCATCCACTCGTATGTTCCACCAGTGGTCCGAATGCGGAGGTGCAAGGTTCACGTTCCATACGAGGCGGACATCGTTCTCTCGGGAAAGGAGGTACAAGGTCACCTGCATGTTTTCCGTTGAAAGTGTTCCGGCGGGATAGATGAACTTCTCCAGTAACGGGATAGACTGCATCGGCTGAAGACCGGCAGGCGCCTCCAGTCCAAGGTGGCGTGCAGCCGAAGCAATGGCGTCTTCCGGCGCAAGCACAGGTGTGGTCGTGTTGGACTTCGCAGCGAGACCCGGCACAAAGCGGCTGGCGAAAGAAAGAACTTCGTTGTCGCGTACGGAAACGGAGCTGACGGCATTGAAAACCCGTATGCCCTTCAGTGTTTGCTGCAGGTAAACATAGGTACAGTTCGTTTGACGGCTTGTATGGATGTCGCTGACCTCCCATTCCGCGATGTCCCTTGCGGAGAGCCCGAGTTTTTCGCTTTGAACCGAAAGGTGCTGCTGCAGCAAAGGCTTCAGTCGGTCGGCAAGTGATTGCTGTTCATTGCTGAGCCGGCCGTACGTAGGACCGGCGGCACGGGAACCGGTGGTGAGTAAAAAAAGGAAGCAAAGCAGAAGTCGGAAGCGAAGAGCCGTAATCATCATGGCAGATCGGGATTGGGTTAGGAGTCATAAAAATAACCGAACCGAGGATTCGGACGCAAGTCGATAGCGATGAATTTTCGGCCTGCCGCCCAAATTCATCGAACACACATGATTAAACAAAATGCATCCCGGTTGCCCGGCAGTCGTCCGATTTACATTACTGTGACAATTTCAGCTTGGGGGGATTTTAAAACCCCAACAGTTGATCCGGGAGTCTTGAACGCTCGGCCGGATGAATTGACTGCCAAAGGTTGCCTTCTATTTTTCGACTTTGCTTTCCCGGGACAGTCTTATAATGAAAACTGTCAGTGTCACCGTCCCCAGGACGACTGCGAATTCTCCTACTGTTTCTTTAGGTGCCCCGAATAAATTTAAACTTCCCTCAAGAACACTTCCGACTATGATCAAAGCCAGGCTTAAGAGAATCTGCTGAATTCTTAGCTTTTTCATTTTGGATATTTTTAATGCTGTTTTTTGGACGTCCGGTATTGTGCCGAAAAATACGTTTTCTAAGGCTTGGATTCAAATTTATTCTTTCATCTTTTTCAGGTCAGGGTTTCCACTTAGTGGGATATTAAAACTCACTCAGTAGCATTCATTCAAAGGACATTTCGGAAAACGTTCCACCGTTGAACTCACTGACTTTCTCTCCGTCCGTCACGAACAAGAGTCTGCCGGTCCTGTCTTTGTAGATCTCCCAAATGGAGTTTCCTGTAAGTCCGTCTGAAGTGGTGTAATTCTTCAGCGTTTTTCCGTCGTATCGCCACACTCCGGCATCGATCGTGCCGATCCACAGTTCACCTTGATTGTCCTCGACGATTTTCCATACCCTAGCCAACGAACCGGGCTTGTCACTGTAACGGCCTTTTAGGAATTCAGGATTGCCAAGTGCGTTCTCATCCGTGATGTTGGTCAATACGTTGCCGTCATAGCGATACAAACCGCCACCGTTATTGCCAAACCAGAGATTACCCGAATGATCCTGACAAATCGCCCTTACTGCCGGTCCGGCCAGGTTCTTGCCCTTCAAGTAAAAGAAAGTCGCACCGTCATACCGGCAAACACCTTCCGACTGAGTCCCGAACCAGACATTCCCATGATCATCCACAAGCGTAGAATAAATATCGTACGGACGGCTCATGTCACTTTGTGAAGGCAAGTATTCTTTCGGGGAAATGAGGAAGTTGCTGAAGGATTCCCCGTCATAAAAACATACGCCGACCGGATGGCCGAAAAAAAGTCCGCCCTCGGCATAGTTAAGTTTCCTGAACGGAGCTGATTTTATCGCGTACGTGAAATCGACAAACATCTTACCGTTGTAACAGCAAACACCATCACGTGTGGTGAACCACAGGTAGCCGTTCGTGTCCTCCTGGATTTTGAAGACATACTCACTGCATAAGCCTTGCTTATTGGAAAAATGCACCCAGGCTCTTCCGTCGTAGCGAAAGACGCCTTCTCCGTTACTCGCAAACCAGTAGTTACCGTATTTGTCTTGCAGGATGCAACCAACGTCTTTGCCGAGTCCGGCAACCGTATCGCCAATGATTGCATGGACCGTCTGATCTGAATCATTAGCCGCAGTGGCCGGATGCTCTCCGCTACAGGAATAACACAATGTCAGAAACATGAAAAGCAGCGTGCTACCGGTTACTGTTTGGGATATTTTCACGGGGCTGGTGTTTTTTACTGCGCAAGGACGTAAAAGACTGTGGCAAATTAAGCCGTTGTGCAGATCATGCTTTGGGGAGCCGAGTATTGCTATCCATCAAATATGCATATTCAGCTGTAAAGGAGTGAAAATACCTTGCAACGCATGCTTCATTCCATGATTCCCCGGCTGCTTACACTTAGACTTATCCATATCAGAAGCAGTACGGATGATTCATTTCATTTTCCGGCAATGAATATAGTCACGACCGCCACAAGCATCAAAATAATGGAATAAAGGTTCAATGACTTGAAAACGAAATTCTCAGTTTTCCAGAGCACGAATGCGGAAATCGGCAG
>JBJOMN010000024.1:0-21880 GCA_046052345.1 Bacteroidota bacterium | reverse complement strand
CTCGGGTAGCCCCTCGACAGGCTCGGGTAGTTCCTCGACAGACTCGGGTTACCCATCGACAAGCTCGGGTAACCCCCAATTCAGGAAATATATTAATTGCCACCGCCCGCTGAGCTTGTAGCGAGAATCATCGGTAGTAAGTATGACCACACCCCTGTGGCATCACCGCCCTACCGCAGCCTGTTTGCCATCTGTGAAAAAGCATCCAGCTGGTTGGAAATCTGTAATGCCGTGATTCCCGAGCGCAGGTAAAGGCGTGTGAAGACGTGGATCTCCGAGTCCATCAATTGTACGTCGATGTTATTGCCGGAATCCGTTTTCAATCCCTTGTAGATCAATACCGCACTGGTAGAGCTGGCTACCGGATCGTGGACGGAATTGAACATCTTAAAAAACGTACCCGATGGAAGGGTAACCCCATCCTCCAGGTCCTGTCGGACGACTTTCATGACCGCGTTGAGTTCATTGACCGTTTCATACGGACGGAAGTGGTACCAATACTTGTCCTCTTCTCCGGTATTATCCGCCTCCACATACCCCAGCATCGGACCGATGATGCCGACGATTGACTGAAGTTTGCTGGTAGGAACCACGATCGGGTCGATCATAAAAAGATTTTTCGGATGAAGGTGTGTATTGAAATAGCCGGAGCTCACCATTTCTAAAATCAAGGTTCCGCCGGCGGAAGATCCTACCAGGCTGATCTTCGTATAGCCCAGCGCAATCAGTTTTTCGTATTCCCTTTTAATGGCACCACTCCAGTCTCGCCACGTCGACGCCTTGAAAGACTGATAATCCCTGCCATGTCCGTCTAACAACACTCGTGAAATCCGGTAGGACGTATCCGAAGACCATTCCGCGAATTCTTGCCATTCAAAGGTGGACGCAGAATAGCCATGGATAGCCAGAATGATATGTTTATCCAGATCGGCCGGTGTAGGATTGGGATATTGGGCCGAAACCAGGTATTGTTCGGGATGATATAACGAAGCATCGAAGATGATATCTCCATCGAGCATATCCTCCGTGATCGGCGGCTTCCCGCAGGAGGATGCTCCCGTTACAAGAATACCTAAGAGAAGCGTCTTGAGCCTGTTCATCGCGTTGTTTTATTATAAATCCTGTAATGGATGTCAAAGTGAAAGTAGAGCGGCTGCAATGTCCCGGGAGAGTATCCGTCTTCCGCCGTGATGATGTAAACCCCGCTCCCCAGGTTCAGCGACAAAGGGATTTTCTTAAAGTCATAGATGAAGCCGACTTCAGGAGAAAAGAGAAACGAGGTATGCGGGATCACTTCAAAGAAACTTTCTTCCGGATCCGAATAAAAGTAGCCGAGGTTCAAACGGGTTGTGATGTGGTACGGTTTTCTTTTATTGAAAAGCCAGCTTCCTGAGAGCAGATAGCTCTCCTGCTTTATAGCATTCGAACCGATGGCCGTGCCGAAGCGGGAGGATACGACGTCCAGTCCGATAAGGAGCCGATCGGGTTTGAAGTTGCGAAAACCGTATTGGGCCGAAATACCGTTTTCCCAATACATACCGTACGTCTTTTGAATACGCACACCGGCTTTGAGCTGCTGAGCGTGGAGGGCGCTGCTGCAAAAGACCAGGACGCCGACCAGTACCGCTCTGAAGATAATTCGAATCTTGGGAGAGAAAGTAAAATCAATCATTCGAGGATAACGTTATGACTGTTCGGCCGCACGAAAAATAGCCAATAATCCGACATGATTTCAACTCAACCGCCGCTGCATTTTTCATCTCTCTCAAACGGCAGACTTTCCTCCACCGCCTCCGCGATTCCGAAAATCTGAATCGGCAGGGATATTAACTCATGCCACTATTCCATATATTGCGCCGAGTTTTAATCTCAAAACACCCAACCCCAAAACCCCATGAAAAAACTATTCATTTCCATTCTGCTCATCAGCTCTTTTTCCGCCTGCAAGAGGACGTTTTACATTGGTAATTACGGACAAGGCAATCAGACACAAGTCGTACTTTCCGGATCGAATTTCAGTATCCTGGGAAGCTTCAAGGGCATTGCAACCGAAAAGAAAAAGAAAGTCAGCATCCGCGACGTGGAGGGAATGATATCAAAAGCCAAAAACAATCTTCTGGCAAATGCAAAAGCCGCTGGAGTGGAGTTGAAAGGAAGCAGGACGCTGGCGAACGTCTCTGTTGACATCATTGAAAACCGAAAGATGGTTACCTACACGGTTGCAGCGGAAATCATCGAGTTTACGAAATAAAAAAACGGGCTTTCCGGTTGCGCAGGATATTGTTTCCTGCGCAACCTTCCCTGAAACATCCTCTTTTTTAACAGAAGGTCGTACTCATTAACCCCCCTGCCCGGTCTCTGAAGAATCTGTGAAGTCCTGTCAGCCATGAAAACCCCGTTCCGTCTGCTGGTATCTCTTTGTCTTTCGCTTCCGTTTTGTTCGGCCGCACAGGACACCTTTTCCATCGTCGCAATAGATTCTGTGACCGGCGAAGTGGGCAGTGCCGGCGCTTCGTGCGTCGACCTACTGTTGGTGTTTCCGAATTATGCCGTCGACTTCCTGGGAGACCTGATCCCCGGCCAAGGTGCCATTAACACGCAGGCTTCGTACAACGCCACGAACCAGAGCAATGCACGTGCGCGACTCCTGGCCGGCAACACGCCACAGCAGATCATCTCATGGTTGACTTCCTTCGACGCAGGTAATAATCCCAATATACGCCAGTACGGCATTGCCGCATTCGTCAACGGTTCTCCGCAGACCGCAGGATATACCGGCTCCAATACGCTCACCTACAAAAACCACATCGCCGGACCCAACTACTGCATTCAGGGAAATATCCTGCTCGGACAATCCGTCCTCGACTCGATGGAGGCGCGATTCCTCAGAGAGCCCGGCGACCTTGCCTGTAAGCTGATGGCGGCCCTGCAGGGCGCGAAAGTCGTGGGTGCGGATACCCGCTGTGCGAGCAACAACTCCTCTTCACTCTTCGCTTTCTTGAAGGTCGCTCAACCGACCGACTCCATCGGGAATCCTTCGTTTCTTGTAAAAGTGAAAACCCCGGGCGGAGCACAGATCGAACCGATTGATTCGCTTCAGCGGCTCTTCGATGCGCAGCGAACCTGCGCTACGTCCTCGCTGGCCGAAACCGCAGCTCCGGAATGGAAAGTGTATCCGAACCCTGCGGGTGACAGGCTGACTATCGCCGCCTACGACCCAAACATGCAGCGTGACGAAATCCATTACCGGCTGACCGACAGCCGAGGTCGGGTCGTCCGTAAGGGACGCATCTCCGGAAATTCTACGACGGTCGACCTATCTGAAATGGCTTCGGGAGTCTATGTGGTCGAAGTGTACGCTGAGGAGGTCAAATTCCGGCGGAGGATTGTGAGACGATAATAGGGGTTTGGTTTCGCGCAGAGGCGCAGAGAGCTGACCGGTATTTACGCCGCAACTTCCAATCCCATTAAAAAACTTCCCGCATAGGACGCGAAGAACCCTGCCTCGCATCCCGCACCCCGCTCCCCATATTTCTTTATTTTTACCGACTGATCGCAGCATCTTCTGCTTCCGGCACAGACTGCCCTTACCATGGATCCCGAAACCCCCATCCGGCTGTCGGCCGTCATCATCACCTTCAACGAGGAGAAGAACATCCGACGCTGTCTGCAGTCTTTGAAAGACATCGCCGATGAGATCGTGGTCGTTGACTCCTTCTCAAAGGACGCCACCGAAGGGATTTGCAAGGAATTCGGCGTGCGGTTCGTCGGCCATACCTTCGAAGGACACATCCAGCAAAAGGCGTATGCGATGGGCATCGCAGCCAACGACTGGATACTTTCGCTCGATGCCGACGAGGCGCTTTCTGACGAACTGAAGGCAAGCATCCTGGAAATCAAAAAGGGACCGAAATACGACGGCTACCGCATGAACCGCCTGACCAACTACTGTGGTCATTGGGTGCGGCATTGCGGATGGTATCCCGACACCAAGCTGCGTCTTGTGAACAGGAAAAAAGCACAGTGGCAAGGCGTGAACCCGCACGACCGTTTGGAGATGAACGTCGATATCCCCTCCGGGTTTCTTCCTGGCGACCTTCTCCATTATTCCTACTATACCCGCGAGGATCACCTGAAGCAGATCGAATATTTCGGCGATATCGCGGCGAAAGAGCTTCATCGAAGAGGGATACGCACCTCCCCGCCGGAGATAGTGGCGAAAGTGGCAGCGCAGTTCATCAAAAGCTACCTGCTGAACTCCGGCTTTCTCGACGGCCGAACAGGATATACCATATCACGACTCAGCGCCTACGCGACGTATCGTAAATACATGAAGCTTCGGGACCTTCAACGAGCGGCCAAAGCATGAAACGTTTCCTGATATCGCGTACCGACAGTATCGGGGACGTAATGCTGACGCTCCCCATGTGCGTTTGGTTGAAGGAGAGATTTCCTTCTTCCGAGCTGGTATTCATCGGAAAAGGTTACACGCGTCCTGTGGTGGACAGCTTTTCCGTCATCGACCGGTTCATCGATTGGGCGGATTACTCAGGGAAGACGGCAAAGGAGAAAGCCAAGATGCTCGGTGAACTTGATGCCGATGTGATCCTCCATGTATTTCCCGTCAAGGAAATCGCCGTAGCCGCCAAGTCAGCCGGTATACCGTTGCGCATCGGAACCTCTCACCGCTTGTTCCATTGGTTCACGTGCAACAACCGCGTATCCTTTTCCCGGAAGAACGCCGACCTCCACGAGGCACAACTCAACTTCCAACTCCTGCGACCGTTCGGACTTACTGAACCGCCATCGCTTTCTTCGCTTATTGAAAACCTGGAAGCCTTCAGGGTGCCAGAAGTTTCTTTGCCGCCTGACGTAGAGGATCGGCTTTCAAGAAGCGAAAAGACGGTGATACTTCATCCGAAGTCACAGGGTAGCGCGGTCGAATGGCCGATGGATTCCTATATCAATCTTGCCGGTAAGTTGTCGGAACGCGGATATACGGTCTTTTTCACGGGAACGGAAAAAGAAGGAGTCATGTTCCGTTCACAGCTGCCTGCCGATAGCAGCATCATCGATGTTACCGGGAAAATGGACCTGTACCAGCTCATTCGGTTCATTTCACGATGCGGCAACCTGGTGGCGTGTTCCACCGGACCGTTGCACATCGCCGCTTATTGCGGCATCCGCACCGTCGGACTCTATTCGCCGAAACGCCCGATCCATCCCGGACGTTGGGCCGCCATCGGCAAAGATGTCCGCATACTTACTTTCGATGACCATTGCCCGGCGTGTACTGCCGGAAAACCCTGCGATTGCATCAGATGTATTTCCGTGGATAAGGTGTTGCAGGAGATTGTCTGACCGGAGACGCCCGACGAATCATTTTTCAAATCTTCCGCTTTTTCTTCTTCGCAGCGCTCTTTCGGTCTTCGCTCACACGGAACTTGACCATTCTCGCAATCAGTTTTTCCGGAAGCGGACCCTCTAAACCGAATTGAACAGCTCCCTTGGAGTGCGCGTAGTCTGCAAGTTCTTCTTCAAACTCACGGATCCCGGAACCGGTAGGGTAGAAGCCGATGTGCTTCTTGTAGCCGGCGAAATAGACCAGCGCACCGTTCATCCTGTAGCATGGCATTCCGTAGCTGATGCACTCTGCCGCTTTCGGCGCGGCGGTTCGTATGATGCGCCGCAACGTATTCAACAGCTTGCGCTGTTCCACGGGAAAGGAAGCTATGTAATCCCTGACGGTCATCCTCTTTCAAAGGTGCATAAAAACCGCTAACTTCGGACTGGTACGGTTATTGCCGGCCTTCGACAAACCAAGACTCCATGTTCCGCTCCGCAGTATTGTTGTTCTCCCTTGCCGTTTTATCCGGTTTCCGTATCGCACCTTCCGTCCCGGATCTGACTAATCAGCAGATCATCACCGGTCTGAAAGACGCACTTTCAATCGGGACCGATGTCGCCACGGCCAGCGCCTCCAAGACCGACGGTTTCAACAAGAATCCGCTCATACGAATCCCGTTTCCCAAGGAAGCCCAGGATGTCCGCAAGACGATGATCGATCTCGGCATGAAAAAACAGGTGAAGGATTTCGAGACACAGCTCAACCGTGCCGCCGAGGATGCATCCAAGAAAGCGGCGCCGATTTTCCTGGGAGCCATCCGGAAAATGACCATCAGCGACGGACTTACCATCCTTCGCGGCAATCAGGATGAAGCGACGCAATTCCTGAAGCGCAACACCCAGCCACAGCTCACGACGGAATTCCGGCCGGTGGTGAAGGCCTCCTTGGAAAAGGTGCAGATCACCAAATACTGGAAGCCGCTGATGACGAAGTACAATAAACTTAATATCGGTAAGAAGGTGAATCCGAACCTGGATGCGTACGTCACCGAAAAAGCGATCGACGGACTTTTCAAACTGATCGCCCAGGAGGAAGCGAAGATCCGTAAAGACCCTGTGGCGCAGGTCACCGATATCCTGAAGCTGGTCTTCGGCGGTAAATGATCCTACCCTTCGCGCTTCAGGTCATCCGACCCATTCTTTCACCGTAGCGGCGATTCCTCCGACATCCTGCTCGTTCATGCACCGGAAGTGTCCTTTCGGACAACGGTCAAAACCGATCTTGGAACAAGGCCTGCACGAGAGCCCTTCGACTTCGAAGCGTCGGTTCGGCACATCGCTGTCGCCATAGTACGGGTACATTCCGAACAAAGGAACGGTATTCCCCCAGACGGATACAATCGGACGCTTAAAGGCCGCTGCGATGTGCATCATTCCGGTATCGTGTGCGACCACCGCCTGCGCATGCTTCACCACGGCTGCAGATTCGTTCAGCGTGAACACGCCGCATCCGTTGAAGACATTTTTATTGTCCTTCGCGATTCTTTCCGCCGTTTGTGCATCTTCTTGGCCACCCGAAAGCACAACGGGCCGATCGATTCGTTTGCACAAATCGACAATCTTCTCTTCCGGCAGCCGTTTTGTTCCGTGTTGCGCACCAATGGCGATCACGACGTATCCGTTCCTATGTACGGCAGGAAGTTTATCCAACGCTGCTTCATCGGAGGCGCTGATGAAGTATTCCAGCCCTTTACCGTCATTCTTCACGCCTAAACCGGAGACAGTTTGCAGATAACGGTCCACAATATGGAGCTCCGGCATCCGGTTCCATTTGAAATTCACCAACAACCACTTTTCAATATTCAGTTTCCGGAAGGAATGCGACGGCCGCGCCAGCGACCGTTTGATGAAGAAGGAGCGACGGTTGTGATGGAGGTCGATGATCGCGTCATATTTTTCCTTGCGGAGCTCGTCCACGACCTCGGCAGGTTTCTTGTCGAACGAAATCAGCCGGTCGATGTAGGGATTATGGCGGAGGACGGGTTCAAACGGTTTCCGGGTCAGGAAATGGACCTCCGCTCCGGGAACCTGTTGTTTCAGGCAGCGAACGACCGGCGTTGTCAGCACGATATCGCCGATGGACGAAAAACGGAGCAGCAGGAACTTGGGCATGTCGGATATGCTGCTGCGCGCCGGGAAAACCGGACTCTTGCGGCCGTTTGCAGGTCGGCAAAACCGCGTAGCTTTGCGGATATAAAAGTACGGTATTCTTGCTCACCGATACACACATCCACCTCTACGCGAAGGAGTACGATCCGGTTCGCAGTCAGCTACTGGACGATGCGACTGCTGCGGGCGTGAACCGTTTTTTCCTGCCCAATATCGATGCGGAGTCGATTGCCGGGATGTTAGCCCTGGAAAAAAAGTATCCGGAAAGCTGTTTCCCGATGATGGGACTGCATCCCTGTTACGTAAAGGAAGACTGGGAGAAGCAGCTTTCGCTCATCGAAGGTTGGTGGGCGCAAAGGGATTTCTGTGCTGTGGGAGAGATCGGCATCGACCTTTATTGGGACAAGACGTTTCTCGAGGAACAGAAAGAAGTGTTTCGCCGGCAGATCATGCTGGCGAATGATCGCAACAAGCCGGTGGTCATCCACTGCAGGGAATCCTATCCCGAAATCATGGAAGTGCTCAACGGAACGCCTAAAAAACATCCTCAGGGAATTTTCCATTGTTTTACCGGCACTGCCGACCAGGCCCGCGAAGTCATCGGATTGGGATTCCATATCGGCATAGGAGGCGTGGTTACGTATAAGAAGTCCGGATTGGACGCTGTCGTTGCCGAGATCCCTCTGGAGCATATCGTTCTGGAGACCGATGCGCCGTACCTGGCACCGGTCCCGCACCGTGGCAAAAGGAATCTTCCTGCGTATCTTCGTCTGGTAGGGGAGAAGGTAGCCGAAATAAAAGGCTTGCCATTGGAGGAGGTCGCACGTATCACCACTGAAAATGCCCGTAAAATCTTCGGCCGCTGAAGCCGCCACACCACTCTTCACCGATATGAACTCCGCTGCCGGCACCTTGCGCAAAAAGATACTGCTCATCTATACGGGCGGCACCATCGGCATGCAACAGGACGAGCATGGGACGTTATCGCCGGTGGATTTTTCCGCCATCACGGACCAGTTGCAGGAGCTGAAGCGTCTGGATTGTATGTACGGCTATCACGCGTTCGCTGCTCCGATCGATTCGAGCAACGTCAATCCCGATTTCTGGGACGTACTGGCCCGTGTGATCGAATCGAACTACGACAAATACGATGCGTTCATCATCCTGCACGGGACCGATACGATGGCTTATACCGCTTCGGCGCTCAGTTTCCTGCTAGAGGGATTGGCGAAGCCGGTCATCATCACCGGGTCGCAGCTGCCGTTGGGCGCCATTCGCACGGATGCCAAACGAAACATCGTCACGTCGGCGGAAATCGCTTCCGGCGGGACTCTTGTTCCGGAGGTCTGCATCTTCTTCAATAACCAGCTTTTCCGGGGTAACCGCAGCGAAAAACATACGTCGAGCAAGTTCGACGCGTTCCAGTCGCTCAACTATCCACCGCTGGCTGAGGCCGGGGTTGACATTATCTTCAACACCGACGACATACTACCGGTCCCGGACAGAAAATTCACCGTCCATCACGGATTCGACACCAATGTCGCGTTGCTAAAGATCTATCCCGGCATACACACTGAGGTGATCGACGCCACGTTACGCACGACCGGTCTGAAAGGTGCGGTGATAGAGACCTACGGCAGCGGTAACGCGCCTACGTCCGCCGAATTCCTTCGCGTGCTGAAATCCGCAGTCGATCGCGGCATCTTGCTTTTGAACGTTTCCCAGTGCAGCGGAGGCAGCGTCGAACAGGGCAAGTACGAAACCAGCTATCATCTTCAGCAGATCGGTGTCGTTAGCGGTCATGACATGACCACGGAAGCAGCCATTACCAAACTGATGTTCCTGCTGAAACACGAACACAGTCCGCAAGCCATTGTCTCCGCTCTTGGTAAAAACCTACGCGGCGAACTGACGGAAGGCTGATTCCGGTTACCACGTTCAGATCTTATGGAAGTCCGGAAAGGTTTTAACCCGCCTTGTCATCCGGATATTTCCTTTTTCGAAGCAGAAATCGTTCATTACTATCTGTTCGATGTCTTCCATTCGTTCGCGTAAGACGATTCGGATTCTTATCCGCGATACCTTTACTTCACGATTATCTCGTCCACGAACACCCAGGATTTATTCCCTGTGTAGGTGTGCCATGCAGGTAAAATCCGTGTTCCGGTGATGTCGAACCGCACAAAGCGGATACCCTTTCCGTCTATTTTGAAATCCCAATTTCGTATCAGGGGCTCCTTCGTGACGTCCGCATCCGCGGACAATTCACCGACCTGTTCGAATGATTTTCCATCCACAGACACAAGGCACGTGACCTTATCAGGACGCACGATCCAGGATTTCGGATAATGCAAGGTGCTTATTGTTGCGACAGCGGCCGTTTTCTTCTCTCCGAGATCGACCGTGCACGACACATCGATACCTTCCCATCCCAGCCAGTTGATCTTGTAGTTCTCCGCACCCCGAACACCGTTCGTCAGTGTAGACGGGCCGTTTACATAATACCGCTTGTCCGGATCCGGCATGCAGACGACCGGTTTCTCGAAAGCAAGATTCCCGTCTACCGACACATCGATGAAACGAAGAGTCGAAGCTCGATAGGTCTCCACCGTGAGTCCGTTCTCGTTCATGTGCGAGATGCCGTTTCTGTCACACAACGCGGTAAAAGAATCGAGAAGCGCGGTCTTTTCCGGACGTATTGAAAAGCTGCCGTTTTCACGCCTGAACCAGCCACGCTGACCGAAGAGGTCGCTCTTGGCGATTTCCATTTCGGTGAACAGCATGGGCAGTTCGGCGATTTTAACACGCTCCGTATATACGGACTGATTCTCCACCATTTTTTCTGCACGCTCGAAATAATTCCGGTATTCCGCGATGCGCGCCACTTCGAAGGTCGTCGTGGCGAAGGCGACCGGAGTTCCGTAGATGTCCAGATGCTGCATCGTCTCCCGCTCGACCTCGTGCATGCGTTTGAAATAATTTCCGACGTAAGGACCGGCCGCACCATAATACCGGAACATGAAATCATCTATCACCTTTTCCACATCGATATCCGGATTCCAAAGCAGTTTGCTCAACACGTACAGCTTCAGCTCGGCGAACTCCACCCCCTTATCGATGTTGCATTGCTGGAAGTGCGCCTTTGCACCGTACCGGTTGAACAGCTGCAGGTTCGGCTGCAACGTATGGAACAACGGGAAAGGACTGATGTAATTGGTGAACTGCACCTCATAATCCCAGATCATAAGATTGTCGCAGATCGCATTCCAGTCTTTGAGATCTTGCACGAACCCGGCACTACCGGGCTCTTTTTCAATCGCCTCACGTCGGTCGAGCTCGATGCTGCAAAGCGTGATCATCACATTCGGTGCAGGCCGAGTGACCTTAGGCGCTTTGCGCGTGTACGAGTAAGCGAGCGTGGTAACGGTCTTTTCGGGGAAAGCCTCCGCTACCTTGTTCACGAAGCGCAGCAATAATCCGGTAGGGCACCCCTCCTCCTCATCGACCTTCGCGCAGTTTTCGCAGCGGCAATATTCGAAGTCGTCGTTCGGGCTTACGGACCAGTATCGAACGGCCGGATGTGCTGCCATTTCCTGTCGCAGGGTGTCGATGACCCGTTGCAGGACATCCGGATTAGTCAGACACAGCTGACCGTACTCTTTACGTACGCCGTTGATGAGTGCGTAATATTCCGGATGTGACACGAAATACCTTGACGGCGGAACGAGTCGGTTGAATGTATGGACGTAATAGCCTTTCCAGTCACCTTCGCGCCAGTCGTCTGCGATGGTAGTCACCCTTCTCCATGCTTTTACCGTCGAATCTGCCGCCATCGGTCCGTTGACGATACGGATATTCACGGCGGGCAGGGAAGTAGTGTCAATGATTTCGAGAGAAATATCCCGGGCATTCGGAATGTATTCTTCCGACGCGGTGAACTTCCTGCAGCCGAGCATATCTTCCAGAAAAGCCGTCACAGCATAGACCGTACCGTTGCGGCTGCCGCCGAAAAGGTACAGCGTATTGGTGTCGACTACGATGCGGTAGCCGTCAAGCCCCAAGGTGTCCGCTGCTTTCCCGAACCGTTGTAACATGCCCTGTGTGCGGCCGACATGGATTTTCCTCTCCGTCTCGACGGAGCGAGATCCGTCCCGGTGTATGATCAGTGAAACTCCGGATACTTTACGCACATATTCCTTCAGGATGTCGGCAGCCTGTAATTCCGTAGCAGTCGGTTTAGACGGAAGCTCGATGCAGAACGAAGAGGTTCCATTTCCTGTCAGGATGACCTTCGGAGGATCGGCTGCCCGCACCGATTTGACTTGCAGCAGGATAAGCAGCAACAGGACTTTGCGCGAAATACACATGGCGGAATACAAGATAATTGTGCCTCCAAGGCACAAAGGTTACGCTCCGAAATATCCGAAAAAGCAGCGATCAGTGGATGATGCTCAACCGACCGACATACACATGTTCCTCGTCGAAAAAGTCGGTGACGACGATCCGGTAAGTGTATGCCTCGTTTTGCACCGCCGAGTCTACCCTGCCATCCCACCGCTGTTCGATGTTGTCGGAATGGAAAATCACCCGTCCCCACCGGTCATAGATATCCATCACACAGGCCTTGACCCATGTTCCGTATCCGCCGAACGTCTCGTTCCGCTCGTCTCCGTTGGGCGAGAAGGCGTTGGGGACATAAAAGCTGAACCAGGGATCCACGCGAAGAATCATGTATACGGAATCGACACAACCGTGCTCGGAGGTGACGAACAGTGTCACGCGATAATTACCGGTGTCACTGTATTCATGACCGGGTTCGAACAGATCGGTGGTGGTGCCATCCCCGAAATCCCAGGAATAGGTGATGCCGTCCAGACTGGTGTTGTCAAAGCCGAACGAAGGATTCAGGATATCCGTACTCATCGTAGTAGGGACGAAGTCCGCCACCGGATTGGGGAATACTGTGATCAGCCCCGGATACAAGGTGTCGTCGGAGCAACCCTCGGAAGACTGGACCGTCAGCAGAACGTCGTATGTTCCGTCCGATTGGAACACATGCACCGGTGCATCACCGGAAGCAGTAGAGTTGTCGGAGAATGACCACGAATAAGAAAGCCCGTTGCCGGAGCTGAGGTCGTTGAAAGGAACCGTCAACGGTTCGCAGCCCTCCAGTTGCAGGGCTTCGAAATCCGCAACGGGCATGGCGGTGACAAGAATACTGTCGGTGTGCAATTCTCCGGGGCAGCCGAGATAGTAGGGTTGAAGCGTGACGGTGTGATAACCTGTCGAAGTGTAAGACACCGGTGAAGGCGAGAATCCGGTATCCGTAGACATACCGAAATACCATTCGTAGGAATAACCGTTCCCGTACGTTCCTGAAGCCGCGAATAAAAAGGAGTTGCCGCTGATACACTGTGGTGGCGGAGCCTGGAAGGGGATCACCGCCACGCGGTAAGTCGTAACGGTCACTTGGTCTGTATCGCTGCAACCAAGCCAGTTCACCGTGATGAGCGTGAGCGTGTTGGTAATGTCGGCATTCGCTGTGTTGTTGAGAGTAACGGCTGTGAAGGCCGAAGCGGAATCACCGACCAGTCCTCCGGGATGCCAGGAATACGTGTCACCGGAAGAAGCAGAATTTCCCACAAAGACATCCTGTCCCGAACAGCCGCTCACATCGCTTCCTGCATCAGCAGTCGGTGGAGCTACCACATTCACCGGGACCACCTCCGGATTGGAAACACATCCGTTCTCGACGACAGTGAGTGTCACCGGGTGTTGTCCGGGAGAATCCCAGCGGACCAGCAGGGTATCGCCGGAGCCGGTCACGCTGCCGCTGTCTACATCCCAGTTGAGTACGGCGGAGGCACCTCCGGTTCCGGCATAGGTTATTTCGGCATCCGATCCGATACAGACATCCGGTGTCGCCGCGAAAATCGCAGTGGGGACGACCTTTACATACAGCGGTACGACCGAAGTATCCGAGCATCCGTTCTCTTCGACGATGACGGAAAGCAGTTCCGGTCCGGGCGTGTTCCATTGTACCAGGTAAGGACCGGGACCGCTACCGTTCAGTACATTGCCGCTGCCGAAATCCCATTGGTAGGTAGCGGAGGGCCCCGCGTTTCCGGAGAAGATCAGCGAGCCGATGAGGTTGCTGCAGAGTGAATCGGGATAAAGGATTTCTGCTTCTGGCGCATTGAGGATATTCACGGTCGCAACAGCCGTGGCGGTGGTACAATTCGGAACATCGACGTTCACCTGTACCGGGAAGGAACCGTCCGTACTCCAAAGAATTTCATAAGGACCTTGTCCGCTGCCACTGACCACCGTGCCGCCCGAGAAGTTCCACGTGAACTGGGCGCCAGGAACAGCGTTTCCTGTGAAGGTGACGGTCGAAGAAAGTCCCTCGCAAACATCCGTCACCGTAAGTCCCGCGGTAGCGCAGGCGGTGACGGTCACCGTCAGCGTATCCCGGCTCACACATCCGCTGATGCCTGTGACCGTCAGTACGACCTGATAGGTGCCTGCGGCGGTGAAGACGTGGAACGTGTTCGGCAATGAAGATGTCGGACCGCCGTCGCCGAAGTTCCAGAGGTACTGGAATCCGCCGATCGCCGTGGAGTTGAACGTAATGGAAGTTCCGACCTGCTGAGGTGTGGAAGGCGTGAAAGAGCACGAGGTGATGTTCGGTGCGGATTGTACGGATATGACAATCGGCGCCTGGGAAGTCTGGGCCGGTGTTCCGTTATCGGTAGCGGTCAGGAAGATCGTATGGAATCCCAGGTTGCCCGGCTGACCGATGATTTGCACCTGTTCAGCAGCGATGTTGCCGGACGTGCTGGTGACGACGCTGACTCCCGGCATCCCGTTCGGGTTTACATTCGGCACGGTCGTCTGGCCCGCTTCCGGCGAAAGGAAATTCGCGTCGATCAACAGCGTATCGTTTTCGCACAAGGTGAGGGTGTCGCAGACCTGATCCGATTGGATGATAGGAGGGATGTTGCTGCTGCTGACGCAGACGTTGAACAGGTAGGTTTGGAAATCCAGCATCGACACACCGTCGTTGTTTCCGTACGGTCCGTCGTAGGCGATCCCGGCCTGATCATAGCGTCCTATCTGGATATAATCCGTGCCGTTGCCCCTGTTGACCCCTACCGTGGCAGGAACGCCGCCGAAACCGTTCACCCCCTGTGAAGCCGCCCCCGTGGTCCATTGCATGTCCTTGTAGCAGAACTGAACGTTGTTGCCAGGGTTGATGATAGGGTCGTTTCCGTCCGTGATGATGAGCTGGAACGTGTTCAGCTTATCGAACATGGACGAGAAGTAACCGACATTGTCCCACTGGATGATCATATACGTCGGCGTCACCTTGTAATAGACCAATCCGCTTCCAGTTCCGCGGGTATCCACATCCGCCCAGAACGGAGCGATCATGGAAAAACTGGAAGTAGGGAAACTTGACGCTGAAAACGTACTGTAAGAAGAGCCGATGGAGATGTTTCCGTTATTGTTGATGTAGATCTGGTTCACCGGCTGTCCGTAGAAACACAAATTGAACGGAATGGTGATTAGCGAAGTCGATCCGTCGTCGTTGCGGTAGTCGGGCGGCGAGCCGATGGTGAACGGCACGATGTTCCATGTCGCGTCCCTGGGTATCCAGCAGTTGCAGCTCGTGGAAGCGGGGCGATTCACCGACTGAACGCCGCTACGAAGTTGCGCTTGTGAGAAAGTGATCGGATCGCCCGGGACATCTATCGCCTTGAAATATTCCTCCAGCCTTCCGGTGATTTTGAGGCTGTCAAGACGAGACTGCCCGGGAATGGAAAGGGTTTGCCCTTGTGCCGAAAAGAAGCACAAAAACATCCCAATACCTAAAAGTAAAGCAGGCCGGCGCATCCGCTCGATTTATATACTATAAATATAACCTCTTCGGGCCGTAAATTCAATGCCGCACCCCCTTCCTTTTCCTTCATTCTTGGTCAAAATGACGCGAATCTTTACAAATTCGTTCAAAACAATCCGGTTTCCGTCCGATAGTCTGCCATAAGAAAGACTAAAATTGCTGACCCCATGACCCCGGAATCACTGATTAGACGCTATCGGATGGAACACCATCCGGAAGGAGGATATTTCACAGAAACATACCGGAGCACAGAAAGTGTCGAAAAGGATGCTTTGCCGGAGCGCTTCGGCGGGTCGCGACAACTGTCTACTGCGATCTATTTTTTGCTGGTAGGAGACGAGTATTCTTCCTTTCACCGCATCAGCGCCGATGAGATGTGGCATTTCTATGCGGGACAGCCGTTGGAAGTACACATGATTTCTCCCGAGGGCGATTACTCCATCGTGACCGTAGGACCGGATCCTGAATGCGGCCATAGTTTCCAGCATGTGGTACCGGCAGGCTACTGGTTCGCCTCCCGTTGCACCTCCTCGAACGGATACTCTTTTGTCGGATGCACGGTCGCTCCGGGGTTTGATTTCGAGGATTTCGAATTGGCGAAGGCGGAGGAACTCGTCGCAGAATTCCCTGCGCACGAAAACATCATACGCGCCATGTGTCGCCGATAACCCGCATTTTCGTACACTTACACTTCTTAAGACCATATCATGAAAAAAATCCTTACGCTTCTGACCGGCTCTTTGTTCGCCTTTGCTGCATCGGCCCAGTTCACCCCCGACTCCTCCGTCAATACGACCCTTCAGGACAATCCTTCCATTGAGGAGGCTGTGCCGATTGTTTCCTCCGACAACCTCAACACTTTCGTCACCTACTTCAACCAGAACGGTACCGGTACGTACGAGTTCAGCATGCAGGTGCTGGACCCGCTCGGCAACCCGGCATTCACGCCGAACGGGCTGCTGGTCAGCAACTATCCTCAGGCAACATCCGTCTCTACGTACGATATGAAAGCCACCAAACAGGGTGGTGCCGTAGCAGCCTTCGTGGACCTTCGGACAGGCGTGAGCGACATTGTCGCTTACCACATGAGCCAACAGGGAACATTCCTGTGGGGCAACGCAGGCATACAGCTCAACGATCCCGCTGCTCCTGCCGGAGGCTACTCACCTTCGGTCGGCATCCTGCCTAACGGAGATGCAGTCATCGCATGGGGACCGGACGGCTCCCCCAAGGACTGGGTCGATTTCCAGCGCATATCTCCGTCCGGAACGGTAGCGTGGACGGGAACGCCGAAGCGCATCATCGACTCCGCCTTTACTGCCTCTTACGGCCGACCGCAAGTCATACCGACCAATACCGACGATTTCTTCATCTACTACCTGAAGCAAACCGGTTTCTTTCCGCCGGTGTGCAACATGTACATGCAGCGCTTCAATGCGGCGGGCAATCCTGTCTGGGCCGCCCCGGTCCACCTTTCTTCCAAGACCATCACTTTATTTAATGTCCCCTCCATCGTCCCTGACGGAAACAACGGTGCATACATCGCTTATATGGCGGGGAATCCGTCGAACGGATTCTATGACGTGTTCCTCCAGCACATCGACTATAACGGAAACCTGTGGAGTACCGACGGCACGCCCGCCTGTACCGGTGTAACAACACAGCGCATGTCGCCCAAAGTACGCTGCTCTCCGACCCTTTCGAATCCGATGGTAGTCATGAAGGAGACGGATTCTGGACAGTCCAGTACCGGCGTCACCGTGCAATCCTTTGATGCAGTTACCGGTGCTGCTTTACTCGGCCCCAACGGTTACGCGGTGACACCGATCACTGCTGCATACGATGAGCCGTACGACATGCAGGCGATCTGCGGAGGCTGGGTCATACTTTACGCCCGAGGCTCTTTCGGAAACAATACGATGTATGCCGTGAAGACGGATACTTCCGGAGTCCCTGTCTGGACGCGTGTGCTGTCCTCCGTGGCCAGCAACAAGTTGCGCGGACAACTCACAGAGCCGGTAACCACCCTCGGCATGGGTGACCAGCTGGTCGCCGTATGGGAAGACGAACGTTCCGGCCGTGGAATCTACGCGCAGAACATTTCCTGCGACGGACTCCTGGGCCCGCTTATCAATTCGGTCGACGAAAGTCTTTCCCCGGTTTCTGCGATGACGGTGTTTCCCAATCCCTCCCGGGGCGAAGCGCAGGTACGCATCTTCTCTGAGGAAACAGGCCGGGCTTCGGTTCGATTAACGGATATGGCAGGGCGTACCATCGCTATCGCTGAAGACGTCCGGCTCCTTAACGGCGTGAACGAATTCCGTTTGAGCGCACTCTTCGGCACTACTGCGCTTTCGTCCGGGACCTATTGTCTGCAGTCGGTCTCGAAAGCCGGTGTACAGCAGGCTCGGGTCGTAGTGCGATAACTGCGATTGTTCAATGCCGCCGTACAACAGGCGGTCTGTTACAACCGCAGCTCGCATCCTGTCGCCGTTCAATTTCCTTCCGCGTTCCGCCAGATTGTATTCAACAGTCCGCCGCGAAGTTTGTCGTCGCACAGTTGCCAGAACATCACGCCGCCGAGTTTCTTCGACACCGCGTATTCCGTTTTGAGTGAAACGGATTGTTCGTCATCATAGGTCGCGACCAAGTGTCGAGTCGAGTCGATGGCAAACGGCGCCTGCGCTTGTTTGTCCCAGAACACCTCAAATCCGTTTTCCTTGAACAGTGTTTCCTTAGCGTCCGAAAAACGGAATGTGTTCAGGAAGGACGCCGGCTGGTATAATCCTGCAGGATATCCATCCTGTATACGGAATATCCTGCCATAGAATCCGCACCCGATGACGATCTTCTCCGATGGAACACCCTCGCTCATGAGCAGCTGAACGGCATGATCGGTCGATTCGGTCTGCAGGTTAGTCGAATACAGCGGCGTATGATGTCCGCTCACCGTACTGTATCCGTGTACAAGGTCATAGGTCATCACGTTGATGAAGTCAACCAGCGGAACGACCTCTTTCCATTCGATCGCGGAGTCGATGTAATCTGAATAACCGCCTGCGGCAAACGACAACTCGAAATCGGGCCGGTTGGCTTCCCGCAGCGAACGCAGAAGCGCCGTGAAGTTCGGGCGGTCTTCCGGTGAGCGAGGATGACCCGGAAATCCTTTCACGACCGGATATTCCCAGTCGATGTCGATTCCGTCCGTGCCGAAATAGTCAGTAACCTCACGCACGGAATTCGCGAATTCCATGCGGGCATCCGCATCGGCGAATACCTCCGAACAAGTCCGGCATCCGCTCCAACCGCCGAGGGACAGAAGGACTTTCAGGGCGGGATGATACTTTTTGAGTGCCACCATGGTCCGGATCATGGAGGTGTCCGATGCGTTCCGCAAGGAAAATCGGTTACCTTCCAGATGACCGAAGCAGAAAATAAGGTGCGTCAGCTTGTCTGTCTCGAAGCTATCGATCGGAATCCTGTTCCCGGCGTAATAGCCGACGATGCGGAAACCGGCATCCTTCGCCAAGAGTGCCGTGGAGACAGACCAGGAAAACGTCAGACAAGCGATAAAGAGACGGATACGGAGTCGCATAGTTGAAACATAAAGCTATATATTTGAAAACAAAAAAGAGCATGCCTCCTATACTTCGAAATATCCTTTCCATCCTTGCCGGCGTGATACTCGGCAGCGTCGTGAACATGGGAATCGTCCTGGTCAGCGGTTACTTGATCGCATTACCGCCCGGGGCGGATGTGTCCACACCGGAAGGCTTGAAAGCCACCATTCACCTTTTCGAACCGAAACATTTCCTGTTCCCGTTCCTCGCGCACGCCATCGGCACGTTTGTCGGCGGATTTACGGCTACCCGCCTGTCTGCTGCGGGAACCCTTCGTCCGGCGCTCGTTGTATCCGCAGTGTTCCTCGTAGGCGGAATTCAGATGGTGATGGCGGTTCCGGCGCCGATGTGGTTCAATGTGACGGATCTGGTGGTTGCATATATCCCCATGACGTTCCTGGGGTATAAACTCGCTGTTCGAAAATCCTAGTCCAACAACTTCGTTTGATGGGCGCGACTCGCCGTCTCCTCTTTTTTTCCTTCTTGTTGTCGCTGCTCGTATTCGTACAGCCGGCCACTGCGCAGGATTTCACCGGTACATGGCAGGGGCGCTTGCGTTTCATGAAGTTCGATCTCAGGCTCGTTCTCAAACTGCAAAAAGATTCCTCGGACCGATGGAGCGGAACCTTGCAGAGCCCTGAGCAGTCCAAGGTGGCATTTCCTGTGGAAGAGCTGACCGTACGCGGGGATACATTGTCTTTCGAAGTTTCGGAAATGGAGACCGCCTATCAGGGCGTCTTTTCTGCCGACAGCAACGCATTCCTCGGACGTTTTTCACAGCGAGGCTTCAAACTCCCGATGAAGCTCATCAAAGGCGACGACATCGACCTTTTGTATCATCGTCCGCAACGACCGCGCCCGCCTTTTCCCTATACCGTCGAAGAGGTACGTATTGTGAACAAAGAGGGCGGCGATACGTTGGCCGGCACGCTTACGCGTCCGTCCGGAAAAGGGCGGCACCCGTCCGTCGTACTTATCACGGGCAGCGGCCCGGAAGACCGGGACGAGACGGTGTTCGCTCACAAGCCGTTCCTGCTGATCGCTGACCGCCTGACACGTCTGGGATTCGCCGTCTTGCGCTGCGACGACCGCGGAGCAGGCGCATCGACAGGTGTTTTCGCAACCGCCACCCCCGACGACTTCGCTTCCGACGTCAGGGCGCAGGTCGCATACCTGCGAAAGCGAAAGGACATCGACCGCAAAAAAGTAGGGCTGCTCGGTCACAGCGAAGGAGGCATCATCGCCCCGATGGTCGCAGCTTCGGACGACAAGATCGCTTTTGTCATACTGATGGCGGCTCCTGCTATCGACCTCTTCGATTTGCTGCTTGCGCAGGATTCCATCGCGGCGAAATCGGAAGGCGCCAAACGTAAGGACATCGACGAGACCATTACGACCAATACCCGGCTGTTTGAAATCGTCAAGTCGTCAAACGACTCGGCGGAGGCGGCGCGTCAAATGGTAGATTATTTGGATTCCGCCGGAGCCTCTGACCGTGAAATCGAGGCTTCGCTGCGACAGCTGGGAACACCGTGGATGCGCTGGTATATCGGATTCGATCCTGCAATCAACCTTTCAAAGACGAAGTGTCCCGTACTGGCCATGAACGGGCAGAAAGATGTGCAAGTACCTGCCGAGTTGAATCTTCCGGTGATCGACTCCCTTCTGAAGGCCTCCGGTAACATACGTTACTCCACAGTTTCCTTTCCGGGAGTCAACCATCTTTTCCAGCCCTGCAGGAAGTGCAACGTCTCCGAGTACGTGGATATCGATGTGACGATGGAGGAGGAAGTCCTTCAGAGGATGGGGGAGTGGCTGTCCGCACAAACGAGGGACAGACGGGACTGACAACTCCGTATCAGGATGGGTAAAAAACTCGACCGCAGGATTTCCCCTCCTATCCATTTCATATTTTTCCACTAAGTAATCGGTTGCGAAGAACCACTCACGACATAATTCAAATGAAGTGAAACGATGAAAAAACGCTGTGCGCTTTTCCCGGCCATCATGATGACAGTCATGGCCCTATCCGCTTCTGCGCAGACCTTTTTCTGCTCCGCCTTCTCCGTCACCAATGTCTATCCGGATACGATCACAGCGGGCGATTATTGGATCAGCATACAATGTATTGCCGGTCCGAATGAATTCGTCAGTTATCCGATCGTGTCAACAGTCGTGGATGGTAATGGGGATACCGTCGCCACCGGCGGGCTGTTCTACTTCGGACAATTCGGTCAGACTACCCAGGATTATCCGGTAACACTGACCGGTAACGGATCCCTTACCGGTTATCCGTTGACCGCTTATTTCATCATCAACTACGACCCCGGGTTCACGGATACGTGTCAGCTGAACTATGGAACATCCGGACTGATTCCGACACCGGCCTCGACCGAAAAAATCAATCTCTATCCCAATCCGGCCCGACACACCATCAACGTATCGGTGGACGAAAGCATGGTCGGCGCGGCGTATCATATCCGCGACCTCACGGGAAGAACGGTCTTGCAGGGAGAACTTCCTGCCTCAAGCTCGGCAATCGCCCTGGACGATCTGTGCGCCGGCACGTATTCAATATCCGTCGGTGAAAGGCTGAAACGGCCCTTTCTGATCGTAAAAGAATAATACCCTTCCTGTTTACTTGGTCTTGCGTCCCGGGAAATTTCTCGCCGGAGAGGCGCCGAAATTCCTGCAGGATGTTGACGGACGTCACAAAAAACATACATTTAGGTATGCAACGGCGCTCGTTCATTAACAGGTCTCTGGTCGTAGGATTGACTTTTGCGCTCCATCCGAGATTGTCGTGGTCGACGGGGGACACTACCGCTGCTACGGGTGTGAC
>JBJOMN010000023.1:0-41841 GCA_046052345.1 Bacteroidota bacterium | reverse complement strand
TTCCGGGACTGTTTTTTTTCCGATGATGAAGCACACCGTCTTGCAGTAGCCAAGATCATCCGTAAATACCGTCCTGAAGTCGTGCTTTGCAACACGCCTTCTGACCGTCATCCGGACCACGGACGTGCCAGCAGCCTTGTCATGAATGCCCTCTTTTTATCCAGGCTGAATAAGCTGAATACTGAACTGGACGGCGTAGAACAGGATCCTTGGCATCCTAGAGCAGCGTATCATTACATCCAGGACCGCTATCACCGCCCCGATTTTGTCATTGATGTCAGCACGGTGTGGGAGCAACGTATGAAGGCGATGATGGCATTCAGTTCACAGTTCTATAATCCTGAATCTGACGAGCCCGATTCCCCCATTTCCTCGAAGGATTTCCTTCATTTCGTCGAAGGCCGTGCCCGTGAGTTCGGTCGTCCTGCCGGTTTCTCCCTGGCTGAGGGTTTTCTCGTCAGTCGTACCCCGGGCGTCAGTGATCTGATGATGCTGAAATGATTCCTGAACGCCGATCATAAAAAAAAGGCTGCCCGGTTTTGGACAGCCTTTTTTTATTGGTATACCTGCGGATTAGCGGACCACCATGCGGTTGGTGACCGTATAATCGTCAGCTGTTACGCTGTAGGTGTAAACACCTGCAGAATATCCGTTGGTGTTCAGGGTAACGGTGTGTGCACCTGCAGTCATGTTGCTGAAGGTTTCGGTGTAAACCGTCTTGCCCACGACATCCATGACGCGTACTACGAAACCGGATGCCTTCTCGAGTGTAACGTCGAAGCTGGTCAGGCCGTTGGTCGGGTTCGGATAGTTCTGGGAAACGTTGAAGGAAGGCTTACGGGAAGGCGAGGTGATGCCATTGGCGACACCTACCGGAACTTTCGCAAATACGATGTCGGAAGCTCCTGCACCGGCATTGTTGATCTGGTCGCAGGTGCCTGCGGTAGCCAGGGAGGTGCCGGGCTGCGTGTCACGCTGGTAGAGCACGTAGACATGGCTGTCGACTATACGGGCCAGGTCGGCATAGACGGCTTCCTGAAACTCGCCGTTACCGCCTTCGGCTACCGTCGGAACGATATCGACCGGATCAGTCCAGGTCATACCGCCGTCGGAGGAGGTCATCAGGTAGACGTGGCGACGACCCTGGGTGGCACCGACCGTGAAGGTGTTGGTGTCACAGGCTTCGCAGAGCGACTGGTAGGAGAGATAGATGACGCCGTTGGCATCGATACCTGCCGAAGGCATCTGTGTGAGACCGCCGCCGCCGTAGTTGCCCACCAGCAGGCTGGGGGATGCGCAGGAGGATGCTTCAGGGATATTGATGAAGCCGTCGTTGTTCGCGTCGATGACACCGGTGATGAAAACAGCGCTGTCGGTAGCCATGCTCTCATTCCAGTAAAGCAGACCGTCCGTGTACGGATAGTAGCTGTAAGAATCGTCGGTGGAGTCGTCGTTCATGTAGAACATGCTGCCGAACCACACATGGCACTGGCCGTTGTTGTCGATGAGGACGTGAGCGTCTTCTGCGTTACTCTGTACGGAGTCAGCATCGCCGTCACCGTCCACATCCGGGGTAAGGTTGGCATCGTTGAAGAAATTCATGAAGCCGGTCTGTACGATGGTCTTGGTCCAGGTATTGCCGCCGTCAGATGACTTGAGGAGGCCTACGTCCTTGAAAGCGCCGCTGTAGGCAATGGCTACGACACCGTTGCGGGCGTCGATGGAGTAGGAGTCGCCGCCGAAACCGCCGTAGTAGTTGGAGTCAATAAGCGGGATGATCGTCTTGAGGGGATTCCAGGTGGCACCGCCGTCGTTGGAGCGGGAGTAATAGATGGGGCCGTCCTGACCGTCGATAGGAGTAGCCGTGGTGCCGGAACCCTGCCAGATGGCATGCACGGTATCACCGTCGCTGGTGGCCTTTGCCCATGTATCATTGTTGGGAGCGGTTCCGATGACACTCTGAGCCCACGTTCCGGTTCCTTTGGTGGCACGCCAGTTCAAAAGTATTCCAGTGGCAGTGGAGGAGTGTGCGATGGACATTTCCTTGCCGGTGCTGGTGTTGACGATGTTGGTGAAACCGGTACGATACGTTCCTTCGGTGCGGGTGATCGTGGATACGCCGGGACCGTTGCCCGAAATCGGGTCGACCCATCCGTTGGTCCACAGATTCGGGTTGGAAGGATCGTAGTAGTTATAGCCTGTGCCGCGGTCAGCGAACGAGGTATTTGCAGCATACGTCCATGCAGCGGTAATTGTTCCGTCTACGTTCTTGACAAGACGGTTGCTGATGGTCGCGTTGGTCTGAAGGTCATAAACCGTTCCGCCGATGATGGCTTCTTCGACACCTGCTACACGCAGGTACGTTCCGTTCTGGCTACGTGCGGGCTGAGTGAAAGTGCGATTAACCGGATTTGCTACCGGAATGCCATCATCCATCAGCGGACCCTTCTTGACAAACGGACGGGTGACCGTCTGGAGTCGGGCGGGTACACGTCCCATTTTCGTATTCTGGGGAACACGCGACTGTGTCGGCTGGACAGCTGAAACAGTGAGACCCAGAATCATTGACAATCCTACTAGTAAACCTTTTTTCATTGCAGTTTGGATTTGTTGGGTGAGTTGTTGAGGTTATTCTATGTCAGCAAATGTAAATAAATGAAATGCACTGACAAACGTCAGGCTGCACCTTTTCTCTTTGATAATGAGGTTTTTATGTCATAAAATTGTCATTCTTGAGCAATAGGCGGTTGCCCGAGGCAACTTCGGTACCAATGGTCGAATCCCTGCGCCGCACCGTCCATACCGAACCTTGATTCTGCATCGGCCATCAGGGATTCCGGCCTGTAATCCGAATGAGTGGAACACATCTTTTCCAAAGCCTTTAGCAACGCTTCTTCATCGTCCACCGGGACGAGAATGCCGTTTCTTTCATGAATGATCTCCTCCGGTCCGCCGCAGCGCGTGGCCACTACAGGCTTGCCGCAGCGCAAGGCTTCCGCGCAAATCAAGGAGAAAGTCTCGAAGCGGCTGTTCATCACCAGAAAATCACTGCCGGTAAGCAACCGGTACACATCGGGATTGTCCCTTCGGCCGAGAAATTCCACGATACCGTTGCTTAATCCGAGCTCGCGGGAAAGGCGCAGCAGTTTTTCTTCATCCCTGCCTCCGCCAATGATGGTCAGTCGTACTTCGGGACGTGTCGTCACCAACAGGCTCATCACGCGCAATACGCCGCTGATGTTCTTGATCTCATCGACAAGGTCTGCCACCATTGCAATACGGACAGTAGTGTCGATGCGCATAGTACCTTCCGGCACTTCGGGTTCGATGATGTTGCTGATCACTTCAATGTCTTTTCTGCGGAAGATCCGTTCCATGTTCTTCTTGAGGAAGAAGGATACGGCACTGACACCGTCGGCTTTTGAAAAAACGGTACGGATGAGCGATTTCCTGAGCCGGCCTGTTTTTTCATAACCGCCACTGACGAATCCCGACCATTGTTCGCTGATCAGAAAGGGGATGCGGTGTCTGCGGCTGATGAGCCATGCCAATAGCGCAGTCCGCAGGATGATATAAGCATGCACAAGGTCCGGTTTGTAACCGTCTTCCCGGAACATCCGGAGTTCTCTCCGGAATCTCCTCCAGCATTTCAGGTAATAGAACAGGTTCCTGAATCGTCCTGCCGCAGAAGCGCCCTTGCCGAAGTAATACAGGTGTTCCGTGAGTCCTTCGTTACGCACGATATCTTTCCGGATCTCGCCCGGACGGAGCAGATCGTCCCCTGTAGCATAGAAGACAGTGACGCGGTGCAGGGATGCGATCGCCCGCGCATGTTTTTGGATGAAGACGCCCAGTTGAGGGTCCGTTCTGCCGGGATACCAGCGCGGAAGCAGGAGTACTTCCAGAGGGCGGTGTGAGGATGTGTTCAACTCAGAGACGGTTGTCGATCCGTTTGATGTTCAGGCGCAGGGAATTTCCGATCACTACCACGTCCGAGAAGGCCATGGAGAGCGCTCCGATCATCGGACTCAGAAATCCGGCAGCGGCGAAAGGAATAGCCACCACATTGTACAGGAATGCCCAGAACAGGTTCTGGCGGATGGTGGTGTAGGTGTGACGGGCGATTGAAAGCGCGCTCAACAATGCGCCGGTTTCATCCTGCCTCAACAGCACCACTTTGGCCGACTGCATCGCCACGTCCGTAGCGCCGCTGAGGGATACGCCTACCGAGGCGCGGGCCAATGCAGGGGCATCGTTGATACCGTCCCCGACCATGACCGTAGGGCTTTCTGCAGAAAGTCGACGTACGATCTCTGTTTTTTCGGCAGGTGATTTCCGGAAGTATATTTCGTCAATACCTGTCTGTCGGGCCACCGATTCGCAGATCTCACGTCGGTCGCCGCTCAGCAATACCACACGGATGCCGGCTTTGCGCAACGCCGATACGGTCTGTCCTGCGTCCGGTTTGATATCGTCTTCGATGTCTACTGTCCCTATCAACCGGTTGTCCTTGAGCACATAAATGCCGTGTGAATCGTCCTTTGTCAGGTGCTGTGCCATGACAAAGGACCCTGCACTGAAAAGATGACCTTCGGCGTCCCAGCCGTTGATGCCTATGCCTTTGTCCTCCTGCACCTTGTTGAACACCAAGGGCGGAACATCGTTGGATTCGGCCTGCAGTATTTCCACTGCCGCCTTGGCGATCGGATGGGAACTGTTCTTTTCCAAGGCGAGGAGTATGCGTCGTAACTCCTGTTCGTCGCCTTCGGTGACGTTGAAGCGCACCAGACGGAACTTGCCGTTAGTAAGGGTGCCGGTCTTGTCGAACACGACGGTCTTCGTCCGGGCAAGTTCTTCCACTGTGCTTCCTCCTTTGATAAGTACGCCGCTACGGGCGGCACGGCCGATACCTACCATCACGGCGGTAGGAGTGGCCAGACCCATCGCGCAAGGGCAGGAGATCACCAGCACGGCTACGGCATGCATGACAGCTTCTGAAAGCGGCAGCGCAAGCATTACCTTCGAAATGATGAAAGTGACAAGGGATATGACGACCACGGCGGGTACGAATACCGCACTGACCCGGTCGCCCAGCCGTTGAATGGAAGGTTTGTCGTGCTGAGCGTTCTTAACGAGGTCGATGATCCTTGAAAGCGCAGTCGCCTTACCGGTAGCCGTCACTTCAATGACCAGCGACCCTCCGGTACACAGGCTGCCGGCGATGGTGCGGTCTCCGGATTTCCTGCTTACCGGAATGCTTTCTCCCGTCAGCAGCGACTCGTCAATCCAAGCGGATCCTGAAAGGATCTTTCCGTCCACCGGGATACGGTCGCCTTCGTTCACACGGACGATGTCGCCGGTATTGAGCAGCGCCACCTTGATGCTTTCGATTCTTTCCGTTCCGTTTTCTTCTGCTACGAGCTTCTTCGCCGTCTCCGGTTGAAGCAATGTGAGGGAGCGGATGGAAGAAGTGGTCTGACGAACTGCGCGCTGTTCGATGAGGTTGCCGGCGAAGATGAGGGTGACGATGCTCGCGGCTGTTTCATAGAACATATACTCATGGACGGTCGCTGAACCCCGGTACATCAAGGTCCCCGACAGGCTGTAAAAATAGGCCGAGCCGGAACCGATCGTGATCAGAACGTCCATGTTAGGAAATCCTGCCATCAAGGATTTCCATGCGCTGCGCCCGAACTGCAGCCAGCCGACTATCATGACGGGCGTGCAAAGGACCAGTTGGAAAATGGCGTCGTGAAGCAGCGGGGCAGGGGAGACCATATGCCCCATGAGCGGCAAAGTCAGCAGCGCACAAAAAGCCAGTTTAATTCGAAGTGGTTTGCCGGGATCATGTCTGGTGATTTCTTCAGAGGCAGATGTGACGGTCCGGTCGGACCTTCCGACTACCTGATATCCCAATTCCTCGATCCGTTCAATCGCGTCATCGGTCTTCCCGGAAAGTACTTCCTCGAACTGTACCTCGCCGGTGGCGAAGTTGACCTGCACATGGCCGAAGCCTGCCTTTTCCAAGGACCGCGTGATGGTCGTCGCGCAGTTGGCGCAATCCATTCCCTCTACGTTCAGCAGGATCTTGTTGTCCATGACGGTGAGGTAAAGTTACGGATTGGAGACGGCCCGAAAAATGATAAAAGCCCGCTGAAAATAAGCAGCGGGCCTGTTACCGGGTGAAAGACGGGACTCGAACCCGCGACCTCCAGAGCCACAATCTGGCGCTCTAACCAACTGAGCTACAATCACCATGAACCGCTCCTTTGAGGGAGCGGGGCCGCAAAAATAAGTAAATTATCGGGAATTCAAGCCCTCTTTGATAATAGGGTGATTATTTCCCGCGCGAATACTCCTCCCAGGTCTTGCTTTTGTATATGTCCTCGGCAAAAAAACGCAGGATAGGCAATAGTTGCTCTCCGGTCATGAACCCGGGGACCTGGGTGATGACATTCAGCTCCTCGTCTAGGTAGACGGCGGTCGGGTACGACATCTGGCCGCTGAGCAGGTAGGCAGCCAGCTCGTTGGATTTGTATTCCGGCTTGAAATGATAGGTGGTCCCTTTGAAGACAATCGTATCTTTCGTTTCCGCGTCCATTTTGACAGGATAGAAATGCGAGTTCATGTAGGCTGCTACCGCTGAGTCCTTGAACGTGGTGGCATCCAACCTTTTGCACCAGCCGCACCAGTCGGTGTACATGTCTATGAAAATCTTCTTTGGAGAGGATTTCTGCTTGGACAATGCTTCTTGAAGGCTCATCCAATGTATCGGGCCCTCTTCGTGCGACTTCTGCGCCCCCGCATCGCATGCGTAAAGTGCAAACAGGAGAGGAAGTAGCAGGAACGAAATGCGAAGTTGCATTGCTCAGGGAATTAGTTGTTCAATGCCGGTTCTAGATTCCAGGTTTCAGGGTCCGTCTGATGAGCAGTACTCATTTAACATTCTGCATTCTGCATCATCAATGCACACCTTTCATCATCCTCGACAGCCACTTGTAGAGTACGATCAGCAGCAAGCCGGCCGCTCCGCTCATTACGATGAATACCATGAAGAAAGTGAACAGGTTGTCGATCGTGATGCCCATGAAGACGGCAGGAGCCTCGGCAGCCGCTTCCTCGCCGGCTCCGGGAGGGATCAACGCGCTCAGTGAGCCTGCAAGTTTGTTTGCGGCTGCGTTTGCGAGGAACCATGTGCCCATCAGCAGAGAGGCAAAGCGAGCAGGCGCAAGTTTGGATACCATGGAGAGTCCGATGGGCGAGAGGCACAATTCACCCATCGTGTGCAGGACATATAGAGCGATCAGCCACCACATGGATATTTTCACGGAGGTATCCGCGCCTTTTACTCCTGCGGCGATCACGATATATCCGAGACACAGCAGGACCAGACCCATCGCCATCTTCAAAGGGGAAGGTGGTTCCATGCCTTTTCGGCCCAGCGCAAGCCAAAGGGAACTGAACAAGGGAGCAAGTATGATGATGCCCAGCGGATTCACCGATTGGAACCAGGATGCCGGCATTTCCCAGGTGCCCAGATGACGGTCCGTCTGCTGGTCGGCGAAAATCGTCAGCGAGGCGCCGGCCTGTTCGAAAGCACTCCAGAAGAAGATCACGAAAAATGCCAGGATGAATATCACCCAGATGCGTGACTTCTCCTCGGAAGTCAGGGAGCTATCGGTGATGATCAGAGCAGGTACGGCAATGGAGGAGGAGAAAATGAGTGCGCCGAAGATATCCAGCCCCATGATCTCGTGAAAAACGTAGATCAAGGCCGCGGCTACGCCCAAAACAACCAGGATCTTTCCCATGTTGGTCGGTGGACCTTCGGCTTTCTTTTCCGCTTTTTGGGATTGGTAGTGGCTGGGCGGCATTCCGACCGGTTTGCCCTGAGGATCGACGATGTGTCTGTTCTTGGTAAGCTCGAAGAAGATGACGCTGATCACCATCCCTACTCCGGCCGCAAGAAATCCCCATTTGAAATCCATACGATCATTCGTATCCCCGAAAAATCCGCATACGAGCGGAGCGATCAATGCTCCGAGGTTGATACCCATGTAGAAGATGGTGAATGCGGCATCCACCCGGTTGTCGCCTTTGGGATACAGTTGTCCGACCATCGTGGAGATGTTAGGTTTGAAGAAGCCGTTACCGATGATCAGGAATGTCAGTCCTGCGATCATGAAGTTCATGGCCATCGGGGTGTCCAGGGAATTACCGCTCATGAACATCAGGAACTGGCCGATGGCCATCAGGATACCGCCGACGAAAATGCTGCGGCGGTTGCCCCAGTAGCGGTCAGAGACGTACCCCCCGATGAGGGGTGTAAGGTAGACGAGTCCGGTATAACTTCCGTAGATGTTCGATGCGTCCTTGCCGCTCATCAGCAGCCCCTTGGTGAGGAACAAGACGAACAGCGCGCGCATGCCGTAATAGCTGAAGCGCTCCCACATTTCGGTTATAAACAGGATGTACAGGCCTTTCGGGTGGCCTTTCTCTACGGTGTTGGTGCTCATAAGAAAGCCGTTTTGTTTGCCGCAATGTAAAGAAATTTTGACGGAATCAAATCCTTTGAAAGGCATCGGGTTCTCTTCACCACTCCTTATCTTTGACAGCATGAAGAGGTTATTGTTCAGCGTAGCGCTCTCCTGTACTTTCATACTGCCTGCAGTGCAGGCACAGACGTATCAGGTGTTCAAGGGCGATACCATCAACCGTGTCGATAAGAAAGGGCTCAAGCAGGGGGTCTGGAAAAGATACTATCGTACCGATACGCTTTTCTCCATCAGTCGGTACAAGGACGGCAAACGGGTAGGAGAATTCATCACCTACTATCCTTCGGGCAAGGTCCAGTCCAGGCTTGTTTTTCGTGGCACGACCGAGGTGAGTGATGCTTCCCTTTACAGTGAGACCGGAACCGTTATCGGGAGAGGCAGGTATGTGCGACAGGAAAGGGACAGCGTCTGGAATTTGTTTGACGAGAAGGGTGTTCTCACTGCGACAGAGCGGTACGTGAAAGGTCGCAAGGAGGGTGTTTCCACGGATTATTATCCGGATGGGAAACCGGCGCGTTCCGTCAACTTCAAAGGGGGAAAAATGGAAGGTCCGTATGTCGAGTATTTTGCGTCAGGAACACTGAAGATCGAAGGCAAGATGAGGGACGGTGGTTTCGAAGGAACGGTTCGAATCTTTCATCCAAACGGCAAGGTCTGGCAGCAAGGTGTCTACGTCGACGGACTGAAAGAAGGTGCCTGGATCCGGTATGACACGAACGGAAAGGAGGAGGCCAGAGAGGAGTATAAGCACGGAGATGCCGTCAACCCTGTATTCGAGCCGGATACGCCGATCGAGGTGGACTCGAAAGAATAGCGTATCTTTGCACTAGGGATAATCACTTAAATCCCAGCATTTTACTCGTGTCAAAAAACGGAAGAGTGTTAGTCGCCATGAGTGGAGGAATCGATTCCTCGGTTTCCGCCATGCTGCTCCATGAGCAAGGCTACGAGGTGGTCGGTCTCACCATGAAGACGTGGGACTACGCCACTTCCGGAGGATCGAAAAAGGAAACGGGCTGTTGCTCGCTGGATTCCATCAACGATGCGCGCTCCATCGCGGTCGATAAGGGATTTCCGCATTATATCCTTGACATTCGCGAGGAGTTCGGCGACCACGTCATCAATGACTTCGTGAGTGAATATCTGGCCGGAAGGACACCGAATCCCTGTGTCAAATGCAATACGCACATCAAATGGGAAGCGCTCCTCAAGCGCGCCGATCGGCTCGACTGTGAATTCATCGCCACCGGACATTATGCGAACGTCCGGGAAGAGAATGGCCGTTTCGTCATCAGCAAAGGGAAAGACAGCTGGAAGGACCAGAGTTACGTATTATGGGGAGTCACCCAGGAATGTCTGTCAAGGACCATTTTTCCGGTCGGCAGCTACCATAAGACCGAAATCCGGGACATGGCCTCTCGGATGGGTTTTCATGACCTTGCCAACAAGCCGGAGAGTTACGAGATCTGTTTCATACCTGACAACGATTACCGGTCGTTCTTGAAGCGCCAGGTGACGGATCTGGAAGACCGTCTCGCAAACGGGGCCTTCGTGAATACGAAAGGGGAGTTTCTGGGCCGTCACAAAGGCTATCCGTTTTATACGATCGGACAACGGAAGGGACTGGAAATTGCTTTAGGAAAACCTGCATATGTAGTTGATATACAGCCTAAAACAAATACTGTCGTACTTGGCGATGAAAGTGATTTGCAGCGCCAGGAAATGTGGGTGAAGGACGTCAACCTAGTGAAATACTCCTCTTTGGAGGAACCCTTGGAGGCGGTAACCCGTATCCGCTACAAGGACCGCGGAACCGCCGGGACGATACAGGCTGTAGGAGACAAGGTAAAGGTTGTCTTTCATGCGCCTGTATCCGCAGTCACCCCCGGCCAAAGCGCCGTCTTCTACGAAGATGATGATGTGATCGGCGGCGGATTCATCGACAAGGAGAACGTCTCCTGAACCTATGAGCAAAAAGTACCGGATCGGTGTTCCTGTAATTTTCCTGTCGGTCCTGCTGCTGACCGGCTGCAGGGAGGAATATGTCATCCCTGAGGCTGCTCCCTTTCCGTATTTCCCGGTGCGCCAAGGTCTCTATCGTATCTACGACGTCGACTCCGTGGTTCATGCCGAGAACGACAACAACAACGACGATTCCGTATATACGTACAGCTTCCAGGTGATGGAGGTGATTGATTCCTCCTTCATCGATGCTGCAGGTGATACCACGCAACTGATCGTGCGGTACCGGCGAACCGATACCGTTTCCGCTTGGACGCTTATGTCGGTATGGACGCAGAAGCTGATTGCCTCGGGGGCTTATTCCACGGAAGACAACATTGTCTACCATAAGCTGGCCGTGCCGGCTAATTTGCAGACGGTGTGGGATGCCAATGCCGGAAACATCCTCGAGGAAGAGCCCTGCTATTACCTCTCGCTCGACCAGCCGTATTCGATAGGCTCAATTACATTCGACTCCGTCGCCACCGTATTCCAGCGGGACGATGACAACTTCGTGGAACGGAAATACGGACGTGAGGTATATGCATCCGGAATCGGTCTCGTTTTCAAATCCCGATTGGATCTTGGAAAGCGGAACGGACTTGTCGTCAGCGGTCTCGACTACCGTATGTCACTGAACGAGTGGGGTAGCCGGTAGGAGGTTTCCGGTTTTCAGTATCCGGTTAAGGCACGCAGCTCCGCACCTCGCATCCCGCAACTCGCACCTCCTTAGTAATACCTCAATCTGATCACGTCCGCGAGGTACTTGGCATAGCGGATCACCTGACGGCTGTAACCGTATTCGTTGTCATACCAGACGTACAGCACTACGCTCTTGCTGTCCTTGGAGACGATGGTCGCCTGACTGTCGAAGATGGATGCACAGGGATTGCCGACAAGGTCTGTGGATACAAGTTCATTGGAGACCGCATATTGGATCTGTTCCACCAGGTCGCCCTGTAAAGCGGCATTCCGAAGTACTTCGTTGATCCCTTCCTTGGTCGTGTCTTTCTTCAGCGAAAGATTCAGGATTGCGAGGGAGACGTCCGGGGTAGGTACACGTACTGCATTTCCGGTGAGTTTTCCGGACAAATGCGGAAGGACCTTGGCTACCGCCTTGTCCGCTCCGGTTTCCGTGATGACCATGTTCAGCGCAGCGGAACGTCCTCGGCGGTATTTCTTGTGGTAGTTGTCCAGCAGGTTCTGGTCGTTCGTATAGGAGTGTATCGTCTCGATATGTCCCCGTTCGATGCCCAACGCCTTGTCCACCACGGCCAGAACGGGAACGATAGCGTTCGTGGTGCAGGACGCGGCCGAAAAGACGGTCTCCTTGTGGTGGTCGAAAGCCTCCTGATTGACGCCGTATACGGTATTGGGTACATCGCCTTTCCCGGGGGCGGTAAGCAGCACCTTGCTGACCCCTTTTGACTTGAGGTGTTTGCTAAGGCCTTCGCGGTCGCGGACCACACCGGTATTATCGATGACCAGTGCGTCGTTGATGCCATAGGCGGTATAGTCTATGTTAGAGGGATCGCTTGCGGCGATCATGCGTACGGTATGACCGTTCACGATCAGCGCTTCATTGGCGGGATCTTCGATGACAGTACCCGGAAAGGCGCCGTGTACGGAATCGTTTCGTAGCAAGTCGGCGCGCTTGGTGAGTTCTTCGGCGCCGCCGGAGCGAGTCACCACGGCACGTAGGCGAAGCTGCTCACCTTTACCTGCCTGGGAAATGAGTTCGCGCGCGAGCAGACGTCCTATACGTCCGAAACCGTAGAGCACTACGTCTCGCGGAATGATGTTCTTCTTCTCCTTGCCGATGAACCCTTTCAGCTTGTCGCCGACGAAGTCGGATACGCTTTTGTAATTCGCTTTTTCAGCCAGCCACTCGTTGGCGAGACGACCGATGTCGATACGTGAAGGGGCAAGGTCCATGGCGTACATTGCCTCTGCGATCGACAGCGTGTCGAGCACGTTGATCGGCTTCTTCACGAATTCCTTCGCATACTGGTGCAGGTGGAGGATTTCGCTGGCGCTGCGGTCGACCAGCTGGTTTCGGAAAAGGACGATCTCCACGGAGCGGTCGAACCACAGGCTGCCTGTGATGTGGATCAGCTTGATGGCCGCTTTCTCCATTTCAATCCAACCGGCGAGTTCCTGTTCATACTTTCCTTTCAGGTCGTTGGAGAGGGTAGTGCTCATGGTAAAATGGATGGAAGTGTTTTAACTGTTTCTTGAAGGAAGTGGTTTAAAAACGAACAGCTTTCATGGGGTTGAAAGCTGTTCGCAGGGTCTTTTTGTTCCGAAGCCGGTCAGCCAAGATAGGCCTTCAACAACCGGCTGCGGGACTTGTGCCGCAGCCTGCGGATGGCTTTTTCCTTGATCTGACGTACACGCTCGCGGGTGAGGTCGAACTTGGCGCCGATCTCTTCCAGCGTAAGGCCGTGTGCCATGCCAATCCCGAAGAAGAGCCGGATAACCTCCCGCTCCCGCTCCGTGAGGGTGCTCAGTGAGCGGTCGATCTCTTTCTGCAGCGACTCGTTCATAAGGGTGCTGTCGGCACGCGGGGAGTCCTGGTTTTCGATGACGTCGATCAGGCTGTTGTCCTCGCCCTGTACGAAAGGAGCATCCATGGAGACGTGCTTGCCGCTGACCCGCATCGTGTCGGAGATCTTCTCGGTAGGAAGGTCGAGGACCTTGGCCAGTTCCTCCGGCGAAGGTTCACGTTCGTACTCCTGCTCCAGCTTGGAGTAGGCTTTCGCAATCTTGTTCAGGGAGCCGACCTGGTTGAGCGGAAGACGTACGATACGCGACTGCTCCGCCAATGCCTGAAGGATCGACTGACGGATCCACCAGACGGCGTAGGAGATGAATTTGAAGCCGCGGGTCTCGTCAAAGCGTTTTGCAGCTTTGATAAGGCCGAGATTGCCCTCATTGATGAGGTCAGGGAGGCTCAATCCTTGGTTCTGATATTGCTTCGAAACGGACACCACGAAACGGAGGTTGGCCTTGGTCAGTCGGTCGAGTGCATTCTGGTCGCCCTGCTTGATGAGCCGGGCCAGGCGCACTTCCTCTTCAGCCGTAATCAACTCCTCGCGACCGATCTCCTGGAGATATTTCTCCAGCGACTGGCTTTCGCGGTTCGTGATGGATTTAGTGATTTTTAACTGTCTCATGTCTGGTTTAGTGTATTGAAAAAAGCCGATTCAGAAAGAAAAGTGGCCGTTTCGACTTGCGCGCAAAGCTAATCTTTTGGGTGAGGCCAAGCAAGGAGCTGTCAAGCGCAGGTTCAAAACTTACCCCATTTGTTAATAAAAAAGGCTGTTTTTCATAATATTTACAGGTTTTTAGATGCCGAAGCCGTAGTAAGCCTTCTGTCCGCCGGGGTAGACCCCTTCGATCAGCACTCCGCCCTGTTTGCTTTTAAGGACGTTGTTCAGGTCTTCCTTGGTATAAACCGGCTTCTTGTCGATGGTGGTGATGATGAAGCCTTCCCGGATACCGGCACTCATCAGTTTGCCGGCAGACAGCTCAGTTACTTTCACGCCTCCGCGCAGCCCAAGCCGTGCCTGCTCCTCCTTACCCGCCGTCTCGAAGGTCGCGCCGAGCAGGTTGACGGTTTCTTCCTGCCGGACGATCTCAGTGGCTCCGTCCTTGTTCCGTAACACTACGGCGAATACCTGTTCCTTTCCCGAACGTTGCACAGTGACGTTCACCTTGTCGCCGGGACGGAAACGTCCGATCTGCTCCTGCAGCTCAGGGGTGGAATTGACAGTCACATTACCGACCTTGACGATGACATCCCCTTCTTCGATACCTGCCCGGGCGGCTGATCCGCCCTCCGTAAGCCCGGCCACATATACGCCGCGGCTGACTTTGAGTCCTTTCTCCTCGGCAAGCTTCGAATCAAGGTCCCGGATGCTGACGCCGATGAAACCGCGTTGCACGTTCCCGAATTCCGCAAGATCGTCCACGACTTTGCGTACCAGGTTGACCGGGATCGCAAAAGAATATCCGGTGTAGGAGCCCGTGTTGGAGGCGATGGCCGAATTGATGCCGACCAGCTCTCCGCGTGTGTTCACAAGGGCGCCGCCGCTGTTGCCGGGATTCACCGCTGCATCGGTCTGAATGAAGGATTCTATCTTATATTGGTCGGGAAGGATGCCGATGTTACGTCCCTTTGCGCTTACGATACCGGCCGTGACGGTAGAGGTCAGGTTGAACGGATTTCCAACGGCCAACACCCATTCGCCGACTTTGAGTTCGTCCGAATTACCGTAAGCGATGAAAGGAAGATTCTTCTCGTCGATTTTAAGCAAGGCCAAATCAGTACTTGGGTCGCTTCCGACAATCTTGGCAGAGAACGTCCGGTTGTCGTTCAGGGTGATTTCCACCTTGTCGGCGTCTTCTACGACATGATTGTTGGTGATGATATAGCCGTCGTCCGTGATGATGACGCCAGAACCGGAAGATTGCTGCGGAGGAGCCTGAATGGGACGTCCCCAGAATCCGAACGGGTCAAAGGCGTTGACTCGCGGAGCGTAGGAAGTCTTCACATGGACGACAGCATGCACTGTTTTTTCGGCTGCAACCGTGAAATCGGGAAATGTACCGTCAGTCGTACCGGGAAGGGAAGTACGCACGACCGGAGCAGCTTCATTTCTGGCCGAAACAGGGTAGGTGGAAGGATGCACGGCCAACAAGGCACCGAGATAACCGCCGGCCACAGTCAAAACAAGGATTCCTGCGATTTTTTTCATCTGCTGATTCATAGCGCTTGAAGTATATTACGTTGATTTCTGTTCAATTATTGTGCCATCAAAGTTCTTCCTGACAGGATGAAGCCTCTGTGAACCGTGTGGTTAATTTCGGTTATGCCTTCGTTAAAATGGGTTAAAAGCACTGCCATTTTTTCACGAAGTGCCGTTCAACGATTGCAGGACCGACGGGCTGTCAGCACACTTAATTGAATTACCTTGCAATTCGGTTTTTACATGTCAAGGTATTCCGATCAAGAACTCCGCTATGGTCTGAGAAACGGCTCACGCGAGATATTGTTTTATCTCGGCAGTCGCTATTTCCAGACCTCCCGCCGCTGGTTGCGCAGCAAAGGCTTCCGCGATGCAGACACCCCGTCCATCTTTGCCGAGGCTGTGGTAAGGATGCTTCGTGAACTTCAGCAAAAGCAGCTGCCCGGTCATTTGGAAGTCCGCGAGTTCCTTGCAAACGTCCTTCGCAACTACGTCCGTGATCTCAAGCGGACAGCCGCCGCAGACCCCGCCACCGAAGCGACCGAGGAGCGTATAGAAGCGGCTGCACGCTGTTTTTCCATTCTTGATGAGGACAGGAGGAGGCTGCTTTCCGGCAGATATGCTGACCGATTGAATTTCGAGCAATTAGCCGAACGCATCGGCTTCGGAAACGCTGTCATTGCAGAAGCCGAACTGTATAAAGCGCTCGATAACCTGGAACACATCCTGCAGGCCCGGCTTCTGGAGTATGGAAGTCCTTTGTCGGTGTTCAGCACGGAGGATTGCCGGTCCGCGGACCGGTTCATTGACGGTACGCTTACCGGCAGTGAGCGCTCCGCTTTCGAAATCCGCTTGTCCGACGATGAGGGCCTCCGAAAGCGCATGACGCTGCGCGAATGGACGGTCGCCGGAGTTCGTCAGGCCGCAGATGAAGAGCTGGCCGGTGAAATCGTCAAATCCCTCGGTTATCGCAAATCATTAATGCCCTTCGGCCTGAAGATGATCCTTGGTTTCGCTGCCGTCCTGACGGTAGTCGTGCTGGGTTGGAGTTACCTTGGCAGTGAGAAAGCAGGAGACCGTCCGGTCCTCAGCTTCCGATGGCTGAACAAGGTCGGATCGATCATACGGCTGACAAAGGAGAATCCGAAACGTCCTGCTGCTGATAGCTCGGCTGTCCGAGACACTTCCTCGGAACAGCTTGCTGAAACTCCGGAGATGGATTCGCTTGTTTCCTTTGAGGAGGGTAGGTCCGTCGATTCGGCATTAGTCACCGAAACTAGCGCGGAAGTTGAAGAGGAAATCGTGGTCCGCAAGGACCAGCTGCTGGTTTCGATGGAAATGACTCCGCGATCCGTGGCCCGAACCGGTGATCCGAAACCTGCTTCCATGGCCGAGTCCGCCGCACGGAAACTGAACCCGGGCGCCGGACTTGTCGATGATGAACATCCTGCCGGGAAGATGGATGTCGAGTTCTGGCTTTCTCCCGTGCGGTACCGCGGCTATCGGTTGAACGGAAACCTGTTGCAATTGTACGGCATTGACCTGCCGGATGCGGTCAGGTTGTTTCAGGTCGATAAAAAATTATTTCTCAGGAACGGCGAAGAGCTTTATGAATTGTCTCCCTCCGGCGACTTTCAGTCCTATTCGCCCTCCAAGGATCCGGAAATCGCTTCACTCTGCAAATGACACTGCATTTCAGCAAATACCAAGGCTGCGGAAATGATTTCATCCTGGTGGATGCAAGGAGCTCCGTCCCCGCGCTGTCGCGGGAACAGATCGCTGCACTGTGCGACCGGCGCTACGGTATCGGTGCCGATGGACTCATTCTCCTCTGCGACGAAACAGGTTTCGATTTCCGCATGGTCTACTTTAATTCGGACGGGGGGCTGAGCTCCATGTGCGGCAATGGCGGACGCTGTATCACCGCTTTTGCAGTTCGATGCGGGATCGAGGGTACGCATTTCCGATTTCTTGCGGCAGACGGACCGCACGAGTCCCATCTGCTTGCGGACGGTACGGTCAGTCTGGGTATGAAGGATGTGGCCGCAGTCACGGAACGCGGCGGAAAGATCTTCACGGATACGGGTTCGCCCCATGTCGTAGTGCCGGTCGAAGGACTTGCGGATTATGATGTATACCGGCACGGCCGTGCGATTCGTCAGTCAGGACCCTTCCTTTCCGAAGGTGCCAACGTAAATTTCGTGGAGACTTCTGACGACGGGATCTTCGTACGCACTTTCGAGCGTGGTGTCGAGGACGAGACCTTGTCCTGCGGTACAGGAGTCACTGCCGCGGCCCTGGTGGCCGCCGACCGCGGGTGGATTTCCGGGGAGGCCGGGGAATGTTCGGTACGGACTCGGGGAGGGGACCTGCGTGTCAAATTCACCCGCAAAGGCGACGGCTTCACCGAAGTCCGCCTCGAAGGACCTGCCGTACACGTATTCGACGGAAGCATCACGCTTTGATGCTTTTTTATACAGCGATGCGTGTATAAGTCCGTGCACTGACAGTGCCGATTTCGCTCCCGCTTCCTACTTTTACCTCCGGATACTTGCACAGCGTATGTTATTGACCGGCGAACTGATTCGGCTGCGTGCCCTTGAACCGACCGACCTCAACCGACTTTATCGGTGGGAGAACGACTCTTCGATCTGGAGTGTCAGCGGAACAATGGCTCCGTTCTCCCGGTATGTACTTGAGGAATTCGTCAACCAGGCGCATCAGGACATCTATACCAACAAGCAGCTGCGGCTCATGATCGACCTGAAATACATCAGCGATGCGGAAGAACCCGATGAGCCCAAGGCAGTAGGTTGCGTGGACCTCTTCGAATTCGATCCGCGCAACCGTAAAGCCGGCCTCGGTATCCTGATCGCTGACCGCGCAGACCGCGGCAAGGGCTATGCTACTGAAGCGCTTCATTTGGTGGTGGAATACTCCTTCCAGGTGCTGGATCTGCATCAGTTGTATTGCAATGTCCGGGTGGACAATGAAAGCAGCATTGCGCTTTTCAAGAAGAGCGGATTCGAGGTCACCGGCCTTAAACAGGACTGGGTCTATGAGAATGGCCGTTACATCGACGAATATACCATGCAGCTGGTCCGGAAGTGACCGGCCTTGTCGCATGCGCCGCACCGGTTCCTCGCCTTACAGCTATTTAGGTCTGCTGACGCTGTTTCTCTTCGCAGTGTCCTGCCGCTCCGGGGACAGCAACAGAAATGTCAGCCCTGACGGCTATGCATCCCTTGATATCGGTGTCACATATGTCGGCATGAATACCTGCCGCCAATGTCACTCAGGCATTTACGAAACTTATATCCGGACCGGTATGGGCCGTTCCTTTGCTCCGGCTTCCCGGCTTAAATCTGCAGCTGACTTCGGTTCGGTATCCGTCGTCCGGGACGTACACCGTAATCTATCCTACCATCCCTACTGGCGAGGCGATGAGTTCCTGGTTGATGAGTTCCGGATGTCTGCAGGCGATACCGTATACAAAAGGACGGAAAAGGTCGACTATATAGTCGGTTCCGGGCAGCATACCAATTCGCACCTCCGATCGGTCAACGGTTATCTGTATCAGCTGCCGTTGACGTTCTATACGCAACAGCGCACCTGGGACCTTCCGCCCGGATTCGAGCACGGAAAAAACTCCCGGTTCTCACGCAGGATCGAGCTGGAATGCATTTCGTGCCACAACGGATATCCGCGTCTCGTGGAGGGCTCCGAAAACAAATACACGGATATTCCTTCAGGAATAGACTGCGAGCGATGCCATGGCCCCGGCAGCCGTCACGTAGCCATGAAGCAGCAGGGGGAAATAGTGGATACAGCCGTAGCCGTCGATTACTCGATCGTGAATCCTGCCAAGCTGCCGGTGGACCTTCAGCTGGATATTTGCCAGCGCTGTCACATTCAAGGTAATTCCGTCCTGGCCAAGAACAAATCCTTCGTTGATTTCCGGCCGGGCATGCGCCTGTCGGACGTCATGGACGTTTACATGCCGGTATACAAAGGGCAGGAGGACGAGCATATCATGGCCTCGCATGCGGAGCGGATGAAACTCAGTGCCTGTTTCGTACGCTCCAAATCGATCTCGGAGAAGGCCGGCCAGGGTGCGAAAGCCTTACGTCCTTACCGCAATGCGATGACGTGCGTCACCTGCCACAATCCGCACGTGAGTGTGAAAGAAACCGGACGGGAGACTTTCAACGATGCCTGTAACCGGTGTCATACCGGACGACCTTCTGCCGGCGGCATCGCGTCATCCTCGCTCGTTTGTACCGGGGACTTTCAGCTGCGTAAGAAGTCAGGTGATGATTGTGTCAGTTGCCACATGCCGAAGAACAATACCATTGACATACCGCATGTCACTGTGACAGATCATCTGATCCGTCGACCGGTCACGCCGAAGTATAAACACGAAGTGCGGCAGTTTGTGACGCTGGCCTGCATTAACCGTCCCGATGCGGACCGCCGTTCGCGGGGCATTGCCTACCTCAACCATTACGAGAAGTTCGTTCACGACAGGTCTTTCCTTGATTCTGCGCGCCACTACCTGGAGCCGGCTGATGACAGCGAGTTCGTTGACAGGTATGATGCGCTGGTACGGCTCGGATTCCTGTCGGAGGATTACAGGGAAGTGATCCTACTTAGCTCAAAATTCGCCCGGCTGAAGACGGATGCCTCCGCAGCTGACATCCCGGAACGATCCTGGACCTGCTACCGGATAGCGGAATCCTACCAGAAGACAGGGGATATCGACGCTGCGATTTACCATTACCGCGAAGCAGTCCGGCTGCTTCCTTTCCAAGCGGCTTTCCGTAACAAGTTCGCTTCGGCGCTGGAGAGCATCGGAAGACCTGACGAGGCCGTGGAGCAGTATCGATTTCTGCTCAACGAAGTGCCGGACGACGTTACCGCGCTCGTGAACTACGGGTACCTGCTTCTCACTTCACGGCAGGATCTCGCTGCTGCAGACAGCCTTTACGAACGGGCACTGGCGCTGGATCCGGATCATGTGCAGGCGCTGATCAACAAGACGGGAACGTGCGTACTGAAAGGTGACCGCTATGCGGCACGCAGATACCTGGAGCGTGCCGCCCGGCTCGATCCGAATAACCCTCGTATCCGGGCCATGAAGGAGGCGCTTATCCCGTAAGCGTTCACTGCGCCGTAATCTTTTCTTTACATTCGCTTAACAATCCCGATTCCGGCACCGCCTACCTTGAACTCCAAACAGTTTTCCATGCAGAAGAAGATATTATTGGTCGACGATGAGCCGGATATCCTGGAGTTCATGCAGTACAACCTCGCCAAGGAAGGGTTCAAGGTGCTCACCGCGCATAACGGAAAAGAAGCACTTGCCCTTGCACGTGCCGAGCGGCCGGACCTGATCATCCTGGACATAATGATGCCGGAAATGGACGGTATTGAAACCTGCAGGATCCTTCGTGAAGACCGGGAGCTGAAAGATACGGTCATCGCCTTCCTGACTGCACGTAACGAGGATTATTCCCAGATCGCCGGGTTCGACGTGGGTGCAGACGATTATATCACCAAACCCATCAAGCCGCGGGTGTTCGTTTCAAGGATCAATGCGCTGTTACGCCGTTCAGTCGCCGGCGGACCGGCCGCGGTTGCGGGTTCTTTGCCGGTCGTCGTCGGAGAGCTTTCCATCGACCGCGAGCGCTATGTCGTGGAGAAGGCCGGACAGCGACTGGAACTTCCGCGCAAGGAGTTCGAGTTGCTTTCGTTGCTGGTTTCAAAGCCCGGCAAGGTCTTTACGCGCGATGAGATCCTTGAGCGTGTATGGGGCAACGAGGTGGTGGTCGGCGACCGTACCATCGACGTCCACATCCGGAAATTGCGTGAGAAACTAGGAGAGGAGCTCATCAAGACCGTGAAGGGCATCGGTTATAAATTCGACTTCTGATCTCCCCGAACAACTCTCAGGTACCATGCTGAAGAATCCGACACCCCGAATATTGGCGCTGCTCGCAGCACTTGTCACGTCGGTCATCGTGGTGTCCGTCGAATTCCTGACCGGTTTCTCCGGCTTCCTGCAGAAGAACTGGGTGTCGATGCCGCTGGTCTTCGTCGTATCCTTTCTGGCGACATTTCTCATTTTCCAGTACCTGTTGGAAGTGTTCATCTACCGCAAGATCAAACTCATCTACAAGACCATTTCCGTCTTCAAGGATTCGAAGGCGAAGGCTATCGAGCGCATCGATCTTTCGGAGGATATCATCGGCAACGTGAACAAGGAGGTGGTCTCCTGGCAGGAAGACCAGTCGAAGCAGATCGCGGAGCTTAAGCGGATGGAGAATTTCCGCAAGGAGTACCTCGGAAACGTGTCGCACGAACTCAAGACCCCACTTTTCAGCATTCAGGGATACATCCACACGTTGCTGGAGGGGGGCATTGATGATCCCGAGGTCAACGTCCATTACCTGCAGCGGGCGGCGCGCTCCGTGGACCGGCTTTGCATGATCGTGGACGACCTCGAGGCGATATCGAAACTGGAGAGCGGAGAGATGAGTCTCGACCAGCGATCCTTCGACATCCATGACCTGGTGAAGGACGTATTCGATTCCCTGGAACTACGCAGCAAGGAGAAAAAGATCCGGCTCGGTTTCAAGGAGGGCAGCGAAGATCCCGTATATGTGTATGCCGACAAGGACCGCATCCGGCAGGTGCTGGTCAATCTGGTCGTCAATTCCATCAAATACGGCAAGCAGAACGGCAGCACCATGGTCGGTTTCTACGACATGGACGAGAACATATTGGTCGAGATCACGGACACGGGAATCGGCATACAACCGCAGGACCTCTCCCGGATCTTTGAGCGATTCTATCGTGTTGACAAGAGCCGTTCGCGGGAGCAGGGCGGAACCGGTCTCGGTCTGGCCATTGTCAAGCACCTCATCGAGGCGCACAAGCAGAACATCAACGTGAGAAGCTCCTACGGGATCGGGACCACTTTCACGTTCACGCTGAAGAAGGCGTATGCCTGATGTCCGGCGCGGTCGGTAGCTGTAAGTGCTTTCATGATTTTAACAGATTCCATCCCTATCTTTCAATATGATTACTTTTAAAAGACTCCTTTTGATCTGTCTAATCCCTGCTTCGGGATTTCTTTCGGGTTGTCTTGACCGCTCCGATGACGGATATCTCACCCTCGAAGTCCGACTCACTGATGCACCCGGTCCGTATGATTCGGTCATCGTGAAGGTGGTCGGAGTGCAGGTGCATACGGATGCCGGCGGCTGGCAATCGCTGCCTACCGACACCGGGTTCTACGATCTGTTGTCCTTGCAGAACGGCGTGGATACCATGATTACTGCTCCGCAGGTAATTCCTGCGGGCCGGATCTCGCAGGTACGTCTGGTTTTGGCTGATTCGAACTGTGTCTACACAGGAGGTGTCCGCTACCCGCTGTCCCTCAGCTCTCAGGACGAGAGCGGCCTCAAGTGCAACGTGGATACCCTACTTCCGCCCAATTCCGTCTGCCGGTTGCTGTTGGACTTCGATGCAGACGAGTCCGTGCTGCAGCAAGGCAACGGAAGCTATCGTCTGAAGCCGGTAGTATCGGCTTCTTTTCAGTAAAGCAGATCGCAGTTCGTCGGATCCTCGCCGCGTTCATGGATTCCGGTGATTATTCGTGTTGCCTTGGTAATTTATCCGAGAGAATACAGTTTTAAGGTCTGAGACCCCGACTTTCGTCGAATTCAATTCTTTTTCGCATTATTTTCCTTCATTGTGTAAACAGAATGTTTGCTCTAAAGTTGAAGTGTTTTTGAGTCTGTTCTTTAGAGTGTCATTCCTTGTTTAACCGTTATTAATCCCACGCACAATGAAAAAGTTCAACATCGTATTTCGGACCTATTTGATTCTATTGGTTTTTAATTTTTTCTCCTGTAAGAATGAAAGCGCCTATAACAATTTGCATGTAGATATTACTGTTCCTCCGTGCTCGGGTGCAAACTCAAATTCATATGATATCAATAAATATGAGGTCATTATTTATAATGAGAAAGGCGAGCCGATGAAGCTTGATGCGATTTCTCATCCATTACATATGAGCAGTACTCAATTTAATGATATGTATGAGCTTGAAGTTCCGGTCGGAAGCATATCCAAGGTAGAGCTAAATTTCCCCGACCCAGGTACTGTCGGAGTTAGTTACGGTCAAAATCTAATCACGACTAAGAAAAATATTAGCTGCAGCCTTTCCGGAAGAACATCTTTAAAAAGTCATGTGATCAATAAATTGGATTTGAACATCACTTTCAGTTTAAGTGGCACTTATGTACTTGATCCCTCTTTGACTGCAACCATCGAAGACTGATTCATTTTACAATCGCTTCCGCATCGCCTTGTGCGGAATCTCCCCAAAGAGTAAATAGGAATCGCCGGTTACCGTGTAACCGGCGTTTTCGTAGAAGTGCACTGCGCCGATGCGCGCATCCAGAACGATCTCCGTCATTCCTCTGTCTGCTGCTTCCTGTTCCAGTCGCTTGAGGATCGTGCTTCCCCAGCCGGTTCCGCGCAAGTCTTCCCGTACCGCCATGGAACGGATCTGTCCCTGTGAAGCGGAGTTGAACTGCAACCTGCCCGCTCCGGCCGGTCTCCCTTCAGGATCCGTCAGCAGCAGATGGAAGGAAATATCTTCTGCTTCGTCCTTCGTGGAGGAGAAGGGCTGGTTCCACGGTTTCCGAAGGACTTCGTAACGTATCCGGTAATAGTCGTCCCATTCCTGTTCGGTGACAGGCTCGCGGAGCAGGAATTTATTTTCAGTCGTCATGCTTTAAAGTGCGGTCTAAACGTATCTCTTCGTCGCCTTCACGGTACGGAAGATAGGTGCAGATCAGCTGGAACATCTCGTCTGTCGTCCGCATGCTGCCTTCCCGTTCCGATATCGTGCGTGGCGGGTGGAAGGGGTTGAGCGGGTTGTTCACCGTATTATCATACAATCCCTCGGCTATCAGGACAGTGCCGGCAGGAAGATGTACCGGTTTCGGATATGTATAGAAGTATTGCCAACGGAAATCCCATTTCGGAATGCTGATCAGTCGTACGGTATCGCCGCCGGCTGTCAGAGCGTAGGCTTTGAATGATGCACCCAGCAGATGCATGTGGGGATTCACGGTCAGCAGGGAGATGTCCTCCGGCAGCGTATACCTCGTTGTGAAAAGCTTTCGTTCGCCGGGCGGAATGACCAGCGGCGGAACGATCGGGGAGATGCCCGAGGTGCCGAGGATGAATTCACGGGTCGGTCGCACCGGCGGATTGGGCATGAAGTAGAAATTGAAGGAAGTCAGATCGGAGGTATCGACCGGAGAGGGCCCGTAATGGATGTTGTCCAGCAGCAGTAAAGACTGACGGCTGAGCCGGTAGCCGCCGATACCTTCGGGATAGAAGACCGGTTCCACGCCCGGCAGGTAGTTGGTGACGGAGGGAGTCAGCATCGGATAGGAACCGTCGTCGTTGGAAAGGTCCAGCAAACGGTAGGCATCCGCCTTATCCGTCTTCTCTGCATCGACCGCATCAGTACCGCCAAGCAGTGACTTCTTCTTGCCGGGTGCGTACTGTACCAGATGTCCGTTGATGTGATGTACCAGTTTGCTGTTACCCGGGACGATCTCGATCAGCCGGACGAAAGTATCTTTCAGCAGTTCCACCGGCACTTTCATCATCATGAAACGGTCGGTATTATCCCCCGGTATGTTAAAAGGACGACGCAGCGTTACGGTCAGGTCCGGTTTTCCGGGAGAAGTCACCACTGATTCAGTGGGCGATGCGTCCGCACCGGCTCTATCACCCTCGGGCGTGCCGTTCTCCACCCATCGTGTGATCAGTCCGATCTCCTCATTCGTCAGTACTTTTTCATCCTTGAAGTGTACATATGAAGGGTCTGCCGGCCACGGAGGCATGAAACCTGATTTTACGGTCAGTGCGATCGTGCCCGCATGCCGGACGGCATCTTCGTAGGTCAGCAGGTTGAACGGTCCTGCCGATCCGGGCCGGTGGCACGGAGTGCAGCTGCGCAACAGAATGGGGGCGATATCGCCGTGATAGGTTACATCATCGCTCCGGTTCCCGCTGCAAGCCGCGAGCAACCCGGCAATCAGGACCGGCAGTATCACTCGATGATGCATCCGATGGGAACGGTTTGGGAGGGATCGGGTTTCTTGCCTGCGATAACGGCTTCTAGAGCTGACCGCAGCTCGTGACGCGTGATCACCGCCCGCTTCTTGCCGACGGCGTACATCCAGTCGTCGATGCGCCCGGAATAAACGGTATTTCCCGAAGGGTCGAGCACGAAGACCTGCGGTGCGGTGGTGGCCTGCAGCCTTCGGACCAGCGAGTTGTCAGGGTCGGCGAAGAGCGGGAAGTCGATCCGGTAGATGCGACGGAATTCCTTCATTTCCTCCCATGTCTGATAGTGGCCGGGAAAAATGCCACAGAAGGTGATGCCTTTCTTTCCGTAGGTGCGGCTCAACTCTTTTAACGGTCTGGTATAGGATTGGCAGGCCGGACAGTCTGTCAACAGGAATACGATGACCTGGTGCTGTCCGGGATTGGCCGTCCTGAATTCCAACGGACGGCCGTCCAGATCGGTCAGCCGTAACTGTGCGATGCCGGAGAAGCTGCACAGGGTGGAAATTCCGGTAAGCAGGAGAAGGGTCAGCCCGCGCATCAGTAGGGGATTATTTTCCGGGTCTTTCCCTGATTCAGGAAGTGCCGAAGGATACGCTGCACGTCGCGATTGTCCATGCGCGGCTCCACGGCATCGATCAGCGTATCGATGCCATCGCCGGCGAACTCCCGGTCCACGAAACCGAATCCCTTGTATTTGCCGTTTTCCACCTGCACCACCGAGTCCTCATCGGGATTTCGGCCGTTTCCGACGATCAGGAAGTTCTCGTGCCTGTAGCGCAGGCTTTCGATAGCGGCTTCCACGCGGCTGTTGTAGGTTTCGGGGGCTTCTTTTCCGGAACACGCACCATCGCACTGGCCGATGCCGAATTTGAAGCAGGCGTGCACGGCCGGGTAAAGTCCGCAAAGTTTCTGGCAGAGGCGGTGACGGTTGACCAGTCGCTCCAACAATGCTTTGACTTCCTCCATGCTGCCGCCTGCAAGCAGGCAGTCGGCATCCGTTTTGAGTCGTACAGGCCTGAGGATGCGGTAGCCGTCTTCCGTGCCGCCGTCAACTATGCCGTAATTGAAGAAAGTCCTGCGTTGCGAGCGATTGAACAACGGTTGCAGTTTCTTTATTTCTTCAGATTCCAGCAGCAGTGCTATCAACTCGTCGCCCGTGACCTCGTAGGTGATATCCCGAATGCTGTTTCTCATTTCAATCGCCTTCCGGGACTGTTTGTTTGCGAAATGAGAGAGTATGCGATGGCGGATATTGTTGCTCTTTCCGACGTAGATGACCGAACCGTCCTCGTTATGGAGGTAGTAGACGCCGGTCTCTTCGGGAAGACGGTGGATGATGGACCGGTCGAAAGCGGGCGGGAAGCGCAAATGAAGATGGTCGTTTTTTACCGACCGCTCAATGTAGGCGTCTTGGTCGCTCTGAAGAAGCAATTCGAATAGCTTTACGGTCGCCATGGCATCACCTCCGGCGCGGTGTCGGTTCTCGACCCTTATCCCCAGTCTTTCGCAGAGATTGCCGAGGCTATAGGAGGGATGGCCGGGGAGCAGCTTTCGGCTGAGCTTGACGGTACAGAGATAGTCCCTGGAATAGGAGTACCCTAACGATTTGAACTCCTGGCGCACGAAGGAGTAATCGAACTGTACGTTGTGTGCGACGAATATGCAATCCTCCGTGCGTTCCACGATTTCCTTGGCTACCTCATAGAAACGGGGCGCCTCGGCGACCATTTCATCGCTGATGCCGGTCAGGCGGCTCACGAACGGCGGTATGGGACGCTCCGGATTGATCAGGCTGGAGAACTCGTCCACGACCTTTTCCCCGTCATGTACATACAACGCGATTTCGGTGATGCGGTCGGTGAAGGCGTTCCCACCGGTGGTTTCTATGTCGACAATTGCGTATTTCACGGAAAGTATGTACTCGGCAGCCCGTGCTGCATACTACCTATAAAGTTAGTCACCGGACGTCAATACCCCAAGTCCCGGTGCAAAAAGAGAAAAGCGCCCCCGGAAGGAAGCGCTTTTCGATGGCGGAAGAGAACGGTTATTCCACAATGAATTTTCCGTTGGAGAGGGCTTCTCCTTCGCCAAGAAGTGAGTAGAAGTAGCTGCCGGCCGGAAGTCCTTCGCGGCTGATCAGGAATTCGAGACGCAAGGGGTTGCCGGTTTCCAGCGGAAGCAGCTCGCTGACGGTCTTTCCTTCAACGTTGATGATGCGTAAGATCGCTTCCTTCACTGGAATCACCGTGCTGAAGTGTACCGTAGATGATTCGGTCACCGGGTTGGGGTAAAGTACCGCTTCGGTAACGGTCGATTCGATTTCATTGACATCGATCGTGGCCGAAGAGCGTGCGATGTTGGTGGCGGAAGCGCCGCCGGCAGTGGTGAAAGAGCCTCCGACGACAATTTTACCGTTCTGGTTGGCAAGGGAAAGGACATCGCCGTTGAAGCCGCCCACTTCGTCAAAAGGTGTGGTGCCCGAGCTGCTGAAGAAGTGACGCAGGTTCTGCTGGTTGGTGTTCTTGGTGAAGGATCCGCCTCCGAAGATCTTGAAGTTGGTGGACAGCAAGGCTTGAGTCGTGCCATCGTACAGCGAGGTGAAGGGCGGTGCAGCAGAGGTGCCGTTGAAGACAGCTAGGCCTTTCATGAAGGTGCCGTTGAAGTTGCCGCCGAGGTAAAGTTTGGTGCCTTTCGGAGCTAAAGCCGAGATCTCGGAACCGCCGATCGAAGAGGAGAGGTTGATGATGTCCCAGGATGCGCCGTTGAAGCGAGCGAGCAGGTTGCCGGAAAACGATCCGGCTGCATATAGCTGCGAGGAAAACGTGGTAATAGCCGCAACCGTGCCACTGATGGAAGCGGAGTTGCCGACCGAGGTCCAGCCCGTCGTGCCCAGCTTGGCGATTCGGCTGACGGTTCCGCCGGAAACGGGCGAGTTATTGAAAGATCCCCCGGCATACAGCGTAGTGCCGTCGCTGTAGAGGCAACGCAGGAAGTTGTTGAAACCGGTGTATACCCGTTCCCATTTGTTAATGGCGTTCAGTTTGGCCACATACATCAGGCTGTCTCCGGATCCGTTGAATTTGAAATAGCCTCCGGCGTAGAGGCTGCCTCCGTGTACGGCCAGACAGGTGACGGAATCGCTAAGTCCGTCACCGGCAATGGACCAGGTAGAATTGGCTTCGTTGAAGACGGCCACGTTCTTCAGGGTGCTGAAGGCGCCTCCGGCATAGATCTTTCCGTTGAAGACGGTGATCGCCTTTACACGGCCGGGCAGACCCGAGCCGAGGGAAGTCCATTGTCCGAAGACGGAGACGGATGCAAGCAGGAAAACAAGGTGAAGAGTAATTGTTTTTTTCATGGATCAGTTATTGGTGTTGGATGGTATCAGGGTTTCCGGTAGATGAAGTTCAGGGAGCTGCAGCGCGAAAGGTCGGAAGAAAGTCTGAATTGTCGATCCGACCTTCCGTCGTTGAACTGGATGGCGGCGGTGTTCGGGGCCTTAAGGCCCAGATTGTTGGCGAACATGACCAGGTAATTATTTTCTCCCTCTTTCAGTTGGAGCTTTACGGCTTTTTTGGATTTGGTCACTCCATAATGGTCCAGTATCCAATTGTCATTGAAGTATAGCGACATGGTGTCGCCGTCGATGGTGGAATTGTCGAAGACGAAAATCGTGAGTTCCGACGTGGTGATGAAGATGGTAGTCGCCTGCATGACCTGGCGTCCGCCGATCATGACCGGCATGTTCTCTTCATTCTTACTGACTTCAGGTACGTTTTTCGGAACGGGCGTTGCCTGGACCGGTGAAGTTTCGGGAGTAATGGCCGCATGTGCTGCTGAATCGGATGCAGCAGCGGTAGACGTTTCGCTTCGGAAGGTCCTTGGAGCGGTTATGGAATCTTCGGGTACGAAGCTGTCATCTTTCCAGATACGTACCGTGCCGTCTTTGCTGCCGGTGAAGAGCACGCCTTCCGAAGGTCCGAAAATGGCGGTGGTGACCAGTCCCTTGTGGGCGAATAATTCCTGTACTACCTCCTTCCGGTCGGGGCGAAGCACTCGAGCCCAGTTCCCGATATTCCCTGAAACCATGAGGGTTCCGTCCTTGCTGAAGCACATGTCGCCGGGAGGACCTGCTTTCATCCATTGGAAAGGCCGGGTTTCCAGAGTGCCGCTCGCGAAGCGGTACATCGAGAGTGTTCCGTCTTTGCACCACACGGCCAGTACGCCTTCGTTCACGAAGCGGAGCGAATGAATTTCCGAGGAGGCAAGCCTGATTTCCTGGATGAGCAGGTCGGTACGGGTGTTGATGACCTTTATGGAGCTGCCGGCGGCGTAAAGGAACGTGCCGCGATCTTCGGAAATGGCGGCGTCCGAGATCGGTGCTTCTTCGGCAGCGACCATGTTTACGCGTTGGGCGAAATCGGAGCGCGTCTTGAAGACCTTGTTGACGCTGTTGAAATAGATGAAGCCGTCGGCGATGGAGAACAGGACGAAGTTGATGCCGGAATAATCCGGAGAATAAAGACTCTGTACGATGGCGTCTTTCGAGAAGTCGTAGATCTTGATTTCACCGTCGCGCGAAGCGCTGAGCAGGAGATTTCCGTTGGAGTTGAAAGTCAGCTCCTCGACGCTGGCGCCGTGTGCGGTGATTTTTCGGAAGAGCTGCCCGGTAAGAGCGTCCCGGAAATACAGTTTTCCGGAGGCGTCTCCGTGAATGATCAGTTTGCGAAGGGGGTCGTAGGTAAGACACGTGACCGGACCGTCATTGTCGGTCATTGTGGCGACGAGCTTGTAGCCACCCGTCGAGGCTGCGGCCGATCTGAGGACCGTAACCAGGGTTACGAGCGACAGGATGATGGTAAGGCGTGACAGGTTCAAGGAAGAGGCGGTTCAATCCCTGTTCAAAGATACCTGTTCCCTGCGAACCTGCCACCTGAAAGGAAGCTGAAATTCAACGGGTTGCTATGAGGTCAACTTCCTGTTAATCAATGACTTTTAAAGAGTGCAAAGCCCGTTCCTGCGAGCAGGATTCCTCCGATATTCGAGGCGGCCACATAAATGAGTGCGGTAACGGATTGTCCGTTCTGGAAAAGCTGGAGCGATTCGGCCGAGTAGGCCGAGAAGGTGGTGAATCCTCCCAGGAATCCGCTGATCAACAGCAGTCTTTGGTTCTCACTCAGCGGCTGTGTGCTGTTCAGTCCGGCGAGCATGCCGATGAGCAGGCAGCCGACAAGGTTCACGGCAAGCGTTCCGTAGGGGAATCCGGAAGCCGTCATACGGCCAAGCACGGAAGAGATTCCGTATCGGAGCAGCGTACCGGCGCTACCGCCGACTATCAAGGCTGCCAGCTTCCACATCCGATTCAGCGGCTGGAGAACTTGTACCCGACCCCTACACCGAGGACCTGTCGGTATTGTGTATCAGAGAGCACGTCGTCGTCGTAGACCAACTGGAACACGAGACTGGCCGTGATTACTTTGTTCACCTTCATCAGGATGCCGGTTTCCCAGTTCACGTCCACGTTCTTGCGGTTGGCGGTGTTCTCGTCGGCATAGTTGTTGAATAGCTCCAGCCTGGAGGCAAGGGTCACGTTGGTCATGATTTCCTTGCGGAAACGAGCGTTCAGGTAGGCACCCATCTCGGAGCGGGAATTCTCTCCGGCCTTTACGCCGTAGCGGCCGTCGGTACCCACGATGGCATCATCCATGACGAGGGTGATCTTGGAGGTGACCGGTGAAACGAGCACTTCGAAATAATCGGCAGGGCGCCAGGTAATACCCAGGGAGGAAGTGATATAGGCAGGCGCCAGGAATCGGGATATGACCGGTGTTTCCGGATAATCATAGCCGTTGGAGAACTGGCTCTTGAAATTCAGCAGGGCGCTGTAGTACCACTTCGGGTGTTGCTTGAAACGGTATCCGAACTTGGAAGTGAGATCGATCTGGTCGTCCGTTTTACGGAGGCCGTCGGAACCGGTCTCCTGTATGGCGTAGGAAAGGATCAGCAGGTTGTCCCAGCGTACCCTTCCTTTGTCATAATTGGCGAATCCGTTGAAGTTGCCGTTTACGGAGAAGGAGCTTTCGCCGCCGGGTGCCCAATTCGAAAGGCTGACCTGGCTGAAATTGATATTGACAAAGCCGCCGGCGCGCCAGGCGGTATCCGATTTAGGTCCTTGCAGGGTGTCGCCTGTCAGCTTGGCGATGCCGGCGACATTGGAGATTTGTGCAGTTGCCAGAAAGGGAGTAAGGATAATGAGCAGACGCAGCAGATAGGTTCTCATGAGGCAGGTATGAGTGGGTGTTTTTGTTATCACTTTTTCAACAGGTCGCGTATTTCAGTTAGCAGCTTCTCCTCCGGGGAAGGAGCAGGAGGTGCGGGCGGGCTCTCCTTTTGGCGGGTCTGCATGCGGTTGAATCCTTTGACCACCATGAAGACACTGAAGGCAACGATCAGGAATTCGACGCAGACCTGGAGGAAAGAGCCGACGTTGAGGGTGATGTCAGGCACCCCGGTTGCGATCGTTCCCAGATGCAGCTTGATGTCGGTGAAGTTGATGCCTCCGACAAGGTATCCGATCGGTGGCATGATCACATCGGAAACCAGCGAGTCGACGATTTTACCGAAAGCGCTGCCGATGACGACACCCACGGCAAGGTCCAGCACGTTGCCGCGCTGTATGAAGGATCTGAATTCACGGATGATGGCCATGTGGCTGTTGTTTTATGTTGCGGGCAAAAGTAATTCTTTTTCGAAATCACTGAAATTAAGGCCTTCGAGGGAGGTATAATTTCACATTGCCGTTTAATATTCGGATTTTTGCATCCGTGTTGACACTCAATAACATCAGTTTCGAATTCGGAGGCAGATATCTCTACAAGGACGCCACCTGGCAGATCAATCCCGGTGAAAAGATCGGTCTGGTAGGACGCAACGGTACCGGGAAATCCACCTTGTTAAGGATCATCACCGGCCAATACTCCATCGAGAGCGGCGATATCAATTCCATCCGCGGACTGACCATCGGTTTCCTGAATCAGGACCTGTTGAGTTTCTCCACGGACGAGAACATCCGCGATGTCGCTCTTGGAGCTTTTGAAGAGGCCTTGCGTATTGAACAGGAGATCGAAGCCATTCTCAAGAAAATCGAGGACGGGGATGAATCCACCGAGGTCCTCGAGCAATTGCACGACAAGCAGGTCCGCTTCGAGCAGCTGGACGGCTATCGCATCCGACAGCGTACGGAAAACCTGTTGGAGGGCCTCGGCTTCACAACGGCCGATCTTTCCCGGTCCTACAAGGAATTCTCCGGCGGATGGCGGATGCGTGTCATGCTGGCCCGCATCATGCTCAAGGAACCTGATCTGCTGCTGTTGGACGAACCGACGAACCACCTGGACCTGCCTTCCATCCAATGGATAGAGGAATACCTGCAGCGCTACCGCGGCACCGTAATCGTGGTTTCGCACGACCGTTGGTTTTTGGACCGCATCGTAAATAAGATCGCTGAGATCGCCAACCAGAAGATAACGCTCTATGCCGGTAACTTCACCGACTATATCCGACAGAAGACCGAAAGGCTGGAACTACAGGAGGCCCAGTACCGCAACCAGCAGCAGTACATCAAGGAGCAGCAGAAGCTGATCGACCGGTTCAGGTACAAAGCCTCAAAAGCCAGGATGGCCCAGTCCCGCATCAAGATGCTTGACCGTCTGGAGAAAGTCGATGCTGTTGAAAACGACGGTTCCGAGATCAGTGTGCGCTTCGACATTTCCCGGCAGCCCGGGAAAAAGGTCGCAGAGCTTCACGTGAAGGACAAGTCGTTCGGCGACCTTCATTTATTAAAAGACACACAGGCCACTATCCTGCGTGGCGACAAGATTGCATTGATAGGGGCCAACGGCAAGGGAAAATCCACGCTGCTGCGGATGATCAACGGCAGCGAGCCGTATTCGGGCAGCGCTGAGCCGGTCCACGAGGTACATCCTGCCTTCTACGCACAGCACCAGCTGGAGTCGCTGAATCTGCAAAACGATCTTATCACCGAGCTGGCCGACTGGGCTACCGACCGGAAGGAATCGGAGTTGCGGGCACTGCTGGGTGCTTTCCTCTTTTCCGGGGATGACGTCTTCAAGAAGATCTCAGTGCTTTCCGGCGGCGAGAAAGCCCGCGTCGCATTGGCCAAAACCATCCTTACCAAGGCCAACTTCCTGATCCTGGACGAGCCTACCAACCACTTAGACATGCATTCGGTCACCATCCTGATCGATGTATTGTCGGAGTACGAGGGAACTTTCATCGTCGTTTCTCACGACCGGCATTTCCTTTCCTGCATCGCCAACAAGATCTGGTGGCTGGAGGACGGAAAGGTCCGCGAGTACCCCGGATCTTACGAAGAGTTCGAGATTTCCCGCGCAGAGGCTGCAAAAGCCGCGAAAGCAGAAGCCGCCAAGTTGCAGCAAGTGAAAAACACAAAGGTGGCCGTAAAAGCGGAGACACCGGTGAAAGAAGACCGGAAGAAGGAAGACAAGAAGCTGAGGTCTCGCTTTGAAAAGTTGGAGGAGGAAATCAATGCACTGAACTCCAGAAAGAAAGGCCTGGAAGAATTGTTAGCGGACCCGGCGGTTTACGGCAATCAGGAACGTTTTCAGGAGACCCTCCGGTCCTTCAAAGAGCTCGAGCAGACCCTTGAGACGAAGACACGGGAATGGGAAGATTTATTTGAAAAATTGAGCGAAAATTGACTTTGAAGGGAACTTCATTTTTATTCCCAAATTGGGCCAAATTTGTTCAAAAACTAACTTTTTGCATTTGAGGAGGATTAGATGACGTTGGCACCGTCACAGCCGCCGTTGGTCAAATTACTGTGGTGTTGATGTGCCTGTTTTCTATATTTGAATTGCGAGCCAATGCAATCTCGAGTGACTATGATTACCCAAGTAACTTCCGGAGTACAAGTGAGTGTGGAAGTCTTTTACAGACAGGACCAAAGCGAGCCCACGCTCAACCAGCATGTTTTCGCTTACCGGATCACCATCACCAACAACAGCGATTTTTCCATCCAGCTTCGGAGGCGTCAGTGGTACATCCTTGATTCCAACGGCTCCAACCGAGAGGTGGAAGGGGAGGGAGTCATCGGACAGCAGCCCATCATCGGTACGGGAGAATCCTTCCAGTACGTGTCCGGTTGCAATCTGGATTCCGAAATCGGCAAGATGTTCGGCTGTTACCTGATGGAACGCCTGATCGACAAGCGGCAGTTCTATGTGCGGATTCCTGAATTCAACCTGGTGGTTCCGTACAAACTCAACTGATTCAAAAAAAGCAAGTATTGTGGAGCCGGTACGTTCTACCGGCTTTTTTATGCCTTACCCGGAAAAAGCTGCTTCAATTTGGCATTCCGATAGGAAAAGATGTCTTTGATTTTTCTGCGGATGAGCAAGGCATTCAGCAGATCGCCAAGGATGCCGGCCGGAACCGCGTAGTGGACGATGTCTGTCATGCGCACTCCTTCTTTCACTTCCTCGAAATGGTGCTGGTGATGCCACAACGAATAGGGGCCTCTGCGCTGCTCGTCCACGAAGAAGCGGGGTTCGTCCACGTGTGTGATCTCCGTAACCCAGGTGGTTCTCAGCATTGGCAGCGGAGAAACCCTGTAAGCGATGATCTGTCCGGCATGGGTACGCTCCGGTAATGGGTCCGTTAGGATCCTGAAATCCATCGAGGGCGGGGTGATGACCGCAAGGTTCCGGGGCGAGGAGAAGAAGCCCCAGGCCTCGGTGAGCGTCACCGGAAGCAGCTGTTCGGTACGGAAGACATGCAGAGACATGAACGTTGAACAATCGCGACAGGGAAAGGTTCAAACGGACCTTCAAGTTGTTATTTTGCACCCTAAATCACTTCTGATGCATACCACCGATCGGGCTGCCGCATTCGAGCGTTTGGCCACCATTATGGACGAGCTCCGGGCAAAATGTCCGTGGGACATGAAACAGACCCTGGAGTCGCTCCGTCACCTCACCATTGAGGAGACGCACGAATTATCCGATGCCATTCTGGATAACGATCTGAATTCGATTAAAAAGGAGCTCGGAGACATCTTGCTTCACATCCTTTTTTATGCCAAGATCGGTTCCGAGCAGAACGCCTTCGATATCGCTGGTGTCATCCATGCCCAGTGTGAAAAGCTCATTCATCGGCATCCGCATATCTATGGAGACGTGACTGTTGCGGACGAGGAGGAAGTGAAGCGCAACTGGGAGATGCTGAAATTGAAGGAGGGCAATAAATCGGCCCTGGGAGGTGTGCCACGCTCGCTGCCCGCCCTTATCAAGTCGATGCGCATCCAGGAAAAGGCAAGGGGGGTGGGTTTCGATTGGGAAAAGCCCGAGCAGGTATGGGAGAAGGTGGAGGAGGAGCTGAAGGAATTCCACGAGGCTTCCCTGTCAGGCGATCCTGCCAAGGCAGAAGCGGAATTCGGCGATGTATTTTTCGCACTGATCAACTACGCGCGATTCCGTAACATCAATCCGGAAGAAGCTCTTGAACGCACCAACCGTAAATTCATCCGTCGCTTCCAGTACCTTGAAAATGCGGCGGCGAACGCAGGTAAGTCGCTTCGTGACATGACGCTCGCCGAAATGGATGTCTACTGGAACGAAGCAAAGCGTACGGAGCGCTGATTGCAACGGTTGGACATTGATTCCGAATGCGTATCTTTGCGCCCGATTAAAAAAAACGTCATGTTACAAGTAGGACAACCTGCCCCGAATTTCAAACTCGTCGATATCGACAAGAACGAAGTCACCATGGATCACTTCCGTGGTAAAAATCTGGTGCTTTTCTTCTTCCCGATGGCCTGGACCGGCGTCTGTTCCAAGGAAATGTGCACCGTCCAGGAGGATTTCAAGACTTACCAGGACCTCGGCACCCAGGTAGTCGGCGTCTCCGTCGATTCCCATTTCGCGCTGAAGCGTTTCAAGGAGGACAACAAGATCGAGTACCCCTTGCTGTCTGATTTCAACAAGCAGGCCATCAAGGATTACGATATCGTTCAGGAGGCTTTTGCAGGGGTCTATACGAACGTGTCCCGTCGCGCCACCTTCGTCATCGACAAGGATGGGATCGTACGCTATACCCAGGTGCTTCCTTCCCCCGGTGATTTTCCGGACATGGACGCCATCAAGGGAGCTGTGAAGGCATTGAATGCCTGAATACTTATTGCCAAGTCATGAAGCCGTATCCTGCAGGGTACGGCTTTTTTCATGTCAGCATCGCCAGGCCGGCACCGGCCAGGATCGTCAGAAGCTTGTAAATATTATATCTGTGCTCCTCGTAGGATTCAAAAAGGATAGTCGTGGAGATATGGAGGAAAATGCCGATGACAACGGCCATCAGACGGTCGAACAGCAGCGACAAGTCACGGGCGAAGGAGATACTCATCCACGAGCCGCATAAGGCTCCCGCAGGTGCCATGAGTGCGAATGCGGCCAGATACAGGAAGGCGCTGCGTTTTCCGATTCCCGATTCAAGCAACATCGTCATCAATGCGATAGCCACGGGAATGTGATGAAGGATGATGCCTGCCAGCAGTGAGTCCCGCGTGGCGGTGTCCTGGAAACGATGCGCCAAAGGCATGCCTTCCAGGAAGCTGTGTATGCAAAGTCCGGCCATGATCGCGACCGGAAACGCACCGCCGTGTTCCTTGTGGACGTGCATGTGTCCGTGCTCGATGCCTTCCGAGAATATCTCCAGGACCACCTGGAGGAAGAATCCGGCCAGGATGAAGATCCCGATCGTCCCCCCGCCCGAATCATAGACCTCCGGAAGAAGATGGATGAGGCTGAGGCTGAAGAGATAGGCGCCGCTGAAAGCGAGTATGAGTTTGAGCGTTCTCCGTTCAATCTTTCCGAAAATGAAAATCACGCTGCCGCTAAGGACGATCGAGAGAAAAAGGATGATCAGGTAGTTGGGGTTCATGTATGGGAGCTCCGTTGCGAAAGGTCGGATTATTTCCTGTCAGCTACAACGATAAGGCGTGGGGATCTTTCCGCATCAAACGTCCCGAGGGAGTAGTCGCCGAAAATGCTGCGCACTTCGAGCCCGCACTCCTCCATCATGCGTGTCAGCTCGTTTGGTTCGAAAATGCGCAGCTTCTCACAAAATCGATGTGTGGTCCCGTCATCAGTCACTTCTATCTCCTTCACGATGAAAGGCGCCTGCACATAGCGTTTCATCCTGAAGCTCAGCCCCTCGACCTCTTCGGTGTTTTCGGGTTCGAGTGTCGTGCGAAGCAGTTGACAGTTGGCATAATCGAAGATGCAGGTGCCGCCTTTCCGCAAAGCTGTTGCGGTGCTGCGCATGGCATGCAGGTTCTCCTCGTACCTGTCGAAATATCCGAAACTGGAGAAAAGGTTTATCGCATAATCGAAATAATTCACCCTGAGCACCTGCCGCATGTCATGTCGGTAGAAGCGCAACCTTTCGTTTTCGAAAGCGAGGTTGTGACGGATGTTCTGTTCGGAGAGGTCGAAGCCTGTGACATCGAAGCCTCGGCTGTTGAGGTAAATGGCATGTCGTCCGCGTCCGCAGGCGACATCCAGGACCGTGCTGCCCGGAGACAGGGGTACATGAGCGATCAACAGGTCGAGGAAGCTTCGTGCCTCCTCGTCGTCCCGGTGCCGGTACAAAAGGTGGTAGTACGGCGAATCAAACCAGTGTTCGAACCATTCAGCGGCCTGCTCCATGACCCCAAATGTACGACCGTACGTCCGGAACTTTCAACAGGCAAGAGGTGAAATCCGGCAGGGGCCTGCGGATTTGTTTATCAGAAGATTTGGATATTTGATGCATCATTGAAGCAGGCTGAATGAAAAAGTCCGCCAGAAGGAGGCCCCGTCCGAGAAAGATCATCCATGCGCCTCCGGGAACAGCCCCGGGTGCCATCGAGGTGCGCTCGGATGCCTTGCGACCGGACATACGTTGTTTCGTGATATCGCCTTCGGAAGCCTCTGAAAAGGAGCTCCATTCCGTGCAGGAAATACGTTCTCTGTTGGCTGCCGAAAAAGGCAAGGTCTTTTGGGTCGATATTCGCGGTTTCGGAAGCCGGCAATTCCTGGAGGACCTGGCTGACGGATTCGGCATCCACCGGCTTCAGATGGAAGACGTGGTCAATGCGTACCAACGTCCCAAAGCGGAGGATCTCCCGGGTCATCTTTTCCTGGTTTCCCGCGCCGTTAAAGCCGCCGAAAACGGTTTGTCGGACGACCAGGTCAGCATGTTCCTGAGCGAGGATTTCGTTCTGACCGTCCAAGAGAAATACGAAGACCTCCTGGGTCCTGTACGCGAAAGGATTCGTTCCGGGAAAGGCAATATCCGTAGCCAGGGCGCTGATTATATCGCCTATATGATCATGGACACCCTGGTAGATAATTTCTTTCCGATTCTGGAGACGATGGGGGAGCGTCTGGACGACCTTGAAGAGGAGCTGCTCTACAAGCCGTCCAGAGCAGCGCTGGACAGGTTGCTTGCGGTAAAGCGAGAGCTTATCCTGCTCAGACGCACGGTCTGGAGGGAACGTGACAAGATCAACGATATCCTGCGCAGTGAATTTCCGTGCGTACGCAATTCCACCAAGATCTTTTTCCGCGATACCTACGATCACTGTATCCAGCTGCTCGATCTGGTCGAGTCCTGCCGGGAAGTGACAGCCACCTTGATGGACGTCTATCATTCCACCGTCAGCAACCGGATGAATCAGGTGATGAAAGTGCTGACCATCATTTCCACTATTTTCATTCCGCTCACTTTCATCGTAGGGATATACGGCATGAATTTCGCTCCCAAGGACCCCGTCACCGGAGCTCCGCTTCCAAACAACATGCCGGAGCTTTATAGTCCCAATGGATATGCCGAAGTGCTTATCGCCATGGCAGTCATCGTCCTGCTGCAGCTGGTGTTTTTCTACAAGAAAGGATGGCTTTCCAGGAGTTGAACGACTTACACGATCGATACGATATGAAACGAATTGCGCTTCTTACCACCGGCGGTGACTGTCCCGGTCTGAATGCGGCCATCAGGGCCGTAGTCCGTACGGCTATTCATCACCAGATGGAAGTCTTAGGCGTCGTACGTGGCTACGAGGGGTTGATAGAAAATCATTTCCTCCCTTTGTACTCCCATTCCGTCAGTAACATCCTTCAGCGGGGAGGAACCATCCTGAAGACAGCCCGCAGCGAGCGATTCAAGACTCCGGAGGGCAGGAGACTCGCTTCGGATAACCTCAGGGCGATGGGCGTAGACGGCATCGTGTTGGTCGGAGGCGACGGCTCCTTCCGCGGGATCAATGTCTTCCTGAATGAACATCATTTTCCGGTCGTCGGTATCCCCAAGACGATCGATAACGACATCTTCGGTACCGATTATGCGATCGGTTACGATACAGCCCTCAACACGGTCGTACAGGCTGTGGATAAGATACGTGACACGGCCGATTCCCACGACCGGCTGTTCTTCGTCGAGGTGATGGGCAGGGATGCAGGCATGATCGCCATACTGAGCGGCATCGGCAGCGGTGCGGAAGCGATCCTGATTCCGGAGACCAAGACCCGTGTCGATCAGATAGTGGACATTCTCAACAGAGGCTGGGAGCGGAAAAAGACCTCCATGATCGTCATTGTCGCGGAGGGGGACGATTCCGGCGGTGCATACAAGATCGCGGAAGAGGTAAAGTCCCGTTTCAGTCAGTACGATACACGGGTGAGCGTGCTCGGACATATGCAGCGGGGCGGAAGCCCCACCTGCTTCGACAGGGTTCTTGCCAGCCGTTTGGGAGTGGCGGCAGTGGAATATCTGAAAGAGGGTGTTTCCGGAAAAATGGTCGGCATCGTCAACAATCAACTTGCGCTGACCCCCTTCGAGACAGTCGTCAACAGCAAGAAGGAGTTCCCGATGGATCTGATGCGCGTGGCGGAGGTGCTTTCGCTTTGATGAATGCGCACGGCGCGGCCGGTACTTCGGAGGCATGAATCCCTGCCTTGGCTCGGTTGTGTGCTTTCATTTATCGGAAAATGCCGGCCTTGAAAGATCACATCCGCCAGATTCCGTCCCATCCCGGTCCGAGTGATCGCTGATCCAGTTGACGGATCCGTTCGATGAACATCTGTGAGGTCTTGTCCGCGTAGTGGTCGAAAAGTTCCCGGAATACGGCAGAAGCGGAGCGCCAGTCCTGGTTGCGGTAAAAAGCCAATGCCTGATTGAATCGTAATCTTCTTTGTTCCTTTTCGGCAGGTAATTCTCCTTCAAGACTCAACAGTTCGTAGATCTCAACGGGCTCCGACTTCCCTCTCACAAGAATGCGGTCAAGTTCCATCGTTTCGATCCGGATGTCCGCCATCCGCATCGTTGCTTCGGAAATGATCACCGATGTTCCGTATTGCTTATTGGCGGATTCCAGACGCGAGGCGAGGTTCACCACATCGCCCATCACCGTGTAGCTGCGCGCCGTTTCACTTCCGATGTTCCCTACGACGACCTCGCCCGTGGCCAGTCCGATCCTGATGTTCACCTCCGGCACGTCTCTGCGTAGTCCGACAATGTCCGGCAGCATTTTACGGAAATCATCCATCGCCTTTTGCATGCTCATGGCGGCTCTGCATGCGGCGATTGCCTGCTGGTTTTCCTGAATGAATGGAGGTCCCCAATAAGCCATGATGGCATCACCGATGAACTTGTCGATGATTCCTCCCTCCGCCTTGATGCATTCGGTCATGATGGAGAAATAACTGTTCACCAATTTCACCAGCGAAGTCGGGGAGAGCTGTTCACTGATGGTAGTGAATCCTGCGATGTCGCAGAAAAGGATGGTCATGATCTGTTTCTGACCGGCCAGCACTTCGGTTCTGCCGGGCAGGATGATTTTTTCCACGATTCGCGGATCGATGTAGGTGCTCATCAGCGCCTGCAGCTCCTGCTTTTTCCTGAGTTCGGCAATCATGCTGTTCATCCCTTCTCCCAATTGACCGATCTCGTCTTCCGGAAGTCCATCGATGTTTATGGACAGATTTCCGCGTTGGATGTCCTGCGTGGATTTTAGCAGCCGTACGATCGGTTCTGCCAATCGTTTGGATAAGATCCAAGCGCCCGAGAGCCCGAGGGCAAGCGCCAGCAATGTGATCACCAGGCTGCTCCAAAGCACCCGGTTTTCCGCCTGTTCGGCACGCCGTACGGAAAGCATGGCGATGTCGCTTCCGGTTTGTTGAAGCAAGTTTCGCTGCTTTTGAAGTTCGGTCTGCCCGTTGATATTGATTCGCATCAGTTCCTCCAGGTTCCGGCTGTCGCCTTGCCTTACTTTGGAAAGTATGCGCCTTGCAATATCT
>JBJOMN010000022.1:0-222208 GCA_046052345.1 Bacteroidota bacterium | reverse complement strand
AACCGTCTCATAAAAGCCTTATCTGTTGCGGTTTTCAGGGGTTAATATACTCAAAACAATTAAAACACCATCCGGTGATCATTCTTGCCAATTTCCGCCGAAAAATTCATCCTCCTTGGCGGGGTTCACACCTTTTACAAACAGCTTTTTTGAAATACGACGTGTTATCCCAGCGGAATCCGTTTGGAAAGCCGAATAAATCGCTTTTCAACCAAGGCACGGAAAAGGGTCGCAAAAGCGATTGAAACACCTACTGCTAAGCCGAAACGGGACCAACCGCTCAGCCGCCCGGCAGTGAAAATCGCTACAGCCGATCCGGCCAGACCGTGGCTCAGATACAAGGAGTAGGAGATATCGCCGAAAAAAGCCGAAATACCGGTTCTGATACGGAATATGAAAACACCTGCAACGGTCAGCCCGGTCACCAACGCAGCCTCCGGCAGCTCGAAAAGCGTGGCATACGCCAATCCGGCAACGACACTTGCCATAAATTCCTTCAGACTTATTTTTCCCGTGTGGAAGAGGAACGACTGGAATCCGATTGCGAAGAATACATAGTGATGAAAGACCGTCTCGAGCCGGTGCGGAACCATGAAGTCGAGGCATAAGATAACGGCATATACTACATATCGGATCCGACGTCTGTCGCGGAGTGTAACGAACAAGAGTCCGGTCAGCAGGTAGAACTGGAACTCCACGCCGAGGGTCCAGAAGATCGAGAAGACCCACTTTTCGTGGAAGAACGGCGCGAGGTAGGTTGCGTTCAGCAGGAATTTCTTCCATCCGAACAGCCACGGTTTTCCCCACCCTTTGAATTCGTACAGACCGTAATTCCAAGCCAGCAGCAGGAGCATCAGCAGTAAGAAAGGAGGCTGTATCCGCGTCAGTCGTTTGTATAGAAAACGAAAGAACATCCCGGTACGGTATCCCGCGCGGTCGAGGGAATAGGGAATGACGAATCCGGATACCACGAAGAACACATAAACCCCGAGGTAGCCGTAGTCAAAAATCCGCGTGAGGAAGTCCGGGAACGCCGTTCCCCACACGTACTTCTTGATGTGGAACACGCATACCATCAGCGCTGCAGCTCCCCGGAGCCAGTCCATGCTGTGAACTTGTCCGACTTGTCCCGGAGTAGACATTATCTCTTTTTCAGGTCTTCTCTTCTTGGCGCCCCTAACAGGGGAACCGTCAGTTTTTCCAGAAAGCGCCAGAAGTGAAGACGGTCCAACAACGGATTCAGATAGGGCGTTATGACACAATAAGAACTGTTCTTTTCCCCGCTGTGATGCAGGGCGTGGTGACCGGGGCGCTGAAGGATTCTCAGGAACTGAAAAAGACGTACCGGCGCAGGCGTTTTCTCTTTCGGCAGATGGGCATACTTGTGAAGCTGATTGGCATTCGCCCCGAGGAAAGCAAACAACCAGACGTGCCATGACAGGTGCCCCGTCCGCCAGGCAGCAAAGACAATTAGCCCCGAGGAAAGCGTCAGGTCCCAGGAACTCTCCAGCCATGTTTTTTTGGTGAATGCGGCCGGTTGTTCGTGATGGACTACGTTGGGACGTACGATCCATTTCCCATATATCGGAGTGTCCTCAGTGCCGAATGTGTCCTCGAACCAATGGACGAGTCCGGAGACGAAGTCGATAGCGAACATCGTCACCCAAAACTCAGCGAATTTGACCAGGAAATCCATTTATGAGGGAAATATGAGAAGGCTATGGGGAAGATTCGACCAAGGGCCCCCGGACCATTTCAATGAAAAATACACATAAATATTAGAAAGGTGACATTAATCATTTTTCCCGCATTAACGTGAAGGTAACTTGTTTCCGATGATTTTATCCAAAACCCACTTACGATGAGATTCAGAACCACAAAGACCTTGGTCGCGATTGCGTTTGTCTCCGTGGCCGCCATGTTTAATTCCTGCGAAAAAGACTTCGAGCCGACGTCGAGCACGCCTGCCTCGCCGCTTATCGGGCCGCAGTTCGTCAACATGAACCTTCCCGGCCGCACACTTGCAGCCAACTGTTTCCAATGTCACGGTACCAACGGCTATGCCGGGGAACTGAAAATCGCCACCATGAGTGTTTCCGAAATCACTAATAAGTTGAATCAGTATGCTGCGAGTCCCTCCAACGGCGACATCATGAACGTGCACGCCCAGGCTTACACGGCCACGGAGATCGCTCTGATCGCAGACTATTTTTCCAGACAGTAAGAACCATCCCTACCCATAAAAACATGAAACGTAAAGAATTCCTCTGGAAACTCGGCGCGGCCAGCATCGGGTTGTCCATGGTCAGGCCGTCAGCCATCAAGGCGTTCAACTCCGGTTTGAATCCTGTTCCCGGAACTTCCGCTACCGGTCGCGTGGTAGTCGTAGGCGGGGGAATGGCCGGAGTCACATGCGCTAAATTCCTCCGCTTGTGGGGAGGAACCGGCATGGATGTAACTCTGGTTGAACCTAACGCCAGTTACATATCGAACATATTCAGCAACATGGTGCTGACCGGTGAGCGGACACTCAGCCAGATCACGTTCAGCTACAGTACGCTGGTAAGCAAATACGGAGTCAAGTTGAAGAATTACTCCGTCACGAGCATCGATCCTGTCGGAAAGACCGTTCGTCTTTCGAACGGAACCACTTTGCCCTACGACCGTCTTGTGCTGGCTCCCGGCATAGATTTCGAGTTGTTGCCCAACCTTACAGGTACGGCAACCAACCAGGCGAAGATCGTACACGCTTGGAAGGCGGGAACACAGACGACATCGCTGAAGAACCAGATCAGCAACATGACCCGTACGGACAAGTTCATCCTGACAATACCGCCGAAACCGTATCGTTGTCCCCCGGGACCTTATGAGCGAGCCTGTGTTGTTGCAGACTACCTTCGTCGCGTCAAAGGCGGAGGCCAGGTGATAGTTCTGGACGCGAATCCATCCATCCAGGCGGAGCCCACTAATTTCACGAACGCCTTCAATGTGACACATGCGGGACGGATCACCTATGTTCCGAACGCCGCCGTCACCGGAATAAATGCGGACACAATGACGGTACAGACCACGCAGGGGAATTTCACCGGCAAAGTGATCAATGCGATTCCTGTGCACAAGGCCGGCAACCTGATCCTCAACTCCGGATTGGGACTGGCAAACGCCGGCAATAACAAGTGGGCCGGAGTCAACATGCTCACGTACGAATCAACGGCAGTTCCCTTCATTCATATCATCGGCGATGCATCTTCCACCACACAGCCCAAGGCGGGACACATCGCCAATGCCGAAGCGAAGGTTTGTGCCGATGCCATCATCCAGTTATTCAGCGGAGCGAGTGTCAATCCCTCGCCTATCACCAACTCCTCCTGCTTCACACCGATAACCAATACGACCGCATCCTGGCTGTCGGTCGTCTTCCGTTACGACCCTGCCACAGGAACCATGTTGCCCACCGGGGCGGGAGTCACCGAATCGAACGGAGCCAACTCACACAACTACGAGGATATGCTGAAGTGGTTCAACAACCTCATGGCAGATACGTTCATGTGATAATTCCATTAGCGGAATAGCAAAAAGGCGAAGCTTGATTGCTTCGCCTTTTCTTTTGAGATGGTCCGTAGGAATCTACCGGTCACTCCGGATCATAGTAGCCCGCGCCAACGATGAATATCTCCGACCCGTGAACGACTTTGCGTACATACGTGTGCTTTGAAGCCGGTTCGTTCGTGCCCGGACGGTACCATTCATAATCCACCCACGCTTTCCCGTGCGACAATGCCTCGCCGATGTATTCTTTCACGAGCGGCTTGCCCTTTGCATCCAGATGGTCCATCAGGTTTTTTCCTTCCAGGGAAGGCTGTACCGGATTCACAAGTTCGGTGCCGTCGGGGGAATCCACGAATACATAGGTCTCTATGAAGAGAAAAGGCCCCGTCTTGTCACGAAGCAGCGCAAAAGCGTCGCGTCCGTCCTTCTCGAGTGCGCCCGCAGCCCTGTCTACCACGTCTTCTATAAAGGCTCTTCCTAAAGACATATTATAAATGCCGCATCCGATGATGTAATCGATTCCGTCCGGGAAGCGGACTCTTTTGATGAAGCTGGACTTCCATGTCGGGAAGAGGTCACCGGGCTCGGGATACAGATAATGGACCCATCCCTCACCGGAGGCGCCTGATGCGGTTTCAAGGAACATGCGCCCCCACGGCCTTCCCAGCACATCTTTGCTGTCCGCGACATATTTTCCTTCACCTTCCGGATTCGCCGCATGAAAGAGCCGTTTACCGTCCATGGTCCATACGAAGAAATAGGTGTCCCCATGAAACCACTTTGAATCTTTCTTGCGGAATTCCGGGAACGCATCCGCTCCTCTTTTTTCAAAAACAGCCGATGCCTCGTTGACCAGACGGATCAACGATTCGGGGGAAGGAGCTTCTTTACCTGTTTTCGTTTTTTCCGCATCTGCCAGATAGACGCCGCATCCGACGATGAACATTTTGTCTCCATGGTGAGCTTTCCTGACGTACGTGGACTTCAGCGTAGAAATGCTTTCTCCCGGTTTGGGCCACAGGTATTCCACCCAACCTGAATCGCCGGCCCTCACGATATTGAACATCTCCCTGACCAGCGGTTTTCCCTTGGTGTCCTTTACTTCCATGACGTTTCTTCCTTCCAAAGAGGGAAATCCCGGATTCACCAGCTCCACGCCGTCCGTATCGATGACGAATACGTAAGCGTCCTTGGCAATGAAAGGCCCCTTCGTGTCGTGCAGTTCCGGAAATCCGGCCTCTCCTTTTTCTTCAATCAGGTTGACCGCGCGGTCCACCATGTCGGCGACGAAAACGCGCTCCATGCGGTCGTCGTAATTTCCTGAACCTGCGATATAGGTCTTTCCGTCCGGTGCGCGAAAAGCCTTTGCATAGGTGCTTTTCCAGCGCGGCAACAGACCGCCCGGAACCGGCCATTGATAATGATACCAACCGCCGCTTGCACGGTTGTCCAATGCTGCGGAAAGGATCCCGCGTATCACCGGTCGACCGTTGATGTCGGTAAGCCCCAGCTGGTTCTTTCCTTCCATCGAAGGATCCGCATGCACAAGCATGTTTCCGGTCGAGTCGATGACGAAAACGTAGACTTCGCCGGAACGCCACCGGCTGTTTGGTGCACGGAACCCGGCGAATGCCGCTTCGCCTTTTTGTGTGATCAAGGCGCCTGCTTCGTTCACCAGTTGCGTCACCTTCTCCGTATCCGGAGACGCGATCACTGCAGGAGCGAAGAAGGCCAGCAGAAAGAACTGAGCCAAGAGGTTTTTTAGGAAGGGATTTTTCATGGTCTGTAGCCGGATTATCCGTGCAAACTACCTCGCTGGTTCAAGCGCTGCCATGACGTCTGCAGGATTCGTTGTGATTTACGTCAGCTGTTCCGGCTAGACGTAAATAAATAGTAATCAACACATTGTGTATCATTAAACATTATTTAGAATGATTCTAAATAAAATCCTTTCCTTTGCCTTCCGGTTTTACGATAAACATGAAGCAAATCCACCTTCTCGGCCTCTCCGTCCTTCTTTTTTGTTCTTCAATCAGCGCCCAGGACCGCATCTTCACCCGCACGTACCAGTCGAATATCCTCCCGAAAGGAGTCCTTGAGCTGGAGTTTTGGAATACACTGCGCACGGGACGCAGTCAATTCCATCGGCAGCTTGATCACCGGGTGGAGTTTGAAATGGGTCTGGGCAGAAATGTCCAGACAGCTTTCTACCTGAACGTGCATTCGCGTACGGAACTGATCGGGGACAGCCTGTTGGAGACGCGCTCCTTCACGGGTTTTTCCAACGAGTGGAAGGTGAAGCTCACCGACCCATCCATTCACGCATTCGGTACGGCTCTTTACGGAGAACTCGGCGTAGAGGGGAATGAACTGGAATTCGAAACAAAATTCATTCTTGACAAACAAGCGGGGCGTAATCTTTTCGCCATGAACATCATCAGCGAAATCGAATACGAATCTGAGTACGATGTGGAGCGTCGAGAGATGGAACACGAAATCGAAACTCCCGTATCGTTGACACTGGCCTACCTTCGATTCATCGGAAGCTCCTATGGCATCGGCTTCGAGGCGTCCAACTACAATGACCTGGAAGAACGGGAATGGAATAATTCAGTCTGGTACCTCGGCCCCACGTTTCACGCCCGCGGAACCAACTGGTGGATAAACATCAACGTACAGCCTCAGCTCTTTAACGCCCGTATCAGTCCGGAATCACCGAAACGCATCGATGACGTGCATTATGACCGTGTGGATGCAAGAGTCATCGTGTCTTTTACCCTTTAACCTCTTATCCGGATCCATCAGTGGATATTTCCCGATTCTTCATAGTCGCTGACTCCGTGTAAATGATGTATTTTCATAGCATCAACGAAATCATATGCGCCTTTCCCGAAAACTTGTTTTGATTTCCCTCCTGTTCGCCGCCTGCAGCACGAGCAGTCAGTTGTTCCAGCCTGTAGAGGCTGATGTTCAACACGCCGCTGCCAACGGAAAAACCACCGATATGGCCTCTCTGCAAAAAGGCTATACACTGTATCAACAGCACTGCGGCGGTTGCCATGCATTGGTGGCGCCGCCGCGCCGGTCGATGGAGCAATGGAGCCACATCCTTCCTAAGATGTTCCCTAAGACGAAGATGACGGAACAGGAGAGGGGCTTTGTGCAATCATATATCGAGGCTCGCCGCTGATACGATCAGGCGGACGTTTACTTTCCGATAGTATAATAGCCGCCTATGGATCCGGAAGCGTTGAAATTCTCTGTTCCGTTGAAAGCCCCGTCGTCATTGATGTTCACCAGGCCGTGGGAATAGGTTCCATAAACTCCGAAGCTCTTTGAAAAACGGTACTCCAGACGGAAGGCCACACCGCTGTCATAAGCCCTGAAGGAATCGATGAGGTCCATTTTCAGATAATGGTCCTTCGCTTCCGACTTCAGCAGGAAAGCAGCATAAGCCCCTGCGCCTGCCCGGAAACCCTTAAATACTTCATAAGTCACAATCAACGGGACCTCCAAATAGTTCAATGTCAAACCGATTTGATCATCGTGTGCATCTGTCGCACCTTTCATGGAGTAAAGAACGGAAGGAGATACCCCGAACTTTTCGTTAATACTCCACTCTCCGGTAAGTCCTGCATGTATTCCGATGCGGTCGGCATTGTCGTTCGAACCATCCCCGTAAACCGTGGAAACGTTCACTCCCGCCATGACTCCGTAACGGAGCTGCGCGGATGCGATGACGGAGTTCATCAAAAAAAGAGATACGACGAAAAAGCGAATCAACGATAAGTTTCTCATAGCAAGGTTTTGGTCCCAAAATATCATCGGTGGGAAGTCCGCGCACTGACCAAAATCATATCTCCGGGTTTGGACGTTGCGCCGCCCGGTGAAAAACGTGACAATATCATCTTTTCCACTACGTAGTTCCTTGCGATCCTCGCTGTATCTTTCGTGGAGGCGCCTTCGACACCATCCCATTGCGATTCCTTAGGAATTATCTTTCAGTGGCCATGTTGACCATGGCATCCTGCGGTCCCGTCGCCCGCGACTCCGCACCCCCACCGTCTTCCGTCATTGCCCGCCAAGCGGCTGTGTCAGCCGTAAGCCCCCCTGTGAGGGTCCTGCCGGACACGATGCCGGCTCCAAGAACGGTTCAGGCCTCATCGAACGTATCACCAAACAAGGATACGGTTACCCTGACGCGGATATTCGACAACTTCAATACCGACAACGGTCTTCCCGTAAACGCATTTACATGTTCACTGACAGACCGGGACGGAAACCTGTGGCTGGGTAGCAACGGATCCGGTGCCGTCAGATATGATGGCCAGTCCTTTCAGCAGTTCACCACGGCCAACGGACTCAGCAATAATGGCATCTGGCAGATGCTGCAGACTCCTGAAGGCGATATATGGTTTGCCACGTACGGAGGAGGCATCTGCATTTTCGACGGTCGCCGCTTCCGTACAATGACCACCAAAGACGGGCTTCCGAGCAACGGTATCTACTCCCTGTGTACGGATTCAAAGGGACGTATCTGGGCAGGAACTGTCGAGAGCGGCGCCTGTATTATCGAAGGCGGCCGGGTAAGAGGTCCGGGTAACAATTCCGGATTCGATGCGAAAAGCGTCTTTTCCATCACGGCTACCACAGACGGATCAGTGTGGCTTAGTACGGAAAAAGGATTGTTCCGTTACCACAACGACCACTATGTTAATTGGGGAGCAGCGGAGGGATTGCCCGAGAATGAGACACTGCGGCTACTTTCCGACGGGGACTCGCTGTGGATCGGGACCGGGAATTCCGGAGTGTATCTTTTCTACCATGAAAAGCTACTTCGCTATGCCCCCTCCCTTTTTTCAAACGGACACTCCGTGAAAGCGATGCATAAAACAAGTTCCGGTAAATTATGGATCGGTACTGACAAAGGCCTGACCGCTTTGAACGGAGGGGCTCATGATCGCCTCGGTGAAAATCAGGGTTGGCCGAAGGCGGACATCACCTCGCTCATCACCGACCATCGCGGAAGCCTGTGGATAACGACAGAGGGGAACGGCATCTTCCGATATGACGGTAACGAATTCGGCCTGGTGGATAAACTTCGTCACCTTTCCGGTAACAATGTGTACACGCTGTGCGAAGACCGTCAGGGCCGACTTTGGCTGGGGACTACGGGGAGCGGTGTTTTCGTCATGGATAAAGGCATACTCCGCCAGTATACCTCACGGGACGGACTTGCCTCCGACCAGTTGTGGTCAATGGCCGAAGACAAAGCGGGTAACATGTGGTTCGGCAGTGTAAGAAACGGAGTGACGAAGTTCGACGGAAAGACATTTACGACCTATACGACGCGCCAAGGTCTTTCCAATGACATGGTCCGTTTTATCTGCCCGACCCGCAACGGCGATGTCTGGTTCGCTACGACCGGCGGCGGAGTCAACCGACTGCGTGATGGAGTCCTGGAAAGATATTCTCTTGAACAAGGACTACCCTCCGACATCGTGTTATGTGCCATGGAAGACCGTAACGGTGCGATGTGGTTCGGAACCGTCGGCAGGGGGATATTCCGGTTCGACGGAAATACGGTTACAACCTTTGATACCTCCTGCGGACTGGATAACGGAATCGTGATCACTTTGTTGGAGGATAACCACGGAAACATATGGTTCGGTACGGAAGGCGGCGGACTCGCCCGCTATGACGGAAAATCGATTGCCGTTTTCAGCACGGTGAACGGCTTAGCCGACAATACGGTTTACGGCCTTGCAAAAGATCCGGACGGTCATCTGTGGATCGGCACCAACAAGGGGGTGGCGAAATTGCTTTTTGCTGATGAGACCTCCTCGGAGCTTGCTTCCGACACCAACCTGTCCAATGAGAAGCTGTTGCGGTTGCGGCTCAGTCCGAAAGTGCGGACCGGCTTCCTTTTCAGTGACATCACTTCGGGTCAGAACGCGCTTCTCATCGACAGGGCAGGAACGGTTTGGGTCGGCACCGGGGACGAGCGATACGGCGCTGTTTGTATCCGCGAGAACCGAAACAAAGACCGCCATCCCGGAACCGTTCATTTGAAAAGCATCATTTTGAACGATGAGCCTGTAGCATGGCATTCGCTTCTTCCCGCAGAGAACCTCCCCGAGGTCCATAACGAAGAGGTGCTCGTTTTCGGACACCGTCTCGAAGAAGCCAAAAGAAAAGAGCGAGCTGATACCTACCGCGGCGTATCCTTCGAATCGATTGACCGACACTATCCTGTTCCTCGCAAGTTATCACTGCACTATCGCCTGAATACGGTCAACATTTCTTTCGGAACCAATGAGCCCGGACTTCCGGAACTGACCGAGTACAGGTACCGGCTCGAAGGTTTTTCACCGGACTGGACAGAACCGTCGCATAAGACCTCGGCCACTTTCGGCAATCTGCCGGAGGGGGAGTATGATTTCCAGGTTTGCAGCCGTTTCGATTTCGGCGAGTGGGGGCCTGTTACATCCTATTCCTTCACCGTATTTCCTCCGTGGTACAGGACATGGTACATGTACTGCATCTATGTACTGTTGATGGCGGGAACCGTCGTGGAGTATAATCGCTGGCGCACCCGAAGATTACTGGCGGCAAACAAGGAGCTTGAACAGAAAGTACGGGAACGGACGGCAGAGGTCGTACAGGAGAAGGAGAATGTGGAAAAGGAGAAGAAGAAAAGCGATGACCTGTTGCTGAACATACTGCCCGCCGAAACCGCCGAGGAGCTGAAGTCCACCGGAAGGGCGAGTCCACGGAAATATGACAGTGTGACTGTTCTGTTTACCGACTTCAGGAATTTCACCCAAGCATGTGAGAACATGACTCCGGCTGAGATGGTGGAGGAGATACACCACTGCTATACGGCCTTTGACAGGATCGTATCGAAACACGGACTGGAGAAGATCAAGACGATCGGAGACAGTTATATGTGCGCAGGAGGAATCCCTGCGGAACGTGATGATCAAGCTGTTGCCGCCGTAGCTGCTGCTCTGGACATCCGCGATTTCATGGAAGACGAAAAATCACGCCGTCTCCGGGAAGGCAGACCGTATTTCGACCTTCGCATCGGCCTTCATACAGGCCCGGTCGTTGCCGGAATCGTCGGAGAAAAGAAATTCGCCTACGACATCTGGGGCGACACGGTGAACATCGCCTCCCGGATGGAGAGCAGCGGGGAAACCGGAAAAATCAACGTTTCCGAAGCGACTTACCGTCTGGTATGCGACCGCTTCCGGTGCATACCCCGCGGAAAGATAGAGGCGAAGAACAAAGGTTCCGTCGAGATGTACTTCGTGGAACGTTCCTAGTATCCGTTTTACCAAGCAGAACATCCGATTTACCAAGATAAAAAGGCTGTTCGCCAATAAAAAGGTCGCTTGGGATAAAAAGGGTTAAAATGCTCTCCGTTATCGTCTCCACATCTTAATTTAGAGAAGGACACCACCCGGTGTCCGGTATATCAGTATCCAGCATATGGCAAGGGTTACGAGATCATCATTCATACGACTGGTACGCAAGGCGTACCTTTTAAACGAGATCAGCAGGCAGCCGGACGCACCCCCTGTCGATGAGTTACAGAAGCAGCTGGACATCGTTCGCGATGAATTCTCCCGCAGGCGATTCATCAGCGACGTAACCAAAGCCGCCCTGTTCACCGGACTTGTGGCCTTGCTTCCGGGATGCTCAAAAGAAGATTCGCTGCAACCGGCCGAAGGTCCGATTCCGCCATCACTCAGGACCGGCCCACAACTTTCCATCGCGATACTGGGAGGAGGTCTTGCAGGACTCAATTGCGCATACGAGCTGAAGAAGCGTGGAATCGTATCGACGGTTTATGAGGGATCGGACCGTACAGGCGGCCGTGTGCTGACGAGACAGGACTTCATGGCTCCCGGCACCTACACCGAATGCGGCGGCGAGTTTATCGACACCGGACACAAGCACATGCGCGACCTGGCCGCGGAGTTCAACCTCTTCCTGCTGGATACCGACACTGCGGCAGAATCCGGGTATCTGAACGATACATTCTATATTGACGGGCGACATTATACCGAAGCGGAGGTGATGAACGCGTTTGCACCGTATTCGTCCATCATCGCCTCCGACATACAGTCGCTTCCGACCAATTTCGATGCTTCCAACTACAATACTTCCGTACAGCTGTTCGATTCGATGAGCATCAGCTCCTATTTCGACCGGATCGGTATGCCCAATACGCTTTTTTTACGCAAGGGTCTCGAACAGGCGTATCTTACCGAGTATGGCCGGGAAGTCAACGACCAGTCGGCCATCAATTTCCTTTTTCTTTTCACCATCAACGGCGGAAACAACCGGTATGACATCTTCGGACTCAGCGATGAACGTTTCAAGGTGGAAGGCGGAAACAGCCGTATCGTAGAGGCATTGACGAACGCTTTATCCGGACAGATCCAGCTCCGGCGGCAGGTTACAAGGATTTCCATGAACACTTCCGGACAATATGTCATCCGGTTTCGCAGCGGTGCTTCTGTCACTGCCGATATCTGTGTGGTCACTCTGCCTTTTACGATACTGCGCACCATAGATCTCTCGGGACTGCAACTTCCCTCTTGGAAAACGAATGCGATACAGCATCTCGGATACGGTACGAACGCTAAACTGCTCCTCGGATTTTCGGCCAGAAAATGGAGGGACTACGGTCACTCCGGAGGCGTCTTCACCAACGGAAGTCCTGCGAATCCGTCGCAGTTCATTCAGACGGGATGGGACGGAACCCGCATGCAGCCGGGCACGAACGGCAGCTATACTGTCTTCCAGGGCGGCAATCAGGGAACGAATCTCAGCACATCGCAGGCGCCTGTCATGCTCGGGCAGCTCGACGCCATGTGGCCGGGGACCGCTGCTACTTATAACGGCGTATCAAAACTCATTCATTGGCCGACCAATCCGTGGTCGCAGGGAAGCTATGCCTGCTGGAGGGTAGGGCAAGTCACCACCATCATGGGATACGAGGGAAAGAATGTAGGCAAGTTGTATTTCGCCGGAGAGCACTGCAGTCTTTGGTTTCAGGGATATATGGAAGGAGCCGCCGAGACCGGTGCGAACGTGGCGAAAGAGATTTCGTTCATCGCCTGAGACGCGCCGTTCAGCTTCATGGAGTCGCAGCGCTGATTCTTCGAAGGTAATCCAGTTGTCCACGGTGCCTGGAGAGATGGCAGCAGAGTTGTATCAGAAAGAATCCGACGGTTCTTCCTTTGTGCTGAGGTGGTGTGTCCGGCATTTCGCGATGAAGGTCTTCTTCCTTCAGCAACGTCAATGAATTTGACACTGCCCCGATCGTGGCATCGATGTGAGCCAACAGCTCCTCTTTGGAAAAATATTTATTACTAAACTCCGCTTCACGGTCCCGGACATATCCGTCCTTACCAAGGACAGCGCCGATGAAATGGCGAAGGTTGCCGCAGAGATGGAATGCGAGTGTTCCTACAGGATTGATGATACCCGGTAACGGTTCCCAAAGCAGTTCCGCTTTCGTACTGCTCACCTCTTCTTTAAGATTTTGAAGATCCCTCAGGATGATTTCACGGATGTCTGTAATCAAGTTGAAAGACATGATGGTTCTCTATAAGGTGTTAACACCGGAAAGGTCGGGACTTTCAAGATGACCGGGGCCCCATACTTTTTCAGATTTCTTGTTAATACGGTCAATCTGGTCTTCCGTGAGCTTGTCGTTCCAGTCGTCCGTTTTTCCGGCCCTGAAGAATTTCTGCGGATTGAAATGGAAGCTTTGCGGATTCACGGTCATCTCTTTTTTCATTGCGTCGAATCCTGTAGCGGCTGTGATGGCTGACAATTGCTCCGGAACAAGGGCTCCATCCCCGATAAGGAATCCGTGAAGTCTCCGGGTAACATCGGCTTTCCGCTCGACCAGGTCTTCGTAGCGCAGCACGAGGAGTTGTTCTGCAGGAATCTTTCCGCGGCACTCGTTGATCCAGTCCAGTGTGTGGACGTGGTAATCGCCGAAGTATAATCCTCCTTGCGTGAACAGGTCTACGAAAAAGTCCATGGTCAGCCCGTCGCTTACACCCAGCATCGGATGTGATTTATAAAAAAAGTACTGGGACACTGCGGCACCGCGAGGATCCCTGAACACATGTATGAATTTGGATTCCGGGTGCACGGAGCGAAACGGCAAATCATACCAAGCGCTATGCATATACCATACCCTCGGATATCCTTTGGTCGCATCCAGGAAGCGACGAAAATGTTCCATACCGTATTGGGAGGCCATCACCTCCGGCCATGGAATAGTGTGGTGGCCGATATCACCCGTAGAAATGCCGTTGGAGGAAGGATAATCGACCGATGTGCGCAGGATCTCACACACGAACTTCTTGGTAAGGTGTGTTCCTGACTTCTGATGGGTGCATATGAAAACATCATTCTCGTCCGTGTCCCACGTGCTGCGAAGCTCCGCCATCGCCTTGATATCCAGGAACGGCGGATAAACGTGCCCGTTCCATACTTTATGCAGGAATCCCATTTCGTTTAGCGGATCGTTCGGGAGGAACGAAATGAGTCCGCCATGGTTGTTCGCTGATGACATGTTTCCTGAGGCGAAAATCAGAGACGGGCCACCAATAGCCCGCATTCGGTCGGAATGATGGTGTGGTTCACATTGTTGGCAACGAACCAATCCAGGAAATCACGGCATTCGGATTCGCGGTCGATCACATTGTCGGCAAGAAGCACTGTTCCGGGACCAGCCAGTTTCTTTTCCAGTAGCGCCAGTAATTGAGGAAGATAGTGGCTTTTTTGCGCATCGAAAAAGACCATGTCGTAGGTTCCGGTCAGGCCGGAAATCGCTTCCTGCGCATCCAAAGCGTGGACGCGTATGGGAACAGTGAGCGTATCGAACCGTTCTTGGGAATCGTTAGCTACCGCCGTATCGAACTCGACGGTGTCGATGAAACCCCCGTCATCAGGATTCAGTCCGAGTACCAGGTACAGCGCCGAGAGTCCGTGGGCCGTACCGAACTCCAGGATCCGTTTCGGTCGGGCCGAAATGACCAGGCTTTCCAGGATTTTTCCCGTGTCCTGCCGGATCGGGTTTCGCCATCCGAAGCTGCCGTTCGCATTGGCATAGCTTTCTCCTTTTTTGTTGTACGTCTCCAGGCGTTGTATTTCCTGTTCAATCAGCGGGCTTTTCATAAATTATGGAAGAGGTATAAGGCCAATGTAATTAAAAGAGTCAGTAATGTTCTATGATTTTCGTCATATTCCTCCTTTCGGCGATGAATGAACTTCCGGATTCCTCCATTACTTTTGAAGGATCCTTCGGGACATCTCGGCGCTACCTGTCTTTTCAAACCGGAAACACTTTCGAATGGCTAAGAAGTACAAACAATGTCAGTCCTGCGGCATGCCGCTGAAGAAAGACCCGCTGGGAGGCGGAAGCGAGACAGACGGATCCCGCAGCACGATGTATTGCAGCAGCTGCTATGCCGACGGACGTTTCAAGGATCCGGGCATGACCCTTTCACAAATGCAGGGCATTGTAGAAAAGGTACTTCGTGAGGAGATGAAGTGGCCGTGGCTGTTCCGCCGGCTGGCGCTCAAGCAGCTGCCGCGGTTGGAGCGTTGGAAGGGGAAGTGACTACCCATCCCTCTTTTTATTACTCGTATTATACGGGAATAATTTCCTGCTTACCGGTTATTAATCACCGTTCACCGGACGATGGAAACCCGTCCGTAGTAGACGTAAGTTCGGTCGCGCAAATCACATAACTCGGCTCGCCAAACGTAAACATCCATCTGGGCGGGCTCATCGGTCCTTTCAAACGGAACGGGTCCGTTACGGACCACCTGACCGTTCCATGTATCATTCAAATCATCCGACTCCCATATAAGACGCCCCCATCTTTCATAGATTTCAAAGTGATAACATTTGATTCCCATACCATAAGCATGAAAGAAATCATTGATGCCGTCGCCGTCCGGAGTAAAAGCATTTGGAACATAGAAGGTGAATTCAGGTTCAACTTCAATGCTATAGGTAACGGTATCTATGCACCCGATGGAGTTTGTGACAATCAAAGTCGCATGGTAGGTCCCGGGCGAATCCGTAGGATAGGTGTGCTGGGGCGATGATTGATTGCTGGTGGTTCCGTCGCCAAAAAGCCAAATCCAAGAAACCGCATCCGCGGTAGATTGGTTGTTAAACTGGACCCCCGGGGTAAATTGGCTCGGATTGGATGGAGTTACGCTGAATCCGGCCACCGGTGATGGAACTACCTGCACATGAATTTGTCCGTATTGTCGGCAGGCGATGGACGTTGGCGTTGTTGCGGAATAAATCCCGCTCTGGACGGGATGTATATCAGGCAGAAGTACATTGCTAGAAGAGACGGTAGTTCCCCCCGGCAACGACCAATCATATCCAAGTCCCGATCCGATCACTTGCAGATGAAGTGTTTCCCCTTCACAAAGAAGCGTATCGCCGTAAATCTGCAAGTTGGGGCCCGAATCAACGGAAGTAATGACGACATATCCGTCACTTCCCTTCTGACCGTTTACGTAATCAGGTGCTGCACGAAAACCGCCGTAACCACGTTGAATAAGTAAATCAGGATCCGCAGCGTTGCCGGGTATTGAATCCCTACCTGCTATGATGTTTCCTCCGGGTGCATAACTGAGACCACCACCACCACCGCCCGCACCGCAGTCATAAGGTGAACAGGTAGTATCATCGATAGGCGGACCGCATCCGCCTCCCGATCCACCGCTGATGTACCCGCCACCACCACCACCACCACCACCGCCGTCTTTTTGGTGACTGCTGCCGGGAGCGCCTATGGAATTACCGAAATTACCTCCGGCAATTCCCGCAGCACCTAAAGTGGATGCACGACCATTCCTGTCACCGGCACCACCATTTGCTCCGATACTGGAGCAACCGGCACCGCCACCACCACCACCACCTGCGGCCACCAATACCACTGACCCGTTTATTATTACCGATGTCGCGCCTCCACCTCCTCCACCTGTTCCGGAACAATACAAAGGTCCGGCCTTTCCGCCGTTTCCTCCGTTGGAATAACCGAAGCCTCCGACTCCACCATTGGCACTGTCTGTACATCCGTAGCCTTTTGCTCCACCGAGACCGATACGGATGTCAATTGTTTGTCCCGGCGTCACACATTTTTTAACTGTGACAAAACTGCCGCCGCCGCCTGCGCCTCCGGCCATATCAGGGTCAGGATGGTACGACGGTTCGTCTTTTCCACCGCCGCCTCCGCCGCCACCCCACGCCTTTATCTCCACGGAATAGACTCCGGCCGGAACAATATATGTGGTATCGCTTCCGAATCCGATATGTACGAGCTGCCCGGAAGAGGAGGGGGTTATGGCAATGAGCGCAGCGTACAGAGAAATAAAAAACAACGAAGTCCGGTATATTGACTTTATCATGTTGACAGACTGAAAAAATTAAACCCGAAGATTATAATCGAATCTTCGGGTTGAAAGTACTGAATTTATCAGTTGGCTATCGCCTACAACAAAGCAAGTAATAACAGCAGAAACGCCACTCCGGAGCCTACGCTGATTGCAGCCGTCCGGCCCGGTCTGCCTTTGCGCGGCTCGTCCTTGGTATAAACAGCCGCTTTCTTCAAGGCGCCCGCCTTGAACAGATCCACTTCATCGGTCTTGATCGAATGGAAATTGGTGTATGTCGCCGGGAAACCGGAAACATTCACAGTCACTTTTCTACCTACCGTAGATACATCGAACGTCGGCTCCACCAGTACATCTGCTTTCGATTTGTTTATCGCATCCAGCATGGCAAGCTGCTTCAGGTTTTCGAGGCCTTTCGACTTGCGACCGGAGAATGTCCCCTGGACGCGCGTTTCGTTCACGGAGAGCTCTGCGACGACAGGTTTTTGGAGGACGCCCGGACCGTAGATATCCGTGCTGCGCACAGTGCCTGTGTGGAATTTCGAACAGGAACTCAGTGATGCGACTAAGAGAAAGAGAAGTGCTGTTCTTTTCATGAAACGTTTTTATTGATTCACACCAGCTGGATATCGAACTGCACGAGGTCCACGAACTCCTGGACGCGCTGTTCGATTTCAGATTGTGAAAGGCCGATGACGCGTTCGAGTCCGAACTTCTCCACGCAGAACGATGCCATCGCGGACCCGAAGATGATGCCGCGTTTCATGTTCTCGAAGGAGATGTCGCGGGTGGCGGCGATGTGGCCGATGAATCCGCCGGCGAAGGTATCGCCTGCGCCGGTCGGATCGAACACTTCCTCGAGGGGAAGGGCAGGGGCGAAGAAGATCTGGTCTTCGTGGAAGAGCAGTGCGCCGTGTTCGCCTTTCTTGATGATGAGATAACGCGGACCCATCGCCATGATCTTCTGAGCGGCACGCACCAGCGAGTATTCGCCGGAGAGTTGGCGGGCTTCGGAGTCGTTCACGGTGAGGACGTCAACAAGACGTATGGTCTTCATCAGTTCGTCCCACTGTGTTTCCATCCAGAAGTTCATCGTATCCATGACGATGAGTTTCGGACGCTTGTGCAGCCGTTCGATGACCTGGCGCTGCAGCTGCGGCATGAGGTTGGAAAGCATGAGGAACTCGCAGTCCTGGTACGAAGCCGGAATCACGGGATCGAATTCGAGCAGCACGTTGAGTTGTGTGTCGAGCGTATCGCGGGAGTTCATGTCCTCATGGTACCGTCCCGACCAGAAGAAGGTCTTTTTACCGGCTAGTACCTGCAGTCCTTCGGTGGACATTCCCATGTGTCCGAACTGCCGGATCATCTCCATGGGGAAGTCGTCGCCCACGACGGAGACGAGTTTGATGTTCTTGGTGAAGTAGGAGGCGGAGGTACCGGAGTAGGTGGCGGCGCCGCCGATGATCTTATCGGTTTTACCGAAAGGGGTCTCGATGGCGTCAAATGCGACGGTTCCGACGACGACTAAACTCATGTTTTTCAGGATTTTGCGCGAAGGTATTGGAAATTCTCAAATATTCCTTACTTTTGTGGCCCCAAACACCTCTTTTCGGTGTGCTTTAATCCGACGAAGCGTTAGCGAAGGCGGATGGCTTGAAAAAAGGATCGGAATGGCTCTTCTCCCCGGAATTGCCGGATAGAAGGAACATTCCTCCTTAGCTCAGCTGGTTAGAGCATCTGACTGTTAATCAGAGGGTCCCTGGTTCGAGCCCAGGAGGGGGAGCACCTTAAAGTGCGAGTGCAAGAAACAGTGTAAGTGAGCAGGAAATTTCTGTGTACTTACACTGTTTCTGTTTTTTTACACTTATGCCGCCAGGGGTCTTTGATTTTCTCTTTAATAATCCTTATTAGGATGATTGTGCAAGCATTTGCCGATGGCCATATTTATCCGCATGGATTTTAAAAACCTCATTGTTTATCAAAAAGCACTGCAGGTATATGCGGAAATAAGGAGCCATATCCTGGTCTTAAATGACTTGGATCGCTCCTTAAAGGACCAACTCCGAAGAGCCTCATTAAGCATAGTGCTTAATATCGCAGAAGGAAGCAGTAGATTTAGCGCCGCCGACAGGAAGAACTTTTTCGTTATCGCCCGAGGTTCTGTATTTGAATGTGCCGCAATATTGGATGTTGTGTCGATATCGACTGGTGCTAAATTCATCACGATAGACACCCAGCTCGTTGAAATTTCAAAAATCCTTTACAAGATGATTGATACGTTGAGAGACAGGCCTCTGAATGAATCTGTGTCAGAAAAACGAAAGACTCAAAATGCACTTTGAATTAAATTGCCACTGGATTCTGCGTAAAGAAGTAGAGAGTCTTAAAAAGCGAGTGCAAGAAACAGTGTAAGTGAGCAGGAAATTTCTGTGTACTTACACTGTTTCTGTTTTTTACACTTAACGCATTCGTTCTTCAACAAGCCATTTCGATAATCCGAATGTTAATCAGGGCAATACATTCTTCATTCTTAATTCTGCACTTAAACCGCTGTTTCTGTTTTATTACATTTTACCTTTCACCCTTTCACTGAAAAGCGTGATTGCAACTTTTATTTATTTTTTTGAGTAAAATACTTGTATGCCATTCGTCTCAGTTACCAGACTTCGTGTGAAATCCATATTTTTTCTAATTCCCTTTATGAGAGCAAATGAAGCCTCAGTTAACGAGTTAAAATTATCAAATGGGTTGTTGAAAGGGAAAGAATTAATTGATAAGAACTTAACCTTTTGGACAATAACAATATGGGAGAATGAAGAATCTATGAAAGAGTTTAGAGGGTCTTCATCACACAGAATGGCTATGCAACATCTTCCGAAATGGTGTAATGAAGCTTCTTACCATCATTGGGTTCAAGAAGATGATGTATTTCCATCCTGGAACACGATATCTGAAAAACTATTTTCGGAAGGCAGATTGAGTAAAGTAAGAAATCCATCCAAAGCGCAAGTAGAAAATCAATTTCCACCAATAAAGTGGACTAAAACTGAAAGAAGATTAAAGTAATAAAAATAAGATGCTTTAATTTGATTTAAACACTCATCAAAACAGAAGTGTTTATATCCTATTTCAAGCGATTAAAATTATAATCTTCATCATTAAGGCGGAGTACTTTTTAGTGCAAGTGCAAGAAACAGTGTAAGTGAGCAGGAAATTTCTGTGTACTTACACTGTTTCTGTTTTTTACACTTCGAGTAGTTGCCCTTCCACAGGCTCAGGGCTCCCGGGACTTTCTAAGCCAGCTTTAGCAATAGCATATTCAGCAAGGACGGTCAATAAGGCAGTTCATTTCCTCACATGCCTTTTCACTATCCGCGCCCCTTCTTTGCGCGCAGCAGTCGTCTTCCGTAATCCCCAGACCATCTCTCTTCCTTTCTTCACATTTCTTTCGAGATCGACCACCGGATTGGGATAATCCTTTCCCGGCTCAAAACCGATGAACGACTGCTCCATGCTTGTCATCAGCCACGGAGCGTGGATCTGTCTGGAATCAAGATGCCGAAGCTCCGGAACCCATGTTCGTATGAAGTTTCCTTCGGGGTCGTGCTCACGGGAATTCTTCTCCGGGTTATAGACACGCACTGTATTAATACCGGTGGTCCCTGCCTGCATCTGGAGCTGCGGATAATGAATCCCCGGATCGTAATCAAGAAAAAGACGCGCCAGGTGATACGCCCCTTTCCGCCAATCGATCAGCAAGTGGTGACAGAGGAATGAAACCACTAATGCACGCATGCGGAAGTTGATCCAACCGGTCGCATGCAGACAACGCATTGTCGCATCCACCAACGGAACACCTGTTTTTCCTTTCATCCAGGCCTCCAGCAGCGCTTCTTCGTTCTCCCACTTGAGCGCGTCGTATGCGCGGTTGATGTTCTCGTTTTCATAGCAGCATTCCATTTCGAATTTCTGTATGAAATGACAATGCCAGTGAAGCCGTGTCATGAAATTCAGGAACGGACGTCGGTCATACTGCTGTTCAATATTTCCTTGTGTATACTGCAATACCTGCCGCACACTGATGTTTCCCCAGCTGATGTAAGGAGACAACCTGCTGCAAGACCGTCGACTTTCCTCCGGCCTGGATATATGACGGCTGTAATTACTTCCGCGTCCTACCAGAAACGAGGCGAGATATTTCCACGCGTTCGGCTCTCCGGCCGGCTGAAAATTATAGGGATAGTTTTCCAGGCTTTTCCTGAAGGAACCGTCCATGGGGAACGGCAGTTCGATATCCGTATTGGTATTCGCTGAATATTGATTCCGAATCACCGGCCGCAGCATGAATTCCTGCCATCGTGCATCCCAATCCGTCCTGTCGCGAATTCCGCGCAACACCCCGTTCTGTTGTGACTCCTTCCATTGCGTACCGCTAGCTTTCAGCAATCGGCTTACGGCCTTGTCGCGCTGCCAGGTGAACGCGGTTCCGCTTTCGCGATGAGAGAAGACTTGTTTAACGTTAAATTTTTCCAGCAGATAACTAAAGACAGCAACGGCGTCTTCGTGTGCGACCGTGACCGACTTACCGGATTTTTCAAGCGTCCGGTTCATGGCAGCAACCGAATGGTACTGGAATTGCAGGTGGCGTAACGAGGTGTCCGGATACGAGTAAAGAGAAGGCTCGAAACAAAACAGGATCAGGTAGGGAAGCCCGTTCTGTTCGGCAAGTTGAAGGGGTTCATGATCCTGCGTACGAAGATCACGTTTTAACCAGACGATATTTATGTTTGGTTTATTCACCTTACTGTTCAAAACAACAAGGGGTCCTGTCGAATTGTTTTCAGGAATTTGGTGAAGGGCTTTCCCGAATCAAGTTCCTGTAAGAAAGCAGGGGACGGGAAGTTGCGACAATCGGAATATCAACAAATCCGCCAAGGATAACCGGCGAAAACGTGCAGGGATACAAAACCCTCAATAAGGGACCTTACGTATGCATCGGATATCCCGGACCTGTCACCTCTCATGTCATCCGTTCGCCTCATGTCGTAAAGGAAAAGAATGAGAAACGCCGTATCCGCAACTCACTCCGCGCTCCTTCTGATCACGGAAGGGGTCTGGTACCAATCCGCTTCCGATTTCATTTTATTCAGCACACGGGAAATGAAATCGCCGTGTTTTATGATCCGCTGAAGGTCTTCGGAAATCCGTCCGGTCAGCTCCTTCCTGTCGGTGGCATCGGTCGTGTCCGATAACTCCTTCAGCATCTCCTCCGCCACCTCCGCGAACCCGATGATCAGATTGGACGGCTCCAACAACTCGTGCGAAACCATCTTGGTCATCTGCGAAAGGGCGGTGAACTCCTCCCGGCTCCGATCGACTTCCTTCATCTTGTTCCTGTAAACCTCTTCTTTCAGTTGTTCCAGCTGGGTGACGTTCCGTGCAGTGGCGTAGATCGTTTCCGTCTCACGGCGCGGAATGGCGTTCCAGCTTAGCGTGATGTAGTGTCCGTCCTTGCAACGATACCGGTTGTGGAAGAATGCCACTTTTTCATTTTGTTCCGCCAGTTGTTGAAAGGTCCTTTCCGTAGCCGCCTTGTCGTCGGGGTGTACAAAGTCCATGAACGGCATGGACAGCAACTCTTCTTCAGAATACCCCAATTCCGTGGAGAAAGAACGGCTCACGCGACGGAAGTATCCGGACATATCCGCCTCGCACAACAGGTCTGGACACAGGAAGAAAAAACCATCGATTTCGGAGATCTTAGATTGCAACCTCTTCCGTTCACGGTTATGACCGATATATTCCATGACACTTCGGGAAAGTGTCATGAGCAGTTCGCGTTGTATCCGGGAAAGTTTTTTAGGTTCACGGTCGATTACACAGATCGTTCCGAGTTTGTACCCTCCCGCCGCTACCAGCGGCACACCGGCGTAGAAGCGAATATGCGGATCGAATTCCACCAGGGGATTCAGCCGGAAACGGCGGTCCGTCTTCGCATCCTGGACTTCAAAGATCCTGTTTTGAAGAATGGTATGGTTGCAGAAGGCGATCGATCGCTCCGTGCCGCGGATGTCCAATCCGTAAATAGCCTTGAATATCTGCCGCTCCTTATCCAGGATGGAAACCGCGGCTATCGGGACTTCACAGATCCTTGCAGCGAAGGAGACGATTTTTTCGAGATAAGGATCTTTCGCTTCATCGGTCAGTTCAGGATATTCGTCCAGCTCCTTCAGACGCTCGTCTTCCAAACGGGATTTTTCATTTTCCAGAATTATTTTCATGTCTGATGGTTTAAACGGTTCTAATAGATTGTCCAATTATCCCCGATGTTAATCCATTCTCCCGAGCCCTGACCTGACCCGCGTCATCGGGAAACATGACTCTTACTTTTCATTTCATGGACATCAGCGCACCGGCATTGCATATTGACTTTCCGCACCGTCTTGGATGACCTTTGTCACATCGGAAGCAACCCTCGACTTTTATGTTTGTCGCATGCGACGCGTGGCTTTACTTCTTTTAGCTTCTGTTTCACTGTTTCTGCTCACCTGTGAGAAAGAAGAACAGGAGGATTTTAGAATATGCGGCACCCGCTGCAGCTCATCCGCTCCCTGGACGGTAGAGTCGTTCGACTTGCAAAACCCTTGCTTTAGCACGCAGGCCGAATGCCGTTCATGGGCCGATGCGCACGGCTACGGCGATAAACCGTGTATTCAATGCAACTGAAAAAGTGTAACGATGAGCGCCCATAAGCATCTTGCCATCTTACTGTTGTTCCTGCTTACCGCATTTCATTCCTATTCCCGTACAGCAGACACCTTATCTTCAGGATCCTTTGCAGGCAGATACAGGAAAGTATTGATACTTCGACCGATCCTGACTCTCGAGGCCTCGAAAACAAGGTCACCGGTTATTGATTTGATCGAGGCGGAGCTGACCGCCGGCTTGGACGAAGACCTGTTCAACCTGTTGGTTTTTATAACGGATGATTCTTCCCGGGTCCTTCCACGCGATCTGCGAGACCGAAAACTGTACAAAAAGGATGGACCGTATGAAGTAATTGTGGAAACGACCTGTGACCTTCTTGCTCCTGATGTCGTATTCCGCACCCGCTATCTGTTTGTCAATATGCCGGCACCGTATGTGGAAGAACATGATTATACAGGTGAGTTCACCGAATTGAGAGCGGACTTCGAATTATTCGATTGTTCCACTAAAACAACAGTTTGGAGGGATAGCCATTCCGTGTACGTACCTGCCCTTACAGCCTCCTACAATGAATTGCTGGACAAAATGAAACTGTATATCGTAAGGGGATTCCCCGAACTTTAGCAGTCCGGTTCACTTACGGGAGATTTTATATGTAACAAAAAAAGCCGTCCCGGTAAGGGGGCGGCCTTTTTGTTCGACAGAACCGGAATCTTATTACTGGGGCAGGATCACTGCATCAATGACGTGGATGATACCGTTCGATGCGGAGATGTTCGCAGAGGTGATGTTAGCGGTATTTCCGATCGCCGTGATCTGGCCTTGGCTGTCCACGGAGAAGTTCACTCCGAGAAGCGTCGGCATCGTGCGGTTGCCGGTACGAGGAACTACGCTGTTGGCGGCACGACGTCCGTCCACGACATGGTAAAGCAATACGTCACGAACCAGCGTGGCAGGTAGATCGGAGATCTGAGTTACATTCAGCGCCGTGTAGAGGCTCTGGAATGCGGCATTCGTCGGAGCAAAAACGGTGAACTGCTCGGTTCCATTCATGAACATGTCCACAAAGTTGGTGTTCAGTGACGAATCGACATACGATAGCGCTCCGACCAGTTCGGAGAATCCGGAGTTGATGGCGATCTGCGCGATGGGAAGGGCGCTTGGAGCCGGAGCCGCGTTACGGCTGCTGGCTTCGACGGTCTGCATGCCGGAGGTCGGAGAGGTTCCGTCTTCTTTGCTGCATCCCGTCATGGTTACGGCGATTCCTACTGCTGCGCTCAGCGCAACGATTTTCGATTTGGCGATCAAGGTTTTCATAGAATTGATGTTTAGTTGGGTTTTATACATCCATAAACACCCCCGGTGGGCCATTGTTTTCGGAGGAATAAAAAAAACCGTCTTAACGTTCCGTTAACACCTTTTCGACCTATAATCGCCTGAAAACCGCTACAGTAAAGGAATTCAGGGGTAGGCGCGGATTTTTTGAAACGGGCCTCTGATAATAATCACCCCGTCCGGTGATCGAGGTCGTGTCCGTTGAAAGCAAACACGGCGATCTTGATACATCCACACCTAAACCAGAAATCATGCGTAACAGATTTTTACTCGCCTTTTTCCTGCTCGCTTCCCCGTCCGTAACCACAATCGCTCAGTCTTGCCACGAACAATTTCACTGTGTATCAGCCATTGCTGCTTGCTCGGACAGTTCCGCCCGCGCCAATCGTCCCGGAAGCTTCTTTGATCTTCCCCAATCAACGGTTTTTCCGAAGGACAGGCTACGAGATAAGGCATCAAAGGCCTGCACAACAATACCCGCGTCCCCTGGCCTTGTCGGCGCATTGCAGCGGTACTCATCCCCGTCGGCTCATGCGGCAACTGTCCGTATCCCGTTGTACGACAGTCTCCGTTACTGGCAATGGGACACCTTGTTGAACGGATGGCCGGAAAATCCCTACAGGAGAGTTATTGATATTTCGTACGACGCTCACCAGAACGTACTTGGCCGTACCGTACAATTATGGCAGAATAATGCATGGGTCAACGATGAAAGGATTAGTTACGGCTATGACCTGCAGAACAATAGGATAAGCGAGGTAAATGAGGAGTGGAACGCGGGCATTTGGCGAAATGTCCGACGTTTTATTCAATCCTACGACTCCCGTGGAAATCTTATCACGAGTCTTTTCCAAATATGGAGCACTTCAGGATGGGGCGACAGGTATATCGATAGGTATACCTATAATTCAAACAATTATATTACAAGCCACACAATGCAGTCTTGGGACGGTTTGACTTGGGTGGATGTGAAACGGGAAACCTACTCTTATGACAGCCGATACAACTTACTTCAGGAAGTAAAACAGAATTGGAATGGTTTTTCATGGGAAAATTTCTTCCGATACATTTATACATATGACTCACAAGATAACCGTATCACCGCCTTGTCACAACAATGGGGATGGACTGCATGGGAAGACAGTTACAAAACAAATTATTTCTATGACACACATGGGAAAAAGACCGGCGCTATCTATTGTTACTGGACGGGGTCGCAATGGATGAACGATATGCAGGAGGCGCTCTACTACGATGCAAACGAAAACCTCGTTCATGACATCTGGCAGAATTGGAACGGTGCGATATGGGAAAACTCGTATCAGGATTATCATACGTACGATTCAAGAAACAACAATATATACATACTTACAGAGCACTGGGACGGACAGTCTTGGCTGACGAGTGTTACGGAGTCGAATACGTATGATTCAAATGACATCCAGATGACGGCTAGCTACAGGTATTGGAACGAAACGGGTACGGCTGTGGATGACGGCGACAGCATGAATTTCAGTTTTCATGCCGTAATCGGTATCGAAGAGATCGCAGGGCTTAACCGCCTTTCCGCTTATCCCAATCCTGCCAATGATGTGCTGGTCGTTGAATCGGATCTTTCTTCTCCGAACACATTGTCGTTGGAACTCAAGGACGTCAACGGGCGTTCCGTGTCGGAGACGGTTGTAATGGAACACGCTGAAGGGGTACGCCTTACGACATTTCCCGTGGCAGATTTGCCTGCAGGCGTGTATCTTTTGACAGTCTCTGACGGTCGCGCCGTAAAAGCGCTGCGGGTGATTGTAAATCATTAAAACGTGATTACCTGATAGAACCTTCAAAAGCCGCTCCTTCCGAGCGGCTTTTTTCCCGTCAGTTTTCCGCTCTGCTTTTCCCCCTGATACCTATAAAATATATCTTTGCTTTCTGAGAATATCCCGAACCATCCGGCCATAAGATTGTTATAGGTTCTCTAATCCATAAAACCCACCTTTCAAATGACCAATTCCGTTTTCCGCACATTGATAATTGCCGTCATCGCGCTGTTCATTGCCGGGACCTCATCGGCTCAGACCCTTAAAGTTCCTGCTCCCAGTCCGCTTCAGACGGTCAAACAGAATTTCGCTCTTAGCGATATCACCGTAGAGTATTCACGTCCAAGTGTCAAGAATCGGGGCATCTTCGGTGAACTCGTCCCCTTCGGTAAGACCTGGCGCACCGGCGCCAATTCCGCTACCAAAGTCACCTTCGGAGAAGATGTGACGGTCGAAGGCAAACCGGTAAAGGCAGGCACCTATGCCCTTTACACTGTCCCGGACAAGGAATCCTGGACCGTCATGCTCTACAGCGACCTGGCCCTCGGCGGTGATGTGAACTCGTACCAGCAGGATAAGGAAGTGATGCGTGCCACCGTCAAGGCCTACCAGACCTCCGACAAGACGGAAACATTCACCATCGACATCGCCGATGTCGCTTCCAACTCGGCCAACATCGAACTTCGTTGGGATCGCACCCGCATCGCTGTAAATGTGAAGGCGGATATCGACGAGAAGATCATGAAGAACATCCAGACAACGATGTTCGACGACAAGCGTCCCTATTATCAGGCTGCCAGCTATTACTACGAGAACGACAAGGACCTCAAGCAGGCGCTTGATTGGGCGGGCAAGGCGGCAGAACTCAATCCGAAAGCCTACTGGGTCATGTTGCTGAAAGCCAAGATCCAATATAAGATGAAAGACTTCGCCGGCTGTGCCGTATCCGCGCAGAAGGTGATCGACCTCGCCAAAGAGGACCAGGACGATACCTACGTGATGATGGGAGAGAAACTCCTGAAGGACGCAAAAAGCGGAAAGTGAAATCCCCCTTACTAAAAGATCGGGCCGGCAAATAAGCCGGCCTTTCTTATTTCTGCTCGATACTACTTTTTTTGCTCGCAGGCAGGAGCACGTCCGCTATCAGCGAAAAGACCATGACCGAAACGGCACCGAGCAGGTTCAGCCAAAGGAAGGCGCTGAAGTCCGTCCACCAGGCGAGCATCACCAGACCTTCAGTGACCACGGCGGCCAGGAATACGGAGTTTCCTCGTACGCCTTTCAGGAAAAACGCCGTCAGGAAAATGCCAAGTATGGTACCGTAAAACAGCGAGCCAAGGATGTTGACCGCTTCTATCAGGTTTCCCAGTCGGCCGGCATACAGCGCCACGATGATGGAAAATACGCCCCATGCTGCAGTGCTGATGCGCGAAGTCCGGACCCAGCGGGGATCGTCGCCGTGGTTTTGTTTTTCGGAGGCCCTTAGAATATCCACTACGGTCGTGGAGCCGAGTGAATTCAGTCCGCTTGCGGTCGATCCCATGGCGGCCAACAGGATGATGGCGATGAGGATCCCTATCAGTCCGTGCGGAAGGTAGTCGAGCACGAATGTGAGGAAGACATAATTAGTATCGTTGGCATCCGCTTCCGGACGTTCTCTTTGAATAGTAGCCACGATTTTTTTCCGGATGCTGTCACAGCTGCAGTTCAATCCTGTCAATTCCTTGCGAAGGATGTCTGTTTCCCGGACGTCCTCACGATGTATTGCTGCCGTAAGCGCTTCCACGCACACCCTTTTCTCGAGGTGACGCTTGGAATAACCTTCTTCCAGCATTTCCAGTTCTGCTCCGGCGGGGCTTTTCCGGACCTCCTCCAAAAGCTGCCGATTGAAATAGGCAGGCGGCTGGTGGAACTGATAGAAGGAGAAAACGAGTGTGCCGATCAGCAGGATGAAGAACTGCATCGGTATCTTGACAAAGCCGTTCAGCAACAACCCTTGCCGGCTTTGCCGAGTGCTCTCACCGGTCAGGTAACGGCCCACCTGCGACTGGTCGGTGCCGAAATAAGACAGCTGCAGGAAAAATCCGCCAATAAGCCCGGACCACAATGTGTAGCGGTTTTCCAGGTCGATGGATGTATCGATCGCCTTCAGTCTTCCGGATTTTCCGGCAATGTGCAAAGCGTCCGTGAACCCGACACCCTCCGGCAACAGGTGCACGACCATGTACCCCGCGGTGAGCAGTCCAGTGAAGATGATGGACATCTGCAACACCTGGGTGTAGGAGACCGCTTTGGCTCCGCCCGATACCGTATAAAGGATCACTATGCTGCCGGTAAATACGGTCGTCCATCCCAGATCGATCCCTAATATTGCAGACACCACGATCGACGGAGCGTAGATGGTGATGCCGGTGGAAAGCCCGCGCTGCAACAGGAAGAGAAACGCGGTCAGCGTCCTTGTTTTACGGTCGAAGCGACGTTCGAGGTATTCGTAGGCGGTATAGACCTTGAATCCCCGGAAGGCGGGCAGGAAGAAGATACACAGGACAATCATCGCCAGGGGTAATCCGAAATAGAATTGCACGAAACGGATTCCGTCTCCGTACGCCTGGCCGGGGGCCGACAGGAAGGTGATCGCACTTGCCTGAGTGGCCATCACGGATAACCCCACATGGTACCACGGAAGTTTACGGTCTGCCAGGAGATAACCCTCCAGTCCGGCAGGCCTGCGGCTGCGCAGCATCCCGTATACGACTACTCCTGCAAGGGTAACGAACAGTAATATCCAGTCCAGCGCGTTCATTCGAAGTGACGGGTGAATAGATACAATGACAGTATCACGGCGGCAAGGAAAACGACCAACCAGACATATCCGCTATTACGTTCCGGCATCTTCTTCATCTCGGGCGGGTTCATTCGGAATGTTCCGGAAGCTCGATCAGGTTGATGAACAGCCTATAGGCGCCCGGGACACCGGCAGGCAGTTCCCGGAAGAAGGAAAGTCCTGAGTAGACGAAGTTGCCTTTGCCGTACGGTGCGATGATCAGACTGCCGGTAGTTTCTTTTTCTCCCGGATCATTCATTCCCAACGGCTGCACATAGTTGGAATCCACGGAGGCGGCGAAATAGATGCCGCGTTCCTGGATCCATCCCGAGAAATCATCTTTCGACAACGTATTCGGATTCTTCAGCGAGGAGTGCTCCGGCAAGATGAATCGGACATCGGACAGTTCATCGGTCACACGCTGGTTCGAAATGCTAAATGGATACGGTCCTATCTTCTCAGGTGCCGGTCCGAGACGGTTGTTGGTGTTGTATTGGACAACGAGGTTGCCGCCGTTCTTCACAAAGTCCAACAGGGTCGACCGGAAACGGATGAGGTTCTGTTCCGTGTTGAATGCCCGGACACCGGTGACGATCGCCCGGAATCTTCCCAAGTCGCCCGCTTCAAGCGCGTCTTCATCCAGCACGGTCACATCATACCCTGCTTGCTCCAGACAATCCGCTACGGCGTCGCCCGCCCCTTCGATGTAGCCGATGTCCGCCTTCGATTTCCGGATTTCGATGTTCCTGAGCCGGACAACGGATTCCGGCAGATAGAATTGTTCGGGAATGTGGTCGTATTTGATCCGGCGGATGCCTTTGGAACAGACTCGTTCAGGCGAAGAGAATAAAAGACGGAGTGTTGCGGCAGTCGCTTTGCCCGGAACGATGATGATCCGGATCCGGATTTCTTCTCCTTTTTTGGTGAACCGGATCGCGGTGTCCGCACCGATGAGTGACCATCCGTCACTGACAGCGCCAGAAAGACGTCCGCTGATAGAATCGGTATTGCAACGCAACGTGACGGTGATCGTACGAGGGGCTCCGTTGAAGAACGACGCCGACCGCTCATCCGTACTGACGGTCACGGCAGGCAGCACTTCCACGGGTCGGTAAACCTCTCCGCGGACAGGATCGGTCGATTTGTAAACGACCGGAACGCTGCATTGAAGTACGGTTCCGTTCACAGCAACAGTCGCTTTTGCGGAGAAAGCAGGAGCGTTTTCTGCGTCTCCTATCATGCGGAGGTCGTCGATGGCGAAGAGTCCGGAAGAATGCTCGTCGACAAGCCAGTAGGGCGGGGAATACGGGATATCCGAAGGGACCTTGAAATCATGGTTCCAGGTCATGAGCTCGTTTTTCTTCATCGGCTGTTCCGTCAGGGAATCCGCATCCGGATAAGTAATACGAAGGACCTCTGCCGGGATGCCGCTCCGGTTCACGGCCTGGATCTTGAGCTTGGAGCCGCTACCGGGTACAGCGACCGGATCGGAGGCGTACGCTTCCAGCCAGATGCCGGCACACGCAAGGAGGAGTCGACGGTTCTCTTCAAGTTTGATCGCTTTCCAGTAGCGGACAGATGCGTCGTTCGTGTCGAGCGCTTCCAATATTTTCCTGATCTCACAAAGGGCGGGAACTGATTTTTCAGGCGACCGCTGATTGAAATCCGAGATGACTGCTTCAAGTTTTTTTTGAAGGGTTGCCGTACCGGGCAACCTGCTCCATGAGGTGTTCAATCCTTCGAAGGGATCGGTGCTGACGGTTTCACCTTTCAGTTGTTTGAAGTACTCTACGGAAGAGCCGCGGATGGCGGCGGATCCGAAGCCCTGGCTTTTATGGTTGGACCGGCTTTCCGCGGCGATCTCACCGTGGCTTTTCCCGAGCAACGGATTGAATATGCCGACATCGATCTTCAGCTGATCGGGAGACGTCGTGTTGTTCGTCCCGAAATTGAATGTGTTCCAAAAAAGCCGAGCCGGTTGCCATACCGGTACGTGAGCCAGCTGCCATGAAAAACGTTCCGGGTCGCCGGCCGCTTCAAACGCCTCTTCCGCAAGGATTGCAGAGGCGGTGTGGTGGCCGTGTCCGCCTTCTCCGGTGGTCGGGAAACGGCAGATGATCACGTCGGGGCGGAATTTTCGGATGATGAAGACGACATCCGACAGGATGCTGTCCTTGTTCCAGAAGGAAAAAGTCTCTTCCGGATTCTTCGAATACCCGAAGTCACAGGCGCGGGTGAAGAACTGTTCGGCACCGTCCACGCGTCGTGCGGCCAGCAGCTCCTGGGTGCGTATGAGCCCCAACAGGTCACCTTGTTCCTTGCCGATCAGGTTCTGTCCGCCGTCTCCGCGGGTGATCGAGAGATAGCCGGTGCGGTAGTTCTTTTCGCGGGCGAGGTAGGATAAGAGGCGGGTGTTCTCGTCGTCCGGATGAGCGGCGACATACAGCACGGATCCGCAAGTGTTCGATTTGATAAGTGCGGAGAGGATGTCGTCGGAACGGTAACGTATTTCCGACTGTCCGAAAACCGGATACGAGAATAAAAGCAGAATCGGTAACAGGAGTTTAAGGATATTCGAATACATGGTCAGGAGGCGCTCAACGGCACAGGAACTAAATTACTCATTAATCCCGCGTTCAGCCCTGCCGGATGCTTCGTATCATCAAAAGCCCTCTGAAGAAAACTTCCGTACCCCCGTGGACACCTATCCCGTAGAAATAAAAAAGGGTGGGCTTTTGTCCCACCCTTTACGAATCGGTTAAAGGCCTATTCGGCCCTGAATTCTTCACCCTCAAGGACCTTGATTACGGTAATGACGCCGTTACCCTCATCCACATAGACTACTTTTCCGGCAGATGAACCGTTTACAACCTCTCTTAATCCCGGGGAAAGCTCATCGACACTGTTTATCTCTTTCACTTCGGAATCACCAAAACCTTCCGCTTGTGCGTCGAATGAGAAATTGTTCAACCATTCCATTTGCAGGCTGTCTGCTCTGTTCCGGGCCTCCTGAAGGCTTGCATTGGTGTCTTCATACGGGAAATCGACCAACAGTATCCGCATTCTTTTCGGAGGCTGTAACGCTTCGGCGGCAATAGCTGCCGGATCTTCAGGTACGGCTGCGGGTGCGGCGTCGGGCAATTCCATCGCTGCCGGCGCTTCACTGAGCGACATTGAATCTCCTTCCGGCTTCTGCAGGGCATACTCCCCGTTTCCGGCTTCAACTAATTCCAGATATTCAAGTAGCGGACGAAGGGAGGCCTTGCGGACCATGTCTGCACAAGCCGAGGTGAAGCCGCCTGTCTTATCGGCCATTACCGCTACCATCTCCTTGGAAGCGCCGTATATCTTATTGAAGTGTTCGCCAGCATTCCATGGATTGATGAATCGAAGGGCGGCCACTGAAAAAAGAAGGAGGATGAGGCCTAACAGCGGTTGATTCGGATTCGCACTCCGGGCAGTCCGGATCTCTTCGTTTATCAACCACGGGGACTCCTCTTCATCTTGATGCACCGTATGATTCACTAAGGCGAAAAGTGCAAGCAGCGGGGCGAACGAGAGGGCCAGAAGCAGGCACAGCCATAGTCCGATGAAAAGATGAGCAAAGGAGGCGGAGAAGCTGCTCTGCGATGCCAGCGCAGCGGCCTCTATCTTGATCTCATCAAGATGTTTTTTAATAGCGGTCAGACGTTCCAGATTCTTGTTTGAAATCTCAAGACGGTTTTTCTCAAAATCGATCGAATCCCTGTATAAGACTCTTCGCTTTTCACAGCTGTCCAAAATCGCACCAGAGCCCTCCTCTTTCGGAGTTACAACGGTAATGGATTCAGGCTTATCGGACTTCGGCATCACGCAGACGTTCCTTAGACCCTCCTCAAGCCTATTGATTTCTTGCGTGATATTGTCTGATTGGGCCTGTTGGGACTCGACTGCAGTCGCATTATTATTACTGGCTTCAAGAAGATCGGACAAATCCGTAACTGTCAAAACAGGCTTTTCCATTTTCATCCTTTCAGCAGCAACGATTTCCAAAGTGTCAACCAGCTTCAAGGACGCAGTTACGGTGATGGCCCCGTTTTCTTTCGCATGAGCGGAATAGACTCCTGTCAGATAATCGTGGGTACGCTGAATGTTGTCAAGACGGTGTTGTAATTGCAGACGCTCCAGGTCGAGTGACATGAGGCTGTCGACCTCCGTCGCGGAGAAGCTGTCGACATCCGACCATGCGTTATAGTCTGCGGCCGGCATTCGGGCAAGCTGTTCTTTGGCTCCGGATATGTAGGGCTTCATGCCTACATCCACAGCCTTGTTCGCTACGAAGGCAATTCCACCCGTAATAAGGGAAGGGATCAGCACTAGGAAGATTCCGGGGAGGATGATGGCCGGGATGGTCAGCAGGTAGCGCGGCCACTTGTTGACGAGATAACGGAAGAAAGAAGGAAAAAAGCTACGCACATTTCCGTCGAAGCCGATTGAAAAGGAAGGCAAGGCAGAAAGGACGAAGAGGAATAACGCTCCATTAAGAAGCATCAGCAGGGAAAGGAACATATTCCCGCCCGCCAATACGGCGCTGATGGAAAATACGAAACTGGTCATGCTTCCCAGGAAAACCAGAAAAGCTTCTGCCAGAATCAGCAACAAGAATCCTCCGATGACCCAGACCAGTGGCCTGAGATATTTTTTTCCTTGGGTGGAGGAAGCAATCGTACGGATCGGAGCTCCGGAAATGATGCTCACACAAGCCAGTCCTGCAGGAATCAAGGAAAGCAACGTGAAGAAAAAACGAATCGCATTCTGAAGAGCAGCATCTTCACCGGCGGAGTCCGATAAGAAATGCTGGCCGATGTACTTACCGAGGAACGGAAGCAGGAAGGCAAACGCTAGTCCTACCGCAGCCTTGATATAATTCCCCATCCCGACAGCGCTGCGCATCAATTCGAAAGCCCTGAGGAAAAGCCGCCACGGCCAGACAAAAAGGTAATGCCAGATGTTCCGTGTCAAAAAGAATAATCCGCTTCGGATGATATTCTCATAACACCACATAAGAAGGCCAACGGACCAATGAATCACTTCCGCTACGAACCAGACCAGATAAGCCAGCACGTTATAGGCGGCTCCCAGTACAAGCAGAACCGGCAACAAGAACCACCAAACCGCTTTTACCTGACGGATCGATTCCGGGATAGACGAGAGTGCAAAAAGGTATTCGGGTTTCTTTCCGCGTACACGGGCATACAACTGACTTCCCAGGATCAGCAATGCCAGCAAAATCAGATAATCCGAGTAGTCCGTGGATGACTGACCGGAATCGACCATGGTGGCAACGATGGAAATCGTTTTTTTCGATTGATATCCCGTGTCGGCGTCAGATTGCTCCGCGGATGGCGCTGAAATGGCTGTCAGACTCATCATGCAAAAGACAAGTAAAGAGAGAACCGCCGACATTCCCAATACGGGAAACAACCTTTTATTTTTCATGGAGCAGAAATTTTTGAAGTTAAATGATGAAACCGACTAATTAATTGAACAATGCTTCGGAAACGAAATCGTGAATGTTCCGAACAGGACAGCATGCTATCCGTGCAATGATAGCAACTTAGGCAATAGGGTGCAAAAATTTAATAGAGGACTGTCCGCTTCCGTAAGTGCTGTGTTGACAGGAAAAAATGAAAGCCGAGAATCAAAAAGCCGGACCATTTTTTCATCCGACAACTATGTATCATTCTTCGACGGTGTCCGATGAGAAGGAACTGCGGATCAATGCCAACTTAAGCTTCTGTTTGTATTGCTCCTGCAGCCACTTTACATAGCTCTCTGTCGTCTTGTGCAGGCATTGCGCATAGACACGCACACGATACTCGATCTCTTCGCGCAGCAGTCCGGCCAGCTCCAACGCTTCGGTGCCTCCGCCGCTGTTTTCCTTGCAAATCGAGATGTGCTGTTCCAACGAGCGTTCGATCACAGTGATAGGCCTCCGCTGGTTGCGGACGGCATCGGAGTACTCCTCCTTCACGTCGAAATCGATGACGGCTGATTTCCCGAACCTGCTGCGCAAATCCTCAGGCATCTCATATCTGTAATTCCGCTCGATCTCTTCGTCCGATACGATCGTAGCGATATAAGCCTCCGGATTACGGAATATGGCATCCCAGTCGATGTGCGCGTCCCACAGCCCGAACCGTTTGAAGTTGTTGCCAAGATCGATGACAGTGAACTTATCCTTGCCCGGGATGACACGGGAGCCCCTGCCGATCATCTGCAGATAAAGCGTCAGTGAACGTGTGGCACGGTTGAGAATGATGCTTTCCACCCCCGGCTCGTCAAAACCGGTGGTAAGGATGCTCACCGAAGTGAGGATCGCATCCGGTTTGTTCCTGAACCACTCCAGGATTTCCCGGCGTTCGCGGGTCGAGTGTTTGTGGTCAAGGTGGCGGATGTCATAGCCGGCATCCAGGAAGGTACCGTAAACGTACTGCGAGGTGGCGATACCGTTGTTGAAGATCAGCGTCTTTTTCCCCAGACTCTTCTCCCTGTAGGCGCTGAGCAGCTTGTCCTGCATCGCCAGGTTGTTGTACACCAGCTCCGACGAGCTGACCGTATAATCGCCGTTCGATCCGATCTTCAGCGAACTCAGCCCGACCTGATAGTGCCACGTGGTGGCTTTGGCGAGGTATCCCTTTTCCACCAGGGAAGCAATTGACTCGCCGATGATGAGCTCGTCATACGTATCGCGCATCCGGATATTGATGTTGGAGCTCAAAGGCGTAGCCGTGACTCCCAGCAGTACGCCCTTCTCGTAGAACTTCAGAAGCTTTCCGAAGGAGTTGTAGTGCGCTTCGTCGATGATGAGAAGGCCGACATTGTCGAGATCCAGGATCTGGTCGCGCAGACGGTTGTTCAGCGTCTCCACCATCGCGACAAAACAGAGGTAATCATTGGGGACCGGCAGCGACTTGACTGCGCTGTTGATCACCATGTTTGAAACGCCGAAGTCGTCCAACATCCGTGAAGTCTGTCCGCAAAGTTCGATCCGGTGTGTAAGGATGAGGACCTTCTTGCCTGTCAGGGCGATGTACCTGCGCGCTATTTCCGAAAAAATGACCGTCTTGCCTCCCCCCGTGGGAAGCTGGTAGAGCAGGTTGTAGCGGGCAGGATGGTTTTCGAGCCGCTTGAAGATATCGTCGATAGCCGCCGACTGGTAGTCGTACAGCTTACGCCCCACTTTTTCTTCCGGGAATATGTTGCTGGAATCGCTCAAGTCAGGAGAAGGTGACCTGCAAAGATACGAAGGAAAACGCTTGGTTCAGGAGTCCGTAAATAGTTCTCTCCCTCCATTTGTCATTTGTCGCCCGGCCCCCGCAACTCTCCTCAAGGCCTGACCGCATGCACGTTCAGCCAGTAGTTGTTTTCAATCAATGAGTAATCGTCCGCCTCTACGATACCGTCGCCGTTGACGTCTTGCAGTACGTTTCCGGTAAGGAACAGGCGCATGGCCTGCTCCACGGCATAGATGTCGGAATAATCCACAAGGCCGTCGGGTGGGGGAGAGCTGTTTCCGGCGATATCGCCGGTATAGATGGCCCATTTCCCTGGCGCGACTTCAAACTGGTTGCCGCCATATGCTTTGCTTGCGGCCGTGGTGAAATCGTACACGACAGAGGAACTGAAGGTCACCGGGGCCGAACTCCACGTCTCCACCGAACGACGGTGCTTCACGACAATCCAGTAGCTGACCCCTTGCCTTGCCTCAAGAAAAGACATCACCGCGGCACCGTTGGTCGATACGATGGCGGTGGCCGTGTCCTTCACCAGCAACGGATTGAGGGAATCCCGCAGCTCCACGAAAACGGTATCCGACTGGCTGACAGTCGCACCGGCGATGCCGCGGTTCTTCATGGCCGGGGTCATGCCGGATGCTCCGACATAGTAACCCTGGAAATACAACGTGAGGTTGACATTGCCTCCGGTGGTGAATTTGCAGAACGGGTTGCTCCAGCGTACATCCGTGGTGATGACGGTGTCGGTGAGTGTCCGCAGGAAAGCCACCAAGGCGGCCTTTTCTGCCGCAGAATAATGGGGCCGGCGAGGAGGGCAGGTGTCACAGGTATTGTTGTTGGGATTGACGGTGCCCGGGATGATTTCGCGGAGGAATCCCGAAAGGTTCACGTGTTCGTGCACGGAGTCGCTGTAGAAATCGATCACCTGTTCTAATGTCTGAAAACGGCCGTCGTGCATATACGGAGGCGTAAGTTCGACGTTGATGAGGGAGGGAACGCTGAACCAGCCGTCTTTCCGGTGGTTTCCCGTAGCGGCGCCGACGCCGTTGTCGGAGTAGATGGAGTCAAGTCCGATGTTCTGGGCCCCTTGCTGCACCATCACGTTACGGGTATGACACGCCTGGCAGTTGCCGCGGTAGATGTCCATGAACAGGTCCTTGCCTTGATTCTCTTGTGCGGTGAAGTTCGAGAAGGGTGTCGATTCCGGATTGCCGTTGGTGATGTTCACTCCCTGGCGGAACTTCGAGCCGAACGTATTCATGCTGCGGATGAACTGCGCAATCGCTTTTGCGATGCGGTCTGAATTCACCGTGCCCGTACCGAAAGCCGATACGAAAAGCGGCGAATACAACGGTTTCGCAGCTACCCGTGCTACCAGCGTGTCCAGCGTAAGCCCCATTTCGACGGCGCTCTGGAAAGGGACCAGCGTCTGAGCTTCCAGTGTCGCTGCGCGGTTGTCCCAGAAGAACTGACCGTCTCGCTGGAAACGGGCATGGATCAGGCCCATGGAATTACGGTTGGTCAGCTGGCCGTTGAAGCCACGACTGAAGCGGGCCGTGTCCGTAAAAGAGAATTTCTGCAGATGGCACGAAGAGCAGGAGATCGTGCGGTTCAGGGAAAGGTCCTTGTCATAAAACAGCACACGACCCAGCGTCGCTCCCGCATCCGTGGTCGGATTGGTGGTCGGCATGTTGTCCATCGACGAGAGGTTGTTGATGATGTCCGACGGGAAAGTGATATTGGCGTAATTGTAGGATGTGGCCGGAAGGTTCACGCAGGAGTAGTCTACAACCGTACCGGCGTAGGCGGAAAGGAACACCAGAAAGATGAATAACAGCGTGATTCGCGACCGCATTTTCAGAAGTGTAATTATTACAATATAAAAAATTCCGCGTTATTTCTGAAAATTTCCATTACGAAAGCTCTTAGACGCCAATCCTGCGTGAGGGTTTAATGGAATAATTCAACCATCATCGCCATTCCATCAACCATAAAACAGTGTTTTTAACATGTTTCTGGAGATCGAACACAAGTACCTGGTCGACCGGCAATCCTGGAGTCCGTCACTGGCCGTCCGAAGTTCACGGATCCTTCAGGGTTATCTGGTCCGGGAGCCCAAGAAAACGGTCCGTGTAAGAATCAAGGAAAATGAAGAAGGATCCTTCGGGTTCCTCACCTTGAAGGGGCCGTCTTCCGGTGCGTCCCGTGCGGAATTCGAGTATCCCGTTCCCGCGGAGGATGCGCGCTTCATGCTTGAGCTGTTTTGCAGGAATGTGATTGAGAAGACACGGTACGATGTGTTGTTTGAGGGCAAGAAATGGGAAGTGGATGTTTTCGAGGGGGAGAATGCAGGACTGGTGGTGGCCGAGATCGAGCTGTCGTCTCCGGATGAGTCGTATGAAAAGCCCGGATGGATAAAAGATAATGTGACCGATGACCCCAGGTATTCGAATGCCGCTTTGTCCGAGCGTCCTTTCAGATCCTGGTGAGGTCCGTAACGGTTCATCTTCCCGGCGGCCTTGCCACGGATATGCCTTGGAATAGATTATTCTCCACGAGACTGTAGTCGGACGACTCGTCGAAGTTATCACCGGTGACATCCCATACGTTGTATCCGGTGAAGAAATTGCCGGCTGCCAACTCGCTTTGCTGCAGGTCCGTGATGCCGATCAAACCGTCCTGATCCAGGTCTCCGCTGTAGAGGCCGAATTTACCGCCGCCCAATGCTTTCAGGCGGTTCCCATAGGCGGAGGATGCGGATAGTGTGAAGTCGTACTGTATGGTATCGTTGTTAAGGGCCACGGGAAGAGATGACCAGGTCTCGAGACTGTTGCGGTGATGAAGGACGATGTAATAGGAGACTCCCATGGGGACGTCGTAGAAAAGGAAATCCCCTGTTCCGTTTGCGTAGAGCGTGTTGTAGGAGGTGTAAATGTTGGAATTGTTCGTATCGGCAGGCACCAGCCATACGTCCATAAGATCGGTAGTTCCGGCGGCTACGATTTCTGTCATGGTTCCGCTTCCGCGGTAAAAACCCTCGATGAATGCTTTCAGCCGAAGTGTAGTGTAGGGCTCCAGCACTTCGATTGAAACGGACGACTCTGCTACGCAACCTGCGCTGTCGGTATAGGAGTACTGGATGGTATGGACACCCAATCCTGCGACGTACGGGTCGAACTGGTTACCGGTGATACCGTTACCGGTGAATGTCCCGCCTGCCGGTTGTGCGCTCAGGGTCACCGGAGCCGAGGTGATATAAAGCGGAGGCACCGGATCAATGGTTGCTGCACTATAACACCCTTTGATGATTCGGAACTGGTCGTAGACCGTGGGTACGGCAACGTTGTTGGTGAGCATTTTCGCAGTGAGCGTATCCCCATTGATATCAATGACCATCGACCCGTAGGTTGACACCGTAGACGTATACATGGCGTTGTGAGGATATCCGGAACTTGTTCCGCCTACTGTCTGACCGGAACATCCCACTACCGCGTAGACGGTACCCGCTCCTCCTGGAAGATTCGCTTTCCGGTAGGGAGATGTCGGATCACCGCTGCCGGCATTGACCTGGTTCACGGACGAAAAGTCCGTTTCCAGACCGAAGTGGTCCTTGATCAGGAAGGAGCGCTCGTAACTGTGACTGTGACCGGAAAGTACAAGATCGACCTTATAGTTCTCCAGCAGCGGATTTATCCGTGTCCGCATATGGATCAGTTCCGTTTCCGTATCGCTGTTGTGCGACCCCTTGGTATAAGGTGCATGGTGAAAATAGACGATGGTCCACTTCTGCGTATTCGCCGCCAGATCGCTCTGCAGCCAGTTATACATGGGGCTTCCTGCCGCGTTCAGTGATCCGTAACTGTCCAGCGAAATGAAGTGGATGTTCGCATAATTGTACGAATAGTACTTGGGAGTACCGGAAGGGACGCCTCCCGCTTCCCCGTTCTGCGGAACGGAGAAGGCATTGAAGTAGGGGAAATTGGTCGTAAGCGCCGAGCTTCCCTGATAACCCACATTGGCATAGTCGTGATTTCCCGGACAAGGCCAGATGCACGTCGATCGGAACAGGCGTTCATACCGGTAGTTGAACACCTTGTCCTGGTATTCATTGTCAAGTCCGCTGCTATAAGCATTATCGCCCATCCAGATCCACATATCCGTGTACGTGTTCCCTGTGTAGTTCAGATAGGTGTTGCGTACCATGCTGGAATTGTTACTACCGTTTCCGAAGTCGCCGGTGGCCCAGATACGAGTCGGCTTCACCGTGCCTGCAGGGGGAGGAGTGACGAAGAAATTATCTTCGTTGCCCGTCAGCGTGGTTCCTGTTGCTCCGATGGAATAGTAGTACCGGGTGTTCGGGGAAAGTCCTGTAAGCGTGACGATATGTTCCGTAACGGACGATGTATCCGTGACCTGTGAGGTGAGAGCCGCCTGAGAGGTGCCGTAACGGACTACGGAATTGGAAGCTGCGGCCGTGCGCCACCGGACTTTGATGCTGTTCGGCGTAGCCGTCATCAGGTAAGGTCCGCGTACCAATTGCGGAGAGGAAGCCTGGTTGCCCGTCAGCTGAAGGTCGAACGAAAGGTCGGCATTCGATGCGGTAGCCTGATGTATTTCGACCGCAATGGTATTCACGCCGGCGTTGAAATAGGAAGTTGCGACAGATCCGGTGACAGGAGTGCCGCCGTCATCTGACGCATCACCGGAGGCGTATGTGTTATAACTTACAGTGCCGGTCGGCATATTGTTACGGTAAACCTCCGTGCCGTTTACATAGACGATCGCTCCGTCGTCCCGTCGAAGACTCAGTGTGAAATCCGTGAAATCCGCCGGGTTGGGAACAGTTACCGTTTTCCTGAAGTAAGTGGTGATATATTTGGCGTTCGGGTTGGTGCCGTAGCTGACGAAGGTGTTCTCGTCGTTGTCGCCGTACCCCAGCTGCGCATAGGCGCTGCGCCATGAAGCATCGTTGAAAGCAGTACCGGTCCATGCGGTCCCCTGATTGGTGCCGTTGTCCAGATACTTCCACTGGGAGAACCATGGAAGAAAGACCTGGTCCGCGGACACGCGAAAGCTGAAAAATGTCAGCAACAAAAGGATACGGAGCGGTTTCATCCTCACGTGGGGGAAGTATTCAATATAACTTTTCGCGGCGACATGTGCAAGTAAGAGCATTGAACAGCTCGAAATGACCGTGTACCGCTAAACGGACAAGGGGTTCCTGAAAGCCTTGTCCGGTAAGGGTTTCCGCGGAGGCTCTTCCCGTAAGCAAGAGTCTTCGGATTTTAGTAACTTGGCCTTGCAGCAGTTTTTACGATGAACCGCATGTTGAACCGCCGGGACATTTTTCTGATCGCATGTTTCCTTTTTTCCTTCCGATCCTTTTCGGCGGAACCCGGTAAACCTGCTGTTCCAGCCTTGCCATCACGTATATCATTCGCTGAGAATCTCCGCCAGTGGGATGAAAAGGTCCGCTACCGGGCGGATTTTCGCGGCGGCCGCCTTTTCCTGGAAGACTCCTGCTTCACCTTCCTGTTCGAGCACCCGGAAGACATGCAGGCGCTTCATCCCTCTTCCGGCCGAATGCCCCGGAGCATAAGGCTCCATGCACTCCGGCTGCTGGCACTTGGCGCTGCGAAAGCCTCCGTTTCCGGTTCAACCCCCGCCCCGTACCATCACAACTATTTCATCGGAAAGGATCCCTCCAAGTGGGCATCCAATGTCCGCGTATTTGAATCCGTAACCTATTCCGGACTCTATCCCGGCATCGATATGAAATTCTATGGCAGTGCCTCGGACGTGACGTACGATTTTATCGTGCATCCCGGCGGGACTCCGTCGGATATACGACTCGAGTACCGTGGTGCCGAGCGCATGGAGCTCAAGGACGGCGAACTGCACATAGCGACATCCGTGGGCGAGGTAATTCTCAGACGGCCGTATGCCTATCAGATGATTGATGGCATCCTGCGGACGGTCCCGTGCCGGTTCATGCTCAAGAGCGGCGTGCTGCGGTTCATCCTTCCGGACGGATATGATACCTCCCGTCCTTTGGTCATCGATCCCACCCTGGTGTTCGCCAGTTATACGGGGTCTTATTCCGACAACTGGGGCTTTACCGCTACCTACGATGCGGCGGGAAATCTCTATGCGGGCGGCAACATCTCGGGTGTCGGATATCCTATCACGGTAGGGGCTTACCAGATCACCTATGCCGGTGGAAGCGGAGCCGGAAACGGATGGGACTGCGACATGGCGATCGCCAAATTCAACGCGACGGGCACATCCTTGTTGTATGCGACCTATCTCGGCGGAGGGGATAATGAACAACCGCAAAGCCTGATCGTGGACGCCGACCGCAGATTGGTGATCTTCGGTACAACGACTTCTCCTACTTTTCCGGTGACTGCCGGTGCATACAGGACCACGTTCGCCGGTTCGGCCGATATCGTGGTGAGCAAGCTCTCCGAGAACGGCGATTCATTGATTGCTTCGACGTTTGTCGGAGGATCCGCCGATGACGGACTCAATACCTCTCCTTTCTTCTCGGCAGCAGGGCCGCTCAAATACAATTACAGTGACGAATCCCGCGGAGAAATCATCACCTATCCGGGCGGGTATGTCATAGGTTCCTCTTCACAGTCTTCCAATTTCCCGACGACCACCGGCTGTTTGCAGCCTGCTTTAAACGGTCCCCAGGACGGTGTCGTTTTCATGTTGGACAACTCTTTGTCCACGCTCCTGTGGAGCACCTACCTGGGAGGCGCGGGTGAAGATGCCGTGTACGATGTGCTGCAGTCCGTCAACAACGAGTTCTACGTATGCGGAGGTACGACCAGCACGGATTTCCCGACGACCTCCGGGGTGCTTCATCCTAATTATCAGGGCGGACGGGCGGACGGCTTTATTTCACGGATGGGCGGCAACGGTTCCGCGCTATCGGCCTCAACCTACATCGGTACCGGCGCGTACGACCAGACCTACTTCGTGGAAACGGATGATGCAGGAGATGTCTATACCACCGGACAGACGGAAGGGATCTATCCCGTGACGGCAGGGGCCTATTCAAATCCCAACAGCGGACAATTCATCCACAAGCTGGATGCCGGCCTTTCCAACACGGCCTTCTCCACCGTCTTCGGAAGCGGCTCTTCCGTCCCCAACATATCCCCGACCGCTTTTCTCGTCGACACCTGCCGGAACATCTATGTTTCCGGTTGGGGACGCTGTCTCGACCTGGGAGTTTTCGTACCCGGCAATTGCATGGGCATGCCGGTCACGCCTAACGCGCTGCAGCCTTCCACCGACGGATGCGATTTTTATTTCATCGTGTTCGATGCCTCCGCTTCTTCTCTTATCTATGCGACCTATTTCGGCGGATCCTCCAGTTCGGAGCATGTCGACGGGGGTACCAGCCGCTTCGACAAGAACGGTGTCATCTACCAATCTGTGTGTGCGGGCTGCGGAGGATTCAGCGATTTTCCGACCACGAACGGCGCCGTATCGGCCACCAACAACAGCGGCAACTGCAACAACGGAGTCATCAAGCTGGCCTTCGAAGTGGCCAGGACCGTTGCCGCCTCTGCTGCCACACCGGCTTACGGTTGTTCCCCGTTGACCGTGAATTTCGACAACACCAGTGTCAACGCCCAGTCCTACTTGTGGGATTTCGATGACGGCAGTCCGCCCGACACTACCTCCGATCCCGTGCATGTGTTCACGGTTCCCGGTACGTATGATGTGCGGCTGATCGCCCTGAATCCGAACAGCTGCAGCGTGAGCGACACGGCCCATATCACGGTCACTGTAACAGGCGCAATCAGTCCGGTCGCTTCGTTTACCGTGAATCCTACGGTCACCTGCGATTCATTGACGGTTGCCGTAGATGCCTCCGGCAGCTCCGGCAGTGTCTTGTCGTGGGAGATTGACGGCACGTCAGCGCCTTTCGGATCGTCGTTCCAGTATGCCTTTACCGACACGGGAACGCATACCATACAGCTGACTGTTTCGGACACCGCCTGCCCGGTTTCTCCTGATACATCGGTGCAGTCCCTCTATTTGCCGGGGCCTGTTTCCGCTGTTGCCGGATTTACATCCGACCCCGGTCAATGTCTGCCGGTCACTGTACAGTTTACTTCCACCGGCTCATCGGTTGCCGCATATTACTGGGATTTCGGTGACGGTTCGCCGGTAGCGGTTTCGAATTCCCCGCAGCATGTGTACAGCGCCCCCGGCACCTATTATGTATTGCTCGTGGTGGAAGACATCGGAAGCTGCAATGTCAGGGATACGGCGATACTGGTTGTGAATATCGCAGGCCTCCTTGCGCTGGACTCCTCCTTCATGGCGGTACTTCCTCCGCAGTGTGATTCCTTCACGGTTTTGTTTGCTGCGAATCCTCCTGCCGGTACCGTCCCGCTGTGGCAACTCGGAAACGGAGCAGACACCTCCGGGGCTGCTGTTTTCACACACGACTATGCCGCACCCGGGAACTATCTTGTCACCTATACGGTCACGGACACCGCCTGCAACCGGCAAGCCACTTCCGTCCAACTGGTGCATCTTCCCGGAAGTGTCGAGGCTTCCATTGCCGTCTCCGGAAATCAATCCGGTTGCGCTCCCCAAACGGTCGAATTATCCAACGCCTTTCCGGCGGCCTATTACAGTTGGGATCTCGGAAACGGAAACACCTCCACATCCGACAATGTAACGGTGACCTATATGGACCCCGGCGATTATCATATCGTCCTCACGGCATCCGATCCGCTAAGCTGCAACCTGCAGGCGGTCGATTCTTTCACTGTTTCCGTATATCCAAGTCCGACCGCCCTCTTCGAGATTTCTTCAGAGGAGGTGTATGACTATACCGAGGTCATGCTGACTGACAACAGCCTGGAAGCCGACAGCATCTATTGGGATCTCGGAGACGGCAGTTTTTCTTTGGAGCAGCACCTCCTACACCGCTACGATTCCCCCGGCATCTATCGTATATGCCTGTATGCTGTCAGCTCAGGAGGTTGCATCGATTCAGCATGTACGGATCTGGAACAGCCGCCTGTGGAAAGCATTTTCCTGCCGAATTGTTTCACGCCGAACGGCGATGACCGCAATGAAGTTTTCAAGGCGGAAACCGTGGGGATCATAGAGCTCAACGTCCGCATCTACAACCGATGGGGAAGAATGATCTATGAATTCAACACGCCTCAGGGGTATTGGGACGGAACCACGAACGGCATCCCTGCGCAGGAAGCCGTCTATGATTATCTGCTAAAGGCCCGCGGCATTGTCAGTGGCGAGTTCGAGCGAACCGGCAGGGTCACGCTGTTACGCTGATCAGCAAGTGACTCTTCAGAGTCTTGCAGCCACCTGGTCCCAGTCGATGACATTCCACCAGGCCGACAGGTAGTCGCCGCGTTTGTTCTGGTACTTCAGGTAATAGGCATGTTCCCACACATCGATCCCGAGCAGCGGAACGCCCTTCAAGTCTGAGACGTCCATCAGTGGATTGTCCTGGTTGGGAGTGGAGCCGATGACAAGTTTTCCTTCGTTGTCCTTGACCAGCCAGGCCCAGCCTGAACCGAACCGCTTCATTCCGGCTTCGTTGAGTCGGGTGCGGAATTCATCGAAGCTTCCGAATGACTGATTGATGGCTTCGGCGATTTTGCCGCCGGGGGCTCCTCCGCCCCCGGGTTTCATCAGTTTCCAGAAGAAGGAATGATTCCAATGTCCTCCGCCGTTGTTGCGCACCGCAGCAGGGAACTTGGAAATCTGATACAGGATTCCGTCCAAATCACCGAAGGGGATGCCACCCTCTTTCATCGCCTTGTTCAGGTTGTTGATGTAAGCCTGATGGTGCTTCGTGTGGTGAATCTCCATGGTCATCCGGTCGATATGCGGCTCCAAGGAATCGTACGCGTAGGGCAGTGGAGGGAGAATGAATTCACCTTCCGCAGGATCGACGGGTGTAAGATTTCGGGCAAGAACGTCCTCGATAGGTCCGATTACCGCACCCACGGCTGCGATTGTCGCAGCGGTGCGGATGAATTCTCTTCTGTCAGGGGCCATTAATTGATTTTTTTGAGAATAGATGCCGTTATGGTGCTTTTAAAGCCTCAAATGCTAAGGTAAGCCGTTTCTGCCCGTTGTTCACCAAAAGATGTAAGCACTTTGCCAAAATATGAGGATTGTCAGTGGTATTTGGGGGTAATTTTGGTGTAAATTAAGAGTTGGTTTAACTCTTTTAATTATCGTTTTTCATGAGGAAACGTTTCCGTACCCATTCCCTGTTCGGGGGATTTCTGCTTTTGTTCATATTCGCTGCCCATGGCGGCCATTCCCAAAGTGTGGTCCTCAACGAAATTTGCCCGGCAAATGTCAGCGGACTAGTCGGCACCGGCGGCGAATACAATGACTGGATCGAGATCTACAACCGTTCTTCTACGTCACAGTCCATATACAAATGGGGACTTTCAGACGATCCGCTTAACAGGTTCAAGTTCCGTTTTCCGAACATCACGCTGGCCCCCGGTCGCCGTCTGATCGTTTTCCCGACCGGCTTCAACACCGTGACGGATCACTGGTCGTGTGCTGCAGGCAAGGGAACCACTTCCAACTGGAGAGTCTACAGCGGCTCATCCGCCCCTCCTACAAACTGGAAGGACTCCACGTTCTCTCCCACCTCCTCTTGGGCCTCTAAGACCATCCCTATGGGATACGGGTCCAATTATTCTTCTGCTGTGGGTTCGACCGGGAGCATTTCAGGAACTCCCTTGGCAATCGGTCTCCGGAAGACGTTCTCCATAAGCGACACGTCTCTGATAACCGAAGGGGCTGTTTTCGTCGATTATGATGACGGGTATGTGCTTTATCTGAACGGCGTCCAGATTTCCAGAAGCAACTTCATCGGTACCAACGGCTGGAACGACACGCTGATGACTTCACGAAACGCCAACTTCGTAACCGGTCTGGCTCCGGATTCCATTTATCTGAGCAAGGCGTTGCTGAGTCAGCTACTTGTGCAGGGAACCAATGTCATTTCCATGGAGACCCATACACGTTCCACCAACGACTTGTATGCGTCCTGCTATCTTTTCCTGGGCGTTTCCGATACCACGACTCCTTTTGTCGTCGACCAGACGTCTTCCCTGCAGCCTGCACCAACGGCCTCCTATACCGCTGATTTCAAGATGAGCCGCATCGGCGAGACGATTTATCTGACCGATTCTACCGGCGCCAACATGGACTCCTTCCAGTACGGTTATGTAGAGTCCGACAACTCCTGGGGGCGTTGCGGTGACGGAATCAACAACTGGGCCCTCTTCGCCACCCCAACGCCGGGGGCGGCGAATGGCACCGGCAGCGCGTGCAACGCAGGGTATGCGAATACACCAATTCTGACTCCACAGGCGGGCTTCTATCCCGGCCGACAGACGATTCAGGTCCTGCCGCCGTTCCAGTCGGGGGCCACCTACAGGTATACCAAGAACGGCAATGTTCCTACGTTAAGCTCTCCGGTCTATTCAGGGCCGATCACGCTTGACACTTCGACGACCATCCGCATCCGTGCATTCGTGAGCGGATACCTCCCCAGCCGTGTGGTGAACAGCTCTTACATCATCGGCACTGATTTGAAACTTCCCGTTTTCACGATAACGACCGACTCGTTGAATCTTTGGGACTGGAATACCGGCATCTATGTGTTGGGGCCTAACGCCTCCAGCTCGTATCCGTATCAGGGAGCCAACTTCTGGCAGGATTGGAAGAAGCCCGCGCATATCGAGTACTTCGACAAGCAACGCGTCAGGCTATTTGATTTCGATGCGGAGATCAACATCGACGGCAACTATACGCAGGCCAAACCGCAGAAAAGCTTCGGCATCGGCCTGGCGGACCGTTTCGGACTGGGCAACATCAACTACAATTTCATCAAGGACAAGCCTTTCCTGACCGATAACAAGGACATCGTACTCCGTAACATGGGTAACGACTGGAACAAGTGTCATCTGCGCGACCCTTTCATGGAGCGGATGATGAAGAACACCTATTCCGGGTATATCGCCTCCGAGCCCTGCATCCTCTTCCTCAACGGCGCCTTCTGGGGAGTATACTCCTTCCACGAACTGGACAACTCCAACTGGGTGCAGGAGAACATCGGCCTGAAGAAAGGGGAGTTCGATTACCTGAAAGAGTCCGGCAGCACGATCGACCCCGGAACGGATTATTCCTCCGCACTGTTCTGGGAAATCTACAATTACACACAATCCCACGACCCCGGTACAGGGGCTTATTATGCCTGGATCGACGGACATATCGATTTGAAGAACCTTACGGACTACTTCATCTGCGAGACCTATGTGAACAACGACGACTGGCTGGGATACTGGACCAACAATATCAAGATGTGGAATGAGCGTGGTCCGGGCGGAAAGCTGCATTACCTGATGTACGACCTTGACATGGGCTTCGGCTACGGCGGATCTTCTGTCACCCAGGACCGTTTGAGTCTGGCCAGGGTCCCTGTGCCGCCTGCATTCTCCTATTCTTCCGAGATTTTCGATACGATCCTTTATAATCCGACATTCCGCCGCTATTTCATCAACCGCTATGCGGACCTGATGAATTCCACGTTCCTCCGTGACTCACTCAACCCTGTCCTCTCCTCCTACAGCGATTCCATCGCACCGGACCTGCCGGAACAGTTCCTCCGGTGGGGGAATGACATGACCATCTGGGGTTCGAACATCAACGATATGAAAAACTGGTACTACCGCCGTACCAGTTATGTACGCAGCCATATCCTTTCCAACTTCGCCAACTTCGGCGTGACCTCGCAGGTCACCTGGACGCTCGATGTGAATCCACCGGGAGCCGGACGCATACTCATCAGCACGATCATCCCTCCGGTCTATCCGTGGAGCGGGGTCTATTTCAACAACAATCCGGTTACGATCACCGCCATCCCGAACCCGGGGTACACGTTCGACCATTGGGTTTCGAATACGTTAGGCAACACCAACACCAGTCAAAGCGTCACCGTCAACTATACACAGAGTCAGCTGACGACCGCCTATTTCACAGGGACGGCAAGGACACCGCAGATCTATTTCACCGAAATCAATTACAACTCCGATTCCGCTTCCGATTGCGGCGACTGGGTGGAGATATACAACAAGGGTTCGTTCTCCGTCGACCTTACAGATTGGGAATTCCGTGACCAGTACGATTATCACCGTTACACGTTCCCGAGCGGCACTGTGATTCCCGCCGGCGGTTATATGGTACTTGCCACGGACATGGACAAGTTCAGGGCCATCCATCCCGCTGTCACCAATGTGATCGGCCCGATCGGCTTCAACCTTGCAAACAACGGCGATCAGATACGTATCCTTGACTACAGGGACCGGGCCGTGGATTCGGTGTATTACATGGATCTTTCCCCATGGCCGACCTTGCCTGACGGTTTCGGCTATACCTGCGAACGCCTCACGCCTCCCAACAACCCGTATGATGCTAACAACTGGTTCCCCGGCTGTTACGGAGGGTCTCCGGGTCGGGCATACGGCGCAGCTTTGGGATCTACGATGCATGTCACCGGTGGTACTTCCTTCTGTTCAGGGGACTCAGTGACCATCCGTGTCCCCTCCGTGCCCGGGGCGCTGTATCAATGGTACAGGAACACCTCCGCGGTCAGCGGCGCGACCGATTCCGTGCTTACCACTGCGCGTGCCGGTCAGTATTACGTACTGCTTACCTTCCAAGGCTGCTCTTCCCGCTCCGATACGATTACGGTGACACAAGTCACGCAGAACGTAGCTCCTGCCGTAACTCCGGCCTACCGTTGCGGAGAAGGGACGCTTTCCATTTCGGCTACAGCTTCGGATACGGTCTATTGGTTCACTTCGTCGTCAGGAGGCACGCCGGTCGACACCGGTAACGTTTTCGATACGCCGTATCTGCTGAGTAACACTACCTTCTACGCGCAGGCTGGATTGAGCTGTGCCAGCCAGCGGACGCCGGCGGTAGCCCAGATACTTCAATTCACTGCAGACCCTGTAGTTCCCAATGATACCGTCGTATTGTGCGGTCCCGGTGCGGTCACCCTGACTGCTGTTGACACAGCTGTCATGCGCTGGTATAACGATCCTGTCGGCGGGGCCTTGTTGGCCACTAACGATACGTTCAGGATCGCCTTGCTTCCCAACGACACCATCGTCTATGTGGAAGCCGGAACCTTATGTCCCAGCAACCGGGTCAGCATTCTGGTCGAGGTCTTCCAGACCTCTTCGCCTACCGTGAACAGTTCCTCCCGTTGCGGCGACGGCCGATTGGTGCTGATGGCTAACTCTCCCGATCCGCTGGCATGGTTCGATTCGGTATTCGGCACAACTCCGGTATGTACGACGTCCACGTTCTTCACGCCGGTGCTGTCCGCTACCACAACCTACTATGTACAGTCGAACGGCAGCTGTCCCAGTGCACGTGTGCCCGTTGTCGCCACCATCTATCCCATTCCGCCGGTCCCCGTCGTATATGACACCGTCCTGTGTTCGCCGGACTCCATAAGCCTGTATGCGGTTTCGCCTGAACAGGTCATGTGGTATGATTCTGCCGCAGGCGGTACGTTATTGTTCACCGGCTCCCTGTTTACTACGCCGTTGATCGATACGACGACTACGTATTTCGTTGAGTCCGTTTCGCAGACCTGTAACTCAGCGCGTGTCCCTTACACGGTGGAGATGTTTTCGCCTCCTGTCGGTTTCCTCGGTGGCGATACCATTGTGGCTTCGGGAACCTACCTGACACTTCAGGCCGACACCAACGCCATCATGTACATCTGGAATACAGGTGCTACAACCTCTTCCATCACGGTTTCATCCACGGTCTCGAACGACTCCACCGGGTTCTATTCCGTGAACTGCATTTACCGCGGCGGCTGTGCGGCCTCTGACAATATCCGGGTCGACTTTTCCACAGCCGTGGAACCTCCTCCCGGTGCGGTCACCGTACAGGGGGTATATCCGAATCCGGCACAGGATCATGCACGACTGGTATTGCAGTCCAACTCCCGGATCGGTTCCAGAATTGAAATCATCGACATGACCGGAAGAACTCTTCAGACCATGGACAAGGTGATTTCCAAGGGAACCAACCGGATTGACCTGTCCTTCCCCGGGTATGCAGCCGGCTGTTATTTCATCCGTATCATTTATCCGGATTATCCGACCATACTCTACAAAATGGTGGTTAATTGATTATCCGACACCGTTACTTCAACCCGCATCGGCGACCCGGTGCGGGTTTTTTTCGGCCCCTCCGACGACATATTGGTGAATTCCGACGGATTTTCATGGATAAACCGATCCAATTCGCGATATTTAACATTCAACCTCTTTTTACCGGGCGATATGTGGAGAGTCTCCTTGCGTTTGTTCCTCGCTGCATTGGCGGTCTTTCCGTCATTGCCGGCAGCATTCGCACAATGTCCAGTTCCAACGGCAATCCATTCTTCGCAGCTCACGCCTTCCTCCGTGCAACTGAACTGGTCCGCGGCATCGGCCGACAGTTTTCTGGTCCGCTACCGTGAATCGGCTTCTGTCGTGTATCGTTACAAAAGGATACCGTCCGGTTCGGCTACCGGAACTTTTGTGGACAGTCTGTCTCCGAATACCACCTACATCTGGCAGGTCCGTTCCTTTTGCAGCGGCACCTCCAGTGCCTATCAACAGTCAGCTGCGGCCTTCACGACTCCTGCGGAAGACGTGTACTGTTCGGTTCCTAACGGGACCGTTTCCTCTGCGGTCACTTCGAGCGGCGCGACACTTTCCTGGAACGATCATATCATTGCCGACTCCTTCGAGGTAAGGTATGCCCCCTCCGGAAGCCTTAACTTCAACACCGCCATACTTCCGGGCAACACGCACGGTTTGTCCCTCACCGCTTTACTGCCCTCCACCACCTATCAATGGTCGGTAAGAAGCTGCTGTGTCGGGGTTTTGCTGCCGTTTAGTCCTTGGAATTTCTTTTCCACTTTTTCAGACAGCTGCTCCAAGCCGTCATCGTCAAGCCTTTCCGCCTCGAACATCACTTTGAACTCCGCGACCGTTTCCTGGTCTGCTGTTGCAGGTGCAGTGAGTTACACGGTGCGCTACCAGCCTTCCGGTTCGTCGCGATGGAACACGGTGTCGTCTCCGACCAACCAGGCCCTTCTCAGCCGTCTTCGTCCCGGCACGCTCTACGATTTCAGCGTTCAGACCGTGTGCTCCTCCGGCACATCGGTGTGGACATCTTCTGCGGATTTCCGTACAACCACGGTTTCGCCGATCATCACCCGCGGCCCGTATCTGCAGCAGACATCCGGTACCTCCACGTTCATCCGTTGGCGCACCGACATACCGACGGATTCCAAGGTCTTGTTCGGTACGGCGGCCAACAATCTGAACCGAACGGCAACGGATACTAACACTACCACAGAACACATCGTTGCAGTCACCGGACTTCTTCCTTCAACCACCTATTATTATGCCATAGGAACCTCGACGCAACGGCTGGCCGGGGATACCGGATATTATGTCCGAACCAATCCGCCTGTCGGCAGTACGGGACGTACACGAATCTGGGCTACCGGTGATTTCGGTATGGCCTCCACCGGACAGGCGCAGGTACGGGATGCGTATATGAATTACTGCGCCACGACCCGCGTTCCTACCGACCTTTGGATTTGGCTGGGCGATAACGCCTATTACAGCGGGCTTGACGAGGAATACCAGTTGGAAGTTTTCGACATGTATCCTTATCAATTCCGCAAATTCAATTGCTGGCCGGCTACCGGAAACCACGATCTCGTTTCGTGTGATGCAGCAGCAGAGACAGGCCCGTATTTCGAAAACTTTACGTTGCCGAGAAACGGAGAAGTCGGAGGCATTCCCAGTCATACTGAAGCCTATTACTCTTTCAATTACGCTAATATCCATTTCATCTGTCTGGAATCTACCGATGCCGATTTCCGTGCCGTCGGCGGCGACATGTTAACGTGGTTGGAGCAGGACCTGCAAGCCAACCGGCAGCGATGGACGATCGTCTACTTTCATCATCCGCCTTATTCGAAGGGCTCACACGATTCCGACAACAGTACCGAGCTCGAGGAGATGCGTACCAATGTCGTTCCCATTCTTGAAAACCACAAGGTGGATCTGGTCCTGAGCGGCCACAGTCACGCTTATGAGCGGTCATATCTGCTGCGCGGCCATCTGGGAACGGAAAGCACGTTCGACATGGCTACGATGGCGGTGGATTCCGGTCCGGGCACGTATCCGGTCTGCTACACCAAGTCTTCTCCCGGATTTTTAGGGACAGTGTATGTCGTCTGCGGTGTTTCGGGGCGACTCAGTTCCACCTCCTCCGGCTGGCCGCACAATGCCATGTATACTTCCACCAATACGTGGTACGGATCCATGGTCATCGACGTCACCGGCGACCGGCTCGATTGCCGTTTCCTTACCGGAAACGGTGCGTTGCGGGACGAGTTCACGATCCTGAAGTCCGGGTCACAGTTCGTCCCGTATCCGGATGCCGGCGACCTTTCCCGCACCACGACGTCCGCATCACCGATCAGTGCCCTTACCATTTTTCCTAATCCCGTCCTGAATGACGCTTCGGTCGAAGTGGCCTTGGATAAGGCTTCGTCCGTCAGACTGGAGGTATATGATGCATTTGGAAGGAGAGTCACGGAGACAGAAAACCAGGACCTTCCTTCCGGGCTTCATCGTCTACCGATCCGTTCCGCGGTGCTGCCGTCAGGATATTACATCTTACAGGTCATCGCCTCAGGGTATCCCGTCGCCCGACGTTTTGTCAAACCCTGAACCGTGTTCATAAGCGGTGGCCGCTCACGGATTTGCCTTCATACTTTGACGGATATTTGTAACATTCCTTTTAACCGACATGATGACTTTTGACGACCTGGGACTTGACGATTCGTTGCTCGACGGCCTGTACTCCATGGGTTTTGAGAAACCCACACCGATACAGGAAAAAGTATTGCCGCTGATCCTGGAAGGAAAAGACGTCATCGCCTGTGCCCAGACCGGAACGGGGAAGACAGCAGCCTACCTTCTTCCCATACTGGACAAGATCAGTCGGCAGCAACGGCAGCACACATCTGCGCTGATCGTTTCCCCGACCCGCGAACTGGCGCTGCAGATCGATCATGCGTTCCAGGGCTTTTCCTACTTCACGTCGGCAAGTTCCATAGCTGTCTATGGCGGCGGCGACGGACAGACCTTCGACCGGGAGAAGAAGGCGATGACCGAAGGGGCCTCGGTGATCATAGCAACGCCCGGCCGTCTGATCAGCCACTTGAACCTGGGCTATGTAAAACTCGACCAACTGGATTTCCTGGTGCTGGATGAAGCGGACAAGATGCTGGACATGGGTTTTTACGAGGACATCCTGAAGATCATACGTTTTATTCCGGCCCGGCGACAGAACCTGCTTTTCTCCGCGACGATGCCCCCGAAGATCAGGGAGCTGGCGCGTACGATCATGCATCAGCCGGAGGAAGTGAATATCGCCATCAGCAAACCGGCCGCCGGTGTGAAGCAGGGGGCCTATGTGGTGTATGACACACAGAAGCCTGAACTTCTCAGGAAGATCCTTTCAGGCAGGGACGATGCGAGCATCATCGTATTCGCATCCACGAAGCAGACCGTGAAGGATCTCGAGAGGAGCCTCCGGAAGAGCGGGTTTCCGGTAAAAGCCATCCACAGCGACCTTTCCCAGGAGGAACGAGAGGCAGTACTGTTGTCTTTCCGTACCCGCCAAACCAAGATCCTGGTCGCAACAGACATACTTTCGAGGGGAATCGATATCGACAATATCGGACTCGTTCTCAATTACGATGTTCCGGGAGATGCGGAGGATTATGTGCACCGCGTCGGCCGTACCGCCCGCGCGGAGACTACCGGCGAAGCGATTACGTTCATCGGGGAGAAGGACCAGCGGCGTTTCGGCGGCATCGAGCAGCTGATCGAGTCGACGGTGCCGAAAATGGAGGTGCCACCCGAACTGGGTGCAGTGCCGGAGTACCGTCCCGAACGACGCAGCGGCGGAGAGGGCAGGGGACCGCGAAACCGTAAAGGCGGTGGCGGAGGGCGTCCCAACTTCCGTAAGAAACGGAAAGGGCCCCCTCGGAATCATGCTTCCTGAGCGGCTTTCCGGATACGTATCATCACCGACTTCGATGTCGGAGTATTGCTCTTATCGGCCACACTGCCGATCGGAACAAGCACATTGGTTTCAGGGAAATAGGTCGCGGTGCATCCTTCCGGGATGCTGAACGGAATCACGATGAACTTGTGCGCCACCCGTTCCTTGCCGCCGTGGAAGTTGAAGAGGTCTACGACTTCGCCTTTGACAAAGCCCTCCTTTTCGGCATCCCGCTCGTTCATGAAGATGACGCGCCGTTCGTTGTAGACGCCGCGGTACCTGTCGTCAAGGCCGTAGATGGTGGTGTTGAACTGGTCGTGGCTGCGGACCGTCATCATGATATATTCCCCCTCTTCCAACCGTTGCTCGGAAACGGCAGACACGGTAAAGCGGGCTTTTCCGGTCAATGTCTTGAAGCGGCCTTCCCTCGATCCGTTGGGCAGGTAGAATCCGCCTGGAATCCGGATCCTGCTGTTGTAGTCCTCGAAGCCGGGAATGACCTTGCTGATGGCATCACGGATATGGTCGTAATGCAGCATGAAACCGTCCCAATGTGCTCCGGCATTTTTACCCAGCACGGATTTGGCAAGGTTGCAGACGATCATCGGCTCGCTCATCAGCTTATTTGAGATCGGCTTCAGGCTTCCTTTGGAGGAATGGACGACTCCCATGGAGTTCTCGCAACTGATGAATTGTAATTCATCGTTCAGGATGTCGCGGTCGCTTCTGCCGTAGGTGGGTAGTATCAATGCCTCTTCTCCATGGATGAGATGACTGCGGTTCAGCTTGGTGGAAACGTGAACAGTAAGCCTGCACCTGCGCAAGGCCTCTGCGGTGTAAGCGGTATCCGGGGTGGCGGAGAGGAAATTACCTCCCATCGCGAAGAATACGCCCACCTTTCCATCGTGCATGGCGCGGATGCAGTCCACAGTATCGTATCCGTCTTTGCGCGGGGGATCAAAACCGAAGGTGCTTTGAAGGTTATCCAACAAAAATTTCGGAGGCTTTTCGTAAATACCCATCGTTCTGTCTCCCTGCACGTTACTGTGTCCTCGAACAGGGCATGTTCCTGCACCGGGCTTTCCGATACTGCCCTTCAGCAGCAGCAGGTTCACCACCTCCTTGATGGTGTCCACCGCATTCTTATGCTGGGTAAGGCCCATGGCCCAGCAAGCGATGATCTTCCGGCTGTTCCTAAGTACGGATACGGCTTCGCGGACCGATGCCTCAGGAATTCCGCTTGCACGTATCAACGCGTCGACATCCAGTGAAGCAAGGTGGGCGAGATACGCTTCCGCACCTTCCGTATTTTCGCGGATGAAATTGTGGTCGAAGACGCTTCCTGCGGCTTTCCGGTCCTCCTCCAGTAGTAAACGGTTCATCGCCTGAAGCAGCGCCATATCGCCGTTGATGCGCACCTGCAGGAAAAGATCGGTCAGCCGTGACTTGACTCCCAGTATTCCCTTTACCGATTGCGGGTTGTTGAATCCCATCAATCCTGTCTCCGGAAGAGGATTGATGGAGATGATTTTCGCACCGTTGGCTTTTGCTTTCTGCAACGCACTGAGCATCCTCGGATGGTTCGTGCCGGGATTCTGGCCGATGATGAGAATGACTTCGGCCTGATAGAAGTCCTCCAGTGTGACAGAGCCTTTACCGATTCCGACGGTTTCGTTCAAGGCGACACCGCTCGATTCATGGCACATGTTCGAACAATCGGGAAGATTATTCGTGCCGAACTGGCGCACGAAAAGCTGATAAATGAAGGCGGCCTCGTTACTGGTCCTTCCGGAGGTATAGAACACCGCTTCATCCGGCGACTGCAGTGAGTTCAACTCCGTGGCGATTTTACCGAACGCATCCTCCCAGGATATCGGAACGTAGTGTGTAGCCCCTTTCGGGAGATACATCGGTTCTGCGATGCGGCCTTTCTTTCCGATCTCGTAATCATTCAGACGAGATAGTTCCGCGACACTGTTTTTTGCAAAGAACTCTGCGGTCAGCCGTTTGGTCGTCGCCTCTTCCGCGATCGCTTTAGCGCCGTTCTCACAGTATTCGGCAATCGCCGATCGGTCGTCGTCCGGATCGGGCCAGGCACACCCCGGACAATCGTATCCGTCTTTCTGATTCACCTTCAGCAGCGCCTTCATGCCGCGTCCGATATTCATCTCGCCAAAGACATGTTCCACAGTACTGATCACCGCCGGTACTCCGGCGGCAGTCTGTTTGGGATCACCCAGCTTCAACCCGGTAAACCTTTCCGGATTTTCCGGGTTGGGAGTGTTAAGTCCGTCAGTTTCTTTCATAATTGAATCCGGTGTGCACCGGTATAACAGTTGAAACGCATTTCACGCAGGAATCCGATCAGGGTCATCCCGTATTCTTCGGCCAGGTCTACGGCCAGGCTGCTGGGAGCGCCCACGGCCGCCACGGTTCCGATACCGGCCATGGCTGCTTTTTGTATTAGTTCGAAACTCGCCCGCCCGCTCAGCAACAGTATCTTTCCGGAGAACGGAAGCTGCCCTGCAGCAAGCCCTGCGCCGATCAACTTGTCCAGCGCATTATGTCTTCCCACGTCTTCCCGCAAGTAAATCAGCTGTCCGCCCGTATCGAACAGGGCCGAGGCATGAAGTCCTCCCGTATGACTGAAGACCAGTTGAGAGCTCTTTAGCTGCTCCGGCAATTGTAATAGTACGGATACGCTGATATTTCCTTCTTGTTTGCCTGCAGTGCCGGAACATACGGTACGTACCGCTTCAATCGAGGTTTTACCGCAAACACCGCAGCTGGAAGAAGTGTAAAAATGCCTTTGCAGCCGTTCGGTGTCCGGCACGACGGAATCGACCAGCTCGATGCGCACGATATTGGAAGAGGAGTTGTCCCGTCCTCCGTCCGTGCAATGACGGATTGAGGCGATTTCATCGCGGCTTCTGATGATCCCCTCAGTAAATAAGAATCCTGTCGCCAGTTCGAAGTCATTCCCCGGCGTCCGCATCGTCACGGAAAGGCTCTTTTGCGAGCGATCGTCCCGCGGACCGTAGCCGAGTCGTATCTCCATCGGTTCCTCGACGGCTAAAAGGTCGGGAACTTCCTCGATGCTGCCGGAACGGAAGCGCAGTACTATCTCGGAAGAAACAGAAGGATGGATGCTCACAAGGATAAAGATAGCGAGATTCCGGTCAGGATGTTCGCCGCAACCTCAAGGTCGTTCGGACTTGCTCTTCTTCTTCGGGAGTATCGACACTCATGATCCAATTCCGGTTTTCCGGAACGATTAGCCGCACACGAGCGGATGCCAGTAATCGCCGGAGCGAGGAGTCGCCTTCTTTCACACGACCGGGCAGCTGCCGCACCAGCGAAGGTTCGTAGATGGCCACCAGCGGTTCCGGTAGTTGTGTGTCCGGATTTACAAACGCGACTCCGTCGTATTCCGGGGAGCGGTGGGCGACCAATTGTATAAGGCCGCGTGCTTCCAGATACGGATAATCACAGCCTGCCACCAGCCATGCAACTTCAGGGAAACGGTCTGCAGCCGTAAGTAAACCGGCTGCCGGACCCATGCCGTTTAAATGTGGCAGGTCGGTCAGCCGATGAATTTGATTCAAGTCGGCGGGGCGTTTTCCGACTACGAACACCTGTTCGCAGCATTTTAGCAGGAGTTCTCTCATTCGTTCTTCCTGCGGAAGACCATGGTAATCGATCAGCGCCTTATCTGTACCCATCCGGCGGCTTTCGCCACCGGTCAGCACAAGACCGAAAAGTGGTGTGTTTTTCAGGGAATCCATGCCGGCTCAAACGACGTCGGGCTGCGGATTCCGGGGGTTCCCGGAGACCGCAGCCCAGACGGCTTACAGCGATAAATTTACAACTGAGGGATGGCACTCCCAAATCCGTTCGGCTCAACAACCGGAGAGCCGATCCCGGCAGGAGGAAGACACACGCATTTTTTCAGCGCGTACTGTCGGACAGCTCCTGACGTCTGTCCTGTAACATATCGCTTATTTCATCGAAGTGGAAGACTGGTACATCTCCCACAACCGCTGGATCGGAACCACCTTGCGGTTCGCCTTGATCTCTTTTCCTTCGCGTGTCCAGAGCAGCGGATAACAGCTGATGACCTGGCGTTCGTTGATGGGTTGGATTTCCTGTTCCCAGCCGTTCCAACGGAAGTCGTGATAGAAATCACTGAGTTGTCCGAAGAAGCAAAACCGCAGGAAGTCGGCATATCGCATACCCGTTGCGGTCCAACGCAGGTCGTGCGGACCGCGGAAGTGCACGGTCGCTGCATCGGGCTTGGTGCTCGGGGTCATATAGAGCGCCCAGAATCCGCCGATGATGTCGTCTGCGATCAGCAGATAATTCGCCGAGTCGTTGGTGCCGGTCATTTTTCCTTTGTTCCAGTCGGCGAATCCGCGGTCGAATTCGGCACATCCGGAACCGAGTATGCGTAACCACCCGTGGTCGACTTTCATCCCGCCGCAGTTATAGACAAAGGCTGCGAGCGTGGTGTTCGGATCGATTCCCGATTGAGCGATACTGAATTTCGCTCGAGCGGAGTCGGCGGGGAACATGACGACATCGTTCTTCGCCATCGAATCCCAACGCTGGATCCTTTTCCAATTGTAGTCGGTAGAAACCGCCGGGTCGATCGCAGTCGTTGCCGGCATGGAGACCTGCGCTTTCAGGTTAGCGCACAGCAAGGTCATGGCCAATGTGATTGGCAGTAATGTGTGTTTCATGGCACTTCTTTTTTCTCCGATGCTGTTGAGTACATCGGAGGTGTGTGTGTTGACTAAGGGTAAAGTAGTGCCGCAGCCGTCGCTTCGCAGGACGAATGCACCCTGTTTCTTACAGGATTGAAACCCTTGAAAAAAAGCTTAAAATGAAGAAAACACAGTTCCGACGTTTTAAAAACGTCAAAGCCGGATGCAGATATTACGTTCTTCCGTGAAAAAATTCAACGCTTCAAAACCGCCTTCTCGGCCTACGCCGCTGCCTTTCATTCCGCCGAACGGTGTGCGCAGGTCCCGCAGGAGCCAGCAGTTCACCCACACGATTCCGAACTCGAGTTTAGCGGCCATTCGATGGGTGCGGGTCAAATCAGAAGTCCAAAGGGAGCATGCCAGTCCGTAAGCGGTGCTGTTTGCATACCTCAACACCTCTTCTTCACTGTCAAAAGGCTGCAGCGTAACTACAGGACCGAAGATCTCTTCCTGATTGGTACGGCAATCGAAAGAAAGTCCTTCCACCACGGTGGGAGCGATGAAGAAGCCGTTTGCACAACGACCTTCGGGATGAACCGCCTCGCCGCCGCACAGGATTTTTCCGCCTTCTGCCTTTGCCAGATCGATGTACGAGAGTACTTTCTCGTAGTGCTGTTTGGAGGCGATGGCTCCCAGCCAGTTTTCTTCCACGAGTGGATCACCGGTTTTCAGTTTCGAGACTTCCATGACAAAAGCATCCCTGAACTTCTCATAGATGGACCGCTCTATAAGAATCCGGGAGCCGCAAAGGCAGATCTCGCCTTGGTTCGAGAATGCGGAGCGCACGGCGGTATGCACTGCTTTGTCGAAGTCCGCATCCCGGAAAATGATCGTCGGGTTCTTGCCCCCGAGCTCCAGCGATAATTTCTTGAACATAGGGCCTGCGGTTCGGGAGATGATTTCACCGGTCTTCGTTCCGCCGGTAAACGATACGGCCGGCACATCCGGGTGAGAGACGATGCTCATCCCGACCTTTGGTCCCAATCCGTGTACTATGTTCAGCACACCGGGCGGGAAGCCGGCTTCGATGGTAAGCTCGCTGAGCAGAAAAGCCGTCATCGGAGTGATCTCCGAAGGCTTTGCTACGACGGTACATCCAGCCGCCAGCGCCGGAGCGATTTTCCAGGAGAAGAGGTACAGCGGAAGATTCCACGGAGATATGCAACCGGCCACGCCGATGGGAGTCCGAAGCGTATAATTCAGTGCGGTATTCTCCATGGCATGGGTCTCCGTATGGGTATGCATGGCCGCCGTCGCGTAGAACTGGAAGTTGCTTACCGCCCGGGGGATGTCGACGCTTTTGGAAAGCCACAACGGCTTACCCTGGTCGTTGGTCTCGGCTTCGGCGAGCCGGTCCAGATTATTTTCAATCAATGCCGCCAGTTTCAGGAGAAGTGCGCTTCGTTTTTGCACGGATGTCGACGACCAGGAAGGGAACGCGGCCTTGGCGGCTTCTACGGCCAAGGCGACATCCTTTTCGTCGGAATCCGGGATGAGCGCATATGCTTCTCCGGTAGCGGGGTTGATATTGTCGAGGTACGTTCCGCTGAGGGGAGCGACCAATTTTCCGTTGATCAGATTGCTGATAGTTTTCATGCGTCGGAGAGCTGCTAGGAAATGAACCGTATTAGTGGTCTACACCTATTTTATTGCTGTTTTTTGAGGATAATTCAGGAAAATTTGCCGGTTCGGAATTTTAATCGTAATTTTTTGAATCTCAGTCTGCTAAGATAAATCATGAAGTCGGCGCTTTTTCATCGTAAAGACCAGGAGATTTTGGAAAGGATCAATCGTCTTTTCCATCGCAAGAATTACAAGTTGTTGAGTCAGGCTTTGAATCATGACCAGGGATTGTTCCATTTCCGTGCGGCCAAGCCGAAGTTCTTACCGATAGGTGCTACCGAAGGTCTTGATCTGAAGATCTGTCGGGAGTCGGAAGGAATTACCCGTGTGGAGATATCCGTACTGAGGAACGGCAAGGAGGTCGATCATCCGTCCTACCGTGACAAAGAGGAACACCTTGTAGATACCATGTACAAGATCTTTTAACGGCTTACAGACAGCCGGTCCGACCGCCGTCTACCGGCAGGTTGATTCCTGATACATATGCGGCGGCTGGTGACACCAGGAACGCTACTGCGCTTGCGACCTCCGAAGGATCTGCGAAACGACCCATAGGGATTTCATCCAGCATTTCCTGTTCCACGACACTTTCCCCGATACCGTTTTTCTCTGCCTTGCTTTTGATGAGTGAGCGCAGACGTTGCGTGTCCGTTGCGCCGGGAAGCACGTTATTGACGGTGATACCCAACGGCGCCACCTCGTTCGCCCAGGTCTTCGACCAATTGGCTACGGCGGCCCGGACGGTGTTTGAAACGCCGAGATTCTTCAGCGGCTGCTTGACAGAAGTAGAGATGATGTTGACGATACGGCCGTAGCCCGATGATTTCATTCCCGGCAATACCGCCTGCGCAAGCAGCTGGTTACAGAGAAGGTGCTGCTGAAAGGCCGAGAGGAACGCTGCGGACCCTGCCGCAGTGACCGGGCCGGACGGAGGGCCGCCGGTATTGTTGACGAGGATCTGAGCCGGATGCTTCGACAAGAATTCTTCCACGGCCTTACCCAGTTGCTCCGGTGTGGAGTAATCCACTTGAAGGAAGGCATGTGATTGGCCTGCCGGTACAGGGAGCTGCGCACAGACTTCGGAGAGGGTTTCCTTATTCCTGGCCAACAGTATCACTGTTGCTCCGAGGCCGGCCAGCTCCATCGCGACAGCCCTGCCTATTCCCTGTGTACTGCCGCCGACGAGCGCTGTTTTTCCCCGTAAGTCGAGATTCATGCCTGTTGAATGAAAGGTTGGTATTATTAATTTTGGTTGGACACCCGGAACCCTGAAAATCCGCACCTTGTTTGCGGCATAAAACTAACAAAAGCCCTGAACATGACTGTTACCCGCCCCTTCTCTTTCCGCAAATGGATCGATGAAAACCGTCACCTTCTGAAACCGCCGGTTGGAAACCAGGTCGTTTACCAACCGCAACAGGATTTCATCGTCATGGTTGTCGGCGGACCCAACTCCCGGAAGGATTACCATTATAATGAGACCGAGGAGTTCTATTATCAGTTGGAGGGGGATATCGTCGTCCGTATCATGGAAGAGGGCAAGCCGGTGGATATCCCTGTAAGGGAAGGCGAGATTTTTCTCCTTCCCGCCAAAGTGCCGCATTCACCACAACGCGGCCCCAACACCATCGGACTCGTCATGGAAGTGCAACGTCGGCCCGGCATGAAGGACGGGCTCATGTGGTTCTGCGAATCCTGTAACCACATGCTGCACGAAAAATACTTCGATCTGCAGGACATTGTCGGCCAGCTGGCTGTCGCAATGGAAGAGTTCTATCAGGACAAGCAACTTTTGACCTGCAAGAAGTGCGGTCACGTGATGGTGCCGCCGGCGAAGCTGGCATAAGTCTGTTTTCAGCACCCTTCAGATAAATAAGCATCTCAGCATTGAACAAGAAACTTACCCGTAAAGAGAAGCACGCCGCTCATCCGCAAGGCCCCTCCAGGCGGCAGATCGAACAACAGCAGTCCGCCGTATCGCGTCTTCGCAGGCTGCTGGGGATCATTGTGGCGGTAGCCGGTATGCTGGTATATGCCAATACCGTCGGAAACGAATATGTGCTGGACGACTGGGGGCTGATTCCGGAAAACAAACTTACGCGACGCGGCGTCGAAGGAATCGGCGAAATCTTCCGTACCAGTTACCGTACAGGCATGGACGTGGCGGACAACACGCTGTACCGCCCTTTTTCAAAAGCCACTTTCGCCGTTGAATGGGAGATCGCTCCCAACAGTCCGTCGCTGGGACATGTGGACAACATCCTGCTGTACGGACTGTTGTGTTACCTCCTCTTCGTGACGCTGACCCGGCTTTTCAAAGAACGGCTTGAAATCCCGTTCATCACGGTGTTGCTCTTCGCACTGCATCCGTTGCATACCGAAGTGGTGGCCAATATCAAAAGCCGTGACGAGATACTTGCCTTGATATTCCTTCTGATGGCCCTGCGCTCGGCCCTGGCCTATGGCGCTGACGGAAAAGGCAGCAGGCTGATCGGTCTTTCGGCCTGGTTCTTCCTGGCAATGCTATCCAAGGAATCCTCCATCACATGGATCGCCGTCCTGCCGCTTGTGCTGTACTTCTTTACGGATGCGGCCCGCGGAAAATACCTGCCGGTCGCACTGGCGGCCACACTGCCCAGCATCCTATTCATCCTCATCCGAGCCAACATTCTCGGTAACCAGCCTGAATCGATTCCGGTCGTTGACAACTATATGGCGGGTATTCCGGATTTCCTGACGCAACGTACTTCAGCGATTGCGATCGTCGGCTTGTATTTCTTCAAGTTGTTCATCCCCTATCCGCTTGTGTCCGACGGATCCTACAGCCATTTCCCGCCTTACCCTGTCGGCGACTGGCACTTCCTGTTGTCTTTCCTCATCTTCTCAGGGCTGGTTTTTTTCGCCGTCAGACGATTCCGTTCAAAGGACCCGCTCTCCTTTGCCATCCTGTTTTTCTTCATCACCCTTTCCATCGCGTCCAACGTAGTGATCATGATCGGCACCAACTACGCGGAACGTCTTTTGTTCGTTCCTTCGATGGGTTGGTGTCTGGCCGTTTCCATCCTGCTCACCAGGTTATTCCGTACGGCATCTGACAGCGCTAACGGGGCTGCCTCCTTTTTCCGCACTGTCTCCCGTCCGCTGGCGGTCGCTGCTGCGGTCGGCATCGTCTTTTCCGGCGTCGCGTTTGCACGCAACAAAGACTGGAAAGACAATTATACGCTCTACATGACCGATATCCGCAAGGTGCCGGAGAGCGCCCATATGCGGTTCTATCTCGCCAACCACATCTCTTCCGAAGAGTTTCTTGCCGAGCGCGATTCCTCCTCGGCCGCCCGTTATCAGCAGGAGGCCATCGCCCAGCTGGATACGGCAATCCGCGTTTATCCGAAGTATTCGGAAGCCTACCAGCGCCGCGGGTTCATCCACTTCAAGATCTCCGAAGCGTTGCACAACCGCGCTGTAAAGGATTCCGCCGCATTACCGGAAGCGTTGAAGGCGGACTCACTCTCCGAAGCCGACTTTCGGAAATCCCTGGAGCAGAATCCCTCCGATGCGGTCGCACATAATAACTATGGAAGCCTTTTGTTCAACGTAGGCCGTTTCCCGGAGGCGCGCGAGCATTTCGAACTCGCTGTCCGTTACAATACCCGCTATGCACATGCAATGAACAACCTGGCCAGTGTATACGGGGTATTCGGCGAAGGTGAACAACGGGCTTCGGTCAACGACCCCGCCAACAGGTCGCAGCACCTGCTTAATGCGAAACAGAATTTCGAGACGGCGGCAGGGTATTTCCGCAAGGCCATCGAAATCGACCCCGAATACGCGATGCCGTATTACCTGTTGGGCATGACGTACCGAAATCTCGGCGACGAGCAAACGGCACAGTCCTATTTTGCGAAATCGGAAGAGGTAAAAAAGATCAAGCGCTACAATGCCAGTAATTGACATCCACACGCATATCCTTCCCGAACATCTTCCTGATTTCAAGGGGAAGTTCGGGTATGGCGGCTTTGTCTCTCTGGAGCACCATAAGCCATGCTGCGCACGGATGATGATCGACGGTAAGTTCTTCCGCGAAATCCAGGATAATTGCTGGTCCCCCGACACGCGTATGCACGATTGTGACAGCCATGGCGTGCATGTGCAGGTCCTGTCCACCATACCGGTCATGTTCAGCTACTGGGCCAAAGCGCAAGACGCTTTGGAGCTCTCCATGTTCCTCAATGATCATATTGCTGGAATCGTGGATCGGTATCCGAAGCGTTTCGTCGGCCTGGGCACCGTGCCGTTACAGGATCCCGAGCTGGCTATCAGGGAGCTCGAGCGCTGTATGCGGATCGGTCTGCGCGGCGTACAGATCGGATCGCATGTGAACGACTGGAACCTGAGCGAGCCGGCATTATTCCCCTTCTTCGCCGCAGCACAGGAGCTGGGTGCAGCCGTCTTCGTGCATCCCTGGGACATGATGGGAAAAGAGAAGATGAACAAGTACTGGCTGCCCTGGCTGGTCGGCATGCCGGCGGAGACATCACTTGCCATCTGCTCCATGATCTTCTCCGGCATTTTCGAGAAACTCCCGACACTTCGCGTCGCATTCGCTCACGGCGGAGGCTCCTTCCCGGCCACGTTCGGACGCATCGAGCATGGGTACCATGTCCGCCCTGACCTCGTGGCGGTCGACAATCCCCATGAACCCCGCAAATACCTGAAGCAGTTTTATCTGGACTCGTTAGTACATGACCCTGTGATGCTGGACTATCTCGTGCGCTTCATGGGGCCCGAGCGGATAGCCTTAGGTACCGATTATCCGTTTCCACTGGGCGAGTTGAGTCCGGGAAAACTGATCAAGGAAATGCCCTATTCTCCGGAGATGAAGGAAAGGCTTCTGGGAGGCACTGCTTTGGAATGGCTGGGAATGGAGGGTCATAGCTTCGCCTGAGTTCGGCCTTGACCATGTTTAAGCGCTTCCGCAGGCTACTCGTTTTTTCCGGCATCCTCTTTCAACAGGCCGCTGCACAGGAGGGATTCGCTGTGGTTGAACTGTTCACTTCCCAGTCCGATCCGAATGCAGTGGTTGCCGGATCGGTCATCCGTAAGTTGCAGGAGCGCTACAAGTCATCGGATGTACATTTCCTGGAGTACCACGTCGATTACTGGAACCGTTCCGTATGGATGGATCCTTACAGCCGTCGACCGTTCACGTTGCGGCAGGAGAACTATTCACGGGTGCTGCCCGGCCACGAGATGTATACACCGCAACTGGTGATCAACGGCATCCGGGATATAACGGGTACGGACAGCATCCTTCCTGTCAGGCAGATCGATTCGTTGCTGAAGCAGCGGCCGACCATCACGCTTTCCATAAGATTGGATTCTCTTTCTAACGATACGGCATACATCCGTTTTTTCTCTTCAAGGGCCGACAAGAACCTTTCTGTCCGCATCGCCATGTTGGAGGAAGGTTTGTCGAATAGCATAGAAGGAGGTCCTAATAAAGGACAGATGCTGTATCAGGGGCCGATCGTACGACGACTGGTAGCGACGTCACTGCGCGAAGGCGAGGGGATGTTGAGAGTTCCGGTGAAGGAGGTCCTTTCAAAGGACCGCTGTGTTTTCAAAGGGTTCATCCAACATAAGCAGACCATGCAGATACTTGCTGTAGCGGTCTGCCGCCTTCAGGAATAAAAAATCCCCTGCGAATAGCAGAGGATCCGAAGGTTTTCAGAACACCCTCACCAAGATTTACCTTTTGTCGCTCCTGATGCGGGGATGGAGAATACGCGGGAGATATTGAATCCGAGACGGATGCCGTTGTCTCCCCAACTGTCTCTGGTGCGGGCGAAGAACTGGTTGTCCGCCATACCGTCGGAATTAGTGAGATGGACCTGGAAGACGTGGCCTCCGGTTTCCAGTTCATAGCCGATTCCGAAGCTGTTATAGTAGTTGGTTTCAACAGAGTAATCGGTGACAAGCCGGTAGCCGTATTCGAAAGTGATTGCGGAGCGCTTTGTGAATTTGATGCGTGCCGCACCTGCAATACCATAGACATCGTTTTTGTCCGCCGATCTGTCGACCAGATTGAAGTGGACAAAGAACGGAGCGACCTGCATGGAGAAGGACGAATTGAATTTCCGTCCGATTATGACCTGATGAACATAGGAAAAACGATCGGAGGGGTATTCGTATTTGTCAAAGTTCCCAACTTTGACATCTTTCTCGCCATTACGGAACATGGAGGCGCAAAGCGTGACCGCAACCGGCGAACCACCTTCCAAACCCTGACGAACCAGTCTGTATTTGAGGTATCCGTCCACCATTTTTTCCAAATTCGACCGTCCGATGCCGAACATGAAACGGCCGTCATAACTATAGTCAAGTCCCAATCGAATGGTAGCGGGACCGTCGATCCCCCATGCATCATACGCTCCTTGACTGAGGGTTCCGAACCGGTGGGAGATACGGAAATCAAGCGTTTTCGGGCCTACGGTCTCCAGCGTATGGAAGTTGATCAGCCGTGTGGATTTAAAGGCAGCCATGACGAACTCCTTTTCTTTCTTTCCGTCAGAAGGTAGGTCGCTCAACAGGTCCTGGGCATTGACGTTCGAAAGGCAGAGAAAAAAAACCGCCAAGGCAAATAGGTAACGGGAGTACATAAGGTTCAATTGTCTTGAAAGCCCTGGTCAATCCAGCGCTGTAATTTCTGAATGCTGCAGTCCCCGATTTTCGAGGCAGTGCCTTTCGGCATCCATTTGGAACTGGGGATGGAGGAGTCGTGCGTGACCCGTTTCATGAGGTCTGCACCGCCGGATCCTAATGTTCCATCGGCCGAGCAATCGAGAAGGGTTTCGATGGTGCCTGCATAATCCGCAAGACTTCCGTTGCTGCCTCCTTGGGCGATGGAGTTGGAAACATCGTGGCATCCGTTGTTATCGGATCCGCAGCTGGAATTGAAAATAGGCTGTATGACAGTGCTATAGAACGCCGTATCACCTGCTTCAAGGTCACAGGGCGCAGGACCGTTGTTCAGGTCTTCAACGTTGTCGTCTTTACAGGCAACCCAGAAAAGCGGGATACACAAGAGGATATAGCTGATCTTTTTCATTTTCATAACAGATCATAATAACGCTAAGTGTACCATTCAGGTTTCCATACGGTATAAAAAGAAAGGCGGCTTTGACCGCCTTTCTTTTCCGGTTATTGAAGGATTATTCGGTTGACGGCATGCGAATCTCCCGATTTAGCGCTTAAAAGGTATGTTCCCCGGGGTAAGGCCTCCAGCTCGTTCCAAACGACGGTGTTTTCAGCACCTCCCGGAACTACGGCCTCCTGACGTATAAGTTTTCCGCCCATATCGAAGAGTTGAAGGGAAACATCCGTTTTCATCGTTCCGTTCAGCTGAATGGAGCAGCTTCCTTGGGCAGGATTGGGATAAACAGAAAGTCCCATATTTCCTGCTTTTTCTGCGATGCCTGTTGTAGAGAAAGGATTCAGCACAGTGCTACCGGTATAGATATAATCTCCGCTTTCGCTGGCGTTTCCGTTGGCGGCATTACCGCAATAATAGAAGGTGACGGTGCCGGACTGTGGGGCGGTCCAGGTGAACCGGAATACCATTGAATCCTGGCGGGCCCCACCATTAAAGGTGTGGACGATGCAGCGCCGTGTGTATGCTCCGACAGTACGGGTCTTTATCTGGTTACCGAACGAGGCGTTGGCCGTAAGGGTACCGGCATTGTTTCCGGAAGCGTCCAGCGCCTCTACTCCGAGACCGAACAGGGAGCGACCAGTAAACGCGACCTTGAACTGCATATTATAGGTCTGTCCGGGAACGTACACATTGTTAGTGGTCCCTGTGCGTAATTCGATGCTGCCACCCGGATTGTTGAGCGCGTTTCCGGTGTGGCACCCCGAGTAGGTGCAATTGTTTTCCCCGGGAGCCCCGGTGTATCCGGCCCGCCCGTTGTCGTCCATGACCTCAGCAGTGAGTAAGGAGAACATTCCCAAGGTAAGGGCGGCGGCTATCAACTTCTTCGTCATCGGATATCGGATTTGATTTTAAACGTGTATGGTTTGTGATTCATTGCGAATGTAGTAGGGCGAATTTGTTTTATTTCTGAAATCACGATGTATGTGGGGAATCATGCTGAATAATTCATCCTGTCTCCCTATTTTTGAGCAAGCCTACCGCTATCTTCATAAAAACTTCAGCATCGCCATGGACATACTGATCGTAGAAGACGAGAAAGAACTACTCAACTCGATGGACGAATACCTTTCCGGCGTCGGCATGAAATGCACGAAAGCGGAGAATCTGGATCAGGCGTTGTCGTCCATTGCTGCCGGGGATTTCAACTGCATACTCCTTGACATAGGTCTTCCGGACGGAAGCGGGTTCAAAGTGATCGAGGCGATGCAGAAGAAGGAGCACACCACCGGCATCCTGATCATTTCCGCCCGCAACTCACTCGACGACCGGCTTACCGGATTGAACATCGGAGCGGACGATTACATCACCAAGCCCTTCCATATGTCGGAGCTGATTGCGCGGATCAATTCCGTCTCCCGTCGCCGCGCCTCGCAGGACCGGAAAGCCATCATCTTTCAGGAGCTAAAACTCGTTCCGGATGAAATGGTGATGTACATCGGTGAAAAGATGGTGACGCTGACCAAGAAGGAACACGAGCTGATGGTCTACCTGATCAACAATCCGGACCGGGTGCTTACCAAGGAAGCCATTGCGGAGCACCTCTGGGGCGACCACTCCGACATCGCGGATTCGTTCGACTTCATCTACAGTCATATAAAGAACCTCCGCAAGAAGATCGTGGATAACGGCGGCAAGGACTATATCCATTCCGTATACGGCGTCGGATATAAGTTCACGAACGAATGAAGCTCCTTAACCTCACCAACCGCTTTTACATCATCGTCGCTCTTGCGTTGCTGTTGGTGAGCAGCATATTCCTCGCCTACCGTGTATTGTACGTAGTCGATACCGGCATCACGGAGCACATGCTTTACACCAAGGCGCTGCTGCGCAAACAGATCGCGCAGCAGCCGAATCTGCAGGGACGTCCTTTCGAGATCAGCGACCATATCCGCGTCGACACGCTTTCCCGCTTCACTACTTTCAGGGTCCTGCTCCGCGACTCCTCGGTCTATGACCCGGCCGAGAAGGCGATGATCCCGCTACGGTTGCTGACCTACGAGGAGGAGATTTCAGGAAGGGCTTACCGCATCACCATCGGGGAGCGACTTACGACGAACCGCGACCTGCTGAACGGGGTCGCCATCACACTGTTGCTGGTGGCGATCGACATCATCGCCTGTTTTTACTTTCTCAACCGCTATTTCTCCTCCTCCATCTGGCGTCCGTTCTACCGTGCATTGGATGCGCTCAAGCGGTTCGACCTGCAGCGAGGCGGCAAGGTGCGCTTCGAGCCCTCCCGCGTCGACGAGTTCAATGCACTGAACGACGAACTCACCAAGCTGACGGAGAAAGTCAACAGCGACTACAGGAATCTCAAAGAGTTCACGGAGAACATGTCGCACGAGACCCAGACGCCGCTGGCCATCATCCAGTCGAAACTCGAGTTGCTTTTACAATCCGGCAATCTCACTCCTGAACAGATGGAGCAGATCCATTCCACGCTGGACGCCGTCAACAGGCTCACCAAGATGAATCGCGGGCTGATCCTTCTGACAAGGATCGAGAACGACCAGTATTCCGGAGAGGAGCCCGTCGATTTCTCGCAGCTGATCCGGAAGCGCATGGAGGATTTCGATTTCTTCCTGCAGTCGCGCTCCCTGAAAACCGATATCCGGCTGGACGACCAACTGCGTGTAAGGATGAATCCGTACCTGGCGGACATACTGGTCAGCAACCTGTTTTCGAATGCCATCAAGTACACCGACGAGGGCGGCACCTTTCATATACGTTTGCTGAGCGATTCCCTTGAGATGTCGAATTCAGGAAAGCCTCCCACCCTTCCTGACCAGCGCATTTTCGAGCGTTTCAAAAGAGGTGACGCCCCGGAGTCGGTCGGGTTGGGGCTGGCCATCGTGAAGCGCATATGCGACCATTACCATTTTTTCCTTTCCTACCGCTATTCTGAGGACATGCACCGTTTCTATGTCCAGTTTTCCAAGGAGCGTCGCCTGAACACCTGAATTCCGGCCGTCTTCACGTTGTCCGCCCCGCGGAAATTACGTACCTTCGCCTCAGGATGTCAGATGTTCTCCACCACGAGTGCGGCATCGCCCTCGTCCGTCTCCTCAAACCGCTTTCCTACTACCGTGCCAAATACGGCACCAGCTTCTACGGCCAGCATAAGCTGTATCTCCTCATGGAGAAGCAGCACAACCGCGGCCAGGACGGAGCGGGAGTCGCGAACATCAAATTCGACGTCGACCCCGGAACACGTTATATTTCCCGTTACCGCTCGGTCGAAAAGCAGCCCCTGGCGGACATCTTCAGCCGTATCAATACGCGCTTTGAAGAACTGGCCAAGAACGACCCCGCCAGACTGGAGGATACGGACTGGCTGAAGAAGAATGTCGCCTTTACGGGAGAGTTGTGGCTGGGGCATCTCCGTTACGGTACGTACGGAGGGAACTCCATAGAAGCCTGCCATCCGTTCCTTCGCCAGAACAACTGGATGACGAAGAACCTGGTGGTGGCGGGGAACTTCAACATGACGAATGTCGAGGAGCTTTTCGCGCATCTGATCGAATTGGGGCAACATCCGAAGGAGAAATCCGATACCGTCACCGTGATGGAGAACATCGGCCATTTCCTGGATGAAGAGAACGAAGAACAATATGCCCGGTTCAAGGCATTGGGTAACAGCAAGCAGGAGATCACGCCGCTCATCGCAGCGCACCTCGATATCGAACGGATCCTCAAGCGCTCATCCAAACATTGGGATGGCGGTTATGTGATATCAGGACTGTTCGGGCACGGTGACGCTTTCGTACTCCGGGACCCGTCCGGCATCCGTCCGGCCTACTACTATCAGGACGACGAGGTGGTCGTCGTCACTTCCGAGCGACCGGCGATCCAGACCGCTTTCAATGTGCCGGCGGAGTCGATCCGGGAAATAAAGCCGGGACATGCGTTGGTCATCCGGAAAAACGGAAAAGTGACCGAGCCGATGATCCGCGAGCCTTTTCAGCGCCTCAGCTGTTCGTTTGAACGGATCTATTTCTCCCGCGGCAGCGATGCCGATATCTATCAGGAGCGGAAGGAACTGGGACGTCTGCTGTGCCGGTCCATATTAACTTCCATCGATAACGATGTGAAGAACACGGTCTTCTCGTTCATACCCAATACGGCGGAGGTCGCCTTCTACGGTATGATGAGCGGCATGGAAGACTACCTCAAGGACGTGAAGAAGCGGAAGATCAAGGCGCTCGGTGACGCAATCACTGACGAGAAGCTGAACGACATACTTTCGATGCGTCCGCGGGCGGAGAAAATCGCGCTGAAGGACGCCAAGCTGCGTACTTTCATAACGAACGATGCCGAACGCAGCGAGATGGTCGCGCATGTCTATGACATCACGTACGGAAGCCTGCGCCGCGGCAAGGACAATCTGGTCGTGATCGACGATTCGATCGTTCGCGGAACCACGCTGAAGAATTCCATCCTGCGCATGCTGGACCGGCTTGGCCCCAAGAAGATCGTCATCGTTTCCTCCGCGCCCCAGATCCGTTATCCGGACTGTTATGGAATAGACATGGCGCGCATCGGCGACCTGGTCGCATTCCGCGCAGCCATCCGGCTGCTCGAAGAGAACGATATGGAGCATGTCATCGACGAGGTCTATCACCGGTGCAAGGAGCAACTGGAGCTCGGTATGCACGAGATGAAGAATTTCGTACGCATGATCTACCAACCGTTCACCGCAGAGCAGATCAGTGCCAAGATCGCGGAACTCGTGAAGCCTGAATCCTGCGATACGGAAGTGGAGCTCATTTTCCAGAAAATAGAGGACTTGCATTCCGCCTGTCCCAACCACCGCGGTGACTGGTACTTTACCGGAAATTATCCGACTCCCGGAGGCAACCGGGTGGTCAACCGGGCTTTCGTGAACTACATCGAGGGAATCAGCGCACGGGCGTATTGATTCTGCGGAGCTGAGGGTTGTTTCCTACAACTTCATTTTATGGCCTAAATGTAGGGGCCTCAATAGGTGTCACACTACGCAAAATCGTCGTCTTTCGTCGCATCAATACTTTTACCACTAAACCGTAACGGGTGATTATTCCGTAATTGTAAGAAAGAACAATGGCGCCTTTTCTTAAAAGACTGTTTCTACGCCGAATACCGTTTTACACGTTATTCCTCAGCACGCTTTCAGTAGCAGCGGCGGTCTATTTTCTTCAGTCGTGTTGCATGCGTTCCGCCGTACCGCTGACTGCAGTACCCGATAAGGAATGTCATTCCGAATTCACGGAGACCCGACTTCCGGGCGTGTCGTTGGCCCGGCCTTTGTTGCTGGCTGACCTTGCCGAGGAGAGCCGTATGCTTGCACCCGTCAAGCAGAAGATACGGGAAATCACAGAGGAGGCGACTTCCTCCCGGAAGGCATCAGAGGTCACGGTCTATTTCCGCCGACTGAATGACGGAGCCTGGTTCGCAGTCAACCCCAATCAGACATATAATCCGGCGAGCATGATCAAGGTACCGATCATGATGACCTTTCTGAGGGAAGCGGAAAAAACGAGCGGCCTGCTGGACCGTAAAGTCCACTTTGACGGCCATAATTCCTCCTACAAGCAGAACATCGGAAATACCAGATTGCGTGAGAACCGGGACTACACCATCCGAACGTTGCTCGAGTATATGATCCAGTTCTCGGATAACGATGCCACCGTTTTGCTGCAGGCGTATCTCAATCAGAGCCTCTTCAACAAGCTCTTCACGGACCTTAACATTCCCGTCCCGGATTTTTCCAGTGAGTATTTCATCACTGCTTCCGACATGAGTAAGTTCTTCCGCGCCCTGTACAACGGCACCTATCTCAGCGAGGAAGGAAGCGAATACGCCCTCGGGCTGCTGACGCGCTCAACCTATTCGGACGGCATTGTCGCCGGAATCGGAGAGCCGATGGTGATTGCACACAAATTCGGTGAGCGCGTGATGGGAAACACTGCGCAACTGCATGAGTTCGGCATCGTCTATTGCGGCAATCAGCCGTACCTCATAGGGATCATGACACAGGGCAGCGACCTCAAGGCCCTCACTGAAGTCGTGAAAGCCGTTTCCGGAGAGTCGTTCAGGTACTATAAGTCCTTCATCGGCAGCTGATATTTCCTGTTTACATCAAATAGTTATCTTCGGAAGCCGTTTAAGACTTCCGTATGAAGAACCATTTAGGAACCCTTTCGCTTGCGGTGGCCATGATCGTCACCGCCTACTTGCTTGGAAACGCATGGAACTACCGGTACCGCTCCCAGGAGACCGTTTCAGTGACCGGCCTGGCATCCAAGGATTTCACCAGCGACCTTATTGTCTGGAACGGCAGTTATTCCCGGAAAAACCTGGACTTGAAGTCGGCGTACGCGCAGCTCAAGACCGACGAGACCAACATCCGCAATTATCTTGTCCGTAAGGGGGTCGCCGAAAAGGAAATAGTGTTCTCTTCGGTGGAAATAGACAAGCAATTCTCGTATCGCTATGATGAGAACGGCCGCCAGACCGGCTCCGATTTCACCGGCTACAACCTGACGCAGCGCGTAAAGGTCGAGTCCAAGAGCATTGAAAAGATCGAGGAAGTCTCCCGTCAGGTTACGGAACTCATCGAGCAGGGCATCGAGTTCTACTCCGGAGAACCGTCCTATTACTATACGAAGCTTGCCGACCTCAAACTCGACCTTCTGGCCAACGCAGCGGCGGACGCCCGCAAACGGGCGCAGACAATTTCCGAGAACAGCGGTACGTCGGTCTCACGCGTAAGGAAAGCCACCATGGGTGTTTTCCAGATCACGGGACAGAACTCGAACGAGGATTACAGTTACGGAGGGGTTTTCAATACCGGCTCGCGGGAGAAGACCGCGAGCATCACCATCCGGATGGAGTTCCAGGTCGATTAGGAAAGCATGTTCTTCCGCAGCAGGTATTCCGCGATCTGAACAGCGTTGGTTGCCGCTCCTTTGCGGAGGTTGTCCGCCACGATCCAGAGATTGAGGGTGTTCGGCTGCGACTCGTCCCTGCGGATACGTCCGACGAACACATCGTCTTTCCCTTCCGCATCGATCGGCATCGGATACCGCTGGTGTGCCGGATCGTCTACGACGACGACACCCGGCATGGCAGCCAGCAGGTTTCGCACATCGCCCAGCTCGAAGTCTTTCGTGAATTCCACATTGACCGATTCGCTGTGGCCGCCCTTGACGGGAACCCGCACAGTGGTCGAAGTGATACGGATGGAATCGTCACGAAGGATCTTCCGTGTTTCGTTCACCATCTTCATCTCCTCTTTGGTGTAACCGTTGTCGAGGAAGGAATCGATCTGAGGAAGGATGTTCAGGTCGATGGTGTATTTATACGCCATTTCACCTTCTGTGCCTTTGCGTTCGTTCATCAGCTGGTCGATGGCTTTTTTACCGGTGCCTGAAACAGACTGATAGGTGGAGACGACGATCCTCCTGATGCCGTAGCGGTCGTGCAGCGGTTTCAATGCCATCACCATCTGGATCGTCGAACAGTTCGGGTTGGCGATGATCTTGTCCTCGGTCTGCAGCACCTCCGCATTGATCTCCGGTACGACCAGTTTCTTGCCCGGGTCCATGCGCCAGGCGGAAGAGTTGTCAATTACCGTGATGCCTGCTTCGGCGAACTTCGGCGCCCATTCCAGGGAAGTTCCGCCACCGGCTGAAAATAAGGCCACTGCGGGTTTTCGGGAAATCGCATCCTCTGCTGAAACGACTTTCCACTGTTTCCCGGCGAAAGTAACCTCCTTGCCGATAGAGCGCTCGGTGGCTACAGGAATCAGTTCGGTGACGGGAAAACGACGTTCCTCGAGGACCTTCAACATGGTACCGCCGACCAGGCCGGTGGCTCCAACGACTGCTACTTTCATGTTTTTAGTGTTCTATCCCAAAACAGGCAGGAAAATACAAAATCCACCTTATAGAGGTTTTACACGGAACAGGAAAGCTTTTGTTTCGCATCCTGAAATAATTCCCCGGATGCGGCACTTGTTTCTTTTTTTCGCGTTGATCGGTTACATCCGTTGTACGGCACAATGGACCGACGATTTTTCAGACAATGAATTCCTTCAATATCCTGCCTGGAGCGGCGATACCGGGGACTTCATCGTGAATGCCGACCAAGAGCTTCAATTGTCTGCCGTAGACCCCGGAACCTCGTACCTCTCCGCCCATATTCCCATGAGTGACCTGGACAGCATGGAGTGGCGGTTTACCGTACGAATGGCGTTTTCTCCTTCATCTTCCAACTATGCACGCGTATATCTGGTATCTGACCGCGAGGATTTCAGCGGTAACGGATATTTCCTTCAGTTCGGGGAAGCGTTGTCCAACGATGCCGTCGAGTTATTCCGCCAGGACAGTTCACAGTTCGTATCCGTACTTCGTGCGCAGGACGGTCAGATCGCGTCGGCTTTCGCTCTGTCGGTGAAGGTGACAAGGGATGAAGCCGGCGTATGGCGTCTGTATATTGACCCTTCCTGCTCCGGCGCATATCAGTTCGCCGGGCTAGGAGCGGAGGGAAGCTATTCATCATCCTCTTTCCTAGGAATCCGATGTACCTATACCTCATCCAATGCTACGCGGTTTTATTTCGATGATTTCTATGCCGGCCCGTTTCGTTCGGACACGGAGACCACCCTTGCTTATCCGCCGCATGCAGTGCTCTTCAATGAAATCTATTTTGAACCTTCTGCCGACGCATTGATTCCTCCGATCGAGTTCGTCGAGCTGGTCAACAGGTCGAACGATACGGTGCACCTGCAAGGCTGGCGGATCACCGACGGATCGACGGAAGCCCGATTGCCTGCCAACTCTTCGCTGGCGCCGGGAGGCTTCGCGATAGTGTGCAAAGCACAGGATGCTACGTTGTTTCCGGCCGACTGTCCTGTGCTGCCGGCCGCAACGTTTCCGTCCCTCAACAACGATATCGGCGACCAGCTTGAATTGCTTTCAAGCCGCGGCCAGCCGATCGACCGGGTCCGGTTCAGTGACGATACGTATCACGACGCTTCCAAGTCATACGGCGGATGGACGCTCGAACGGATTGACACGACCTTCCTTTGTGCGGACGAAGGGAACTGGACTGCCAGCCTGAACTTTGCAGGAGGAACGCCGGGGAAGAATAATTCAGTCGCCGGTGGATTTGTCGACGCGGAGGAGCCCTGGATCGTATCGGCGTGGCCGGAAAACAGTCATCTCATCCATGTCAATTTCTCGGAGTATGTCGACAGCCTGGTACCGGGAAGTCTTAGCATCAGGGACGATGTCGGAAGCGCTCTTATCCCTGAAAGTGTCCTGCGGATAAGCGATTGCGAGTTCGCTGTTTCTTTTCAGAATGCGTTCGCGGGAGCGCTCACTGTCCGCCCTTACCGCTTCGTCACCGACTGTCCGGGCAATTTCGCCGATACGCTGCATTCAGTAAGGGCTTCAATCGGTGAAAGTCCTGCGGCCGGCGATCTTGTGATAAACGAGCTGCTGTACGATGCTGTTGACGGGATATCCGATTTCATCGAGTTGCTGAACCGTTCAGGGAAAGTGATAGACCTGATCAATTTATCCGTGGCCGAGACGGACTTTCTTTTCACGGCAGCTTCGGGTGCTGCTATGCCGCTGATACGAAGTCACCGGTTGATTTTTCCGGGCGAAACGATAGCGTGGACGGAACAGGTTCCTGCACTACGAAGCGCCTACGCCTCACACGACAAATACCGTCTGATAGCGTGTCCGGACCTTCCGGATTTCAATGCGGACCGGGGCGGAGTCCTGTTGATTTCCGCATCAGGGGATACGATTGATCGGATGCGATACAGCAGCGAATGGCATTATCCGCTCTTGTCGGACGACAAAGGGATCAGCCTCGAGCGGATCGACGCGGGCTTGAATTCGATGCAACGGGAGACGTGGCATTCCGCTGCGACGACATGCGGTGGCGCCACGCCCGGACGTGCCAATTCCCAGGCTGCTGCAGTGGGTGAATACTCGTCGGAACTTGAACCGGAGAGCCGTGTTTTTACTCCGAACAACGACGGCCGCAACGACCAGCTCGTCATCCGTTATCGGTTCCCTGATCCCGGCCGTTTGCTGAACGTGCGCATCTTTTCGGAAAGCGGACGCATGGTAAGAGCCTTGGTGAACAATTCTTTGGCCGGCAACGAAGGGGTCATCGTATGGGACGGTACTGATGATTCCGGCTTCCCGGCGATTCCGGGACGGTATGTGCTCTTTGCGGAGACGCTGTCGCTGACGGGGGAAGTAAGAAGGTATAAGCAGGGGTGCGGGGTGGCGGGAAGCGAGTGACGGGTGACGAGGGTTGGCGAAGAAGATCTCGAATCAAGGTTATCGGTTACCTTTGGCGGCTGAAAACATCTTTCAAACATGTCTGAAAAATTCGACTCTTCGAAAGCGCCTGAGCCCGTAGGTCTTTATCCCCATGCCCGCCGAGTAGGTGACCTGTTGTTCCTTTCCGGGGTCGGTCCGCGCGAAAGAGGCACCAAGAAGATTCCGGGTGTGGAATTGGACGCTGACGGCAACATCATCTCCTACGACATCGCTGAGCAGTGCCATTCCGTTTTTCGCAACGTGCGTTATATCCTGGAAGATGCCGGGTCCTCCTGGGACAAGATCGTCGATGTCACCGTCTTCCTTACCAATATGAAGGACGATTTTCCGATCTACAACAAACTGTGGGCAGAGTATTTCAAGGAGAATCCTCCCTGCAGGACGACTTTGGAGATCAACTGCCTGCCCACCCCCATTGCCATCGAGCTGAAAGTCATCGCTACGTGTGGCGGGTGACGCCTTTCAGCGGGCTTAGGGCAACAGTGAGGGTCGGGTCACGGAACGTCAACTTTTTCATGTCAAGACGCAAAGGGCGTACGGGCACAGTATTGAATCCTTTCGAGTGACCGCTGCACAGGCCTTTTTATAACATTAAAACAGGCCTAAAAAGCATAAAAAACAATTAATGATACTTAAAAATGGGCTATTTCGACATTATGGCCTGTTTTCGCATCATTTAATAACCTGATAGTCAGAGGGTTGCGCCAAGCTCAAAAGTGTGAAATCCGTTGGGAATTACGTACTTTTGCGCGCTTTATTTCACATCCGTCATGGAGAAGAAATACCCTGAAATCAAGTCCCTAGATCTCCCGGCGACAGCTGCGGAGATGCTCAGTGCTTGGGGGAAGGAAAAGACCTTTGAGGAGAGTGTCCGTCGTCGCGAAGGCCGTCCGACATTCACCTTCTACGAGGGCCCGCCGTCCGCGAACGGCATGCCGGGTATCCACCACGTCATGGCCCGGGCCATCAAGGACATCTTCTGCCGTTACAAGACCCAGAAAGGATTCCAGGTTCACCGCAAAGGCGGCTGGGATACCCACGGACTGCCCATCGAGCTGAGCGTGGAGAAGACGCTGGGAATCCGCAAGGACGATATCGGCAAGAAGATCAGCATCGAAGAGTACAACTCCTTCTGTCGGAAGGAAGTGATGAAATACAAAGACGTGTGGGACGACCTTACCCGGAAGATGGGATACTGGGTCGATCTTGGACATCCGTATATCACCTACGAGAACGCCTACATCGAAACCTGCTGGCAATTGTTGAGCCGGCTGCATGCCAAAGGACTCCTTTATAAGGGCTATACGATCCAGCCATATTCCCCGGCAGCCGGCACCGGCCTCAGTTCACACGAACTGAATCAGCCCGGCACATACAAGTCGGTCAAGGATACGACAGTAGTAGCCATGTTCCGTAGCGGCAACGATTTCGGTATCGGTCGCCCCGTTCATTTTATGGCCTGGACGACCACTCCCTGGACGCTTCCGTCCAATACGGCGCTGGCCGTGGGCGTCAAGATCGACTACGTAGCTGTCGAGACGTTCAATCCTTATTCGGGGGAACCTGTAACGGTGATTCTCGCGAAGGACCTGCTTGGAAAATATTTTCCCGAGAAGAACGCGGAGCTCAAACACGAAGATTACCGTCCGGGCGACAAAGCCGTACCCTTCCGCATCGTCCGTACTTTCACCGGGAAGGAACTCACCGGCACCCGATACGAGCAACTGCTTCCCTATGCACAGCCGCAGGACGGTGAATCCTTCCGCGTGATCGCCGGGGATTTCGTCAGCACCGAGGACGGAACCGGTATCGTGCACATCGCCCCGAGTTTCGGATCCGATGACTTCCGTGTCGCCAAACAGAACGGCATCGGTTCGCTGACTCTTGTTGACCGACAGGGCCGGTTCACGTCCGAAGTGTCGGACATGGCCGGTGAATATGTCAAGGAGCAGTACCTGACCGAGGAGGAAAAGGAAACGGAACGCAAGAAGCAGGGCGGGGAAAAGTACCTGACTGTTGACGAGCGCATCTCCATACGGCTGAAGAAGGAAGGCAAGGCGTTCAAAGTCGAGAAATACGAACACAATTATCCGCATTGCTGGCGTACAGACAAGCCGGTGCTGTACTATCCGCTGGACTCGTGGTTCATCCGTACCACGGCACTTAAAGACCGGATGGCGGAACTCAACAAGACCATCAACTGGAAACCGGAATCCACCGGGACAGGCCGGTTCGGCAATTGGCTGGAGAATCTGGTGGATTGGAACTTGTCGCGCTCCCGCTATTGGGGAATTCCGCTTCCTGTCTGGAGAACGGAAGACGGCAACGAAGAGGTCTGCATAGGGAGCGTAAGGCAGTTGCACGAGGAGATCATTAAATCAGTGGAAGCAGGGTTCATGAAATCCGATCCGCTGCAGGGAAAGACCGATACGGAAGCGAAGGATTTCGCGTTCGACCTTCATCGTCCATATGTCGATGATATTGTCCTGGTGTCTCCTTCGGGAAAGAAGATGAAGCGGGAGACGGACCTTATAGATGTGTGGTTCGACAGCGGTGCCATGCCGTATGCGCAGTGGCATTGGATGGGCGAAGAGAGCACGGCGCCTTTCGGAAAAGGAGAGCATCAGGCCTTCCCTGCCGATTTCATCGCCGAGGGCGTAGACCAGACACGCGGATGGTTCTTCACCCTGCATGCGATCGCCGTCATGCTGTTCGATTCCGTGGCTTTCCGCAATGTCGTTTCAAACGGACTCGTCCTTGACAAGAACGGCAATAAGATGTCCAAGCGCCTCGGCAATGCCGTAGACCCTTTCGAGACACTCGCCAAATACGGTCCTGACGCTACGCGCTGGTACATGATCAGCAATGCCCAGCCGTGGGACAACCTCAAGTTCAACGAGGAAGGAATCACAGAAGTACAGCGTAAATTCTTCGGAACGCTTCATAACACCTATTCGTTCTTCGCGCTGTACGCCAACATCGACGGCTTCGATAACAAAGGTCCTCAGGTGCCCATGGCTGAGCGGACCGAACTCGACCGTTGGATCATTTCGGAACTTCATTCGCTGATCCGCATGGTCGACGAAAGCTACTCCGACTACGAGCCGACCAAGGCGGCCCGCGCCATTTCGGACTTCGTCTCCGAGCACCTGAGCAACTGGTACGTCCGTCTCGGACGGCGCCGGTTCTGGAAAGGGGATTATTCGAATGACAAGGCTGCCGCTTATCAAACGCTTTACACCTGCCTGGAAACCGTAGCTCGGCTGATGGCTCCGATCGCGCCCTTCTACGCCGATAAACTCTATCGCAGCCTCAACTCCGTCACCGGCGCGGATGCCGCCGTATCGGTCCACCTTGCCGACTTCCCGGTATTCGACAGCGGCGCTGTCGATCGTCCTTTGGAAGAGCGGATGGAGCTCGCACAATCCATTTCATCGTTGGTATTGTCTCTGCGCAAGAAGGTCAATATCCGGGTCCGTCAGCCGCTCAACAAGATCCTTTTGCCGGTCATCGACTCCGCGATGCGCCAAAAAGTGGAAGCGGTCCGCGACCTGATCCTTGCGGAGGTGAATGTGAAGGAGATCGAATACATCTCTGATACCGCAGGTATCCTGGTGAAGAAGATCAAACCGAACTTCAAGGTGCTTGGCAAGAAGGTCGGCGCCTTGATGAAAGAAACGGCGGCCGCCATCACGGCGATGTCGCAGGAAGATATCCTGCGTATGGAGCGTGAAGGGGCCTATACGATGTCCGTGTCCGGACAGGAAGTCATACTTGGCACGGAGGATGTCGAAATCCTTTCAGAAGACATTCCCGGTTGGCAGGTGGCTTCGGAAGGCCGGCTTACGGTGGCACTGGATATCACGGTCACCGAAGCGCTTCGCGAGGAAGGCATCGCCCGCGAATTCATCAACCGTGTGCAAAATCTGCGCAAGGAGAACGGCTTCGAAGTGACCGACCGTATCGACCTCAAGGTCCAGGACCATGCGGCGATACGCAACTCCCTGCTGAACAATAAAGAATATATTTGCGCCGAAATTCTAGCGGCTTCCCTGGTCCTTGTCGATCGCATCGACGCTCCCGGAGCCGTTGAAGTGGAGGTGGACGACCAGATATTAACCAGCATCCTGATCCGTAAAAGGTGAACGGATAAACAACCCAGATCCGCATGAGCAAGAAGAAAGCCCCCAAGAAGGCATCCCCCAAGAAGCCTGCTGCCAAGAAGCCGGCCACTAAGAAGCCCGCTCCTAAGAAGCCGGTCGCCAAGAAGGCTGCTCCTAAGAAAGCCGTCAAAATAAAGCCGGCGCCAAAAAAAGCCGCTAAGCCGGCGAAGAAGCCGGTAGCTGCCAAACCTGCCGCGAAGAAGCCTGTTGCCAAAGCACCTGTTAAACCTGTAACCAAGGCGCCGGCGAAACCCGTAGCCAAGGCACCCGTGAAGGCCGTACCTCAGCCGAAGAAGCAGGAGCCTGCGAAGAAAGCGGAGGCCCGTCCGGCTCGTCCTGTGGAGAAGAATCCGGTTCTTCCTCCTATGCCGCCGCCGGTAAAACCTGCCATCAGCAAATCCCCCTTGGCCCCCACGGCGAAAATCACGCACGAGGATCCGAACAAGACACGTTATTCAGACGCCGAGCTCGCAGAGTTCAAAGAGCTCATCGAAGGGAAACTGGAAGAGGCGCGTCGTGAGCTGACGCTGTTGCAGGCCCAGCTTACTGCCGCCAACGAACACGGAACGGACGATACGGCGAACACCTTCAAGATGCTTGAAGACGGCTCGGAGAGCCTGGCGAAAGAAGAGGCCGGTCAATTGGCCGGACGTCAGAAGAAGTTCATCGAACAGCTGGAGAACGCGCTGGTCCGCATCGAGAACAAGACCTACGGTATCTGCCGCGTCACCGGAAAGCTCATCCCCAAGGAGCGTCTCCGCGCAGTTCCCCATACCACGCAATCGATCGAAGCGAAGCTCAATCAGTACCGCGATTGATGACCGTATGACCTTTCCTGCGACCCGCACCGCTTTTGCCGTGCGGGTTTTTCATTTCATAAAGGGGATCGTCAGCGTACGGAGAATTCTTTCCGCAACCGGATGTCCCTGCTTGATGCGCCGATCATCAGCCGATAGTCTCCTTTTATCAGTGATTCCGCGTCTCCGTTCAGTAACTGTTCTTTGCTGATCACGCCTTCGACTCGCTTCGACTCGCCGGGATAGAGCCTGACTTTGGCGAAGCCGGCCAGTTTTTTCAACGGCCATGCAAATGCAGAGACCTTCTTGTTAAGGTAAACCTGTCCTGTCTCCGCGGCTACCCTATTGCCGGTATTGGTAAGCGTGAATGCATAGCGTATGATACTGTCTTTCGGGAAGCCGTTTTCAATGACGAGGCTGTCGAAGCGGAAATCGGAGTAGGTGAGTCCGAATCCGAAGGGGAAAAGCGGGCGTCCGGTACCGTCTGTGTAGTCATCTCCGCGTCCGGTCGGTTCGTGGTAATAGGTCAAGGGCAATTGGCCTTCGTGTACCGGAAAAGTGATCGGCAGTTTTCCGGAAGGATACATGCTGCCGTCCAACACTTCCGCGACCGCTTCGCCGCCTGCTTCGCCGGGATACCAGATGTCCATGACGGCATCCACTGAATCTATCCAACGGTCCATGCGGATGGCGCTTCCAGCCTGTAGCAGGACGATGACCGGCCTTCCGGTTGCTGCCAACCGCAGCAGCATCTCCTCCTGTCTTCCCGGAAGCGCAAGCGAACTCCGGTCCAGGAATTCTCCTTCGCGTGTTCCGGCCACTACGACGATGGCATCGCTGCTGCGTGCTATTTCCAGCGCGTTCCGGATGTCTTTTTCGCCGGAGTCCTCTACACCGACGTTCCATACCAGTCGGAAAGTCGAACTTCCTTCCGGTTCTTGGTATTCGATACGGATCAGTCGCGTAGGACGCGAACCGAAATCGATGTCCGTCGTCCGCGTATGATATCCCTGCTCCTTCCTGGTGTCGATTACGACCTTTCCGTCGATGTACATCCTGTAACCGTCATTACCGGAAATCCCCAGTCGTACCATTCCCGTATCCGGACCGGTGATCAATCCCTGCCATACTGCGGAAAAGAACTCCCGATCGACGGCCGGATCAGGCCCGTACAGCGTCCATTTGAAATCGATGGCCGTGTCGATACGTTCAAGCACCGGAGCTACGGTGATATCCATCGAATTGAAATAGGTCGCGTTCAATCCGGGAGCTTCAAAAACCTTAGGAATCGGTTCCAACAGGTTCTTCGGATCCCTCTTTTCGATTTCGATATGATGCAATGCGCCGGAGGGTACGGTGACAAAAGGCTCTTTTCCTTTTCCGCACCCGGAGACAAACCTGATCTTTCGGCGGTCTCCCATTTGCTTTTCAAGACCTTCAAGGATGGAGGACTTCCTGTATCCGGTGCCGGCATATCCTCCGAGTGTGGCAGTACGGGCATCCTCTCCTACCACGCACAGCGAGCGGATGCTGTCACTCAATGGCAGTACATTATCGCCCGAGTTCTTCAGCAGCACGAACGACGACGCTGCTACTTCTTTGGCCAGCCGATGGGAGCGTTCCCGAAGGGCTGAGAGACTGTCCGGTGAAAAAGCGATGTACGGCTTTTCAAAAAGCCCCAGTTCGATCTTGAGGCGCAGTACACGCATCACGGCGGAGTCGACAGCAGCCGGATCCGTTTGTCCATTCAGGAAAGGGGCCTTGAATAGATCAAAATGATGAATGTCGGTCTGAAGGATGGCATCGAGTCCTGCTTCGACGGCTTGCTTTCCTGCGTCTTCGTACGAGGATGAAGTGCGATGCAGCACCAGTGAGCCGCCGGTTCCTCCGGCATCGCTGATCACTATGCCACCGAAGCCCCACTCCTTGCGCAATTTATCGGTCAGGAGATTTTTATTCGCTGAGCACGGGCGACCATCGACCGAATTATAGGCAGCCATGATGCTGCTTGCCCCTGCTTCACGTATCGCGGCTTTGAAAGGCGGGAGGTGTGTCCGGTCGAGGTAACGCTCCGACCATCCGATCGGATAGCTGTCCCGGCCGCCTTCTCCGTAATTCGCGACGAAGTGTTTCGGGGTGGTGACGATGCCTTTTGTTTCGAACGGGCGGATGAACTCGACTCCCATCCTGCTGACCAGATAAGGGTCCTCGCCGTAGCATTCCTCCGTGCGCCCCCATCTGGGATCTCCGGCCAGATTGAGAACGGGAGAAAAAACCTGTCGGATGCCGTAGGCTTCCGCTTCTGCTGCGATGTTTGCAGCCACCGCACTCATCAGCGCAGTGTCGAAAGTAGCTGCCAAGGCTATTGCCTGGGGATATACCACGGCATCGCGATAAACCAGTCCGTGAAGCGCTTCCTCGTTGAAGAGGGCCGGAATTCCCAGACGCGTGTTCTGAATGAAAAAATGCTGTACTTGATTCAGCTGCCGCACATACTCTCCGTACGGGTACTGGCGGTCGAAGATGTTTCTCGGCTGCATCCCCAATATACCCATACGGAACAGCGAACTGTCTTTCCCCCAAGCACCGTCACAGATGAACAGTTGGCCGAACTTCTCCTCGGGCGTCATTCTTTTCAGCAGGTCTCTCGCCCTCGTCTCGGTGTCGTACCCCGGGTCCTTATAGAGCGTCCGCTCGCCGCCCGATGCGGAGGAAGTGTGCAGAAAGACAAGCGTCAGCGCGCATGCGGAGATTCCGAACCGAAGTTTCATCGAAGTAACAACAGGTGTCCGAAAGTTCGTATTAATACCTTTTCTTCAGGAAAACGGGATGGATTATTTCCGCTATTTTTACACGGAATTATGGAAAGCCACCCGTCATACGGCCGTCGGTTGCGTATATCCGCGGCTGTCGTATTCACTGTCCTCTTCATTGATCAATGGTTGAAGTTTTGGGTCAAGACCCATATGTATCTTGGAGAAGACTTTCCTTTGTTCGGCGATTGGAGCCATATTCATTTCACGGAGAATTATGGAATGGCATTCGGTTTGGAATTCGGAGGAAGTAACGGAAAGATTTTTCTCAGTCTTTTCAGGATCATCGCCTCAGCGGCCATAGCCTGGTACATCGTACGCTTGTGTAAAAAAGGCGCATCGCTACTTACGGTACTTTGTTTCTCCTTCATTTTTGCCGGCGCGGTTGGAAATATCATTGACAGTGCGTTTTACGGACTTATATTTTCAGACAGCGCGGAAGGCATGGCAGTCCTTTTCCCCGCGGAAGGAGGCTATGCCGGTCTTCTGCACGGAAGAGTCGTGGACATGCTTTATTTTCCCTTGCTCAGCGGCGTGTTTCCGGATTGGTTTCCGGTATGGGGGGGAGAAAGCTTCCTTTTCTTCCGTCCGATCTTCAATATTGCCGACAGCTCCATTACAGTCGGAGTCTTCCTCTATCTGCTTTTCCACAAGCAGATGGGAGAGCCGCAGGAAAATCCTGTGACTCCCGAGAGCGGAACCTGACCCCGTCCCTGCTTCCTCACAGCCATGAAGAAACTCTTATTACTTCTTGCAATCCATGTCGCGTCGGTTTCCGATGCCCAGGTCAATGACAGTGTTGCGCTTCGCAAAATCTATTCGGAGGTGCTTTCTAACGCAAAAGCATATGACTGGCTGCGTGAATTGTCGTGTGATATAGGGGGAAGGCTCAGCGGATCGCCGGAAGCGGCGAAAGCGGTAGAGTGGACCCGCAAGAAGCTCGTCGAAGCAGGAGCGGATACGGTCTATCTGCAGGAGGTATGGGTGCCTCACTGGGAACGCGGTGAAAAAGAAAAAGCGAGCATCACCGATTCGAAGGGATTCTCGCAGGAAGTCCCCGTTTGCGCGCTGGGAGGATCTATAGCCACTCCCCGAGCAGGAGTTTCCGCTTCCGTGGTTGAAGTCACGGATTTCAGACAGTTGGATTCGATCGGAGAGAAAGGCGTACGCGGCAAGATCGTATTTTACAATCATCCTTTCGATCCGAAGTTCGTCAATACGTTCGAAGCCTACGGTGAAGCCGTGGAATACCGCTGGAAAGGCCCTTCCATGGCTGCCCGTTACGGAGCTGTCGGATCCATCGTCCGATCCATGACGCTGTCACAGGACGATTATCCGCATACCGGATCTATGCGCTACATCGACTCTCTTCCCAAGATACCCTGCTGCGCCATCAGTACAAACGGTGCCGACCTCCTCAGCAGGATACTCCGTTCCGATAAGGATGTGACTTTCCGTTTCAGCATGGGTTGTCAGCAAATGGACAGTGCACTTTCCCATAATGTCATCGGAGAAATACGTGGAGCCGAAAAACCGGGAGAAGTGATTGTTGTCGGCGGACACTTGGATTCATGGGATACGGGCGACGGTGCCCATGACGACGGTGCCGGCATAGTGCAGTCGATAGAGGTCATACGTACCCTGAAAGCCTTAGGCTGGAAGCCGAAGCGCACAGTGCGCATGGTGGCGTTCATGAACGAGGAGAACGGCACCAAAGGCGGCAAGAAATATGCCGAACATGTCAAGGAGATCCAAGAGCATCATGTCGCCGCCATTGAAAGCGATGCCGGCGGATTCGTGCCCTTCGGGCTGGGGTTGCAGATGAAAGAGGATAAGAAATCGATCGTGAGAAGCTGGGCTCCGCTTTTCCGGCCCTATAACATCTGGAATTTCGACGAGGAGCACGGCGGTGCCGATATCGGCCACATTCAGACACTGAACGGTACTCCGCTTATCGGGCTTGTCATCGAGTCCCAGCGGTATTTCGACGTACATCACGCAGCCATAGATACGTTCGACCGCATCAACAAACGGGAATTGCTGCTGGGTGCCGCTACGATGACGTCCATCGCATATCTCCTGAGCACTTACGGGCTTTGATATGCCTGTTTAAACATGTCGTCCACGGAACATATTCCGAACCTGCTGGCAGCACTTCCGGAAAGCCCGGGAGTCTATCAGTTCTACGATAAGGACGACAAGCTGCTCTATATCGGCAAGGCAAAGTCGCTGAAAAAGCGTGTCAGTTCCTATTTCCAGAAAGAACGACACGAAAGCGGAAAAACCGCCGTCATGGTCCGAAAGGTGGTCGATATCCGGACCATTGTCGTGGATACGGAGATGGATGCGTTGTTGTTGGAGAACAACCTCATCAAAAAGCATCAGCCCCGGTATAATGTCAGTCTCAAGGACGACAAGACCTATCCGTGGATCTGTATCAAACGTGAACCTTTTCCGCGTGTCTTCTCCACGCGCAAGATCATCCGTGACGGATCCGACTATTTCGGCCCTTTCACGTCCGGAAAAATGGTCAATACGCTGCTCGAGCTGGTATCTAAGATCTACAAGCTGCGGAACTGCAACTTCCTGTTATCCGACGCCAATGTCGCTGCACGCAAGTTCAAGACTTGTCTGGAATACCAGATCGGCAACTGCCTGGGTCCTTGCGAGGGATTGCAGTCGGCACAAGAGTATGAGGCCTCCATCCGTGACATACGGCAGATCCTCAAGGGGAACATACAGCTGGTTATCGGACATCTTCAGCAGCTGATGCAGGACTACTCCGCCTCTTATCGTTTCGAAGAAGCCAATATCATCAAGGAGAAGCTGGAAGACTTGGAAAAATTCCAGCGCAAGTCCGTCGTTGTGAATCCCTCCATCCATAATGTCGATGTCTTTTCCATCCGCACGGAAGACGACTCCGCGTATGTCAACTTCCTGCGCGTGATGAACGGTGCGATCATCCAGGGACATACGGTCGAGATGAAACGCAAGCTTGAGGAGACGCCGGAGGAGCTCCTGGAGATGGCGATCATCGACCTTCGCACCCGTTTCTACAGCGACGGCGGGGAGATCCTGGTGCCCTTCCCGGTCGGGCTGGAAATCCCCGGCGTTACGATCGTTATCCCGAAGATCGGAGATAAGAAGCACCTGCTATCCCTTTCGGAATCGAATGTCCGGAACTTCATCCGTGAGAGGCAGTTGCAATTGGAAAAGCAGCATCCTGAAAACAAGTTGTCTCGGCTGATGGAAGTGATGAAGAAGGACCTGCGTCTGACGGAATTCCCGCGCCATATCGAATGTTTTGACAATTCGAACATCCAGGGCGCCTATCCTGTGGCGGCAATGAGCGTATTCCGTGACGGAAAACCATCAAAGAAGGATTACCGGCATTTCAACATCAAAACGGTGGAAGGGCCTGACGACTTCGCATCGATGGAAGAAGTGATCTTCAGAAGATACAAGCGCATGCTGGATGAGGCGCAGACTCTGCCGCAACTCATCGTCATCGACGGAGGGAAAGGACAATTGAGTTCTGCGATGACAAGCCTTGATAAACTGGGATTGCGCGGCAAGATCGCCGTGATAGGTATCGCCAAACGGCTGGAGGAGATCTATTATCCGGATGATCCCTTTCCGTTGTATATCGACAAGAAGAGCGAGACACTACGGATCATTCAGCAATTGCGTGACGAGGTCCATCGTTTCGGTATCACCCACCATCGCAAGCGAAGGGAGAAGGGCGTTATCCGCACCGAGCTGGACGAGATACGCGGAATAGGAGAGTCCACCTCCAAGGAGCTTTTACGGGTCTTCCGTTCCGTCAAACAGATCAAAGAAGCCGCACTCGAAAGCCTTGCCGAGGTCATCGGTCCCTCCAAGGCCCGGAAGGTGTACGATCATTTCCATCCGGAGGGGTGAATCCCTGTTGAAAAGTAGGCTTATACAGCCGCCTTTGAGGAATATTCCATACCCGAATTACCCGAATTTAGAGGGATAAATCAGGATCATCATGTTTCTCAGCATCCGCTCCTTACTGAACGTATTCTTGGCTTTGGCCGTTCTTTCGGTTGTCAACCCGTATTCATCCAAAGCCGCCGCTCATGTGGATCTCTTCACGGACAGCTGCTCGGTCGGCACCGACTATTTCGAGTTCCGGATTTTCATCACCAACAGCAGCACGGCCGGAGAGACCGTCTACCTGAGCTCATCGACTTTCCGGATGACCCACGCGACACTGATCGTACCTGCAGGGTCCCAGACCTACGATTTCTCCTATGTAACGGGCACCTGTGATGCACAGTTTACCCCCCTCTATGCCGCCGCAGGATCCACGTACAACATCAGCTACAATCCGACATCCCGGCTGATGCAGCTGACCTATTCCAGCTCGGTGTTCGGAAATTCATCCAGTCCGGTCAATGCTCCGATAGCTGCCGGTCAGACCGCTTGTCTGGGACAGTTCCGGCTGACCATTACCTCATCTCCTTGGGTTGACAGTCAACCTGTAGGTTTCGGATGGTCAGGAACGACCTCGGGGATTACCGGATACGAGAATACATCGACTACGATCATCAATTTCAATACGACTGCCAACAGGACATTGGGAGCCATGTGTGTATTGACGACACCGACCTCGACCGGAATAAATGCCTCGTTTGTCCGGGCCGGCTTAGAGACTTTCCCAAATCCCTGTTCAACACTGCTGCATGTTACCGGTGCCGGGCCCGGTATCCCCGTGCGGCTTTTTTCAGGCGACGGGTCCGAGAAGGCCTGCGTGTCTTCTGACGGATCTGAAGCGTTGTTGGACGTACGCGGACTCCCCCGCGGCCTATATGTGCTGGAGGCCGGCAGCTACCGCCGCAAGATCGTCATAGAGTGAAAAGCATCTGCACGGGCACTCTGAACCCATGAGCATATCCCGACTCATTTTCATACTGCTGCTTTTCTGCAGCCCATCTATTCACGTTCATTCACAGGACGTTTTCAGCGGAGTCTTCCGGATGGAAGGAAGAAGCGAATACATTCTTTCGTTGAAGAAATCAGCGACTACCTACCGTGGCTATTTCGGCGAGACCCCTTCCGCAGAGCGGATACAGGGTAATGTGAAAGGGGATTTCATGGAGGTTCGTTTTTCCGAAGGAGAAGACTCCACCGTCAACTACCTTTTCCCGGACGCTGCTGAAAACCTCCAACTGACGGACGGCGTCACTACCGCAGTCACTTTCATCCGGACGGCATTGGATCCTGATTCATTCATCAAGGCGATGGATGCGAATCGGATGAGCAGGGGGAAGGATAAAAAGACAGTTGTTTCCGGTGCCGCCGCCTCACGTTATGCCGGCAAGAAATTCCTGCACCTGTACACCGGTAACGGTTTTACGGAGAAATGGGCGTATTATCTCTACGAGGACGGCAGCTTCCGGTTCGTCGGAGACAATGCATATGTCAGCTCCGATGCATCGTCCACTTTCAGCGGCGCCACTGCATCCGCTGAATCAGGCACATGGGATGTCATGACGGAGAACGGTACCGAGACGCTCGTTCTCACATGGAGCGACGGTACGACAAAGCGGATGCCCATTCTTCGAAACGCAAACGGCTACGACCTGAACGGAACAAGATATTTCCTGGTCGGTTTGTCTGAATACGAATGATCGCAATGAACCGGCTATAATAACATACCCTATGACGCATCGTTTCGCCATCCGATTTATCACCTTAACGCTTTTATCACTTCACTTCTTCGAGGCGAAGGCCGTTCTGACCACTCCCTTGCAGGCGGCTCCGTCAGACGGCTCTATCGGCAATCCTCCCAACGCGCTTTTAGACTGGTCCGCCGTCACGGGAGCGAATTCCTACCAATACGCCATTGATGCTGATCCTTCCTTGGCAAATGCGGATACCGTCACCATCGCGCTGTTCAGCCAAGCCAATGCCGTCGACCTTCTTTTCGGAACCACGTATTACTGGACGGTTCGCGCTCTCAGTTCGACGCCTTCTGACTCTTCAGCGTGGTCGACGGTCTGGACCTTCACGACCCTGGACCAGGTGAATCTGACAGCCCCGTTGGACGGTGCAGCGAACCAGCCGCTGGATGTACTGCTGGATTGGGCTTCCGTACAGGGCATCACGAATTATGATTACGAACTGGATACGGTCAATACCTTTAATTCGCCGGTATATTACTACGGCTCCGTTACGGCAGCGTCACAGGTTTACACTTCCAATCTCCTCTTCGGCGCGACGTATTACTGGAGGGTCCGTGCCCGGCATTCCGCAGATACCACGCAGTGGTCGGCCTCGAGGATGTTCAAGACCGTGAATACGGTAGCTCTCATGGCTCCGGTACAAGGTGCCGTCAACGTCCCGCCGGATGTATTGCTCGACTGGTCCGTAGTTTCCGGTGCCGGTGATTATGAATACCAGTATGATACGGTTCCGGACTTCACCTCCACGGTTCTTTTCTCCGCTTTCACCGGAAATGTCTCTCAGGCGAATGCTTCCAACCTTTATTTTTCGACCCTCTATTATTGGCGGGCAAGGGCGTTGCACAGCACCGATACTTCGGACTGGTCCACCGTACGCACGTTCACTACCACGGATCTCATCACGCAGGTGGCACCGGTTACCGGGGCATTGAACGTTCCGGCTGACGTACTTTTGGACTGGACTCCGTTGTCCGGCATTGCCTCTTACGAATTCCAGTACGATACGACTGCTGATTTCAATTCCCCATACTTCTACACAGGAAATACGGGTAACGTTTCCCAGGTGAACGCAGTGCAGCTGCTTTTCGGTACCACCTATCACTGGCGGGTACGAGGCATGCACGCTACCGATACAACGTCGTGGTCGACGGTCAGGACGTTCACAACTACCGACACCCTCTATCTGACCGCGCCTGTTCCCGGAGCAGTGAATGTGACCCCGGATGTGTTACTCGACTGGTCGCCGCTGTCGGGAATCACCGGCTACGAATACGAGTTCGATACGCTTCCTGACTTCAGTTCGCCTGTGAACAGGACAGGTACGGTAGGAAACACCTCGCAATATTCCACCTTTGAACTCTTCTACGGCCGGACCTATTACTGGCATGTAAGGGCGTTCCATTCCTATGATACCACTTCATGGTCGGCCGTCAGGTCCTTTACCACAGGTTCATATGTCAACCTGCTTTCTCCGATAGACGGCGCCGTCGGATCCAGCCTCAATCCGCTGCTCGACTGGTCCTCGCTTTCCGGAAGTTCAGGCTACGAATACAGGTACGATACGGACTCTACGTTTTCTGCGGCTGTGACAGGGATTGTCCAATCCGTCAGTCAGACCAACTTATCTTCATTACAATACGGAACCACCTACTTTTGGCAGGTGCGGCCCTTTCATCCCGTCGACACCGGAGATTGGAACACGATGTTCCGGTTCACTACCGTCTACCAGCTCACCATACCACCAACGCTTGTAAGCCCCTTGGATGCAACCGTAAACATCCAGACAACAGGTACGTCGCTGGTTTGGAATCCGCTCCCCTCCGTGACGGGATACGAATGCGAATTCGCCGATAATCCTAACTTCCAGAACTCTACGCTACTGAGCGTGACCGCAACGACTTGTAATACGGGACTATTGAACCAGAATACGACCTACTACTGGAGGGTCCATGCGACCAACGGCTCCGGGTTCTCTCCATGGTCGGGGGTCTGGAGCTTCACCACGGTCAATACCACCGGAATCCTCCCTCCGTCCACTACCGCCGACAAATGGTTCGTGTATCCGAATCCGGCCACCACCGATCTCTTCATACTGTGTACCGCGGAGGCAGGGGATTTGGAGATCTGTGATATCTCCGGACGTACGGTCGTACGTAAACCGGTAGCAGCGCGGGAAATGAATATCGATATCCGATCCCTTCCTCCGGGAATCTATTTCCTCAGATTGTTTTCGGAAAACGGCAGCAGGGTCATGACTTTTGAAAAACGTTAAACGATAACGCCCGGTCCTCCGGGCGTTTTTCATTTCAACTGGTCGCTCAGGAGCTTCATTTCGATCCGGGGCGCGACTTTTTCATACAGTATCCGATGCATCGCATCGGTGATCGGCATGTGTACCCTGTACTTGCGGTTGAGTTCGAAGATGCACTTCGTAGCGTAGTAACCTTCCGCAATCATGTTCATTTCCATTTGTGCGACCTTGACAGAGTATCCTTTTCCTACCATCGTTCCGAACAACCGGTTACGGGAGAACGATGAATAGGCGGTAACCAGCAAGTCGCCGAGATAAGCGGAGTCGTTGATATCCCGGCTGATAGGATGTGCCGCATCCACGAAACGTTTTATTTCCTGTATGGCGTTTGAAATAAGGACGGCAAGGTAGTTGTCGCCATATCCTACGCCGTGCGCCACACCGCCGGCTATGGCGAACACGTTCTTGAGCACGGCGGAATACTCGGTACCGTAGATATCATCGCTGACCGTCGTCTTTATATAACGGCAATTCATGTTGTCTGCGAGTCGCTCGGCATTGCTTGTATTCTGGCAAGCGATGGTGAGATAGGAAAGCCGTTCCATGGCGACCTCTTCCGCGTGACAGGGTCCGGTGATGACGCCGATGTCGTCTACCGGAAGCGAATATTTCGATTGAAGGTAGTCGCCCACGATGAGCAGATCATCCGGAACGATGCCTTTGATGGCGGAAAAGACCACCTTCCCTTTGAATGCGTCCGCAGGGATTTTTTCCAAAGTGCCTTTGAGGAAGGCGGAAGGGACTGCCAGTATGATGAGCTGAGACTGTTGTATCGCGGCCGACAAGTCATTTGTCACCGTCACGCGCTCCAAGTCGATGCTCACATCACTCAGGTAATTCGGATTGTGCCGGTACTTGTGGATGAACTCGGCGGTCTCGCTGTTACGTACCCACCACGTGACCGACTCCACATTGTTGGAGAGGATCTTGACGATGGCTGTAGCCCAGCTGCCGCCTCCGATGACTGAAATGGTCGGTTTCATGCCGTAAAGATGGGAAATTAGTCAGAAGCGCATTGCGGATTTTGGAAGTAAAAAGAAGCCCGGTTCAGAAGGTCACTTCCTTGACCGTCTCTTTGCCGTCCCGCCGGATGGTGACGTTGACCGTATCGCCGTGATTGAACTTTCCGAGCGCTTTCATGTAACTCATCATGTCTGCCACTTTGTTTTCCCCGATGGCGATCACGATATCCCCGGGAAGGAATCCGGCCTTCGATGCCGGTTTCCCGTCGGTCACGCCATCGATTCTCATGCCTTCGCCTTCAAACGTATAGTCAGGGACCACACCAAGTGTCACTTTGAATTTCGGCGCGTTTTCGTTCTGGTCGTCTTTTGTCTTCGAGAAGGCGAGTTTGCCGTCATTCGAAGTCAGCCGGACCGTATTAAGGATCATCTTGATGATGGAAACTTCTCCGTCGAAATTGATATGATCCGTATCATCGGAGGGCTTGTGATAATCCGCATGTGTTCCGCTGAAGAAATGAAGGACCGGTATGTTCTGCAGATAAAACGAGGTATGGTCGCTCGGACCCACACCGGATTCGGTCTGCTTTATATGAACACCGTCTACGGAGATGGAGTCCATCAACGATTTCCAGCGGGGTGATGTTCCGCTGCCGCTGATGATGAGCGTCTTTTCATCAGGTTTCAATCGGCCGATCATGTCGAGATTGATCATATAATTGACCTTGCCCAGGTCCAATGTCGCATTCTTGCAGAACCAGTTGGATCCCAACAGCCCTTTTTCTTCCCCGGAGAAGGCGATGAAGACGTAGTTGTTCTGCTTGTGACCGTCGGTTTTCAGCCGTCGCGCGAGTTCGATCAATGCAGCGGTACCGCTCGCATTGTCGTCAGCCCCGTTGTGCACGGCGCGTTCGCCACGGTAGAGGGATCCTTCGTCACCGTACCCGAGATGGTCGTAGTGCGCACCGATCACCACTGTGTTGGCGGCCTTGTTGTCGATCATGCCGATGACATTGTATCCTTTCTTATAGATACGTTCGATACCGACGCCGACAGTGATATTGGTGATCACGCTGTCGCGAAGTAACAAGGCGGCCCTCCCTTTCGCGAAAATGACCGGAATCGAGGTCGCGGTGATGCGGTTGTCGAAATCGGCTTTCGGGTCTGCGACGGCCGTATCGCTGTTGATGAAGATGACGCCGGCCGCTCCGCGACCGATGGCCAGATCGATACGTTTACGCAAGTCGGTCCATTCTGCGAATTTTCCGTGCGGGTTGTTGCCGTCCGGAGTACCGTACTCCATGACGAAGAACTTCTTTGCGAGATTAGCCTTGCCGATGTAATCTTGGCGTTTCAGTGCCGCATCATCAATACCGTAACCGACGCGTGCGATGTAGCCGGTGATGACGGCGTTGGAAGAATAAGGCAGCGGATAGAAATCCTGTTCGCAGTTGAAAGAGTATCTGTTGATATAAAGCTGGGTGCTTTTGTTGAAGACGGCGCCTTTCGGGAAACTGAATTCCTGGAGGTAGCCCTTTGCGCCCTTTTTCTTGAGGCTGATGAGCTCGAACTGGTCGACGATGTAGTCGCGCGCTTTCAGGGCCCCCTCTTCCCCGGTCTCCCGCCCCTCCAGATTGTCGGAGGCGAGGATGGCGATGTGCTGCCGGAGATTCTCCTTCAACTGGTCATCGGTCAGAGGAATACGTGTGGACACGCAGGATGTCAGCAGCAACAGCAGGGAAAGGAAACGCTTCATACTGTAAAGGTCTTAAATTCAGGCAAAGGGGACAAGTCGGATATGGTCCTGTATTTCACGCAAAGACGCAAAGGTGTTTATCCCCGAAACAATTGTATGATTCAGATGTTGGGAGTATATCATAAGCCATTTACAACTCTTTTTATACCTAGCTTTATGAGTGCCTCGTTGAAATTGATTAGCAAACCCAGCCTGATATCCGTCAATTTCAGGTAGGTCATTACTTGCTTGTAATGTACCGGCGCGATTGATTCTACAGACTTCAGTTCAAGTAGTAATTTTCCTTCTACAATAATATCGGCCCTGAATCCTTGATCCAATATGATATCACCGTATTTGACTCTTACGGGGAACTGCCGACTGTATTCAAGGCCTCTTTGTCGTAATTCAAGACAAAAAATCTCCTCATATACAGATTCAAGTAGTCCGGGGCCCAGTCGAGAATGAATCCGGAAAGCCATGTCAACACATTTTTCGGCTAATTGATTTTCAGTAAAAGGCATCCGGTCTTTGCGTCTTTGCGCGAAAAATAGACGGAGCTCGCCATGGCTCAAACCAATTAAAGGGGAGAAATAAAAAAAACCGCAAATCTGCGGGCTTTAACTCAATAATGAAATGAGCAGAAGATTCTGACGAATTCTAAAATCGTCTTCACTCCGCCTCTTCCGCGACTTTTTCAGGCCGCATGGCCGGGAAGAATAGCACGTCCTGGATGGAGTTGCTGTTCGTCATGATCATGCTGATGCGGTCGATGCCGATGCCCAGACCTGCGGTCGGCGGCATGCCGAATTCCAATGCCCGAAGGAAATCCTCATCCAGCACCATCGCTTCGTCGTCGCCGCGGGCACCGAGTTCAAGCTGATGCTCGAACCGCTCCCGCTGGTCGATCGGGTCGTTGAGTTCCGAAAATGAATTACAGATCTCCTTGCCGTTACAGATCGCCTCGAAACGTTCGACAAGACCTTGTTTCGTACGGTGCTTTTTCGCCAGCGGACTCATCTCCACCGGATAGTCGGTGATGAAGGTAGGCTGGATAAGCTTCGGCTCCACCTTGTCGCCGAAGATGCTGTCGATGAGCTTGCCGCGCCCCATCTTCTCGTCCGTCTCCACACCTATGCTCTTGCACGTCTTGCGAAGCTCCGCTTCGTCCATGTTCGATATGTCGATGCCGGTGAACTCCTTGATGGACTCGTACATGGTGTAACGCTTCCAGGGCCGCTTGAAATTGATGACATGGTTGCCCACCGGAACCTCTGTTTTTCCATGCAGGTCCAGAGCGATCTTCTCTACCATTTCCTCCACCAGGTCCATCATCCAGTCGTAATCCTTATAGGCGACATAGAGTTCCATCTGCGTGAACTCCGGATTGTGGAAACGGCTCATGCCTTCGTTCCGGAAATCCTTCGAGAACTCGTATACGCCGTCGTATCCTCCGACCACCAGGCGCTTCAGGTAAAGCTCGTTGGCGATGCGCAGGTACAGCGTCATGTCGAGCGTATTGTGATGCGTCTTGAAGGGACGTGCCGCCGCACCTCCGTAAAGCGGTTGCAAAATCGGGGTCTCCACCTCGAGGTATCCTTTTGCGTTCAGGTAATGACGCATCGAATTCACCAGTTGTGTCCGTTTGATGAACGTGTCGCGGACCTGCGGATTGACAATCAGGTCGAGGTAGCGCATGCGGTAGCGTTGTTCCGGGTCGGTGAACGCGTCGTGCACTTTTCCGTCTGCATCCTGCTTCACCACCGGTAGCGGGCGCAACGATTTGCACAGGAGTTTGAAGTTGGTGCTATGGATGGTTATTTCGCCTGTCTTGGTACGAAAGACGAAACCTTTGATGCCGATGATGTCACCGATGTCCAGGCCCTTCTTGACAACGAAGTCGAACAGCTCCTTGTTTTCGCCCGGACAGATGTCGTCCCTGCGGAGATAGATCTGTATGCGACCGGCAGAATCCTGAAGCACCATGAAGAGGGCTTTGCCCATGTCCCGGATGCTCATGATCCGTCCGGCATAGGAGAGGTCTTTGAACTTCTCAGGGTCGGCGTCGAATCCCTCCAAAATGGCTTTGGAGGAAGTGTTCACTTCCCAGCTTTCTGCCGGATAAGGATCGATTCCGTGGCTGCGCAGCTCGTCCAGTTTCTGCCTGCGGATGAGCTCCTGTTCGTTCAGTTCCATAGCACCTGTTATTTCCCGCAAAGATAGCGCTTCGTACGGATTTGTAGGATTCCGCCAGGTTGGATTCTCCCGATCGTACAGGTCGGATTTCTTCCTGTATTCCCTTATTTTTGCATACTGATCGAATACAGCATGAAAGAGTTAGTAGAACGTTTCCCGGCGCAACTGCGCGAAGCCATCGCCATCGGCGAATCTTCAAAGATTACCGCCCCGTCCTCTCCGATCCAAAACGTAGTCATAACAGGCTTGGGAGGCTCCGGCATCGGCGGCACCATCCTGGCGGAAGTCGTTGCAGGTTCGTGTCCGGTACCCGTGATGGTCAACAAGGACTATTTCCTTCCTTCCTTCGTCGGTCCTGGCACTCTTGTGATTGTAAGCTCCTATTCGGGCAACACCGAGGAGACCATCGAAGCGATGCAACACGCTTTGCGGAAAAACGCTAAAATCGTATGCATCACCTCCGGCGGAAAGATCGCAGAGATGGCCGGTGAGAACGGCCTCGACCTTATCCTTATTCCCGGCGGAATGCCGCCCAGGTCCTGTCTCGGATATTCCCTCACACAGCTTTTCTATGTCCTCAAAGGCGTAGGACTTATTGACGGCTCTTTCCGTCAGGAACTGGAGGCTTCGCTGACGCGAATGGAACAGGGCAAGGCCGTTATCCAGGCTGAAGCGAATGCGGTTACGGATTTCCTTTTCCGCAAGATGCCGGTGATATATGCCGCCGATGGATACAACGGCGTAGCCACCCGTTTCCGTCAGCAGATCAACGAGAATTCCAAGATGCTGTGCTGGCATCACATCCTGCCCGAGATGAACCATAACGAACTCGTCGGCTGGGCGGAGCAACACCCGGAATGTGCGGTCGTCTTCCTGCGTAATGAAACGGACTATTTCCGTACGCAGGCGCGGATGGAGATCTCCAAGGAGATCATGCTTCAGCGAACTCCGCACGTTCTGGAAATCTGGTCAAAAGGCGGTTCCCACTTGGAGCGTTCGCTCTATCTGATCCACCTCACCGACTGGGCTTCCTGTTATCTTGCCGACCGGAAGGGGATCGACGCCGTCGAGGTGAATGTGATCAATCACCTGAAGGGGTCGCTCGCAAAGATCTGAGCGATACCTTTCAGACGGTCACCGACTCCGATGAGTTCATCCGGTCGGGATGGAGGCAGGCGCCGAGTCCCGGTTCCTCGCCCAACTCAATTCTTCCGTTTCTTCCATAGCTTATCCCTCCCGATACCGGATCGGCGGTGAACATGAGCGGCGTGTCGAAATCGATACACGTTATTTCCGGGTATGCAACGGCAAAATGCGCTGACGCGGTGAACCCTAGCCGCGATTCCAGAAAACCTCCCACTTGCAGTTTCATGCCTGCCGCTCCTGCCGTGGAAGCGATGCGGCGGGCGCGTACGAAACCGGAGGATTTCCCCAATTTTATATTGATGCCCTGACAGGCGTTACTGTCGATGAGACGCTGAGCGTCGTATTCGCTGCAACAGGATTCGTCGGCCATCAGCGGAATCGAAACGTGGCTTCGCAGCTCCGGCAGAAGGTCGTATTGCCACCTCGGCAGCGGCTCCTCGCAGTGTTCGATGCCCAATCCCGCCATTGCGTGCAGCGCGGTCTTCGCTCCTTCCAAAGACCATCCCTGGTTCGCATCGATCCTGATGGCGATCCCTGTGCCTACCGCCGACCGGATGGCCTGTATCCGATCTATATCCTCTTCCGGCGCACCGCCGAGTTTCACTTTGATGACCGGATACCCTTCATCGAGGATTCTCTTCGCATCCGAAACCATCTTCTCTTTACCGGAGAGGCTGACCGTGTAATCCGTGTACAACGGCCTTTTTGGAATATCGCCCCAAAGACGAAAGAGCGGAACATGTCGTTGTTGGGCGAGCAGGTCGTGGAAGGCGATGTCGAATGCGCTTTTTATGCTGGTGTTCGCGTATACGGAACGGTCCATGGTTTCCAGCAGATTTTCAGGAGAGGAGATGTCCTGATTGACGATGCGTCTCGCCATATCCTCGCCGACCGCCATGCAAGTGCGGACCGATTCGCCGTGGATGGTGCGGAACGGCGAACATTCACCCCACCCCGTGAGTCCGTCCGATGTTTCGATCCTTACAAACACGTTTTCCGCATGGGTGAGCGGTCCCAGAGAAATGATGAACGGTTCCTTGAGTGGAATACGTATCGGAAAGAGTGTGATGCGGCTGATGTACATTTCGCTCAATATGGCAGCCCTGCTTCGAACGGATCGATTGTAACATGGATGCCCTTATAAGCAAAAGTAAGTTCTGAAGCCGCGTTCGAAGCTCTGCACGGATAAACTTTTCCGCATGCGGCGGTCAATAGATATATTTTCTTCTTGACTATTCAGCTCCGTTACAATCACCCGGGTTTGATCGTACGATCTTTCAACAGGCGGTAGGGTTAATTCCCTCCATTCCGCAGACCCGTCAACCGGATAATATTTCTACATTGTAAACTGACCTGAAAACTTAATCCTTTGAAAAAGCAAGGACACACGTCCAAACCCCCAAAAGGCAACAACGCCTCTGCCCGATCAGCAGGATCTTCTTTATTTTCCGCGGACCGATTAATCGTATTCTGTTATTTCCTCGCCTGCGCACTTCCCGCATTCGGTGCTATCGATTCGATGGGTGCTCATTGGTTTTTCATCGCGGCACTCAATGTAATGTCCGCAGGATACCTGTACAGCATACGATCCAAAGCGGACTTGAATTTTCTAAGAAGCCTGCCTTCCATATTATACATCGCTTTCATTCTTCTTGGTGCCGCTTCCTTTTTTGCTTCGTTCAATTTGTCCGAAAGCATTGTCGCTTATTCCCGTCTGATCACCGCCTTCATAGCATTCATCACTTTCGGTGCGTTGATATCCGCCAGGAAAAATCTTGTCGGTGAAACCTTTACGTTGCTGGGGGCGCTTTGTGTCGTCGAGACATTCAGTGTATACAGGGAGCTTTTCAATAATCTATCCCTTTTCAGCGGAATGAACGAAGTCATCTATCACATCCGAGGAAACACCGGTAACAAGAACGTACTTGCAGCAAGCATAGCCGTAAAGCTTCCTGTGCTGATCCATCTTGTGCTTCAAAAGAAGGGTGGGACACGTACCTTCTTCGCTTCCGTACTATTGTTTTCCGTTTCCGCGGTTGCTCTTCTGAACGCCCGTGCCTCCTATATCGGAGCACTTATCGGATTGCTTGTGATGGCCACCGGGCTTATTCAGCGGGGCCTGCGTACGTCCCGGCTCGGAACCTGCCTGAAGGGACTTTCGCTGGTAGCTGCCATGTTCGTCGCGGGAATCGTGCTTTCCGAGTCCGTTTTCCGTCTGGCAAGCAAGGGTAAGCAGACGCTTAATTACACTTCTGCCACCGAACGCTTCTCTTCCATCGGAACATCCAACGAAGCCAGTACGGGACGATTACAATATTGGGGTTTCGCTTTGGATTTCATCTCACTTCACCCTTTGGCAGGCGGAGGATTCGGCAACTGGGGCATACATGAAATTCCCTACGAGAGGCATTTCAGGAACGGCTTCGGATCGGCCAAGCATGTACATAATGATTTTCTTGAAGTTACTGCCGATACCGGAATTCCCGGTGGCGCGGTATACTTTGCACTTTTCGTGGCATTGGGTTTTTTCGTCCTGAAAAGCATGATACGCTCTTCGAAAGAGCAACACGAAGACCTCTCTGCAACGACACTCGCAGCCATTCTTTCGGCTTATATGGTGGATGCATTTTTCAATTTTCCTTTGGAGCGGCCTAATATGCAGATGATATTTTCATTCACTGCTGCGGGCATTGTCGCGACAAGTCATGGATACCCAGCAAAAAAAACATTTTCAGAAGGGTTACGGGGGAAACTGCTGTTGTTCTTCCTCCTTCTGAGCATTATAATGACGACCGTATCCTATAAGGTATTCAAGTCCTTTCGTTTTCAGACGCTCATTGCAGATGATTGGGACGGCGGAGCTTCTTCTTCAATGAAAGGCATCACCTCCTACGAAGTTTTGAAAGGACTCCCCGATTTTCCGAATATCAATGAGTTAAGCGGACTCCCGATCGCATGTGTGAAAGCGAAATATCTCGTACAAGAAAAGAAGTACGAGGAAGCTTTCCGTCTTCTTGACGCCGACAAACGTTCTAATCCGTATCAATTTTATGCCGAGCTGATCCGAAGCAAGGTTCATGAGGAGCTGGGTAACAAGGATTCTGCCTTGTATTACGCAAAACTGGCCTGCGAAAACCGGCCAAGTAATCTGCAGTTGTTCCAGCACTACAATGGCATGCTCTCAAAAAGCCTGGACTCCTCCGGCGTCCGGCGTACATACTATGAATTCAGGAAGTGGAATAAGAACCCGCAAGGATGTCATGCCTTCGTGCTGAACATGTATTTCTGTACGAGAAATCTCGAGTCTTTCTTGAAAGACCTTGAGACCGCATATCGCGAACAACCCTCCGACTCATTACTTCACTTCGATTACGCGTTTTATCGCGGAGGATATTATCAGGACCAAAAAAGATATCCGGAGGCGGTCCAATCCTACATGGAGGCGCTTCCATTCCAATCAAGGGATGAATATTGCAGGGGCAATCTGGCATATTGCCACCTTCAGCTCAAGGAGTACGGCAGTGCATTGGCTATTTATAACACCCTGATCGAGGATTATCCTAACTCAGGGAAGTATTACAACTATCGGGCGATTTGCCGATTCAATCTAAATGACAGAATAAGCGCTTGCCGCGACGTCGAAATGGCTGTTCGTAACGGCTTCCAGGTACAAGAGGAAATGCGGAAAGCCTGTTACGAATGAAATGAAAGTGCAGGCCTGCTCTTGCGTACGAAAAATCAAACCACGCAGAGCCGGTAGGAATTTCGAACAGGTTGACGATCAAATAGGGTTAAAGCGTCGAACCCTTCACTTCCTCTTCCGTTTCCACTTCGGGAACATTTATCTTTACTGTTACACCACGCATACCCTGGGACACATTGAATACGACATCTCCGCAAATGCGACTTTGAAGGAAAGGGATATCAAGTCCCGTCTGAAAGATCTGCGGACTCCGTCCCAGTTAATTTGCGGCTCGGACGATACCATGGATCCTTCCCGGATGGATTGGAAGTCAAAAGAGGTGATTCAGGGTCGATTCCTGCAGTGTCCGAACAGCGGCTACATCGCGCAATATGAGACGCCGGAAGTCTATTTTCCGGGACTGGTAAAGTTCCTCAAGGAATGAAATTGAAGCGTTACGTTACCTGATCGTTAATAGACAGGATACAGACGCGGACTGACATCCTTATCGCTCCGCCTTTTCCGCACTACTCATTGATTTTCGGGAGTTCTTTCATCACACTCGCGATGATCCGCAACGGCGCCCCGCTTCCCTTTCCGATTTTCATCGGCAGGGCGATAACACGGATACCCTTTTCAGGAAGACGGTCCAGATTCGCGACATTCTCGAAGCCAGGAACATTGTTTCCGCAAATGACCTGATGTGTCCTGAAGTCTTTTGACTGACCGTAATCCATACTCGGCGTATCCAATCCGACGGCTTTGATGTTGCGGCGCTTCACCAGCCATTCCGCACAGGAAGGATCGATGCCCGGAAAATGCAGCAGCGGAATCGCCTCGGGTCCTCTCATCGACGTGCCGAAATACTTTTCCCGGTCGGGATAGAACTTCCCATATCCGGTACGGAACAGTACGATCGTATTCGGAGCCAGCGTACCGTTCGACTTCTCCCAGGCCTCCATGTCTGAAACGGAGATGAGGTAGTCGCGGTCTTTCAGTGCTCTTTCCGATACGTCCACGACGACTGCCTCCCCGGTGAGGTGTTCCAACGGAATCTCATCCACCGTCTCCTTACCCTCCGCGAAGTGGACGGGAGCATCCAGATGAGTGCCTCCGTGTTCGGGGGCGCATACTGAATAGGAGGAATAGAAATATCCAAGCGGGGTGATGCCCTCTGCATCGGTCTTGTGAACGAAACCGGTGGGATTGTTCGGCCAGTAAAGCGTGGTGCTGTCGAACGGATGAGTCAGATCGATCCACTGCGGCTCTTCCACGACGATGATTTTCTCCTCCTGGCGCAGGCAACTCGTCAGGAGCAGGGGAGCGATGATAAACGTGAGTAGTTGGCGGAACGGATACATAGCAGGACGTTTCTTCAAAGATAAACGTAGGCGTTTAATGCCGGAATCTATTGATAAGAATGTGGACAAATGGAGACAGGGATTCATGCCCCGTCCCCGGATGTCGATACCTTTACATCAGGTAAAACCCGTCATGCGCCTTTTCAGTTCCCTTTTACTTATAGCGGTTCTGCTGGCCTGCTCCGGCAAGAAGAATACCGGTCCGCCTCCGGCACAGCCTGTCAGCGTCGATGTCATCGTCGCTTCCGAAACGGATATCCGGGAAGAGCTCGAGGCGAACGGGACAGTTTTGTCGGCAGAGATGGTCGAGCTGCACGTGGAATCGGGTGGACGTCTTACCGTCCTGGATATGAAGGACGGCGCTTTTGTCAAGAAAGGGACGTTGCTGGCCAAAGTGAATGATGCTGACCTGCAGGCCCGGTTGCGCCACGAGCAGATACAGCTTGACCTTGCCCGCAAGAACAAGGACCGGTTCGAAAAGATGCTGGCCGTCAACGGCGTCAATCAGGCCGATTATGATAAAGCGGTCGCGGATGTCGCGGCCTCCGAGGCAGCGGCGGACATGACAAGGGCGCAGATCGAAAAGACCGAAGTCCGCGCTCCATTTGACGGAACGCTCGGGCTGCGGATGGTGAGCCCTGGCGCCTACGTGACTCCTCAGACCGACTTGGGCACCATCGTTGAAAACGGCCCGCTTAGAATCGACTTCACGGTTCCTGAGGATTTCGCGGACCGCCTTAAGACAGGACGTCCTGTAGAGGTCATTGCTGCTTCAGGCGATACCATTCCTGCTACCCTGACAGCCGTTGAGCCACAAATCAATACGACTACCCGCAACCTTAAAGCACGGGCTACGGTGAACAGTGGTCGCCTGACACCGGGAGCGTTCGTCAAGGTGAGCTTGCAACGCACGCAGCGTGGGATTGCGATGCCGGCGCAGTGCATCATCCCGGACGCCGTCGCCAGCAGGGTCATCGTAGTTCGGGAAGGCAAGGGAAGGTTTGTCGCCGTGAAGACCGGTATACGTACCGAGGAGTCAGTAGAGATCACCGACGGTCTTGCTTCCGGGGACACCGTGGTGGTGACGGGTGTGCTTTTCGTGCGCCCGAATGCCGATGTGAAAGTGAGGTCTGTAAAATCGATGACAGTCAGTTCCAGGTAACAGGAGCCAGCCATCTTTCATGAACATTTCCGAACTCTCCTTGAAACGGCCGATTCTCGCTACGGTGATGAATCTCCTGCTGGTATTGTTCGGGGTGATCGGATACCGTTTTCTGGGCGTCCGTGAGTTCCCTGCGGTGGATCCGCCGGTCATCACCGTAAATACGGCCTACGCAGGAGCAAGCGCCGACGTGGTGGAGAACCAGATCACCGAACCGCTGGAAAAGGCGATCAACGGCATCCCCGGCATCCGGCTGATTTCCTCTACAAGTTCGTTGGGCAACAGTACCATCACCGTGGAGTTCAATCTCGGTTCGGACCTTGAAGCTGCAGCGAATGATGTACGTGACAAGGTCAGTCAGGCGGTCAAAACCCTGCCGCAGGACCTTGATGCACTGCCTACGGTCACCAAATCGGATGCCAACAGCGACTTCATCATTCTTGTAACGCTGCAGAGCCGCACCAAGGGCCTTTTGGAACTCAGCGACTATGCGGAGAATTACGTACAGAACAAGTTCCAGACCATTCCCGAAGTCAGCGCTGTCAATATTTACGGATTGCGTCGCCCGTCGATGCGCATCTGGATCGATCCGGACCGTGTCGCATCCTGCGGGTTGGCACTCAATGACATTTCCAGGATCCTTGAGGCGGAGAATATCGAAACGCCGACCGGCAAGGTATACGGTAACCAGACAGAACTCACCATAAGGGCCACTTCACGCTTCAAGACGGAAGCCGACTTCCGCAACATGATACTAAAGGAAAGCGCATCCGGCATCGTACGACTGGGTGATGTGGCCCGCGTGGAACTCGGACCGGAGCAATACGAGCAATCCTTCCGGCTCAACGGCGTACCGGGGGTCTCGATTGTATTGCTGCCACAGCCGGGAGCCAATTACATCCGTATCGCAGACGAATACTACAAGCGGCTGGATCAGCTGAAAAGGGATAATCAGGGCGACATCGAGATGAATACCCTGATCGATGTGACACGCACCGTACGCCGCTCCATCAACGAAGTCCAGGAGACCCTGCTCATCGCTTTCCTGCTGGTAGTACTGGTCATCTTCTTTTTCTTCCGCAGCTGGTCCATCGCACTCCGTCCGCTGATCGATATACCGATATCGCTGGTGGCTACGTTCTTCATCATGTATGCGGCCGGCTTCTCCATCAATATCCTGACACTGCTCGGAATCGTGCTTGCTACGGGATTGGTGGTCGATGACGGGATCGTCGTGACGGAAAACATCTTCCGAAAGTTGGAGCAGGGTATGCCGATTGCCAGGGCCGCTCGCGAAGGAAGCAAGGAGATCTTCTTTGCCGTGATATCCACCTCGCTCACCCTGGCCGTGGTATTCCTGCCGGTGGTCTTCCTGCAGGGTTTCATCGGAAGCCTCTTCCGGGAATTCGGAATCGTGGTGGCAGGCGCCGTTCTTGTTTCCGCATTCGTATCGCTGACCATCACCCCGGTTCTGAGCGTAGTCCTCAACCGGAAATCACAGGGACACGGTCGGTTCTATGAACGTACGGAACCCTTCTTCCGCTCGCTGGAAAACGGGTATCGCCGGAGGCTCGAACAATTCATTTCTCGAAAAGGCCTTGCGTTCGGGATTTTCATTGTCTGCATCCTGCTCATTTTCGTAATCGGCCGTTCGCTTCAAAGCGAGTTAGCGCCACTGGAAGATAAGAGTAACATCCGCTTCACCATCACCGGTCCGGAAGGAGCGAGTTACAAATACATGTCTCAGGCGGGAGAGGAGCTCAGCGATTATCTGATGGATTCCGTACCTGAACGCAATTTCGCCTTTCAAATGGTGCCGAGTTTCTTCGGCACCGGCATGAACAGCGGTTTTTGCCGAATCGTGCTTGCTCCTCCCGACGAGCGTGAACGCTCCCAGTCGGAAATCGCTCGCGACCTTGCCAAGAAGGTTTCGCGATTCAACAAGCTCAGGATTTTCCCGGTCGAGGACCAGACCATAAGCATCGGTCTCGCATCAAGGACCTCCCTGCCTGTCCAATTCGTACTTCAGAACAGCGATTTCGAAAAGATCAGGAGCGTGTTGCCACGTTTTCTGGATGCCGCCCGATCCGACAAGACATTCCAGAACGTGGACGTCAACCTCAAGTTCAACCGCCCCGAGCTGACACTCGACATCGACCGGATGCGGGCGCGTGAACTGGGATTGACGGTGGCAGACATCACGTCCACGGTGCAGGGGGCTTTCAGCGGACGCAGGATCGCCTATTTCACCATGAACGGGAAGCAGTATCCGGTGATACAGCAGGTGGAGCAAGAGGAGCGTCAGCGCCCCGCCGACATTACCAACCTCAGTATACGCGCTGCCTCCGGAGAACTGGTGCCACTGTCAACGGTCGTCCGCCTGAAGGAATCCACAAGTCCGCCGACGCTGTTCCATTTCAACAGGTTCAAGTCCGCCACCGTTTCCGCATCATTGGCGGAAGGAAAAACGATCGGTGATGGGATCGATGTCATGCGGGCGATCGGCGATACGTTGCTGGACGATTCCTTCCAGACTTCCCTGAGCGGACCGTCCAGGGATTTCCAGGAAAGCTCCTCGAACATTCTTTTCGCGTTCCTGCTTGCATTACTGTTGATCTATCTGGTCCTGTCGGCTCAGTTTGAAAGCTTCCGCGATCCGCTGACGATCATGGTAACCGTTCCTCTGGCACTTGCAGGAGCGTTGTTGAGCCTTTGGATCTTCGGACAGACACTGAACATCTTCTCGCAGATTGGGATGATCATGCTGGTGGGGCTGGTGACGAAAAACGGCATCCTGATCGTCGAGTTCGCCAATCAGAAGCGGGATCAGGGACTGGCCGCCCGACAGGCGGTCCTTGAGGCGGCGGCACAGCGTTTGCGCCCGATCCTCATGACAACACTTGCGACGGCGCTCGGTGCGTTGCCAATAGCGCTCAGTATCGGCGCTGCGGCCACCAGCCGTATGCCGTTGGGAACGGTGATCGTAGGCGGGTTGCTGTTTTCTCTCGCATTGACATTGTTCGTCATCCCTGCGCTTTACCTGGTCATCTCCGGCAAGCGCCGCACAAAATCATCCGAAGCATGACCGGACGGTTCCGCATCTTTTTTTTACTGCTCCCATTGTCGCTACAGGCTGAGGTTCCGCTGTCGTTGCGTGAAGCAATGGACATCGCCCTGAAGAACAATTACGATCTGCAGATCATCCGGAACACTGCCGAGGAAGCCCGTCTGGCGAACACCTCCGGCATGGCCGGCGCACTTCCTACTGTCGGAATAAGTGTGCGTGACAAAGCTTCCGTTCTCGATGTGGACCAAGAATTTTCCACCGGTACGACCATCAACCGGGAGGGTACAACTTCCAATACTCTTGGCGGCGACGCCACCGTCAGCTATACGTTGTTCAACGGGTTCAGTATACGTGCCACGAAGGCTCGATTGGAGGCATTGCACAAGATCGGAGAGCAGGAACTGCTATTGCAGTTGCAGAACACTTTGGCCGAGGTGATTTTCCGGTATTTCGACGTGGTACGACAGCAGGGGTACAAGTCAGCACTCGAACGGGGAAGGGATTTCGCCGACCAGAAGCTGAAGATCCTCGAGCAGCGGCAAAAGGTCGGCATGTCCAACAATGCCGACGTTTTCCAGGCACGTATCGACTTGAACGTGTCGGACCAGCATCTGGCGGAGCAATCGCTGCTGATACGCAAGGCGAATGTCGATCTGGCAGTACAGCTGGGAATGGATGCCGATACGGTTTTTCTGATGACCGACAGCATGACGATAGGAGCGGAAATACCGTTGGATTCCGTGCTTTCCAAGTTGGATGCATACCCGGAAATGTTGGCTGCCGCCGCCCGTGTTACAGTCAGTGAACAGTATATAAGAGAAGCACGTTCACAGCGACTCCCTTCATTGCGTATGGAAGGCGGATATTCCTACGGCAGGACCCGGAACAGTGCCGGATTCTCGCTGCTGAATCTTTACAGCGGTCCATCCGCAGGGGCCACACTGGCTGTACCGATTTTCAACGGAGGAAGCTACCGAACGCAGGAAAAGATCGCCGGCCTGCAGTATAAGTCTGCTGTCATCGAAGAGCAAATGGTACGGCAGCGCCTGGAGGCTCAGGTCATCAAGGCGTATGAGGCTTACCGGACAGCGGTAGGGCAACTGGAGCAACAGGAAGAAAGCCATATTCTTTCGAACCAGTTGCTGGACATTCAGCTGCTTCGTTTCAGCAACGGGCAATCGACCATCCTGGATCTTCGCGCAGCACAGTCGGCCTACGAGGAGGCCGCTGCCGGTCTGGAGAACGCCCGCTTCGTGGCGGTTGTCGCGGAGACGGAACTTCGTCGTCTGATGTCGGTGTTGAAGTGATCCATCTCCGGCAGTTAAAAATACTGTCCCCCCGATTTTTCCCTCAAAACGCCCTGAATTTGCCGTGCGTGACGGCTTCACCGCTAATTCCTGTAAATCGTCTCAAAACCAAGCATTACAGGGGCGTTTTTTCGACCTTTGCATTGGAATGAATTTTTGGCGGAAAACAGGTCGTTTGCTGATGCCGGACATTTTTGTCTGGGCGTTCATTTTCCTGGTTCCGATCTATCTGGCGCCAACACCCCGGCACACCCGCCCAGAGGGATTCGACATCATCGATTTCCTTCCGTACCTGTTTTCTTGTCTCTTGTTGGTAGTAGTTTATTACACCAATTATCATGTGCTGGTGCCACGTTATTACGTGCGCCGGAAGTATGCAGTGTATTTCCTTTTCCTGCTCGGGATCTTATGGTTGCTGTTGTTAGTACCGGAAGTGGACCATCTCTTCCGGGACCATCATCCGTCCGGATTCAATACGGGAAAAGGCCGACCTGGTGCGAACTCAGGCGGAGGTATTGGCAGGGTCTTCCACCTGACATACTTCGAATTTCAGGTGCTGGTGATGGGCCTGATGGTCATCATCGTTTCGACATTCCTGCGCATCACTCGCCAGCTTCGACGTACGGAAGACGAAAAGAATGGAGCGGAACTGGCCTACCTGAAAGCGCAGATAAACCCGCACTTTCTTTTCAATACGCTGAACAGCATCTACCTGTTGGCTTACCGGAAATCGGAGCTTACTGCGCCGGCCATCGTCAAACTATCAGCCCTGATGCGTTACGTCATCACGGAAGCCCAGGAAGATCTCGTCCCTCTTTCCAAGGAATTAGAGTATATCTCCAATTACATCGAGCTGCAACGACTTCGTCTAACGGATACTACTTCCGTCCGCTACCATGTGAGCGGTGATGCGGAAGGCAAGCTCATCTCTCCGTTGATTTTCCTGCCCTTCATCGAGAATGCCTTTAAATACGGCGTCAATCCGGAGAAGAATTCCGATATCCACGTGGAATTCAACATCACGGACCAGTCCGTGCATTTGGAAGTCTCCAATTCGATTGTCAACACCCAGGAGGTGTCTTCAGAGCGCATCGGGGTAGGGAATAGCCGTGAGCGTCTCGAGCGTATGTACCATGGCAGTTACCTGCTGAATATGACCACCCGGGAGGATAAGTTCATAGTCTCCCTGAACATCAATTTCCAATGATCCGTGCCATAGCCATCGACGACGAACCTCTGGCGTTGGAAATCGTAGCCGAATTCTGCAAGAAGACCGATTTCATCGACCTTCAAAGGACGTTCACCCAACCTACGGAAGCGCTTCGTTTTCTCAAGAAATTCCCGATAGACCTGGTATTTCTCGATATCCGCATGCCTTCGATGTCGGGTATTGAACTGATAAAACAGGTTCCGCAGAACACCATGGTGATTTTCACCACAGCCCACAAGGAATTCGCCGTCGAAAGCTACGAACTTCAGGCCATCGATTACTTGCTCAAGCCCTTCGACGAAGCGCGCTTCATGCAGGCGGTGACCCGTGCAAAGGATTTTTACGAGTTCCAGCAGAATAAAGGCGTCGATACGGAAAACGAGAAGAGCATCTTTATCCGCGCCGATTACAGCCTCATCAAGGTCAATCTCCAGGACATCGCCTACATCGAGGGTCTCGGAGACTATCTGAAGATTCACCAGCCGGACAAGAAGCCGATCGTCGTACGCATGACCATGAAGAACATGCTTGACAAGCTTCCCTCTTCCGATTTCATCCGCGTCCACCGCTCCTTTATCGTGCCGTTCGCGAAAGTGGAATCCGTCCGTAATAAGACAGTGAAAGTATCGGGGGTTTCCATCCCCATCGGAGCCTCTTTCGAAGAAGCTTTCATGGAGCGAATGGAAAACCGTTAAACCATCACCATTCCGACCCGTCTTAACGGCTGACGGCCGAACCGGCCTTGAACTGCTTTCATAGTAAGCTTAATACCAATATCCGACATGAGAACTGCAGCACTCTTATCCATTTTGTTATTCTCAGTCCTGTCTGTTCGCGCACAGGACACCTTTTATGATATGGACAGTGTCCAGACGATCGAGATCTATTTCGCGGCTACGAACTGGGATGCGCTACTCGATGCGAATGTCGCTTCAGAAACCTATCTGGTCGCCGACCAGGTGATCATCAACGGGACGGGGTATTCCGGCGCCGGGGTGAAATACAAGGGGAACAGTTCGTACAGTCCGACCCGTGCAAAGAATCCCATGCATATCAAGCTGGACTATTCCGTCAATCAGGATTATCAGGGGTATCAGGATATCAAACTGGGCAACGGCTTCAGCGATCCGACCATGATCCGCGAAGTCTCTTCCTATGCCGTGCTCCGTAATTACATGGATGGTCCACGATGCAATTATGCGAAAGTGTACATCAATGGCGCCTATTGGGGACTTTATACCAACTCCGAAGACATCGGGAACAACTTCGTCGAGAAACATTACTACTCATCGTGCGGCACCTTCGTGAAATGCAATCCGCAGAACGCCGGACCGGGAACAGCCGGCAGCAGTCTGCTCTATATTTCTCCGGATTCCTCACAGTATTACAACAACTACGAAATCCAGTCTGATTTCGGCTGGAGAGATCTTGTCAATTTCTGTGATACGCTGAATAACCACCCCTCGGCAGTCAACTCGGTTTTGGATGTGGATCGCGTGTTATGGATGTTGGCCTTCAACAACGTCATGGTCAACCTGGACAGCTATTCCGGCGCCTTCCGTCAGAACTATTATCTATACAGGAACCATCAGCAGCAATGGATTCCAACTGTTTGGGACCTTAACATGAGCTACGGCGGATTCGTGATGACCGGCCAGACACAGCTCACCTTGACCGGCATGCAGACGATGTCTCCCGACCTGCATCTCACCGATGCGAACTGGCCGCTGATCAGCAAACTGCTGGCGAATCCCGTTTATAAGCGCATGTATTACGCCCATATGCGTACGTTGAATAACGAGAACTTCCTCAATCAGGATTACAAAGTGCTTATAGCGCAGTTGCGTTCTTCGATCGATACGTTGGTCCAGACCGACCCCCATTTTCTTTTCACGTATACCCAATACCAGAACTCCCTGACGACAGCGACCGGTACGGGAATGGGTTCCGCACCGGTATACGGGCTGATGGACGCGCGAGCAACGTTCCTCTCCACGAATGCTTCCCTCGCCGCCGCTCCACCGGTCATCAGCAATGTGGTTGCCGTTCCGGCCGTACCGGCTTACCTGGACCCGGTCACCATTTCCGCCTCCGTATCAAATGCCACCTCCGGCAATGTCTACCTCGGCTACCGTGACGTGAAGTCAGACCGCTTCACACGGATACAGATGTACGACGACGGAATGCACGGGGACAGCGCGGCCGGCGACAACATTTACGGAGCTTCCCTTTACGCCTCCTCACTCAAGATCCATTTCTACATCTATGCGGAGAACGCTTCTGCCGGAGCATTCAGCCCGGAGCGGGCGGAGCATGAGTTCTTTTCACTGAACCCTTCCATCGCCATGGCGGGCGGAAGCGACATTGTCCTGAATGAAGTCATGGCCTCCAACCAGTCCATTATCACCAACGAAGAATGCAAATTCAAGGACTGGATCGAGGTGTACAATACGACCGGACAGACACTCGGCCTGGGCGATCTCTATCTCAGCGATGACCCCTCCTTATTATTGAAATGGGGATTCCCCCGTTCTTCACTCATACAGCCCGGCGAGCATCTGCTGATATGGGCGGACGACCTCGACGACCTGCATCTCGACTTGCATACCAATTTCAATCTGGGATCTGCCGGCGATGCCGTCTACTTGAGCGACAGTCTCGGAAATATCCTGGACAGTATCAGTTTCGGCACTCAGACCGCGGACATTTCGCTGGGTCGATGTCCGGACGGGTTCGGCCCGTTCACCGTGAGCACGACTCCTTCGCCGCGTCAGGCGAATGCATCGTGTTCGTCCGGGATGGATGACATGCTTTTTACAAGTTTCCGTCTCTACCCCAATCCTGCAACCGACAGGATCCGAATTGTATCAGACAAGTCGATCCGGTCCGTATCCGTATGCGACCTTGCCGGGAAACAAGTGGTCGAAGCACGCTCCTTCAACGCCGACGAGGCGGAGTTGGAGCTGTCATCCCTGGCAGCCGGCTTGTACTCCGTTTCTGTAAACGGCAGCCGTCCTGCCAAGCTGGTGGTCAGCAGGTAATCTGCTTTTACGACTGCTTTTCCACTCTCATTTAGCTGTACTTTTGCAGTATGAAGCGGGTGGAATTCCGTGACTTAGGACTGATTGAATACGCGGAGGCCTGGGCTTTGCAAGAACGGCTTTTCGACGAAGTCGTTTCCGGAAAGCTGCGTAATCGCGCCGCTTCTGCTGAAGAACAGCAGGCACCGAAGCATTATCTGCTTTTCTGCGAGCATCCTCACGTGTATACGTTGGGACGTTCGGGCGACCAGAAGAATCTGCTGGTAAATGATTCCGGCCTTCGTCAGCTGGGAGCGTCATACTTCAAGAACAATCGCGGCGGAGATATCACCTATCACGGACCGGGTCAGCTGGTCGGCTACCCTATTCTGGACCTGGATCAATTTTTCACGGACATACATAAATATATGCGCTTTCTGGAGGAGGCGGTCATCCGTACACTGGCCGAATACGGAATCGTCGGCGACCGTTATCCGGGATTCACCGGGGTCTGGCTCGATCCTGAAGATCCGCTGAAAGCGAGGAAGATCTGTGCGATGGGTGTCCGTTGCTCACGGTGGGTCACCATGCACGGATTCGCATTCAACGTCCATTCCGACCTTTCCTATTTCAAAAATATCGTTCCCTGCGGAATCACGGACAAGTCCGTCACCTCCATGGAGAGGGAGTTGGGAACCCGACCGGACATGGAAGACGTAAAGGCAAGATTGCGTGCACATCTGGCGGACATCTTCGGAATGGAATTGGTCGGCGGCTGACTCATCGCGCAGGTAATTCCGTATCTTCGTAAGGATGTTGAAGGATATTCATCGGCCGGAAGTGGAGAACCTGGCTTTGGCCGTGGTCATGGAAAAAGACGAGGAGACGGGAGAGACAGTCTGGAATGTCTATTTGCTGAATCTGTACGAGCAGGAGCTGACCGGCGTGTTGGTCGCATCCAAAGGATACGGCGAGCTGAACGGTGAACCTGTCAAGACATCGGTCCTCCGCCACCTTTTCGAGCATGTAGCTCCGCTGGATTTTGTAAAGATCGAACCGATAATGCCTCAGTTGTTCGGCCTCAGCAACGAATACTGGGTGAGCTTTTACCTCGACCGGCAGATCTATGACAAGAAATATGTCTTTCTTCCTGAAAGCATCACGCAGCAGAATTTCACGGCAATTCCTTTCATCAACAAGCCCGGCGTCATGATACGCTGACCGTTTTTTCAGCATTTAATGGTTCTGCCGGGGGTTCCGTATCATTAATTTCGTACTTCACTGCACGCATGCTCGACAAGCTCCCGCTTTCCCATATTCTCTTTCTGGATATTGAGACGGTTCCTGCGCATCCTTCGCTTGCCGATGTGCCGTCGGATTTCAAAGCCTTGTGGGAACGCAAAGCGCTCCAAATCCGGAAATCGGAGGAAGACACCCCTGAAAGCCTCTATCACCGTGCCGGCATTTATGCAGAGTTCGGCAAGGTCATTTGCATTTCCTGCGGCATGTTCACCCCTGAGGGTAATTTCAGGATCAAGTCTTTTTACGGGCATGATGAAAAAACCGTCTTGTCGGATTTCGCCTCCTTGTGCGACCGATCCTTCAGCGCTCCGGACCGTTTCCTATGTGCACACAACGGCAAAGAATTTGATTTCCCATTCTTGTCCAGACGGATGCTCATCAATTCCATCCGGCTACCGAAGATCCTGGATACTCCGGGCAAAAAACCTTGGGAGGTCAGTCACCTCGACACCCACGAGCTCTGGAAATTCGGGGATTACAAATCATTCACTACGCTGAACCTGCTGGCATCGGTCTTCGGGATCCCTACGCCGAAGGACGACATTGACGGAAGCAAAGTCTGGGAGGTGTACTGGATCGAGCAGAATCTTCCTCGCATCGTCACCTATTGCCAGAAGGACACCTTGACAGTGGCACAGATCTTCCTGCGGTTTCGCGGCGAATCCATCCTGGAACCCTCGCGGGTAGAGATTGTTTCCTGAGATGGATTACATTCAACATCTATCGCTTGATCCTTGCATGGCTGCTGTCATCCGCAAGACCGGGCCCTTACGTGTCGCCCGTCGCAAGGACGTCTGCCTGTACCTTTGCCGCTCGATCGTGGCGCAGCAGTTGTCCACGAAAGTGGCCGGCATCATCGAAAGCCGACTCAACGGACTGCTTCCTCCATCTGTTCCAACACCCGAAGCGGTGCTTTCCCTGAGCAAAGCCCGGCTCCGTGCTATCGGTCTGTCGGCAACGAAGGCGGACTACCTGCACAATGTCGCCCGGTATTTCCGGGACCTTGCCCTCGAAGACGCCGTCTTCCGTAAACTGGACGACGAGTCAGTGGTACAGTTGCTCACGGAAATAAAGGGGGTCGGACGATGGACGGCGGAAATGACCTTGATGTTCTCTCTCGGGCGTCAGGACGTTTTTTCACCCGACGATTATGGTATACAGCAGGCCATGATAAGGCTTTACGGACTTGGAAGCGGGAGCAGGAGCATGCTTAAAAAGGAGATGGAGCGCATCGCCATGGCTTGGTCGCCTTACAGGACCTTCGCATGCCTTCATCTTTGGAAGTCGAAAGACGGGGCATGAACCTGCTACTTGAAAACCAGCCCTCACGGTGAGTAAAAACACCGGGTAGATGCTCCGCTACCGCGATTAAATTCCATTACATTTACGGCATGTCCCGTCTATTGTCCGTCGAGCAACTCGGGGTTTCCTTTTCCACGGAAAACGGAATCACACAGGCGCTTAATGACATAACTTTTTCGCTGGACCGAGGGGAAACCGTTGGCATCGTAGGAGAATCCGGATCCGGGAAATCGGTCACCTCGCTTTCCGTGATGCGGTTGTTGCCTGCAGCAGGGAAGATCACGAAAGGGCGGATTTTTTTCAATGACAACGGACAAAACAGCACTGACCTTCTTTCCCTGGATGCAGCTCAGATGCGTCGTCGCAGAGGCAAGGATATAGCGATGATCTTCCAGGAGCCCATGACATCCCTGAACCCGGTGTTGACGTGCGGCTACCAGGTTGCAGAAGCGTTGCGCCTTCATCTGGGACTGTCCTCCCAAGGGGCCAAGGACCGTACGTTGGAGCTATTCCGGAAAGTGCGTCTCCCCCGACCGGAACAGATCTATACCGCCTATCCTCACGAAATCAGCGGGGGACAGAAACAACGCGTCATGATCGCCATGGCCATCAGCTGTGATCCCTCGGTGCTGATTGCTGACGAGCCCACCACCGCGTTGGATGTCACGGTGCAGAAGACCATTCTTGAATTGCTGCATGCCATTCAGCAGGAAAGCAAGATGGGGATGCTTTTCATCACACATGATCTCGGGGTTATCGCAGAGATAGCCGACCGCGTCGTTGTCATGTACAAAGGGAACGTGGTGGAGCAGGGCAGTGTCGAACAGATTTTCCGCGATCCGAAGCATCCTTATACAAAAAGCCTTCTCGCTTGTCGTCCTCCGTTGGACCGACGGTTACGACGACTCCCTGTCGTCTCGGATTTCCTGCAGACGGAGAGTGACGGATCTTTTTCGGATCGCAAGGACGGTACGGCGGCGATCCTGTTGCGTGATGTGATCACGGAGCCTGAACGCAAACAGCGCCTCGGAAAACTTTACAGTCAATCTCCCGTGCTTCAGGTCAGGAATCTGTGCACCTGGTTCCCGCTTCGTAAAGGTGTTTTCGGAAAAGTCCGGGACCATGTACGGGCCGTAGACGACGTCTCTTTTGATGTCTATCCCGGAGAGACGCTCGGACTGGTTGGAGAGTCCGGATGCGGGAAGACCACCTTGGGAAGAACGATCATCCGGCTGGTCGAGCCGACTTCCGGAGAGGTGATTTACAGGGGAAAGGATTTCGCCGCGTTGCGCGGCGAGGAGCTTCGGAAAATGCGAAAAAGCATTCAGATCATTTTTCAGGATCCCTACTCATCGCTGAACCCGAGGATGACTGCAGGCCAGGCGCTTATGGAGCCGATGCAGGTACATCGGTTACATGGTGATAACAGGCGACGAAAAGAAAGAGCACTTGAATTGCTGGAGCGTGTATCCCTGCAGGCGGATCATTTCGACCGGTATCCGCATGAGTTTTCCGGTGGACAGCGTCAGCGCATCTGCATCGCCCGCGCTCTGGCACTCGAACCCGATTTCATCATCTGCGACGAATCGGTTTCAGCATTGGATGTTTCGGTACAGGCTCAGGTATTGAATCTGCTGAACGACCTGAAGCGTGAGTTCGGACTTACCTATATATTCATTTCACACGACCTCTCTGTCGTGAAATACATGAGCGACCGGATGATGGTCATGAACAAGGGGAAGATCGAAGAAGAGGGTGATCCGGACAGGATCTATGCGGAACCTGTATCGGATTATACCAAGTCATTGATCGCCGCGATTCCTGCTGCCCGGCCTTTCGCAAGCACGTAAAGAATGAAATTTCAGCGCGAGAAAATATTGTATTTCAGGATACAATAGATCGCCCGGAAGCCGTCTTTCCAGCCGATCTTTTTGCCCTCGGCATACGTCCTGCCGTAGTAGGAGATGCCGACCTCGTAGATGCGCACGCCAGGAATCCGTGAGATCTTGGCGGTGACCTCCGGCTCGAAACCGAAGCGACGCTCCCTGAGACGTACCTTCTTGATGATATCCGATCGGAACATCTTGTAGCAGGTTTCCATATCGGTCAGGTTCAGGTTCGTGAATGCGTTCGAGAGCATTGTCAGGAACTTGTTGCCGATCGAGTGCCAGAAGAAAAGGATGCGGTGCGGCTTTCCGCCCATGAATCGGGATCCGTACACCACATCGGCGAAACCGTTCAGGACCGGTTTGAGCAGTACGTTGTACTCTTCGGGGTCGTATTCAAGATCGGCATCCTGGACGATGAGATAATCTCCGGAGGCCAGTTCGATGCCTTTGTGGATGGCGGCACCTTTTCCCATGTTCACCGGCTGGTTGAACAGGCGTATTCCTGCTTCCGGATGCTTCGCGGAATAGGCTTCTATGATTTCCGCGGTCCTGTCTTTGGAGCAGTCGTTGACGATGATGATCTCTTTGGCGATTCCGTTTTTCAGCTCGACCTCCCTGACTTTGTCCAGGATAAGGTGTATCGTCGGCGCCTCGTTATAGGCCGGGATGATGATGGATAATTTGTTGACGGAGGAACCGGTCATGGTCTACTGCCGACCGAAAGTGCGGTCGTTACAATGTATATTTGTACGACAACTTGAGGTATGAGGTTCATTCAAGCCACCCTTTTTTTTCTCATTTTGGGCCTTCTGGCCTGTTCGGATGAGCCTGCACGGCCTGAAATGGCCTATTTCACTGATTTCGAATCCGAAGCGGGATGGATGAGCGATCAGCGGCTTACGAAAGCCGGAGTCGCCCATTCCGGACAGTGGTATGTTTCCTCCGGCGAGTTCGTACCGTTCACGCCTTCCTTCAAAGTGAAAGCGAGTACGGTGAGCCGGTATCCGCTGCGTAAAGCGAAGGTTTCGGCGTGGGTAAAAGCGGCATCGACTCCGGCAAAAGTGCAGTTGGTATTTAGTGCAGAGGCGAATGGAATTTCGATTTACTGGAAATCAAAACCTCTCGACAAGTCATTACGTGCTGCAGATACATGGACGGAAATCAGCGAGGAGTTCCTGATTCCTGCCGGCAGCTTCGGACCGGACAATACGGTGAACATCTACCTCTGGTCGCAGGACAAAACCGTCATCGGACTGGACGACGTCACCATCTCCTTCAGTAACTGAATTTTTCAGTCGATCACCATTTCAGGGATCTCGCCTTCGATCACGAGTTTACCTGCGGTCGCCTTGCGGATATCTTCTACCGAAATACCGGGTGCTCGCTCGAGCAGTTTGAATCCTCCTCCCGGAAGCACGTCCAGCACGGCCAATTCGGTCACGATTTTCTTGACGCACCTGATACCGGTCAATGGAAGGGTACAGGACGGCAATAATTTGGATTCTCCGGCTTTGTTCACATGCTGCATGGCCACGATGATGTTCTTGGCGGCGGCAACGAGGTCCATCGCTCCCCCCATGCCTTTCACCATCTTTCCGGGAATCTTCCAGTTGGCGATGTCTCCGTTCTCGCTGACTTCCATTGCACCGAGGATGGTGAGGTCGACCTTCCCTGCGCGGATCATGCCGAAGCTCATGGCGGAATCAAAAAAAGCGGAACCGGGCAAAGTGGTGATGGTCTGCTTTCCCGCGTTGATAAGATCCGGATCCTCCTCTCCTTCGAAAGGGAACGGACCGATTCCCAACAGTCCGTTTTCGGATTGCAGCACGACATTCATGCCGGACGGGATATAATTGGCGACAAGCGTCGGGATGCCTATGCCTAGATTGACGTAGTAGCCGTCTTTGACTTCACGGGCGATTCGTTTGGCGATACCTGTTTTATCGAGCATGATATGGTGTTCGGTGTCTGGTTGGATGAATACGGCCGGGCTGTGATATCACTTCTTACGGACGGTACGCTGTTCGATGCGCTTCTCGTAGCGGTCTCCGCGGAAGATGCGGTGCACATAGATGCCCGGAGTATGGATATGGTCCGGATCAAGTGTTCCGGCGGGAACAAGCTCCTCCACTTCCGCAATCGTGATCTTCCCGGCCATGGCCATGAGGGGATTGAAGTTGCGCGCGGTTTCGTGGAAGACGAGGTTTCCGTGGGTGTCGCCTTTCCAGGCCTTGACGATGGCGAAGGGAGCATCAAACGCATACTCCAGAAGATATTCCTTCCCGTTGAAGACACGGGACTCTTTTCCGTGAGCCACTTCCGTTCCGACCCCGGCAGGCGTAAAGACGGCAGGCATGCCGTAACCGGCGGCCAGGCAACGGGTAGCCAGCGTTCCCTGCGGAATCAGATCGACTTCCAGTTCCCCGGAAAGCATCTGTCGCTCGAACTCGGCATTCTCGCCCACGTATGAGGAGATCATTTTCCGGATCTGCTTATTCTGCAGCAGCAGGCCCAGACCGAAGTCATCGACGCCGGCATTGTTTGAAATGCAGGTAAGCCCTTTCACGCCTTTACGGACGAGGGCATCGATGCAATTCTCCGGGATTCCGCAAAGACCGAATCCGCCGACCATCAAGGTCATGCCGTCCGTGATTCCTTCGATGGCGGCATCCGCATTGGCGACTACTTTGTTCATGGTGAAACGCGATGTAACGAGAGGTCAAAGGTAGGAAAAAGCCAACCAGGAACTTCCTCAAGGGAGCAACCGCTCAGAAGTCCCGGTCATCACTGCCCGTTCCGCCTTCCGAATCCTGCCGGTACTTGGCGCAGTCGAGCTCCACGTGAATCGGCTCGGCCGGCTTTTCAAAATCTCCGGTGGAGATTTTAATGGTCTTGTCGGCGTATACCTTTTGCATGAAAAGCGCCCATATCGGCATGGCCATACGTGCGCCCTGACCGAGTTCGATGGAACGGAAATGGACGGCGCGGTCTTCGCAGCCGACCCATCCGCCGGCAGCGAGGTCCGGTGTGATGCCGATGAACCAGCCGTCACTCTGGTTCTGCGTAGTGCCGGTCTTGCCCGCGATGGGATATTGCAGCTTGTACTGTCCGCGCAGGCGGGCACCGGTGCCGAACTGTACTACTCCTTGCATCAGGTTGCTCATCAGGTAGGCGGTCTCTTCGCTGATCGCTTCGACCTTGCGCGGTACGAATTCCTGGAGCACGTTGCCGTTCTTGTCCTCGATGCGGGTCAGGTACTGAGGCTGTGTCCAGACACCCATGTTGGCGAAGGTCGCATAAGCTCCTACCATCTCATAGACGGATACATCCGGAGTTCCAAGGCAGATCGCAGGTACTGCATCAATCGGAGCTTCCACACCCATCTTACGGCAGATCTCGATCATGGCTTGCGGCCCGAATTGTTTCATGAGATAAGCCGACACGCAATTGACGGATTCAGCAAGACCTTCTTTCAGGGTCAGCATGCCGCCGTATTTGTTGTCCGAGTTCTCCGGAGACCATGTCTCTCCTGTGGGGAGATCGAAATACACCCGAACGTTGGGAACCTTGTAACACGGGGAATATCCTTCCTGCATGGCAAGAGTATAGAGAAAAGGCTTGAAGGTGGATCCTACTTGCCGGCGACCTTCTTTGACGTGATCGTATTTGAAAAACCGGTAATCGTTCCCGCCGACCCACGCTTTCACGAAGCCGCTTTTCGGATCCATCGCCATGAATCCGGTCTGCAGGATCTTCTTGTGGTATTTGACGCTGTCCAGCGGACTCATCATGGTATCGATGCCGCCGTTCCAGCTGAAGACACGCATCTTCACTTTCTTTGCAAAAGCCTTGTCAATCTCCTTTTGCGTCGCACCGGCCGCTTTCATGGCGATGTAGCGGTCGGACCGTTTGACCCCTTCGAACACCACTTCCGGATGTTCTTCCCACGGAATTTTTCCTTTCCAGTGGTCGAAGAACTTCCGCTGCAGCTCGGTCATGTGCTCCTTCATCGCCTCCTCGGCATACTTCTGCATCCTGGAATCTACAGTCGTATAGATCTTGAGTCCGTCTGTGTAAAGGTTATAGGGTTTTCCGGTTGCGTTATTTACATGTTCCTTGCACCAAGCCAGCATTTCCTTGCGAAGCACCTCGCGGAAATAGGTTCCCAGTCCGTAGTTGTGATCATCCTGCTGGAAGTCCAGTGCAATGGGGAGCGCCCTGATCGAATCGAGCTGACCGTCGGTGATATAATCGTACTTGTTCAGCTGCCCCAGCACGACATTCCTGCGGTTCAGTGAATTCTTAGGGTTCCGGATGGGGTTGAATTTGGTGGGCGCCTGCAACATACCCACAAGCACCGCCGCCTCCTGCAGGTTAAGGTCGACGGGCAGTTTGTTGAAATAGGTCCGTGCAGCGGATTTGATGCCGAAGGCGTTGCTGCTGAACTCGACCGTGTTCAGGTACATCGCCATGATCTCCTCCTTGGTATACCGCCGTTCCAGCTCCACGGCGATGATCCATTCCTGGATCTTCTGAACGACACGCTCGACCTTGGTATCCGGACGCTCGTGGAAAAGGTTCTTCGCCAGCTGCTGCGTGATGGTGCTGCCTCCTCCTGCAGTGCCGGCACTGAATACGGCACGCAGCAGACCGCGCAGGTCGACGCCGCTGTGGCTTTCGAAACGGATATCCTCCGTAGCCTTTAAAGCGTTGACCACGTTCGGAGAAAGCTCGTAATAGTGGATGTTGGTGCGGTTCTGAATGAAGTATTTCCCGATGACTACCTGATCGGAGGAAATGATCTCGGAGGCGAGAGCGCTTTTTGGATTTTCAAGTTCGCTGAACGAGGGGAGTTCCTCTCCGATCCATCCGTTGGCGGCCAGCAGAAGGATCATTCCCAATCCCAGAAACGGAGAAAGGAACAATAGCCAGAAAATACGGAGGTATTTGCGATGATTTCCCGAGGCTTGGGAAGCGGTCATATCAGACGGAATAACGGTTAAAAGTAAGAAAAATTGGCATCGCCGCTCACGACTCCCCTTTGCCTTAATAACACGGTAACGCCGGCATCGGAAATCCTGCCGGACTTTGAATCAATGCCGTAATCCGTTATTCGACAACCACCTTGCCGGAGTAAATCAGGCCTCCCTTGAGATCGGTGAAACGGTAGAGGTACATCCCTGACAGAAGATTTTTCCGATCGAAGATGAAGGGACTGCCCCGGAAATCCATACTGACCACATTCCTTCCGGCCAGATCGAACAAGTCGAAGCGACCCTCTTTGCCTTCGGTTCCCGCAAACACGAAATGCGCGGATTCACGGATAGGATTGGGAGAGACCGAGACATCGGGAATTGATGAAGCAGGCCTTACCCAGAGCGGAATCTGCGTTACCATTGTGTTGAACGTCGTGTTGGTGACGATAGCCGGATTAAGGTCGAAGACGATGTAGGCGGTGTTTTCAATTTGCGTGAAGTCAGGCGTGGTCGTTTTGGCACGGATGCGATACGTGATGAATCCGTTACTTCCGGGCTCATCGACGTTGCTGTCCGGCAGGTAGATGTTCCGGAAGAAGAACGTCGCCTGTCCCTCGTTATCCAGCGTGGTGCTGACGTCATGACTGCTGTTCACGATACGGAAGCTGTTCAGGTCGAGGGCGGTGTCCAGACGATCGTAGATCCGTACATCGTAGGCGGTATCGTTTCCGGTATTCTGGAACCGGATCCTGTATTCCAGCTCGTCGCCGATGAGGGTGTAGTGATCGTTTCCGATTCCTTCCGGGGTACAGGCCTTGTCATTCGGATCGAAGCTGCACAAGACGGTTTCCGTGACAGACCGTGAACTTGTCTGTTGCACGACATTGCTGGCGTCCAAGGCCTCGAACCTGGCGCTGTTATGCAATACGTTCTGCGGACCCGGCATGAGCAGATAGGTAGCCAGACTGACCGGTTGGAAGGGCAGGATGTTCTGCAAATCCCACCAGATCGTATCCCCTGAGGCCGTGGAGCCGCTGGCAAGGACGCTGGATCCGTTGTACACTGTGAGCGGATCACGCATCAGGTACAGCCGGCCATTCATAGGGACATTTCCTGTATTCGTGATGATGTATTCGTAGCGGTTGTTGGTGTTGCACCTCGCACGCGTGCCTGAAAAATAGACGGTATGTGAATACGGCGGAAGGTTGGAGATAAGACCGAAGTCTTTTCCCGCAACCGGTGCAGAGTTGAAGAATGTATACGAAGCGGAATCGGAGGACAGTGTCCAAAGGTTGAGAAATGCCGTTGAATCCCAGGATACCGTATGACTTCCCGCCAAAGCGCCGATGGAGTAGGCGCCGTTAAAATCGGAATACGCATAGACACTGTCCGGCATCAGTTTGGTACGCTGACCGCGGAGCGGCGAATCTCCTGCGTCATATACACCGTTCTGGTTCGAATCGTAATAGGTGGTTCCTGAAACCGTGGCAGTCGGCAGCACGATGGTCGCGGCACCCGGCAGGATATGGACTCCGTAATTCGGACCGTTCGTGAACTGTACAAACAGGTCGAATACGCCTGACCTTCCCGATTGGATGTTGATCCTGGCGCTCGCGGTATTGCTGTCCACGATGGTAATGGCGCTGTTGTAGGCGGTACAGTACTGCCCGATGCGACGCAGGGAGATGGAGTAGACGTTGTTGGTCCCGGGGGAGAAGAGGGTGTCGCCGATCACGGTCAGCAGATTTACCCTGCCAGACACCAGCAGGTTGGGAGAACAGAATTGGAGCTTCCGATAGATCCCAAAATCATTGCCGGTGACATTGCCGTTGTTGACCGTCACCTGATAACTGCTGTTCGCCGATGACAGGTACCTGCGATCGCCGCTAGTGTAGCTCCACGAAACGGAGTAAGTCCCGTTTGAAACAGGGATGGAGTAGTTGCCGCTTGCATCCGGCGGATACGCTACGCCTCCTGGTTGAAGAAGGATGGTTCCGTTGTTAACGCCGTTTTCACCGGCGTCGCGCTGGCCGTTCCTGTTCAGGTCGTCGTAGACGGTGCCTTGTATGTATCCGTCCGGAGGCAACACGGTAAAAGCACCTTGCAGCGAATCATACGAGGAGCAGGGAATTCCCTGGAACTGCAGGAGTGGATCGAGGTAACCGACCACTAAGGTATAGGTGCCCAGCGCTGCATTGTAGGGAATGGAAAAGTCGGTCAGGTCAACCGTGGTCGAATTGGCTACGCTCACATTAAAAAGCAAGGGATTAGGATTGGTATTGAAATCCGCCAAGTAGATCACGTTGCTGCCTTGCTGGAGGCGGATCTGGTAGACGTTTCCGTTCGGTGAAAATGCCTGTACGAAATCGCCGGTGGAAGTGATGGTGGTGTTCAGGTGTTGCGCACCGACGACTGCACCGGTGTTCGACATGCCGGTGAGGGATGCCGTGGCCGGAAGTGCGAGGACCATGACAAAGAGGAATCCGAGTAAAAGCTTTTTCATGGCCGTACGTTTATGTACGGGAAAGGTAGCAAAAAGGGGCGGATCGCTCCGCCCCTTCGAGGGGATATTGAGTTAATGAGACTAAACGGATGATGCGGCCGAAGAACAGCCAATCCCCAATTGGGAGAAAATATTATCACTCCCCCTGGAAAGTCTTCTCAGAAGGGATGACCGTGACCGACCGGATCGGTAACGGATAACTGTTCACTGTTTCGTCTTCCGAAAGGATCTCCGGGGTGAGCGACGCTTTCAATCCGTTCGAGTACGCCATCGGCGCGGGAAGGCCTTTTTCGAATGTGTCTTTGAGAGGAGCCACTTCCGACTCGTCGGTGACGACCACCCACTCGATGTTCCCCGCACTCCAGTATTTCTTCATCGCGGCATTCACTTGTTCACGGGTCAGCGAAGACAGCAGACGGTCGAGGTCGGCGATCCAGTCCGTGCGCCCGTAGAATTTCGCATCCATCGCGTAGCCGAGCTTCTTGGACATTCCTTCCACATACAGTTTCGAATAACTGCGGAGGAAGTCGCGTGTCTTTTCAAAGTCGTCGGGCGTCATGCCGTTTTCGACCAGCCGGTTCATCTCTCGAAGCGCCATGCGCATCGCGAAAGGAGCATGACCCACGCGGAGATCCTTGAGCTCCTCGTATTGTCCGCGCAGACCTTTCGCAGTCTGTACCGGACGCAGCCAGATGCTGAAGTAGTTCAAGCTGCGCGGCGTGCCGGCCGGCGGCAGCATGTTGCCTCCGCCTCCCTCGTACCATTCTACGTAAGTATAATCCCCGTAGTTCATCGAACGGGCCTCACGGATCTTCTGATAAAGCCGGGAATAGGATTTGCGGTGTTCGCCCAGCCACGAATTGGCGACCATCAGCGCTACGAACTCGTCGTTCGCACGTGTGATCGCCATCGGAAATCCGGCCGAGATGGCGGAGCCCAGGGCGCCCTGCTTGGAAATGATGGTGAGGTTCATGCCGGAGCGGACGACGGGTGCGGCCAGCGCCGGAGCGACCGGATTCTCATCCGACAATCCTGACAGGTCGTTCTTCACCCGTTCCGGGAATCCCTTGGGATAATCGCCGGCGATACCTACCAGCACGTTGTTGCGGGTGAAACGGTTTCGGTAGTGCTCACGGATATCGTTGACAGTGATCGAAGAGAGTCCGGCCGAAGTGCCTTGTTTAAGGTTTCCGTAAGGCGTTCCCTTGAAGAGGACGTATTCGAGGTATTTCTTACCGTATTCTTCGTCGGAAGACTGACGGATGACTTCGTCCACGAAATTCTTCTGGTTGGAACGGATGCGTTCCACGTCGGAGGAGTCGAAGGCGGGATTCATCAGCACGTCCTTGACCAACGCGTAGAACGGCTCGAGATACAAGGAGGGGACTTCGAAACTGAAGATGCTGATCTCCTTATCGACGAACGAGCCCATACGTGCAGCCCACGGATACATGGTCTTCTGCAATTCCGTAGCTGTGTGGTTTTTCGTGCTGCCGTCAGTGATCAGCCCGGCAGTAAGCATGGTGAGTCCTTCTTTGCCTTTAGGATCAGTGACCGAGCCGTTACGGAACATGAGACGGATGACGACTTTTCCGGAATTGGGTATCGGCAGTTCAACGGATTCCGTCGCCAAGGCTGCCTGTGTGAACAGGGTGAGGACCAGCAGGAGGAGGGATAGTCTTTTCATGGCGCGGATCATTTGAGGTTTTCGGATTCGTTGGGGGAGATGGTGCCGACGGTCAGCCGCTCCGGCACGAAATACTTTTTCGCCACCCGCTGAAGGTCGGCGGCCGTTACTTGGTCATAGTTGGCATAGTACCTGTTCAGCGATTCAGGGTCTCCGCTGAGCCAGGTGAAGAAGCTCAGGTTCTCCGCGATGGAAGTCGGGTTATCGATCCGCATGCGGAAGCTGTTCTTGATGTTCATCCGCGCGGCTTCCATGTCCTTCATGTCCAGCGAACCTTGCGCTGCCTTCGCCAGCGTCTCGGTGATCCTGTCCTTAACCATCTGCAGGTCGGCGGCGTTCACCAGCGAAGCTTCGACACTCACCAGGTAAGGGTCGCGCGTATTGTAGGCTCCGCCTTCGATGGATCGGAGCTTCTGCTCCCTGATGACCAGGTCTTCGTAGATTTTCGAGTTCTCGGAAAAAAGCATCGAACAAAGGATGTCGATGGCGTTGAAGTCGATGTCCTTATCGTCATAAGCCGGTCCTTTGTAATTGAGGCTCAGATAGGGCGGGAAGCCGGCCTTTTTAAGGTGCGTACTGCGTGGGGAAGTCTGTGCCGGTTCCGCAGGAATCGTGCTTGAGTAACTTCCCCGCTCCCAGTCGCCGAAATATTTTTGCGAGAGTCCTTCCACTTTTTCAGGCGTCACGTCTCCTACCACCAGTATGGTGCAGTATTCCGGGCGGTAGAAACGTTTGAAGAATTCGATGGAGTAGTCATACTGGTTCGGCATGTCGACGATGTCGTTGAAGAATCCCATCGTCGTATGCTTGTAGGTGTGCAGGTCGAAAGCGGCATCCTGCACCAGCTCGTTGAGCTTGGTATAGGGGTTCGCGGAATTCTTGGTGTATTCGCCTTTTACCGCGCCGGCTTCCGTCTTGAATCCCTGCACCGAATACTTCAGGTTCCTGAATCGGTCCGCTTCCAGCTCGAACATCGTTTCCAGTTTCTCCGCGCTCCCGGTCATGTGATAGACGGTACGGTCCAGGCTGGTATTCGCATTGGCGGAAGCACCGGTCGATTTCAACACTTCGCTGTATTTCTCCTTCGGATATTTCTCCGTACCCCGGAACATCATGTGCTCGAAGAAGTGGGCGAATCCCGTATGCCCGGGCTCGATCTCATTGCGCGACCCTACGCGTACTACGATGTAGAAGGCGGCGATTCCCGGAGAAGCGTACGGTACGGTGACCACATTAAGGCCGTTGGAAAGTTTTTTCTGATGGATGACGGAAGGCAGGATGGGCCCTGCATCGGCTGCGGCAGCAGGTTGCAGCAATGCCGCAACGGAGAGCAGAAGCAGTATTTTTTTCATGACGGACATAAGGAAAGGTGGTTTACTTGGTTTCTTGGGTTAGTGGCGATGACAGTCCTTTACTGCGGATGCAGAGCAGGCTGAAAGACATGTATGGATTATTTTCCGGACAGTTCGATGCACATTCCTGCGTCCTTGATGCCCGGCAGCGGGTCGACACGCATGGCCTGCGTGAGTTCGAAACGGTAGTGGCCGCTTCCCGGGAAGACGAATCCTCTCTTGAAGAGAATACGGTTGTCGCGTACGTCTCCCATGCCTTCCCCCAGCCATTGTCCCCGTTCGTCAGCCAATGTAAGTTCGACGGTATCGCGGGCGTGCCCGCCGTCCGGCATATAGGTGTCCAGGAACAGGAACAAATTACTGTACCGGTAACTTCCCGCATGTCGGAGGTTGATGTACAGGTTGTAGGGATGAATGGTGTCGGCGATATCCGTTTCCAGACGGACGACATCCGAAGAGGCCCATTGTTCGTCTTTCACGCGTACGTGCTCGTCCAGCAGCACGGAATCGTCACAAGCGGTGGCTGACAGTATGAGCAGGAAAAATACAGCTCCGCGAAGAGTACTGTGCATCATGAAGGTTTATTGGGTTGCTGACGCGGAGGCCGGTTTTCCCGGTTGCCTCCCTGCCTGTTGCGGTTATCTCCTCCGCCCTGCTGCTGCTGCTTTCCGGGCTGCTGCTGCGGTTTTGCCTGCGGCTGCTGGCCTCCCGGACGGTTGCCTTGAGGGCGCTGTTGCTCCCGTGGTTTTTGTCCTTGCTGTTGCGGGGGACGGTTTTCCCGCGGTGCGGCATCTCCGGCGGGTTTCTGCTGAGCGCCACCTTCGCCGGGCCGACCCTTATTGTTACCGGACGGCTTCTTCTTTTTCTTCTTCTTTTTCTTCTTGTCCATCCGGTCGATCCGGTCCTGGCCGACTACGTTCATGTAGTCCGGCTCCTTTTCCTCTTCCTCCACCTCGAGCCAGTCTCCTTCCAGAAGTTCTCCCGCTTTTTTTCCGGTCTTGTTCAGTGCTATGATCTCTTTCACACGGTCAACGGGGACAGCGACCCAGTTGCCGCCGTCGGGACCGTCAAACGCTTCGCCTCCGCGACGATCGGCCGCATAGGCGTACCACATCATACGCTTGAAGATATCCGTCTTCTGGTGCACGGCGCGACCCTTCTCCGTCTCGAGTGCGATGTTGGTCTGCGGGAAATCCCGCATGATGTCCATGTAGCTGTCGAGTTCGAAGTTCAGACAGCATTTCAGTTTTCCGCATTGACCGGCGAGCTTGGCGGGATTGAGTGCCAGGTTCTGGTAGCGGGCGGCACCGGTGGAGACCGTCTTGAATTCGGTCAGCCACGTGGAGCAGCAAAGCTCCAGACCGCATACGCCAAGCCCTCCGACACGACTGGCTTCCTGCCGCATGCCGATCTGCCGCATCTCGACACGGATCCGGAATTCGTCGGCAAGCCGCTTGATGAGTTCCCGGAAATCGACACGTTCTTCCGCAGTGTAGTAGAAGGTCGCTTTTTTTCCGTCGCCCTGGAACTCCACGTCGCTCAGTTTCATCTGGAGCCTCAGGTGCTGGATGACGGAACGGGTGCGTTGCATCATCGATGCCTCCTTGTCCTTCACTTCGTACCATTTATCGATCTCGCTCTGCTTGGCACGACGGTATAAAGCGCGGATCCCTTCGGAATCCTCCTTCATGCCTTTTTTGCGAAGCTGAAAACGTACCAACTCCCCGGTCATGGAAACCACTCCGACATCGTGGCCGGGTGATGACTCCACCGCAACGACGTCACCGACCTTCAGGTCCGGCACTTCCTTGTTACGGAAGAATTCCTTTCGGCTTCCTTTGAAGCGTACTTCGACGATATTGTAAGGTTCCTGCCCGTGAGGCAGCACCATATCGGTCAACCAGTTGTATACGTTCAGCTTGTTGCAACCTCCTGTCCCGCACGTGCCGTTATTGCGGCAGCCGCCGGGTTGTCCGTCCTTGCCGGTACTACACGATGCACAAGCCATATAATTATTGGGTAATAAGGGATATCTACAAAAATAAGGAATATCGGGCAGTATATAATTGCCTCAAAAACAATACTATACGAAAATACGCGATTGCGCGAAAGCAAAAGGACTCAACGGCTGATTCCCGCGGTGTTCCGTTTCAGTCCTGGATGGCTGCGACGCCGGGCAGGACCTTTCCTTCGAAATACTCGAGCAGCGCACCTCCGCCGGTGGATACATAGGAGACCTTGTCAGCGAAGCCGAACTGATTGACGGCTGCGGCCGAATCACCGCCGCCGATCAGCGAGTACGCACCTGCATGTGTGGCATCGGCGATGGATTGCGCGACCGCGCGTGTCCCGTTGGAGAATTTCTCCATCTCGAACACGCCCATCGGGCCGTTCCAGAGGATCGTCTTCGATGAACGAATCACCTTGCAGAAGTCTTCAGTGGCCTTCGGTCCGATATCCAGTCCCATCCATCCGTCAGGAATCTCCTTGTTTCCGGCGACCGACGTCTCTGCGTCCTTGTCGAAACGGTCTCCCAACACCGAATCCGACGGCAACAGCAGATTACAGCCTGCGGATTTCGCCTTCTCAAGAAGAGAAAGGGCAAGCTCCAGTTTATCCGCTTCGACCAGCGAGTTGCCGATGTTTCCGCCCATCGCCTTGAAAAAAGTGTAAGCCATTCCGCCTCCGATCAGGATATTGTCGGCGCGACTGATCAGATTTTCAATGATGAGGATCTTGTCACTCACTTTAGCTCCTCCCATGACCGCGGTGAATGGTCGTTCCGCCTGTTCCATCACCTTGCGTGCGTTTTCAAGTTCTGCAGCCATCAGGTATCCGAAACATCTGGCTTCCGGGAAATGTGCAGCGATCACCGCGGTGGAAGCATGAGCCCGGTGGGCCGTACCGAAAGCGTCGTTCACGTAGATGTCTCCGTGACGGGAAAGTTTTTCAGCGAATCCGGTATCGCCCTTCTCCTCCTCCTTGTGAAAGCGCAGGTTTTCGAGCAAGAGCACTTGCCCGGGGCGGAGAGCCGACGACTTGCGGAAGGCGTCTTCCCCGATGCAGTCCGAAACGAAATCCACGGGAATGCCAAGCAGTTCGGCCGTGCGTGCTACCACATTTTCGAGCGTGAATTTACGGACATCGATCGTGCCGTCCTCTTTGAGTTTCTTCAGGGGACGCCCCAAGTGGCTCATCAGTACGATGCTGCCGCCGTCGGCCAGTATCTTCTTCAGCGTAGGCAGGGCGCCACGGATGCGGCTGTCGTCTGTGATGTGCAGGGATTTGTCGAGCGGCACATTGAAATCGACGCGGACAACAGCCCGCTTTCCGGAGAAATCCAAAGTATCGACGGTCTTCATGTCGGCAAAGATACTGCTGCCGGCCAAAAGTTTCCGGTTCCCCCTTCCTGAACACTCCTCTTTTATTGTGTTGTCAAAACGTTGAAAGGCGCTTTCTTCCTACCTTCGCTATTCATGCGTTTTTCGGAGGTCATCGGACATTCGTTGCTAAAGTCCCGGCTGCTCACCGCCGTTTCGGAGGGAAGAGTAAGTCATGCCCAGCTCTTTCTCGGACCCGAAGGCAGCGGAGCGCTGCCCATGGCGCTGGCATATGCACAGTACCTTCTCTGCCGTCAGCCTGTAGCAGGAGATGCCTGCGGAACCTGCAGCTCCTGCATGAAGGCAGCCAAGATGGTCCATCCGGACATCACCTTTTCCTTTCCGGTCCCGACCAAGGAGAAAATTTCCGACCCCAGAAGCATCGATTTCATCGCCGAGTTCCGCGAATCCGTCCTTGCGAATCCGTATCTCAATTATCACGACTGGATAACCGCGCTCGAGCTCGAAAACAAGCAGGGCCTGATACGCATCCATGAGGCCCGTTACATCATCGAGCGCCTCTCCCTGAAATCGGTCGAGGGAGCTTTCCGGATCGTACTGATGTGGTATCCGGAGAAGATGAACGTCGAAGCCGCCAACTGCCTGCTGAAGATCCTGGAGGAGCCGGAGGAGAAGACCGTGTTCCTGCTGGTCGCCGAAAACGACGAGACGATACCCGTCACCATCCTTTCGAGAACCCAGTTGGTGAAGGTGACGCGTCTGAAGGACGAAGAGGTGTTAAAGGGCCTTTCAGCCATTCCCGGCGCGGACTCCAAACTCCTTCAGCCCGTCACGCACCGCGCGGCCGGAAACTTCCGGATGGCGCTGAATCTGCTGGCGGAGGAAGATCCCGATGCGGATCTGGCGGAAACTTTTCTCGCCTGGATGCGCGCCTGTCTGAAGCTGAATGTCCAACAGCTGCAGAAGCTGGGCGATGAACTTGCTGCCATAGGCAGGGAGCGCCAGAAGGGCTTTTTCGAATATTGCCTGTCCGTCGTACGTGAATGTCTGCTGATGAATTACGGCGACGAGAAACTGGTGCGCATCGAAGGGAAGGAAAAGGACAGTTTCCGGAAGCTGGCCCCCTTCATCCACAGCGACAATGCAGACGGATTCATCCGTGCACTTGATGAAATGCACTACCATGTAGAGCGCAATGCCAATTTCAAGATCCAGTTCATGGATCTCTCTTTCCGTCTGAACAGGCTTTTGAATAAGAAGGAAGGTGTTTCCTGAATCGGAAACGCCTTAACGGACGCTACAGTTCAGTTTTCTCCGGTCGCATTTTCCAATACCGGCATCAAAGATGTCGAGGTTTTCAGCACCGGATAGTACAGCCGGGAAGCAGCCTTCGTGTCCGGACTGATCCATCCGTATTTCGTGTCCGCCTTGTGGAAGAAGTAAAGCAGGATGCCGCACACGACCAGGTATTTTGCCAGTCCGAACAATGCACCGGCGACCTTATTGAATATCCCTAGGAATGCCACGGAGACCAATCCTTCGAACAGACGTCCCATGAGCACCACGCCGATCCAGACGGCGATGAATACCAGGAAAAAAGAAACGTGATGGACGATCATCGGATCCGCCTCCAGCAGCTTTCCGATCTTGGGAGCCAGACTGTCCGCCAGCTTGAAACCGGCGTACCAGCCGAGAAAGTAGGCGCCGAGATGCGCGATCTCGTATACGAACCCGTGCAGGAGTCCGCGTACCAAACCGGTCAGCAGCACACCGGCTAACAGCAGGTCGATCCAGTTCACGGCACGAAGATACTCCGTATTGTACACCGTAGGGCGTATATTTGACCGTGCCATCCTCCGCCATGCCGCTCCCTGCCATAGATATCACCCCCTTCCTGCTTCAAGGTAATCGCGAAGAAAAAGACCGTGTCGCCGGTGAACTCCACCGGGCTTGTTCCAGGTACGGAGCATTTTACCTGACCGGGCATGGGATAGCAGGAGCCGAAATGCTGCGGAGAATGCGGCAATTCTTCTCTTTGCCTTTCGAAGAGAAGAAAAAGATCTCTTTCGAAAGCGGTGGATTCAACCGGGGTTATATCGGAATGGGGGAGGAGAGCGGCTCGGAGGCACTCGAGGTGAAAGAAGCGTTCTCCTACGGATACCCGTGGCCGCACGGACTTCCTACTCAGAATTCCATGCAGGGAGAGAACATCTGGCCGTCGCCTTCGCTGCTCCCTGACGGATGGCAGCAGGAAATGGAAGCCTTCTACCTGCAGATGATCCGTATCTCCGAGGCGTTGGCGTCCGCATTCTCCTTGAGCTACGGTCGTCCGGAAGAGTATCTTTCAGGATTCTGCAAGGGAGGCGAGACCATCTCCCTCATGCGGCTTTTTCACTACTACCCATACCATCATGCCGACCGCGAATTCCCTCAAGCCAAGGACCGGATCGGTTCCAGCGCACATACCGACTGGGGTTTCCTGACGCTGATCCTTCAGGAGGACGGTGTCACAGGGCTGCAGTTCCTTCAAGACGGTGAGTGGATCGATATACCGCCGGTTCCCGGCACCCTGATGGTCAATTGCGGCGACTACTTTTCCCTGCTTACCGGTGGAGACTATAAGTCACCGCTTCATCGAGTGGTTTCAGAAGGGAAGGAGCGGTTATCGGCCGTGCTCTTCTACTATCCTGCCTACGACGCCGAGATCCCGGTTCTCGCCCGACAGGAGTACAGTCTATTCAGGAACCAGGAAATCGAAGGAGGCCGGGTTGAAACCGGATCGCTGTCGCAAAAGCCTTTCGGCCAGTACATCCGGGAGAAGTGGGAACAGGTGAGAAGGTGAACAGACGTTTTCCCGGGCTAGAGGAGTCTGCAGACACTATCCGTTGCCGGATTCACGCAACGAGCTCAGGGACGTCGTCGATGATCGCATCCCACAAAGCCGCTCTCGATTTCAGCGCCTCCTTCACGGCGTAGAGGCATTCGCTCCATTTCGTCTCATCATCTCCACAGAGCTCTGCCGTCATCTGCAAAGCCAGCTCTCCGTGATGTCCGCCGTCCACTTCGATGTGCCGCTCGACATAATATTGCAGTATGTCCAGTTTCCCGGGGAACTGCTTTTTCAATTCGCCGACCAGTCGCAGGAACATGTCCGGGATAAGGTCTTCCCGTCCGAACGTGAAAACACCTGCCATGACATGCCTTTTTCCGGAACCGATCACTGCGAACGTGTTTTCTACGAAGCGGGCAGCGCCAAGGGGCGCCTTGGCTATCCGTAGCGCTTCGGAGACGGACTTTCCGCTTTCAATGAGACGCACGAAAGATTCGATGGGGGCGAGGTTGCAGCCGGCTTCGCGCATCGCTTCCAGATAGAGCTCGAAATGGCTGATGCGGTTCCCGTTGCGGTCCACATCGCTTTCCTCGCCGGTGACGATTTCATTGATAAGATATCTGGTGGCTGCGTTGCCCTGAGGGACCCACGGCACTTCCGTGCAGGTCAGTTCCCGCTGCAGGCATTTGAGCAACGACATGAAATCCCAAACCGCGAATACATGTGATTCCATGAAACGGCGCACATCCTGCAGGGTCTTCATTTGAAGGTAGAGCGGATGACCGAGGAGGATTTCCCTTTCAGCGTTGATCCCTTTTCGCAGGGAATCGATATGGGCATGTGTCATGAATCTAAAACAACGGAAGGCGGGGAATGTTCAGCAGGACTTGGACAGGACATTCGCGTAAAAAAGAGGATAGGATTCAACGGGAACTACATTCCCCGTTGTTTCTTGATTTCCTCGTACGCTTCGTTGATCTTCCTGAACTTCTCCTGGGCATCTTTCTGGTATTCCGGCCCGAGATGGTGCACCTTGTCGGGATGGAATTTCATGGCCATGCGACGGTAGGCCTTCTTCACCTCTTCATCGGAGGAGGTCTTGTCAATTTCCAGGATCTTATAAGCCGCATTCTCGTCCCTGACGAACATGGCCCGGATGCTCATGAAATCCTTTCCGCTGATGCCTGAAAGCGTGGAAATCTGTTCGAGGATGGTCAGTTCCTCGTAGCTGACACTGCCGTCGCTTGCCGCCAGCCCAAAAAGCAGATGTAACATTTCCAGCCGCCCGGAATGGTTGATGTTGGTCCTGACCTGCTGACAGACAGCCCCGATGGGGATGTCCTGCTTCAGCATTTCCCGGAAAAGCAGCATTCTCTCCTGAGTATGCTGCTCCCCGAAGGTCCGCTGGAAGAAATTCCGGACAAACTCCAGTTCGGACCGGAGAAGCCTCTGGTCGGCTTTCATTACGGCCGCACACAGTACCAGCAGGGCGGCGCTGAAATCGTTCGGCAGCAATACAGGACCCTGCGTTCCGGGTTTGTATTCTTTTCCGGCTTCATCGGTCAACGAACCTAACGCAAAGCCGATCGCAGCGCCTATCGGTCCGCCGATCGCCCAGCCGAGGCCTCCGAAAATCCATTTGCTCCAACGCGACATGTTCTAAGGAATGAGGTGCGAAATTAGTAAAACACGGTGTCGGTTGTTCGTACCTTTGCCGGAAGGATGGATGCGCACGACATCAACTTGTTGAAGGAACGCTGGCAGGCGTTGACCGTTTCCCTTTCCCGTCAGTTCGAGGAGGAGCCCGACCTGCAGGCACTGCTTTTCCTCATTGGCGTCCGAGAACTGGGAAAGGGTCCGATGAAATACTCCAAAGACGAGAAACAGGACCTCATGCATATCGCCGTCTGCAGGCTGTTAAGCCGCTTCGGTCATTACGAGCTGGAGGGAACGGACGAGGACGGCTGGCCCCATTGGAAACTTGTAAAAGCGCTTCCCCCTCTTACGCTTAAAGAGCAGGACCTGCTGCTGAAACAGGCAGTATTGTTGTACTGGGAAGAAGAAGGGCTCTGAGCCGACTCAGAAATTTACGGTCTGGTAGATCGTCTTGTACTGTTCAAGTCGCACGAAGCCGCGAACAGTGTCGTTATTCTTGACGGCCTGCAGGTTCAAGAAACACTCCAACTGGAATTCGAATTCAGCTTTTCCTGCTGAATTGGTAGTTTTTGAGACCCGCACATTGGCAACACTACCGGTTGTCTGATTCACGGCAGTGTCCTGCCATAGGGTAACGACCGCGCCGAACGATGGACGTCCCAAAGAATCATTCACTGTGATGACCGCCTTGGTAGGACCGTCCTTCTTACAGCCGGAAAAAAGGAGTGAGACGGCAACCAGAAGGAATACTGATAGGAAAATCGCGGTGCGCAGGAGCTTTTGGGTATTCATCCGATTTGGTAAGTTTGCTGTTCGACTCAGTCTAAGCAAAAATAGCACAAGATGAAGAAGTTAGCAACCCTTGGAATCGTCTTTTTAGGCCTTTTACCGTTACTTTCTACGGCAAAAGACAAGAAAGCGAAGAAAAATGCTCAGCCTGTCGACACGCTGGTGGTCATAAGCACGAGTCTGGGGGAGATGAAAGTCCGACTTTACAAGGAGACGCCTTTGCATCGTTCAAATTTCATCAAATTGGCCTCCTCCGGTTTCTATGACAGCCTTTTGTTCCACCGCGTCATCCGAAATTTCATGATCCAGGGCGGCGACCCGCTATCCAAAAATGCGGCCCCGGGCCAGATGCTCGGGATGGGAGATAACGGATACATGGTTCCGGCCGAATTCCGGGATTCCATCTTCCACAAGAAAGGAGCGCTATGTGCCGCCCGTACCGAGAATCCGGAAAAGGCCTCCAGCGGCTGTCAGTTCTATATCGTGCACGGCCAGGTCTTCACCGCTGAAATGCTGACCCAGATGGAGTCCCAGCGCGGGATGAAGTTCACGGACAGGCAGAAGCAGTTGTATTCCACGGTCGGCGGTTCCCCCTGGCTCGACGGCGGCTATACGGTCTACGGCGAAGTCGTTTCCGGTCTCGAGGTGATCGACTTGATCGCCACCGTGAAAACACAACCCGGCGACCGTCCGGTCGAGGATGTGCGTATGACCATGAAAATCGAACTGGTGTATTGAAATCCGAACAGTCGATGTCTGCCATCCGGGAAACGCTGAAAGAAGTTGAAGGCTACGCCGCTTCCTCGAAAGAGGAGGTGGAACAGTTCCGTCTTAAATACCTGAGCAAGAAAGGTGTCCTTGCCGAGTTGTTCGCAGCGATGAAAGACATCGCCCCGGAAGAGCGCAAGGCCTACGGTCAGCAGGTGAATGAGCTCAAGATGAAAGTCGAGGAGAAGCTGCAAGGCTTCCAGGCCATTCTTGAAGCGGCGGCAGATGTCTCCTCCGGCGGCCCTTCCGATCTGACACTTCCTTCCGAGCCGATGCCGCTCGGCTCCATGCATCCGATCACGCTGATCCGTGACCGTATCATCGGGATTTTCTCTCGGATCGGTTTCTCCGTTTCGGACGGACCGGAGATCGAGGATGACTGGCATAATTTCACGGCACTGAATTTCCCGGAGAACCATCCTGCCAGGGACATGCAGGACACCTTCTTCATTGAAATGAAAGAGGGCAGCGATTCCGTGGCGCTTCGTACACACACTTCATCGGTGCAGGTCCGTGTCATGGAGACTACGAAGCCTCCCATCCGCTCTCTGATGCCGGGAAGAGTATACCGCAACGAAGCGATTTCCGCCCGAGCACATTGTTTCTTCCACCAGGTAGAAGGACTGTACATCGACGAAGGGGTGACCTTCGCCGATATGAAGCAGACGTTAATGTATTTTTCCCGCGAGATGTTCGGGCCCGATACCCGTATCCGTCTGCGCCCGTCTTACTTTCCGTTCACCGAGCCCTCTGCGGAGATGGATGTCACGTGCGAGATCTGCAAAGGGAAGGGTTGCAATGTGTGCAAAGGTTCCGGCTGGCTGGAAATCATGGGATGCGGCATGGTGGATCCTAACGTATTGGACAACTGCGGCATCGATTCCGGGCGCTACACAGGATTCGCTTTCGGAATGGGCATTGAAAGGATCGCGATGCTGAAGTACGGCGTCAAGGACCTGCGGCTTTTCTCGGAGAACGACGTCCGCTTCCTCCGCCAGTTCGCCGCTGAATGAGCGGTAGGACGCGCTGAGCGTGCAAGTACTTTTCGCCTCCCGCTTCCTTCTCCTCCGTCACTCGTCACTCGTCACTCGTCACCCGCCTGAGGTCCAGGCTTTGCGCAACCATGCGCTTTGCGGGATACCATGCTGCGAAAAGTCCGATCGTCGATACGGTCAGGAAGACGAAAAGAAAATCGAGCGCCTCCATTTTGACGGGATATGCATCGATGACAAAGGATCCGTCCCCGCTGAGTGAGACCCATCCGTACCGCTGCTGACCCAGACATACCAGCCATCCGATCAGCATGCCCGATGTGCTTCCGATCAGATTGATGAACAGTCCTTCCGTCAGGAAGATCCTTCGCAGCAACGGAAGGTCAGCCCCGAAGCTGTGCATCACCGCGATGTCTTTCTTCTTTTCAATCACCAGCATGGAGATCGAGCCGATGATATTGAACGTGGCGATGACAAGGATGAACGTGAGAATAAGGAATACCGCCCACTTCTCCGATTTCATGATGCGGTAGACGGTTTCGTGTTGCCGTAAACGGTCCTTCACGGTGAAATCAGGACCTACGGTGGCGGCGATCCGTTCCGCCGCGCCCTCGGCATCCGCACCTTTTTTAACGATCACTTCGACGGACGTCGCCTGGGAATCGTACTCGAAGATCTCCTGCGCGAACCGATAGGGGACCAGCACATAGCGCGTATCGAATTCCTGCTGGACGGCGAAAACACCGGAAGGGGTGATATAGCGCCGGTTGAAAGCCTGTTCAGGGTCCAGCAGGGAGCCCTCCACCCGTTTCGGTCCGTACAATTCCAGTCCGCCGCCGATGTCTCCCACATGAAGTTGCAACCCGTATGCGACCCCTGCGCCTATCAATGCGAAATCCGTGTCGCCGCGTTGAATCTCGCAAACACCTTCCGTCATCATCGTGTCGATTCCGGTATGTTCACTGAATGCGGCGTCGATCCCTTTCAGTGTCACGATATACTGACGGTCTTCGTATCGGGCCAAAGCGTTCTCCTCGATGACCGGAAATGCCTTTAGGACATCCGGATCACGTTCAAGTTGCTGCAGGGGGAACTTGTCGATCCGGAAGTCCTTTCCGCGCACCGATTCGATCCTGATGTCGGGATCGAAGGAATCGTAGAGCCGAAGTATGAGGTCCTCGAAACCGTTGAAGACGGAAAGCACGATGACAAGTGCGGCAGTTCCGACCAGCACGCCGGCAACCGAGATCATCGAGATGATATTGATCGCCCGTTGCGATTTTTTCGAGACGAAATACCGTCGGGCTATGAAAAAGGGGAGGCGCATCAGCCGCTTGAGAAATTACTTTTACGGTGTCATTTCACCCGGTTGCCGACTCCTTACGTCGATCACTTCCAAGCCTTGACGATGAGTCCTGTGCCGGTAGGATGGGTCATCGATACATCCAGCCAGTTCAAGAGATAGGCGAACGGATACACGAGCAAGTAGTAGAAAGGGATGACCACGAAGAACAGCTTCGTGACACCCAGAAGTTGTATAGGATATTTCATGGAAAGTCTCCACGAGATCTTTCCGGGAGTACCGTACTGGTAACGGGCCTCCACCCGCGAGAAGCCGGCTGATCGGAGTTTCTCTTCGATCTCCCGGATATTGTATCCGTCCCGGACGTGTTCTTCGATGAAAGAGGACTCGCCTTCTCCATGCACGTCGCTCCCCCCTTGGTCGGAGGGCGTGGATATCACCAGCACTCCGCCCTTCTTCATCGATGCATGATAATTCCTGAAGACCTGCACGTCCGGCTCGATGTGTTCCATGACGTCCACGCACACGACCAGGTCGTAGGTATCGGGCTTCACATAGGTGGTCAGATCGCCTACTTCGAAACGGACGTTAGGGCTACCGATCTGCCGGAAGAAATTGTTGCAGTCCGCCACCTGCTCCTCCTTGACATCAATAGCCAGGATATTCCAGGCAGGGTGTTTTCGGTTAAGCCAGAAGGTGTACTGACCGAAACCGGCGCCGGCGTCCAGTACGTTGACTTCACCTTTGGAAGAAAGTTCGCCTTTCAGCGAACGCAGCTCCTTGTGCACATGCCACGCACGCAGCAGCAACAGGTCCAGCAGGCGGTAAAAGGTCTTTCGCAAGAACGGCGTACGGTTGAAGACGTTGCCCAGGGACCGTTTGATCGGATCGTATTGCATGGTGAAGGTTCGTTAGCGGAGGATTGCGGAGATCGGTTGAATCATCAGGATCCGGGCTCTTGGGTATCTGCTTCCGCGTCACCGGAGTTTCCGTTTTCCTGCTTTCGGGTTTCTTCCAGCAGTTTGTTGATGCGCTCGGCATAGTCGAGCGTTTCATCGAGGAAGAATCTCAAATCGGGGATGATGCGGGCCTGATGACGGATCTTGTTGCCAAGATCCCGACGGATCTCTTTGTTATGGGAGGAGATCTGGTCCACGACCGACTGAGCATCTTTGCTGCCGAAGACGCTCAGATAGATGTAGGCCAGACCCAGATCGGGACTTACCTTGGCTCCGGTTACGGTCACAAAGGCCCTTCCGTAATAATCGGGGCCTTTCCGTTGGAAAATCGTACCTATCTCCTTCTGGATCAGGCGTGCGTATTTCTGCTGTCGGGTCGAATCCATGGTCTGCGAAGATAGCTTTTTTAAGCGATAAAGGCCCTTGTATCGGAGGCGGTCCTCCGACCGTCGACTTCGGAATGCCTATCTTTGGTCCGTGAAAAACTACCTGCAGCTGCTTGGTCTTATCCGTTCCTACAAAGGCTACGCTGCGCTCAACATCGCCTGCAACATCCTGTCCGTCGTCTTTTCGCTTTTTTCACTCACGATGGTGGCACCGTTCCTGAATGTGCTCTTCAATCAGGATACCTCCTATACGTTGTTGCCATGGAGCTTCTCCGTGAAAGTGCTGCTGAACAATTTCAACTACCACCTTTCGCAATACATCGCCGTTCACGGACAGCTGCAAGCGCTGACACTCATCTCGCTGCTGGTGGTGGTGATGTTCTTCCTCAAGAACCTCTTCCGATATCTCGGCATGTATTTCATGGCTCCGATCCGGAACGGCGTGGTCCGCGACTTACGCAATCGCATGTATGATAAGATATTGCTGTTGCCCTTCTCCTATTTCTCGAACGAACGCAAAGGCGACCTGATGGCGCGTATGACCAGCGATGTCCAGGAAATAGAATGGAGCATCATGCAGTCGCTCGAGGTGGTCTTCCGTGAACCCATCACCGTGACGTTATTCCTTACGACGATGGTGCTCATGAGTCCGCAGCTGGCGCTCTTCGTCTTCATCCTCCTGCCGGTCGCCGGATTGCTGATCGGACAGATCGGGAAGAGCCTTCGCAGGACATCCGCCAAGAGCGCCGCACAGATGGGGACCCTTGTTTCGAACATCGAAGAGACCCTTGGCGGACTGCGGATCATCCGTGCGTTCACGGCCGAGCTGTTCACTTCCGCCCGCTTCAAAGCCGTGAACGACAGGTACCGGCAACTCATGATCCGTCTCTATCGCAAGCGCGACCTGAGTTCGCCGCTGAGCGAGTTCATGGGTGCGGCCGTTCTGGTGACGGTCATGTATTTCGGCGGCCATCTCGTCCTCTCCGAGGACCACTCGCTGGAGCCCTCCGTGTTCATCGCCTTCATCGCCATTTTTTCACAACTGATTCCTCCTGCCAAGGCCTTCACGGATGCCTACTCGAATGTACAGAAGGGACTCGCTTCCGCCGAGCGGATCAACAGCATACTGGATGCAGAGAACACCATCACCGACCGTGCCGACGCATTGTCCCTGACCTCCTTCGGCCACTCCATCGAATACGATAACGTATCCTTCGCATATCTCAGGGACACACACGGCTGGGTACTTCGGGATATCAGGCTGAACATCGAAAAGGGGAAGACGGTCGCGCTGGTGGGACAAAGCGGTTCCGGGAAGACCACGCTTGCCGATCTGCTGCCCCGTTTTTACGATATCGAAATCGGTGCGATACGCATCGACGGCCACGACATCCGTGATGTCAAGCTTTCCGATCTCCGCCGTCTCATGGGAATCGTTTCCCAGGAGAGCATCCTTTTCAACGACACCGTCTTCAACAACATCGCCTTCGGAATGCCCGATGCACGCGAGGAGGAGGTGATTGCAGCGGCAAAGATCGCGAACGCCCACGAGTTCATCATGTCACTGCCGGAAGGGTACCGGACGAACATCGGTGACAGGGGAGGACGGCTCAGCGGCGGACAGCGTCAGCGAATCAGTATCGCCCGTGCGGTGCTGAAGAACCCGCCGATACTCATCCTCGACGAAGCGACTTCCGCGTTGGACACCGAGAGCGAACGCTTGGTGCAGGATGCGCTGACACGCCTGATGGAAAACCGGACTACATTGGTGATCGCACACCGCTTATCCACCATCCGCCACGCCGACGAGATCATCGTGATGGAGAAAGGAAAAATCATCGAACGCGGGAAGCACGAGGAACTCGTCGCCGTAGACGGATCGTACCGGCGGTTGTATGATTTGCAGGCCTTCAAGTGACACGTACCCGTGAGGAGTGCCGTATGACCTAAGCGATCACAACCCTCTCCATCTCTTAAATATGCCACAGGCAGCACCGGGGAATCTAATGGCCTGCATTCAAGCTCCCGGAGGCTGTTGTCCGGTGAAATCGTTGCAGATTGTCGCAGGGAGTTTGATCACATCAGCGTAATCAATGCGAAGACGACAGTGACGCCTGAAAAAGGAAAACCCGGAAACAAATAGCCCGTCACTCGGCCCGGTCTGACTCACTTCGCATTCACATCCAGTCTTCCGATCGCCATCATCTCCTTCAGGGTTTTGTCCATGCCTTGCGCAGAACCGTCCAGGAAAATCACGTTTCCTTTTCCATGCTCGGCGAAGTTCTTCACCGATTCCGTCCACATGCTGAACAGGATGAGTGAGGCGTCAAGGTTGGAATCCTGCATCATCTTGGCGGCATGGCTCATTCCCTTCGCCACTTCCTCACGGAAGAGCGCCACACCCTGACCCCGCAGCTGGGCCGCTTCCTTCTCCGCCTGGGCGGCGATCTTGATGGCGTTGCCTTCTGCTTCCGCAGCCTTCGTCTTGGTGATGAGCAAGGCCTGGCCTTCGTTCTCCGCTGCCGCCTTCAGGTTGTTCGAGGCGACGACCTTGGCCATGGAACGCATCACTTCTTCGTCGAAGGTGATGTCGTTCAGCTGAAGATCGATCAGGTGATATCCCCATGACTCTAACGTCTGGTCGAGCTGGTCTTTGACCGCTTCCACGATGTCGCGACGCAGAGAGAGCACTTCGGCCTGCTTTTTCGTCGCGACGTAGGCGCGTACGGAACCTTCGATGGACCGCACGAGTGCGGCCATGAAGTTCTGTTCGTTCACGAATTTGAAGGCGACGTTCTTGATGGTCTCTTCCTGGTTGTTCAGTACGGCATACAGCAACATCGCGGTGAAGTTCACGTTCGCCTGATCGACCGTAACCGCCTGGAAACCCAGTTCGGTCGACCGGTTCTGGATGGAGATCTTACGGAACACCACTTCAATGAGCGGGATCTTGAAATTCAAACCGGGAGGAAGGACCCGGTAATATTTACCGAACACGGTGGTCACGGCGACGGTCCCCTGCTGGACGGTGGTTACCGAAAGGACGATCAGAAAAAGTGTGATCAGGGAAAGAATAAGAACGGTCATGGTGTAGGATTTTGAGGCAAATTACATCAAGAATATGAATAATGCCGGCTATTGTTAAACTATAGTTGAGACACTGCGTCAGAAACCGGTAGCGGCAGCTAGTACATATTTTCTTAACTTTAATTCCACCCATACAACGGGACCCTACCATGAACCGACGCGACTTCCTCACCGGCCGGCAGGAAACCGGAACATCCCCTGCGCCACGCACCTTCACCGGTCTCGCTCCCTATACCGGTCCCTGGACGTTGTCAGAAGTAAAGCACCTGTTACGCCGGACGGTTTTCGGTGCGAATAAATCCGACTGTAACTATTTCCTTCAGCAAGGTATGGCGGCATCCGTCGCAGAACTGCTTACTCCGCCCTCATCCGTCCCCTCTCCGCCGCTGTATGTGAACTCCGCCACCTACAACGATCCGAATGTGCCCTTCGGACAGACGTGGGTGAACGCACCGTACGACGCGACAGCCAATGCCGCCCGTCGGAATTCCCTGCGCGCCTGGTGGACCGGACTGATGATCGATCCCGGCCGCTCCGTGCGCGAACGGATGGTCTTACTCCTGCACAGCATTTTCGTTGTCGAGATTGCAGGGGTCTTTGACGCCCGCTATGCCTACACGTACCTGGCCACGCTGCGCCAGTATGCCCTTGGTAATTACAAGGATCTTACAAGGGCCATAACATTGGATCCTGCCATGCTCCGTTACCTGAACGGCTATCTGAACAGCGCCACGGCTCCTGACGAGAACTACGGAAGGGAACTTCAGGAGCTTTTCACAGTCGGCAAAGACAGTTCGGGCTTACCGTATTATACCGAGGACGATGTCCAGGCCGCCGCCCGGGTTTTGACAGGATACAGGATCAACTTCCTGACCGGCACCTCTTACTTCGATTCGCTGAGACACGATACAGGCAACAAACAGTTCTCCGCGTATTACAATAATACGGTCATCTACGGACAGACCGGCGCTGCGGGAGCCAACGAGCTGGACGACCTGCTCAACATGATTTTCGCCCGCCCGGAAGTGGCACTGAACATCTGCAGGAAGATCTACCGGCATTTCGTCTATTACTCGATCGATGCCGCTGCCGAAACGGATGTAATACAGCCGCTGGCCGTCATTTTCCGCAACAACAACTACGAATTGCTACCGGTGCTGCAGGCCTTGCTGAGCAGCGAGCATTTCTACGACATGGCCAACAGGGGCGCCATCATCAAGCCTCCGGTGGATTTCGCAGTCGGTCTTTGCAGGGATTTCGAGGTGTCCTTTCCTTCAGGTACTGATCCGTTGGAGCAATACACCCTTTGGCAGCGCATCCATACGCAAGCAGGAACCATGGGGCAGATCATCGGCGATCCTCCGGATGTGGCAGGCTGGCCGGCCTACTACTCCGCTCCTCAGTACCACGAATTGTGGATCAATGCATCCACCCTTCCTGCGCGCAGTGTATTCGTAGACCGGATGCTCTCCACCGGATACAGCTCGGGGGCGTTCACCATCCTGTTTGATACGGTCGCCTACACCGCGACGATGGACCAGCCCGGTGATCCGGACCTGCTTGTCCAGGAGGTCCTGGACAGGCACTATTGTTTCGACGTCTCCCAGACGCTGAAGGACTACCTGAAGAACATACTGCTCTCCGGACAGACGCAGAATTACTATTGGACCAATGCGTGGGATGACTATACGAATAATCCGTCGGACCCTACCTTCCGCATGATCGTCGAAACACGGTTGAACGGGATGTATTCCTATGTCATGAAACTCGCCGAATATCATCTCAGCTGAAAGGGCATCCATGAAAAGAAGAACCTTCCTCGAACAGGTCGCTGCGGCCACTGTTTTACCCTCGCTGATCAACGGATTCTCCTTCCGTACTTTCGCGCAGTCGCCCCTGATGAACGCACTGGCCGCCTCGACGGTCGATGATCATGTGCTGGTGCTGATCCAGTTGAACGGCGGCAACGACGGACTCAATACCGTGATTCCGCTGGACCAATACGGCAATCTTTCGGCTGCCCGTTCCAACATCCTCATCCCGTCGAATCAGGTACTGCCGCTTACCGGCACCAATCTTACGGGATTCCATCCTGCCATGAACGGGATGAGACAGCTGTACGACAGCGGCAATCTGTCGGTCATACAGGGCGTAAGCTATCCTTCTCCCAACTTCTCCCATTTCAGGGCAACCGATATCTGGCTTTCCGGTTCCGACAGCAACCAGGTGCTGAGCAGCGGGTGGGCGGGCCGCTACCTGAACTACGAATACCCGAACTATCCTACCGGATATCCCAACGCGGCGATGCCTGATCCGCTCGCCATCCAGATCGGCACATCGTTGTCCCTTGCACTGCAAGGTCCTTCTGCAGGCATGGGCATGACGATCGGCGACCCGAACCAGTTCTACAACCTGGTGAGCGGCATCCAGGATCCCGCTCCCAACAACCGGTACGGTACCGAGCTGACCTATATCCGCACGGTGACGCAGCAATCGCAGGCATACTCCAGTGTCATCGTACAGGCTGCACTGAATGTCTCCCAACAGTCGTCATCCTATCCTGCGGCCGGCACCAATCTCCTTGCCGATCAACTGAAGATCGTTGCGCGTCTGATCGCAGGCGGACTGAAAACACGGATTTATCTTGTGAGCCTCGGAGGCTTCGACACTCACAGCCTGCAGGCGGATACGAACAATACGGCCATCGGCACGCACGCGACGCTGCTCGGCAAGGTCTCTGATGCAATTGCTGCCTTCATGGACGATCTGGCGTTCCTGAGCATCAGCGACCGTGTCATCGGCATGACCTTCTCTGAATTCGGACGACGCATCAAATCCAATGCGAGCGCCGGAACCGACCACGGTTCCGGAGCTCCGATGTTCGTTTTCGGCACACAGGTGCAGCCCGGACTCATCGGCAGTAATCCGCTGATCCCTGCCAACGCGACCGTCAACGATAACGTACCGATGCAGTACGACTTCCGTTCGGTGTATGCATCGATCCTCAACCAGTGGCTGTGCGTCCCTGCCAACGATCTGCAACAGATCCTGCTGCAGAACTACCAGACACTGCCGATCGTAGACCCCGCTGCCTGCTCCGTCGGCATCGATGAGTTTTCGGATGCTGCAGGAGACAATCTTGTCTTCTGTTATCCCAACCCGTTCGTGTCACGCACTACGGTAAAGTACGTGTCAAAAGGCGGCCACGTGCTGGTACAGGTCTTCAATCCGGAAGGACAGTTGATCAGGACCCTGGTCGACAGAGAACTTGCCCCGGGCTCGTACGAGGTCGATTATGAGAACGAAGGCCATGCAGCAGGCATCTACCACCTGCGCCTGCAGAACGAATCCATACAGCAGGTGAAAAGCATGGTAGTCGTACGCGGCTGAGCGATCTTCCCGGTAACGGGATTATTTGGTGACCGGGAATCCCTGCTCTTCCCAGGAGTTCAGTCCACCGTCAAGGTTTACGACGTCTTTGAATCCGGCGTCGGTCATCTGTTGCGCTGCGATCATGCCCCTTCGGCCTGCCCGGCAATACACCAAGTAGGTTTTTGATTTGTCCAGCGATTGAATGGTCTGTCCGAATGCAGGCTCTTCCACATCGATGTTGACAGCTCCTTCGATATGATCTTCTGCAAATTCGCCGGCATGTCGCACGTCCAGTACGGTGGCCCCGTGCGCATCCACCAGCTGCCGGAAAGCCGCAGCATCAACAGTACGAAGGGCGGAATTGTCGGACCCTGAATTGCAGGATGACAGAACGACGGTGGCGATGACGGCGAGGGACAGCAGTATTCTTTTCATGTCGCGAAGATAAGTTGTCTGTGCCGCTTTCGTGGCTGACTTCCGTCAGGAATGGGGTTAATTCATTAACTTAGCCTTCATGAAATATACCGCCATCGACCCGAAGCTTTTCATCGAAAACCGTAAGAAGTATGTCGCGCTATTGCCCGAGCAGTCCATCGCGTTCTTCAACAGCAACGACGAGATGCCGCGTAACGGTGACGGTAATTTCCTTTTCCGACAGCAGTCGGATCTTTTCTGGCTGACCGGGATCGATCAGGAGCAGACGATACTGGTCTTCGCCCCCAACCACCCCATTGCCGAATACCGGGAGCTGCTCTTTGTGCGAAAGACCAACGAGCATATCGCCGTATGGGAAGGACACAAATACACCAAAGAGGAGGCCCGCGCCGCTTCCGGCATACAGTCGGTCTACTGGGTGGAGGATTTCCATGCGATGTTGCCGGTTCTCATGCATCACTCAAAAAAGGTGTATGTGAACCTGAACGAGAACGACCGGTTCGTGACAGAAGTCCCCTACCGTGACGAGCGTTTCGCAGCCTCCCTGCGCGGAAAATATCCCCATCATGCCTACGACCGTTCCGGTCCGCTCATGGCGAAATTGCGCGCTATCAAGTCAGATACGGAGATCGAGCTGATGCGCACCGCGTGCGACATCACCGACAAGGCGTTCCGTCGCGTGCTCCGTTTCACGAAACCCGGAGTATATGAATACGAGATTGAAGCGGAGATCATCCACGAGTTCATCCGTAACCGCGGAAACGGCCACGCATATACTCCGATCATCGCCAGCGGTGCCAACGCGTGTGTCCTGCACTATAACGACAACAACCGGGTGTGCAAGGAAGGTGATGTGATATTGCTCGATTTCGGAGCCGAGTATGCCAATTATGCAGCGGACCTCAGTCGCAGCATTCCCGTAAGCGGCAAGTTCTCTGCGCGACAGCGCGACGTTTATAATGCGGTGCTACGTGTCATGCGCGCTGCAAAGAAAATGCTCGTGGTGGGAAATACGATTCCGAAATACCACGAGGAAGTCGGCCGCATCATGGAAGAGGAACTGATCGGGCTCGGACTGCTGGATGCAGCCGCGGTGAAGAAACAGGACCCTAAGCAGCCGCTCTACAAGAAGTATTTCATGCACGGCACATCCCACTTCCTCGGACTGGATGTGCATGACATCGGCAGCCGGTACGAGCCGATGCAGGCAGGCATGGTGTTCACCTGTGAACCGGGAATCTACATTCCGGAAGAAGGTTTAGGCATCCGTATCGAGAACGACATCCTCATCACCGGCAAAGGTCCGGCAGACCTGATGGAGCGCATTCCCATCGAAGTCGAGGAGATCGAGGAGATCATGAACAGTCAGAAGTCGGCGGTCGGTAGTCGGTAGTCGGTAGTCGGTAGTCGGTTTGCAGTTCACTGTCGCAACCCTGCAACTTGGAACTTGCAACCTGCAACTATACACCAACCACTAACCACTAATCCTCATCACCTCATCAACGCATCCCATCCTTGCGCTTTCAGGGGGATGCTGCCGCCGGATTTCGTGACCATGTTGATACCTGCCGACGCATCGGTCATGTGACCGATGATGGAAACGTCCGCATGCTCGCGGATCTTCTCGTAATCCTCGGGACGGATGGTGAAAAGCAATTCGTAATCCTCGCCGCCGCTTAATGCGCAAACTGTCGGGTCGAGTCCGAATTCGCGGGCGCGTTCGTAGGTCTGCGGATCGATCGGGATCTTGTCTTCGTACAGTTCGCATCCGACATCGGACTGTCGGCAGAGGTGGAAGATCTCAGAGGCCAGACCGTCAGAGATGTCGATCATGGAAGTCGGTTTGACGCCGCGTTTCCGGAGTTCTTCTATGACATCGCGACGGGGCTCCGGTTTCAGCTGTCGTTCGAGAATATAATCGTTCCCGGAGAGGTCGGGTTGTATGGAGGGATTTTCCATGAAAATCCGTTTCTCGCGTTCCAGGATCTGCAGTCCGAGGTAGGCTCCGCCCAGGTCACCGGAGACACACAGCAGGTTCTTCTGCTGTGCGGTATTTCGATATACAAGCTCTTCGGATTTCGCAACGCCGATGGCGGTGATGGAGATGACCAGCCCGGAGCGTGAAGAGGTTGTATCTCCTCCGGCGATATCCACCTGATAGTTCTTGCAGGCCAGTTGCATGCCGGCGTACAGTTCTTCAAAGGCCTCCAGTGAAAAGCGGTTCGACAGCGCGACGCTGACAAGCACCTGTTTCGGGGTCGCATTCATCGCGTAGATATCGGAAAGGTTTACGGCGATGGCCTTGTAGCCGAGGTGCTTCAACGGATGGAAGGTCAGATCGAAATGAACGCCTTCGGCGAGCATGTCGGTACTTACCACCGTGAGCAATCCTTTGGAGTCGAGGACGGCGGCATCATCACCGATACCTTTCAAGGTTTCTTCGGTGTGGTAATGGGAGACCGATTTCTTGACGTATTCGATCAGGCCGAATTCGCCCAAATCGCTCAGTTCCGTACGTCCGGAAGCATTTTCCAGCATGGCCGCAAAGGTACCTACCGACGGGGCGCTCCCCTAACTTTTATCCTAAAACTTTGTTATTCAAGCAAAACGGAAGGTTCTCAGTTTGACTGACACCGCTCAATTCCGTACCTTTGCATTGAAAATACAGCTTAATTCGCTGAAAATGATTACAGTAACAGAAAACGCCAAAACCAAAGCCGTAGAGCTGATGCGTGAGGAAAACCGTCCTTCGGACTCCTTCATACGTGTCGGTGTGGAAGGCGGAGGTTGTTCAGGCCTTACCTACAAGCTCGAATTCGACCACCAGCTTCGCTCCGACGACAAGGTGTTCGAGGATAAGGGCATCAAGATCGTTTGCGACAAGAAGAGCTTCCTGTATCTGGTCGGAACCCAACTGGATTTCACGGACGGATTGAACGGGAAAGGCTTCACCTTCAATAATCCGAATGCTTCCCGTACCTGTGGCTGCGGCGAGAGTTTCGCAGTATGATATTTTTTTTACCCCAACCGAAAGTTTAGAATCAGTCCAAATAAACAGAGGCCGCAGGATCACCGGAAAAAGACATGAGTGAGGACCAGAAAATACTTGACGACCTTTCCACCAGCGAGTACAAGTGGGGTTTCGTCAGCGACATAGAAGCGGAGAATGCTCCCAAGGGGCTTAACGAAGACATCGTTCGTTTCATTTCTGCCAAGAAGAACGAACCGCAGTGGATGCTTGAATTCCGACTGAAAGCGTTTCGCCATTGGCTGACCATGGAAGAGCCGGTATGGCCCAATGTAAGTTATCCGAAGATCGACTTCCAGGACATCATCTATTACTCCGCCCCCAAGCCGAAGAAGGAATTGGCCAGCCTTGACGAGCTGGATCCTGAGATCAAAGCTACTTTCGACAAGCTCGGTATCTCGCTCGAAGAGCAGAAGCGCCTTGCCGGCGTGGCCGTGGATGCCGTCATCGACAGCGTATCGGTCAAGACCACTTTCCGGGAGACACTTGCAGAGAAAGGGATCATCTTCTGCTCCTTCTCCGAAGCTGTCCACGATTATCCCGAACTGGTGAAGAAGTATGCCGGATCCGTCGTACCGTACACCGACAATTATTATGCGGCCCTGAACTCCGCCGTGTTCAGCGACGGCTCCTTCTGTTATATTCCGAAGGGTGTCCGTTGCCCGATGGAACTTTCCACCTACTTCCGTATCAATGCCGCCGGTACCGGCCAGTTTGAAAGGACCCTTATCGTCGCCGACGAGGATGCATACGTCAGCTACCTGGAGGGATGTACCGCGCCGATGCGCGATGAGAACCAGTTGCATGCTGCGGTCGTGGAGATCTATGCCCACAAAGGCGCGCAGGTGAAGTACTCTACGGTACAGAACTGGTATCCGGGTGACAAGGACGGTCGCGGAGGCATCTACAACTTCGTCACGAAGCGCGGACTGTGTGCCGGGGAGAATTCGAAGATATCCTGGACCCAGGTGGAGACCGGTTCCGCCATCACGTGGAAATATCCCAGCGTCGTCCTGAAAGGCGACCACTCCATCGGCGAGTTCTACTCCGTGGCGGTCACCAATAACATGCAGCAGGCAGACACGGGCACCAAGATGATCCATATCGGCAGGAACACCCGAAGTACGATCATCTCCAAAGGCATCTCCGGAGGAAAAAGCCAGAACAGTTACCGCGGACTCGTACGTATCGGCAAAAAAGCAGATAAGGCACGCAACTTCTCCCAGTGCGATTCCCTGTTGCTGGGTGACAAGTGCGGCGCACATACGTTCCCCTATATAGAAGTCCACAACAAGACCGCGAGTGTCGAGCACGAAGCCACGACCTCCAAGGTGGGCGAGGACCAGATATTCTACTGCAATCAGCGCGGCATCGCTACCGAAGATGCCATCGGATTGATTGTCAACGGCTACTGTAAGGAAGTGTTCAATCAGCTTCCGATGGAGTTCGCCGTCGAGGCGCAGAAACTGCTGGCGATCTCGTTGGAGGGATCGGTAGGGTGATAAAGTACAACGTTCAATAGTTCAAAGTTCAAAAACCGATGGCTGCTATCAAGCGATTTGAAGACTTGAATTCCTGGAAAAAAACCAGGGAGTTGGCGGTTCGTTTTTATAGATTTTCAGAAAAAGGATCGCTTTCCAAGGATTTCGCATTGCGAGATCAAATGCGACGATCTATCGTTTCTGTGATGTCTAATTTAGCCGTAGGGTTTGAACGAAACGGAAACAAGGAATTCCTGAACTTTTGTCACATCGCTAAGGCGTCCGCCGGAGAATTCCGCTCCCAGCTGTATCTGGCAGCGGATGTAAATTATTTATCTCCTGAAGAATTCGACGGGTTCTCCCAATCGAATTTAGAGATATCAGCGATGATTGCCGACTTGATTCGTTATCTGCAATCAAGCGAATTGAAAGGAATAAAATTCGCTGAATCATCGGAAGATTACCGTGATAAAGAAATAATTTCCGAAGAAACGCTTGAAATACTATAAGATATAAGAACAGAACTGAAAGCTAACATGCTTTCCAGTTAGAATCGAACCTTGAACCTTGAACAGAACATGTTAACGATAAATAACCTACACGCACGAATCGAGGAGAAAGAAATCCTTCGCGGACTTTCGCTTGACGTGAACCCCGGTGAAGTACATGCCATCATGGGCCCGAACGGCTCCGGCAAAAGTACGCTCGCCTCGGTGCTTGCCGGACGCGAAGAGTACGAAGTGACCGGCGGTTCAGTCTCTTTCCAAGGCGAAGATCTTCTGGAAATGTCGCCGGAGGACCGTGCGCGAAAAGGACTGTTCCTTGCTTTCCAGTATCCGGTAGAGATTCCCGGTGTGAGCAACGCCAATTTCCTGAAGACAGCGGTGAACGAGATCCGAAAGTCCCGTGGCCAAGAGCCGCTTGATTCCAAGGACTTTCTCGCGCTGATGAAGGAGAAGATGAAACTCGTCGAGATGGACAAGGCGATGACGCAGCGTTCCGTCAACGAAGGATTCAGCGGAGGCGAGAAGAAGCGCAACGAGGTCTTCCAGATGGCCATGCTCGAGCCGTCGTTGTGTATCCTGGACGAGACGGACTCCGGACTGGATATCGACGCCCTGCGCATCGTCGCCAATGGTGTCAACGCCCTTCGCAGCAAGGACCGCTCGTTCGTCGTGATCACGCACTATCAGCGCCTGCTCGATTATATCGTACCCGACGTCGTACATGTGCTTTACAAAGGCCGTATCGTCAAGACCGGCACGAAGGAGCTGGCGTTGGAACTGGAGAAGAGAGGCTACGACTGGATCAAGGAAGAATTCGAATCAGCCGCTGTCCGATAACCCTTAACCACTGAACACTTTCATGTCCGACGTGACCCACTATACCGACACCTTCGGAACCTTCACCGGCACGACGCTTTCAGGAAAGCGTATGGCTGAGCGCAAGGAGGCCATGAGCCGATTCGTTGCAGCCGGTTTTCCCACTACACGCCACGAGGAATGGAAATACACCAACCTCGCGCCGGTCGCTGCCGGCCGCTTCCTTCCTGCGCAGGTACTCCCTAAGACGGATGCTAAGGCGGTAAAGGAATTCCTTGTTGCGGGAGAAGATGTCCATTTGTTCGTGTTCGTCAACGGATTCCTTTCAGAAGGACTTTCAAAGCCGGCTACGTTGCCTTCCGGAGTCATTGCCGGTCGTCTTTCCGATCATGCCGATCATTCGGCCGTCAGGGCGCATCTCGGAGCCGTCGCGGGACCTGCTGCAGGGCCGTTGGTCGACCTCAATACCGCGTTCCTGGCGGAAGGAGCTTTCCTGTTCGTCCCTGCTTCGGTAAAGGTGGAACGACCGGTGCATTTCCTTTTCATCAACGATACTTCTGCGGGACCTACGATGGTGTCGCCACGTAACCTGTTCGTTGCGGAGAAGGGATCCGACGTCAAGGTCATCGAAAGTTTCCATACGGTCGGTTCCTCCCATCACGGATTCACGAATGCCGTCACCGAAGTTCATACCGGAGCAGATGCCTGCCTGGACCTGACCAAAGTCCAACTGGAGAATAACCTCACGTATCACATCGGTTTCACCGCCGCCGCACAGCAATCGCGTTCGGAGTTCCATGTCAACACCATGACACTCGACGGAGCGATCGTCCGGAACAACTTGGAAATCCATCTCCTCGAGGAACACTGCACCGCTTATCTCTACGGCCTTTACTGCCTTGATGGGACCCAGCTCGTCGACAATCATTCCCTCGTCGACCATGCCGTACCCAACTGCCAGAGCAATGAGCTGTACAAGGGGATTCTCGACGGCAAGTCGCAAGGCGTATTCAACGGCAAGATCCTCGTACGAAAAGACGCCCAGAAGACGAACGCCTATCAGTCGAACAAGAACATCCTTCTCTCGGACGACGCGTCCATGAATACCAAGCCGCAGCTGGAGATCTTTGCTGACGATGTGAAATGTTCCCACGGTACCACCACCGGACAAATGGATGAAGAGGCCCTCTTTTATCTGCGTTCCCGCGGAATCGGCGAGCAGAACGCACGGGCCTTCCTCAACATCGCTTTTGCCGGAGATGTCATACAGAAGATCGCCTATGAACCGCTGCGTTCGCGGCTGATGGAGCTGATGGAGCGGAAACTTAAAGGGGAGAAACTGTAAGATGAAGCTGCAGGAAACCGTTGCATCTCCGAAACGCATCTTCGATGTGCATTCGATCCGCGCGGATTTCCCCGTACTCTTTCAATCCGCCTACGGCAAGCCCTTGGTTTACCTGGACAATGCCGCGACTTCGCAGAAGCCCCAATGTGTCATCGATACCTTGACGGACTATTACAGCCTGTACAATGCGAACATTCACCGCGGGGTCCACTTCCTCAGCCAGAAGGCCTCGCAGGCATTCGACGAGGTGCGGACCAAGGTGAAGAATTTCATCCACGCCTCTTCGGAGCGTGAAATTGTATTCGTCCGCGGTACTACGGAAGCGGTCAATCTTGTGGCCTCTTCCTGGGGAAGGAAAAACCTTCATCAGGGCGACATCGTGCTTGTGACGGCGATGGAGCATCACAGCAACATCGTACCGTGGCAGCTCGTCTGTGCAGAGAAAGGAGCCTCGGTGGTTCCTGTACCGATGGACGACCGCGGGGTACTTGACATGGAGGCTTTTGAGCGGCTGTTGACCGACCGCGTGCGGTTCGTTTCCGTGGTACATACGTCCAATTCCTTGGGAACGATCAATCCGGTCAGGGAAATCATCCGCAAGGCACATGCATCGGGAATCCCTGTTCTCGTCGACGCCGCACAGGCTGTGGCGCACGAGGAGCTGGACGTACAGGAACTCGACTGCGACTTCCTCGCCTTCTCCGGGCACAAGATGTTCGGCCCTACCGGTGTCGGAGTGCTGTACGGAAAAGAGAAGCTGCTCGAGAGCATGCCGCCTTATCAGGGCGGCGGCGAGATGATCGGCAGTGTGAGTTTCTCCGGTACGACCTTCAACGAACTTCCTTTCAAGTTCGAGGCCGGCACTCCTAATATCGCCGATGTGATCGCGCTCGGCACCGCCATCGACTATCTGTGTGCGCTCGACAGAAAGGCTGCTTTGGCCTGGGAGACAGAGCTGACAAAGCACGCTTCCGAAAAACTGGCCGCCATACCCGGTGTGCGACTCATAGGAACCGCACCCCGCAAGGCCTCGGTCGTATCTTTCGTGGCGGAGGGAGTGAATGCGCTCGATCTCGGCATGTACCTGGACACTACCGGAGTGGCGGTACGTACCGGACATCATTGCACGGAGCCTGTCATGGACCATTTCAGGATCCCCGGAACGGTCCGTGCTTCGTTCATGTGTTACAACACCCTCGAGGAAGCGGATTTGCTGGCAGACGGAGTCAGGAAAGGTATCGGTTTATTGAAGCATTGACGTGGCTACGATTACGGAAATAGAAAAGGACATCATCGAGGACTTCGCCTTGTTCGACGATTGGACGGAGAAATACCAGTACATCATCGAGCTGGGTCAGAAGCTTCCGCCATTGGCCGAAAGTTACAAGACCGACGACCGGAAAATCAAGGGTTGCCAGAGCAGTGTCTGGTTGAATGCCTATGAAAAGGACGGCCTGATCCGGTTCGAAGCGGACAGCGATTCGACCTTCGTCAAAGGCGAAATCGCACTTCTGATCCGAGTGCTTTCCGGACAGAAGCCGGATGACATCGTTGCCGCGGAGCTCGGATTCATCGATACCATCGGACTTCGACAGCACATGGCTGCAACGAGAGCCAACGGATTATCCGCCATGATCAAGCAGATGAAATTATACGCACTCGGATTCCAATCCCTGAAAGCATGAACGCCCAGGAAACCCCCATCACTCCGGAAACCCCCGGCACAGGAGAGACCGTCCGTCCTTTGAGGGACCGGGTGATCGATGTGTTGAAGACCTGTTATGATCCGGAGATCCCCGTTGACATCTATGAGCTCGGGCTCATCTATGAAGTGCGTGTCGATCCGGGCAATGACGTATATATCAAGATGACGTTGACATCCCCTGCCTGTCCGGTGGCCGAGACATTGCCCCCGGAAGTGGAGCAGAAGGTGAAGAACATTCCGGACGTAAACAATGCGAAAGTGGAACTCACCTTCGAGCCTCCGTGGGACAAGGAGATGATGAGCGAGGAGGCGCGGATGGAGCTTGGTTTCTGGTAAGCTGCAAAACATTCGCTCCGGCCGCTCACAGTCCATAGTTTTTCCCGGTGTAGGGGACCCCATCTACGCTTCTAGTGGAAAAAAAGAATTGAAGATGAAGGGGAATAGTTTTACTGTAAATTATTTACGGCATACGCTCTGCAATTACGTCATCGTATGTTTCAGTTACTGATCTTTATTGACTTTTGTAAAAGCTGCCTGTTTTTCTTTCACGTATGAAAATATCCTCTACTTCAGCCCTGGTTCTCAAATGGTCTGACACCTCCGTTTACAAGAGTGCAGCGGCTGTCTCCTTCCTGTCCGGACTTGACTTTTCTGCTGCCGATGAAATACTTCGTCGCATGGACGAAGAATCGAACCGGATGCATACTGAAGCGGTATCGAACCGAAAGAGATTCTTTTGGAAAGAGACATCTGATTTTCTGGAAGCCTGTGCTGCTTCAGGAAAGACAGGGCAAGTGGTGATCCTTGCAGCCGGTATTTCTCCGCTTTCGATTGATCTTGCCGATCGTTTTCCGGGGAGCAGGGTCTGGGATATCGATCTTTATCTCATGGAAGAAAAGGCGGCATTGGTCGGAGAAGCACTTCCCAACCTCCGGTTCATTACTGCGGATATCACCGATATCCCCGATTGGAGAAGTCAGCTTATTGCCACCGACTTCGACCCGGACCGGCCATCCATTTTCGTCCTGGAAGGCATCAATTACTACATAAGCACCGACGATCTGTTCGAGATCCTTCATTGGGTGAACGGTCTCGGAGCCATGGCCTGCGGCGACTTCGTACTCCCGCCCTCCGTGGTACATGCATCCACCCGCCGTTTCCCCAAGGAGGTGTTCGATGTGGTCAGGGAGGTGGCAGGACTTGACTTCATCCAATTTTACCGTCGACCGGAGTTCATCCGACTCCTTGAAACCGCCGGATACAAGGACATCCGATTCACCGCACTCAAATCGGTACAGGAAGAACGGACGGGCTCTCCTGATCCGTTCCGCGAGGCCGGCACGGAATGGATCGAATTATGGACTGCCAGGTAGTTCGGAGTCTTATCTTTGCAGCAAGTCATGGACTCCATCATCAACAAAGTCGCCGAAAGCGGTCTGATAACGATAGACCTTGAGGAGCTGTATACGCCCGGGGAGCGGGTTCTTTTTGATCTTAAAGGATGGCTTTTCGAGGAGCAGATCCTCAGGGAGAAGGATTTCCGCGAACAGTTGCAGCGACACGATTGGCAATCCTATGCCGGGAAATTCATCGCCGTCACCTGTACTGCCGATGCCATTGTTCCTACGTGGGCTTTTATGCTTGTTTCAGCGGCATTGACGCCTTTTGCCGCACGCGTCTTTTTCGGCACGGTCGCCGAACTGGAAGATGCCCTTTTCCGTGAACAATTGTCGCGGCTCGATGTGGATTCACTGCGTGATCAACGTGTGGTCATCAAAGGATGTTCCAAAGTGCCGGTACCGACCGGCGCGTACGTCGCACTGACGGCATTGCTGCAGCCGGTGGTCAAGTCGATTTTCTACGGCGAACCGTGCAGCACCGTGCCGGTCTACAAACGGAAGTGATCCTCCTCTCTTTTTTCGCTCTCGCCCCTGGGCTGTCCAAGGGCGTCAAACGGCACATGAAAGGTATTTCCCTATCTTCGCTCCATGCAACTGCGTAACGGCAAATACGAGTGTGGCGGAGCGGATCTGCTTAAGATCGCGGACGACTTCGGAACTCCTGTCTATGTCTATGATGCGGGTGTCATCAAGCGGCAATACGAACGCATCACCGCCGCTTTCCGGGGCGCGGACTTACGTATTAAATATGCTTGCAAGGCCAACACGAATGTTTCGATCCTGAAATACATCCGCTCGTTGGGCGCCGGTCTGGATGCGGTCTCCATCCAGGAAGTGGAACTCGGTCTGCATTGCGGATTCGCTCCTTCAGAGATCCTTTTCACGCCGAACGGCGTGGCTTACGACGAGATACGCCGTGCTGTCGGTTACGGGGTGACCATCAACATCGACAACCTCTCCGTACTCGAACTCTTCGGGCACGAGTACGGCAACCAAGTCCCGTGCTGCATCCGCTTCAATCCGCACATCCAGGCCGGTGGCAACTCGCACATCCAGACCGGACACATCGACTCCAAGTTCGGGATCTCGGTTTATCAGTCCCGTCACGTCGAGCGGATCGTCAGTAGCTGCAACTTGCGGGTGGAAGGCCTTCATATCCACACCGGATCCGAGATCCTGGATGCTTCCGTTTTCCTCCGGATGGCGGAACTGATGTTCGACCTTGCCCAGTCTTTTCCGGACCTTCGCTTCATCGATTTCGGCAGCGGTTTCAAAGTAGCCTATAAGGAAGGGGATGTCACCACTGACATTGAAGAACTGGGGAAAGAGTTGACAGAACAGTTCCGGCTCTTCTGCAGCCGCTATGGCCGCGACCTGCAGCTCTGGTTCGAACCGGGTAAGTTCCTGGTCAGTGAAAGCGGCATTCTGCTGGTACGGGTCAATGTCGTAAAGCAGACCCTGGCGACGGTCTTCGCCGGCGTTGACAGCGGACAAAACCACCTCATCCGTCCCATGTTCTACGATGCCTATCATGAAATCGTCAACATCAGCAATCCGGAGGGCAAGCAGCGGATCTATACTGTCGTGGGTTATATCTGTGAAACCGACACTTTCGGCTCGGACCGTCGACTTTCGGAGGTCCGGGAAGGCGATATCCTGGCGATAAGGAATGCCGGGGCCTACGGATATTCCATGGCCAACAACTACAATTCCCGATTCCGACCGGCCGAGGTGCTGGTATTGGACGGGAAGGCCTCCCTGATAAGGCAAAGGGAGACCATGGGCGACCTGCTTCGCAACCAGGTGGACGTCATCGGCTGATTTCGTACCTTTGCTCTGCTTTTTTCAGTATGGCAACCGCGTCCACACAATTCCTTGAGGATGCCGAATCCAGAGTCTTTGACCCTGAACATCGGCGGAAGCTGGCATTCAACATCCTTCAGTACGACAAGAAAGTCGAAGAAGGAAAACACCAGTACAGGGATTTCGATTCGGCGCGGCAGCGTGCCAACTTCCTCAAGTGGCGCACGATCGAACAGTTGGACAAGCATCTGATCGAGTTTGAAGCCAATTTCATCAAGCGTGGCGGAAAAGTCATCTGGGCCAACGATGCTCAGGAGGCCATGCGCGAAATCGTGAAGATCCTCACGGCCGCAGGTGCAAAGTCCGTAGTCAAATCCAAATCGATGACTACGGAGGAGATTCATGTGAATGCCGGACTTACGGAAGCAGGGATCGAATCCGTTGAGACTGATCTCGGGGAGTTCATCGTCCAGTTGCGCGATGAGCCGCCTTATCACATCGTGACACCGGCGATGCATCTTTCCAAGGAGGACGTCGCAAAGACTTTCAATGAGAAGTATTCACTCCCGCTGGCCAGCACGCCCAAGGAGATCACCGCCTTCGTCCGTCAGCGATTGCGCGAGAAATACCAGCGTGCCGATGCCGGCATCACCGGCGCCAATTTCCTGATCGCCGATACCGGATCCATAGCGGTCACCGAGAACGAGGGGAATGCGCTCATGTCGATCGCTTTCCCGAAGATACACATCGCCATTGCGGGTATCGAGAAGATCATCCCTTCACTCACCGATCTTGACTTATACTGGCCGTTGCTGGCAACCCATGGTACCGGCCAGAATATCACGGTTTATAACTCCATTCTTTCAGGTCCAAAAATCGGAGACGAATCCAACGGTCCTGAGGAGATGTATGTGATCCTGCTGGACAACGGCCGCACTCAACTCCTTGCGCAGCCCGACCAGCGCCAGGCATTGTACTGTATCCGTTGCGGAGCCTGTCTGAACGGCTGCCCCATCTATAAGGGGGTAGGCGGTCATGCATACGGCGCCACCTACAGCGGACCTATCGGATCCATCATCACGCCGCATTACAACGGCATGAAAGAGTTCAAGCACCTCAGCTACGCCTCTTCCTTATGCGGAAAGTGTACGGAGGTATGTCCCGTACGTATTGATCTGCACAAGTTGCTGCTGTTCAACCGCAGGGATGCCGCAACACAACACCTGAATCCGCGTTTGGAGCGATGGGTGTTCAGGTTCTGGAAAAAAGCCATGCTGAGCCGCCGACTCATGAACCAGGGAAATGCGAAGGTGAAGAACTTCGTACTGCGGAACTTCTTCCGGAAGAATTGGGGCGACCGCAGGGAATTACCGATTGTTTCACCGCAATCCTTCAACCGTCAATGGCGGGAGAGACAGAAGTGAAATACAAAAAGCCGGTGACAACACCGGCTTTTTCATATCATGCAGTTCCTGTTCATTTTCCGTTATGCCGTTCCTGAACCAGCCGGTTGCGTTCGCCGATGAGCTGAAGGATCATCTTGTAATCGCTGAGTGAAACAGGACGGATGGAGACGAGGTCTTCCGGAACCACCGGTTCGATGAGTTCCATGCAGGCATCACGGTCGAAGCGATCAAATGCGTTCTTGTAGGCCTGCATGTTTTCCTGAGGGACAAAGAAATACTCCACCCTCGAACGCTGGATGTTGAAGCGATTGATCAGGATACCCGGTTCTTTCCGGCCGTCCCAGAAGGTGATCATGGAATAGACGTTGATGGCGTCCTGCATTTCGAGGGCTGTCATGGCATCGGCGTTTACAGTAAATTAACAGACGATGCAGGCGGTGAAGCAACCAAACTTGGCAAATGGCAGTCCGAATAGGGCGAATCTATTCAGAAAAAGGACGAAGCGTTCGGGAAAGGAGGCTGCCTCAGAAATTCCAGGAATGACGGTCCAATTCCGAAACACATGCAGTAAGCAGGGAAATGCTGCCCGAAATGTCGTCTTTGTCCGCCATTTCGATCACCTGATGTATATGACGCGTCGGAATGGAGACCGCCCCGGCGATTGCGCCGGTCTTTCCCATGCGTTGTATGCCCGCGGTATCCGTACCGCCTGCCTGGAGGATTTCGGGCTGCCACTTGATGCCGTGGGTATCCGCCGTCTTCTTCATGAACTCGACCATCCGCACGTCACAGATCGTAGAGGAATCCATGATCTTGATGGCAGTTCCTTTTCCCAGTCGAGTCACTTGCTCGTGAGGCTGTGATCCGGGCACATCGTAGGCGATGGTGGTGTCCAGGCCGAAACCGAAATCCGGTTCTATATGGTGTGCGGCGACGTGTGCGCCGCGCAATCCGACTTCCTCCTGTACGGTGAAAACCCCGTACACGTCGTAGGGAGGATTTTTCAGGTTGCGCAGGGTCTCGATCAGAATGAAGACGGAAACACGGTTGTCGATGGATTTGCAGTTGACGCAATTACCCATCTCGATGAGTTCGCGTTGGCGGGTCACCGGATCGCCGATGCGCACATGCTGAAGGACTTCGTCTTTCGGGAGACCCAGGTCGATGAAGAAGTCAGCGATCTGCGGCATCTTGTTCCGCTCGTCCGGAGTCATAAGATGTATGGGTTTTGAGCCCATGACGCCGACAAGGTCTTTACGCCCGTGTACGATGACACGCTGGGCGACCAAGGTCTTGGGATCGAATCCTCCGAGCGTATGGAAACGAAGGAATCCGTTGTCGTCGATATGGGTGACGATGAATCCGATCTCGTCCATGTGCGCTGCGATCATCACCTTTTTGTTTCCGCTGCCTTTCTTCAGGGCGGTCACGTTCCCCAAGTTGTCGATGCGCACTTCGTCGCAAAGCGGACGTATTTCACGGAGTACGATTTCACGGACACGCTGCTCGAATCCCGGTGCTCCGGCGACTTCGCAGATCTCTTTGAGAAGGGGGATGTTGAGGGACATGCTGGGGGTAATTAAGAATTAAGAATGCAAAATTACGGATGCGGGATTTACAACCGGCTTTTCTTGGAGAGGATTTTCATCGCTTTCATTTCACTCTGCCCAGCTTTATCATGTTGGTGCGTCCTTGGTCTTCCAACGGTATGCTCGCAAGGTTGATGATGATGTCGCCGGCCTGCACGAATCCTTTCTCTTTAAGGATCTGTTGTAATTCGGTGATGGTCTCGTCCGTGCTTACATTCCTGTCATAGAAGAAAGCACGTACACCCCACACGAGGCTGAGGACGTTCATCAGCGCCGGTACATCCGTGAAGATGACGACGGCGGAATCGGGCCGATGGGCGGATACCTGATAAGCCGTGTAGCCGGAACGGGTCATGCCTACTATCGCTTTCGCCCCGACCTGGGACGCCATCACACAGGCGTTGTAACAGACGGAATCTGAAATGAAGGTCTGGCTGGTGACTTCCGGTGCATGATGACGGTTGTACGGATAGGATTCACGTTCTACGACGCTGATAATGTTTCGCATGTGCTCCACCACCTGTACGGGGTACTTTCCTACCGACGTCTCACCACTGAGCATCACGGCATCCGCCCCGTCAAGCACCGAATTCGCAACGTCATTGACTTCAGCACGTGTCGGGGCGTGGTTGGTGATCATGCTTTCCATCATCTGTGTGGCAATGATCACAGGTTTGCAGGCATTGATGCATTTCCTGACCAGCATTTTCTGGATGAGGGGCACCTGTTCCATGGGCATTTCCACGCCGAGGTCTCCGCGAGCCACCATCAGTCCGTCCGCCTCCCGGATGATCCTGTCGATATCCTGTAGCGCTTCCGGTTTCTCTATCTTAGCGATGACCCGGATCCTTTTGCCGGAGCGGCTGATGATATTCTTGAGTTCGAGTATGTCCTGGGGATTGCGCACGAACGAAAGGCCGATCCAGTCCACCTCGATACCGATGGCGAATTCCAGGTCTTCCAGGTCCTTCTCCGTGAGCGATGGAAGGGATATGCGGGTATTCGGAAGATTCACACCCTTCCTCGAGGAAAGGATTCCTCCGCTTTCCACGACCGCCCTTACAAGGTCTTTACGGTTCGTATCGGTGACACGGAGTTTGAGTTTGCCGTCGTCGATGAGTACGGTGTCGCCGACATTGACATCCGTCGGGAACTGCAGATAATTCATGTATACCCTTCCGTTCTCTCCGAGGCATTCGTGCGAGGAAAATACGACCTCGTCGCCGGATTGGATTTGCATCGCATTGTCTTTCACCTCGCCGATGCGAAGTTTCGGACCTTGCAGGTCTACCAGGATGGCGGTATTCACTCCCAGTTCGCGGTTGATAGTACGTATATGACGAATCACTTCTCGGTGGTGAGAGTAGTCCCCGTGCGAGAGGTTGATACGGCAGACGTCCACGCCGGCTCCGACCAGCGACTTGAGTATCTCGTACGACGACGAGGCCGGTCCGATGGTGGCGACGATCTTGGTCTTGTTGAAGGGAATCATGGATGGCGGCGTAGTAGGATATAAGCGGTCAGAACAGAAGGTTTTGTTTTGATTTAAGCCCTGCCACTTCGATCGGGAACACGGCCTGGAACCGGTTGTCTTTTTTTAGCATCCGTACCAATTCAGCGCGGTCGATGGTGGATAGTCCGGGCTTCACCATCAGGAAAAAATCCAACTGCTTCTGTTCCGGTATCAACAATCCGGTTTCCACTTTGTTTCCCAGGATGAAATACTGGTCCTCGTGTTCGTTGGTGAACTTGAAAAAAGGGAAATGGATCTCCTGCCCTCTTTTCTTTTCCACGATCGAATAATCTTCCGTGCGTTCCAGGGTGATGTCCAACGCCAGGTTGACATCACGGCTGACCCTGTAATCGCGGTGGCTGGTGACGATGCCGATCAGTACGAAGTCGAAATCGTCCTCGTCGAACTTGAGAACCAGTTTGGCCATGGCTCCTGCGAAGATAGGGGGTATTGACCTCGCACATGCCGGTGAAAAAAGTAATTATGAGACGTTGGCCGGTATCTTCAGGATCGTAATGGCCCGTTCGGCTGCGATCTGCTCGGCTCTTTTCTTGGACCAGTCCTCCCCTCGGGACACTTCCTGTCCGTCGACAAGCAGACGGACCCGCAAGAGGCGCTTTCCGCCATTGTCCACTTCCTCCAACAGTTCGAATTCGACCGTATGGCGTTCGCGCTGCGCCCAGTTGATGAGCCGGCTTTTGAAATTGGTGTCCGCCTGTTCAAGTTCTTCCAGATCCACATGGTGACGGATGAAACGGGACAGTACCAGCCGGCGTGTGACTTCATATCCCCTGTCGATATAGACGGCACCGATAAGTGCTTCAAAAGCGTCACCGTATGCCGAGCGGTTCTTGGCACCCGGGTCGATGGAAGCCTCCATGAATTTATCGATGCCGAGTTTAAGCGCCAGCCGGTTCAGGTTTTCACGGTTGACGATGCGGCTGCGCATCTCCGTGAGGAAACCTTCCTCACGGAACGGGAATTTCTTGAACAGAAGCTCCGCCACGATCGCACCGAGCACCGCATCGCCGAGATACTCCAGCCGCTCGTTGGACAGGCGGACACCGCTGGGATGTTCGGCAGCGGTGGAACGGTGTCTGAAGGCGAGGTGATAGACGGACAGGTTGCCCGGAGTGAAGCCGACCAGGTTACGCAGGGAAGCGATGAACTTCCGGTCGGAAGAAAAAAGGGAACGGATATGGGCGATAGGACGCAAGACGGCCTGTGGACACCTGCCGGAAGACCGGATCAGGGGTTGTATTTCCGGAAAATCACCGAGGCGTTATGTCCGCCGAAACCGAAGGTGTTGCTCAGTGCCACGTTCACTTTACGTTTCTGCGCGGTATTGAACGTGAGGTTCAGCTTAGGGTCGAACTCGGGATCGTCCGTGAAATGGTTGATGGTCGGAGGGACAGTATCGTGCATGACTGCCATGATGGAGGCCATGGCTTCGATGGCTCCGGCGGCACCGAGCAGGTGGCCGGTCATCGATTTGGTGGAACTGATGTTCAACCGGTAGGCATCTTCTCCGAAAACGGCTTGTATGGCCTTGATCTCCTGCGGGTCACCGATGGGTGTCGAGGTGCCGTGTACGTTGATATAATCCACGTCGGCGGTGGAGAGTCCTGCATCTTCGAGAGCCGCTCGCATGACGTTGGCGGCACCGAGCCCTTCGGGATGCGGAGCGGTCATATGATAGGCATCGGCGGACATGCCGCCGCCGATCATTTCGGCGTAGATCTTTGCGCCTCTGGCCTTGGCGTGTTCGAGTTCTTCAAGGATGATGCAGCCTGCACCTTCGCCGAGAACGAACCCGTCACGGTTCAGGTCGAAGGGACGCGAAGCGGTCTTAGGGTCGTCGTTGCGCATGGAAAGGGCCTGCAGCGCGTTGAAGCCGCCGACACAGGTCTCGTTCATGGTCGATTCGGAACCTCCGGAGATGAACATGTTCGCTTTGCCCAGTCGGATGTAGTTGAAGGCATCGATCAAGGCGTTGGTCGAAGAGGCGCATGCGGAAACCGTGGTGAAGTTGGGCCCGCGGAAACCGAATTTCATGGAGATGTGTCCGGAGGCGATATCGGCGATCATCTTGGGGATGAAGAACGGATTGAACCGCGGAGTTCCGTCGCCGCGCCCGAAGGCGATGACTTCGTCCTGGAAGGTCTTGAGTCCGCCGATACCGGAGCCCCAGATCACCCCGACACGGTCGTGGTTGATGGTCTCCATGTCGATACCGGCGTCTTTTACGGCCTGCTCCGCAACGACCAGCGCGTACTGGGAAAAGCCGTCCAGTTTGCGGCCTTCCTTACGGTCGAAATGATCGTTCGGGTCGAAGCCCTTGACTTCGCAGGCGAAACGTGTCTTGAATTTTGAGGCGTCGAATTTGGTGATGGGTCCTGCTCCGCTGACACCGTTCACCAATCCGGTCCAGAATTCTTCGGGGGAATTGCCAAGGGGCGTCAATGCTCCCAATCCTGTTACAACGACACGTTTCAGTTGCATGCTAATGGGGAATGAAAAGTATTGGACTTGCCGGGATAAAAATAGAAACAGGATCCGATGCCCGGAAAATCAGCCAACGGATCCTGCATAAGGGGTAAAGATCACTTTACGTTCTTCTCGATATATTCGATCGCCTGACCAACCGTGGAGATTTTCTCTGCCTGGTCGTCCGGAATGGCGATGTTGAATTCCTTCTCGAATTCCATGATCAGCTCAACCGTGTCGAGCGAATCTGCGCCCAGGTCATTGGTAAAGCTTGCTTCAGTGGTCACTTCTTTGTCGTCCACACCGAGTTTGTCAACGATGATGGAACGGACTTTTGCTGCAATTTCAGACATGATTCTCTGATTTAGGATTAGGTGGGTTAATTTAGGCTGCAAATTAAAAGCGAATCCCCCGAAATTCAAAATAGCGGACGTTTAGTTATTTCTCTGACAATCAATTTCTTAAATATATCTTTAAGGAAGTCGTCCGGAAGCGGCCGCTAATCGGACAAAAAAAAAGGCGCCTGCTTGCAAGCGCCTTTTTTTCAAGTAGTTAGGATTCGACCACTATTTCAGGAACATTTTAACCACCCCGAAGAAAATGGCGGCCAGAAGTGCCGAAACGGGAATGGTGAGAATCCAGGCCCATACCAGGTTGAAAGTCACGCCCCAACGGACGGCAGACAATCTTTTGGTCGCGCCGACGCCGATGATCGAGCCGGTGATTGTGTGGGTGGTGGAAACCGGAATGCCTTTGATTGTTTCTCCGGCGATCTTCCACGGAAACTTCAACCCTTCCGTGAAAAAGAGGGTGATGGCTCCTGCGGTCTCAGCAGCGACACCTTCGAAAGGCGTCACCTTGGTGATTTTACTGCCCATCGTCTTGACGATTTTCCAACCGCCGCTCAGCGTACCCAGGCCGATGGCGGCATAACAGGCCAGCGGGACCCAGTTGGGCAACTCTTTCATGCTGCCGATATCACCGCTGGCTATCAAGGCCACCCCGATGATACCCATTACCTTCTGGGCGTCGTTGCCGCCGTGTCCGATGGAGAATGCCGCGGAGGATACCAGCTGAAGCCGCTTGAACACCACGCTGGTCTGCGTATTCGTCATCGAACTGAGGAACAGGGTGGTGACACCGATGATCAGTACGATCAGACCCAGCAGTATCCATTTGAAATTGGCACCGTGGAAGACCACCTTCAGCCAGTAGGTCTCGAAGTTGTTCTTGAGATTGGAGGCGTCGTACCGTTCCTTAGGATCCGTGTCCGCACTGATCCGGTGTATCTCCAACACGGAGCAGGACTTGCCTTCTGCTTCCAGCTTGCCCATGATGGCGGCGGTGAGTTCCGGATTTTCGGCCACCTCTCCGCTCTTCTTCAGATAATCGGTACGCACCACATACAAGGTACCGGTCTTATCCGGCTGACCGAGGCTGTCCTTTCCCGCGCCGATCACCGGCAGACACTCCTTGCCGTTGGCATCCTTGAAAGTAAGTGCCTTCTTCAAGTCGTCCTTGCCGGTCTTGGAGGTGAATTGCAGCGTATAGGAGCTGCCGCCGTTGAAATCCTTTTTGTATTCAAGCACGTTCAGGACCGACCAACAGACACCGATGATGATCGCCAGGGAGACCGCTTTCATCCAAACCGCTTTCCGGAAAGAGTTCAGGAACCAGATGGAGATCAGGTACGACATGATCATACCCGCCATCGGTGCTACGAAGATGAATATGACTGTCGCCCAGACGACACCGCTGTGGATGGCCTGTGTACCGTAGGCGGCCAGGAAAGCTCCTGCGAATCCGCCGATAAGGGTGTGGGAGGAGGAGGAGGGGATCCCGTACCACCAGGTCAGCAGGTTCCAGGTGATAGCCGCCAGCAGGCCGGAAAAGATCATCGGCATCGGATTCATGTCCGGTGCCGTGAATTTCTCCTGCACAGTCTTGGCGATGGTGTTCGCCACACTATGGTCCTTGAAGATGAAGAAGGCGACGAAGTTGAAAAAGGCGGCCCAGATGACAGCGCTCAGCGGTGACAGCACCTTGGTGGAGACGACGGTCGCGATGGAGTTAGCGGCATCGTGGAAGCCGTTGATGAAGTCGAACGCAAGAGCAAGGAAGATGACTACTATAAGAAGCGTCATAGAGGAAAGGCTTGTTTAAAACGTGATCAGGCTTGTTTGACGATGATCGTTTCTATCGCGTTGGCGACGTCTTCGCATTTGTCGGTGGCTGTCTCCAGGGCGGAAAGCACTTCTTTCAGCTTGATGATCTCCACCGCGTCCTTTTCGTCTTCGAAAAGCCTTGCCACCGCGTTGTCGAAGAGGTCATCGGCATGGTTTTCGATGCTGTTAACCTTGACGAGCGATTCGCGGATACGGGGGATGTTACGCATGCTGCGCAGACTTCCCACCGCCTGGTTCAGTTCGGTGGCGCACTGCATGATCAGTTCGGCCAGCTTCACCATGGCGGGGTGTACCGGATCCACCTTGTAGAGTTCCATCCTTTTGGCCGAACCGTGTATATAATCGAGGATGTCGTCCAGCCCGGCGGCCAGATACTGGATGTCTTCGCGGTCGAACGGGGTGATGAAGGTGCTCGCCAGCTCGTTGAAGATCGTGTGGGTGATCTCATCGCCTTTGTGCTCCAGGTTCTCGATCCGTCGGATCAGCTCCGTTCGTTTGTTACGGTCGGAGGTAGTGAGCATTTCATAAAGCACCTTGGAAACCTCCACGAGATTGGCGGAAGCTTGCTCCAACAGGGGGATGAATTTGCGGTCTTTCGGGACCAGATACTGGAAAATACTGTTCAGTGACATGGATCTCTGGGCTTTTCGTGAGTTAAATTCGCAGGCAAGGTAAATCAATTCCCTCGGGCCAACGTTAACTCATTGTTAATTCATCCGCAGGGTTTCGAACAACATCCATGAAAAAAATCGCCATTCTGGCTTCCGGCTCCGGTTCCAATGCGGAACAGATCGTCCGGCACTTTGCGAAATCCGCCGATATCCGGGTTGCGATGATATTGACCAACAATCCCTCCGCAGGAGTCATCCTCAGGGCCGAGCGTTTGGGTGTGCCTTGTTCTGTCTTCACCCGCGAAGAATTCAGGGACGAGCAGGGCGTACTTCGCCTGTTGCTTGAAAACGGGATCGATTTCGTCGTCCTTGCCGGTTTCCTGCTATTGGTGCCTCCGTCGCTGGTCGCCGCCTTCCGTGGACGCATGCTGAACATACATCCGGCGCTGCTTCCCGCATTCGGGGGCAAAGGGTATTACGGCATGCATGTCCATAAGGCCGTCATCGCATCCGGTGCCATCATGTCCGGCATCACCGTCCACGAAGTGAATGAACGCTTCGACGAAGGGGACATCGTTTTTCAGGCTGCTTGCCACGTCGCATCCGGCGACACACCGGAGTTGCTGGCCGAAAAAATACACGCCCTCGAACACAAATATTTTCCTGTGGTCATCCGTAAATTCATCCTGGGCGAATCCGCCTATTCCAACTGACCTTGAAAAACCTGCTCCGACGTCTTCGACTTTTCCTGCTTCCGCTTGCGGTCACTCTTGCAGCAGGTCTGCTCCTCTGGCAGTCGGACCGGTTCGGCCCTCAGGAAGAAATTCTCCGCCGTGCGGAAAATCGGCTGCGAGAACTGGACCGGACACTGGACAGTCGTCTGTCGGATATTCTGCGCGACACCTCCGAGCAATTCTTCCGCGGCATCCTTTCTCAAAGGATACGGGAAGCATCGTATTTCCTGTACAGCGGAGATGGGCTGTACCGTTGGACGGATGCGGAACCCGATCTGCCTTTCCGGCTTCCGGATACATTGCAGGACGGCATGCTGGCGGAACTTCCCAACGGTACTTTCTGGCTCCGCATGAAACGGCAAGGGGACCTTACAGCAGTCGGGCTGCTGCTCGTCCGTCACCGCTATTCCTATGAAAACCGATATCTGCGGAATGATTTCAATCCCGCCCTGGAGCTTCCGACGGGAATGCGGTCCGGGAACGGCCCCGCTTTTCATGCGCCGGACGGATCGGAGATCACCACGCTTTCTTCTGAAGGATTCACGCTCTCGGCCGACGATACTTCGGTGACCGCACTTTGGTGGGCTGTCGTGCTTCTTCTGCTCTCCGGTATCCGCTCCTGGGCGGGATCGAAGGCGGACAGAAGGGGTAAAGCTATCCTGGCACTTCTTATTTTGCGAGGATGGACCTTGTTTTCCGGGCATCCTGCCTATCTGTATGCCACCGGATTTTTCAGTCCTTCCGTTTACGCCAGCAACTGGTTCGGCAATTCACTGGGCGACCTTCTTTTGAACGCGTTGACGGTGCTGACGATCGCTTCGCTGTTTCCCCGGCGGATACGTTCAGGGAAAGCGGCCTCGCGCGTGGCACTGTCGCTGTTGTTCGCATTTTTCCTTTACGCGGATTATCTGCTGCTGAAGGGGCTGGTGATGGATTCTCGGATATCCTTCAACATCGAAGACCTCTCTACGGTGGATGTCCATACGTTCATCGCGCTGGCCTGTATCGCCTTCATCTATACGGCCCAGGTGTTGTCGTTGATGCTTTTCTTCCCTTCGGCCGGATGGAGGTGGAATCTGCAGTATACCGTAGCTGCGCTGATTTCCGTTTCCGTATTCACGGGATTGAACTTGCAGGCGTTCACCATGGAGAAAGAGTTGGAGGAGAGGATCCAAGTCGCTCAACGGGTCGGCATGCAGCGGGATCCCGTCGCCGAATATCTTCTCGGTGCCGAGCTGCAGAAGATCAGCCGTGATCCTGTTATCGCCGGTCTGGCCCGAAACGGTCCGGCCGCTTCGGATGCCGTCGAGGCGATGATCGCCTCCCGCTACCTCAGGAGCTACCTCAGCCGCTTCGAGTTCTCCTCTTCGGTCGCTGATTCAGTGCGCGGCTTTTTCCAATGGGCTGAACAGGAAGGGCAGCCTACCGATCAGGCTTTCCTGTACTCCCTTTCGGACCGTCTCGGAAGGATGGAATATGTCGCATTCGTACCAATGTATTCGTCCTCGGGTGATACCATGGCCGCCATTTCGGTGAACCTGAGGCCCAGGGTTTTCGCTTCCGCACAAGGATTCCCGGAGTTGTTCATCAGCGGCATGCCACGTGAGCGCGAATTGCCGGAGAATTACAGTTATGCCATCTATACTGATGGAAGTCTCGCTGTAGAGTACGGCAGGTTCCCCTATGCCGTGAACGGAATGTCCTACGAGATTTCCGGTCCGGGAGAGTACCGCCGCATGCACGCGGACGGCTTCGATCATATGGTCTACCGTGAGGGAGGAAAGACTGTCGTGGTTTCCAAGCCTGCGACTTCAGGCTTCTCGTTCATCACGTTGTTCTCCTGGGTGTTCACCTTCTTCGGTCTTTTCCTTTACGGCTGTCATGTGGTGATCCGTCTCGTCCGCGGAACACCGGTGCAATCGTCCTTGACGCGTCGGATCCGTGTTTCCGTATTCGTGCTGGTCGTCCTGTCTTTCATAGGTATTGGAACCGGTACCGCCCGTTACATCTTCTCCAAATACGAGGACGACCAGCGCCGCACCATCAGCGAGCACCTGAACGGTCTGTGGATCGAATTGGATGAGATGCTGCGCAGCGAGCAGGACTTTTCGATCCCTGTTTCCACGGAATTGGGAACCCGTCTCCAGACGATCGCGAAGAACACCAACATCGACTTCAATATCTTCGACAGCCGCGGAAGACTGGTCTTCTCCTCGCAGCCGCGGATCTACGAACAGGGGATCGTTTCCGAACGCATGAATCCGCACGCATATTCCCATCTGCGTGAAACCCGCCAGACGCAATTTCTGGACCGTGAGCAGGTCGGAGGACTGAGTTACATCGCTGCATACGCGCCTTTCCTGTCCCAGCAGGGAAACATGACGGGCTTTCTGCAGCTGCCTTACTTTGAAAAACAGAAAGAGCGTAGCAGGGAGATATCCGGATTTCTTTCTGCGCTGCTCAATATCTATGTGCTGCTCTTCGCCCTTGCCGTCTTCCTGACGGCATTCATCTCCTCCCGTATCACACAACCGCTGTCCCTTATCCAGGAAAAGATGGCAGGAGTCCGGCTGGGCCGTAAGAATGAACCGATCCGTTATGCGGCTAAAGACGAGATCGGTCAGCTGGTGGACGAATACAATCGAATGCTGAAGGAGCTTTCCGATTCCGCCGAGCGCCTGGCACAGGGCGAACGCGAAGGCGCATGGCGGGAAATGGCCAAACAGGTCGCGCACGAGATCAAGAACCCGCTTACGCCGATGAAGTTGTCCGTGCAGCACCTGCAGCGCGCCTGGAAGGAGCATCGCGAGGACCGGGAAGCCATGACCGAAAAAATGGCACAGACGCTTATCCAGCAGATCGATACACTTTCATCGATCGCTTCCGAATTCTCCAATTTCGCCCAGATGCCGAGGCCGGAACCGGTTGTGCTGGATGTACGCACCGTGCTGGAACAGACCATCGAGCTGTTCAGGGAGTCCTCCGATCACCGGTTTTCCTTCAATACTCTGCCATCCCCGGTAAATGTCAAAGCCGATCCCGCACAACTCAACCGGGTGTTTTCCAACCTGCTGAAGAATGCCGTGCAGGCCGTTCCCGAAGGATGGGAAGGCAGAATCGATGTGGAGCTTGTGCTCAAGAGCGGCTCCGTACTGATTTCCGTACGTGACAACGGGGTGGGAATCAGCGAAGAGCAGCGCAGCCGGATCTTCGTGCCTAACTTCACGACCAAATCCGGCGGCACGGGTTTGGGACTCGCCATGGTAAAGAACATCGTGGAACAGTGCGGAGGAAAGGTTACTTTCGAGAGCACCCCCGGCGCAGGCACTGTATTCACGCTGGAGCTGCCGCTTTCCGAGGCGAGCGTTTAATAATGTAAATTTGCACCTCCTATGACTTCCGCCCGTCCGTTACGTGTATTGATTGCCAAGGTCGGCCTCGACGGTCACGACCGTGGTGCAAAAGTCATCGCCTCTTTCCTCCGCGATGCGGGAATGGAGGTGATCTACACCGGATTGCGACAGACGCCGGACATGGTGGTGAATGCCGCTTTGCAGGAAGACGTGGACGTTATCGGTGTCAGCATCCTTTCCGGTGCCCACATGACCGTATTTCCCAAGATCATCCAGCTGATGAAGGAAAAAGGAATGAACGACGTCCTGCTCACGGGCGGAGGCATCATCCCTGACGCCGACATGAAGCACTTGATGGAGATGGGCGTTGGACGTCTTTTCCCTCCGGGCACCGATACCACAACCATCGTCGATTATATCCGCGCCGAAGTGGCACAGCGCAGAGGTTTCTGAAATCCCGTCTGCAAACCATGACCGTCCTGTGGTAATAAGCCTCCTGCAGTTCTCCGGATTTGCCACTATTGAACCTATAACACTATCCTGATGAAGACGTATACCAACATCCTGCTGCACCTCGAGAACGAAGTGCTGACCGTCACGGTCAACCGCCCCGACAAACTCAACGCGCTTAACCACGAGACCATCCAGGAAATCGGCGATGCGGTGATGACCGCGGAGAAAGACAACGGAATCGCCGCCATAGTCATCACGGGTGCCGGCTCTAAGTCCTTTGTAGCCGGCGCAGACATCGCCGAGTTCTCCCATTACTCGGTGGAGGAGGGAAAAAAACTGAGCGCGGACGGTCACGTCGTTTTCAAGAGCATCGAAGATTGTTCAAAGCCTGTCATAGCGGCGGTGAACGGATTCGCGCTCGGGGGAGGATGTGAGCTGGCCATGTCGTGTCATCTGCGTGTAGCGTCCGACAACGCGAAGTTCGGTCAGCCGGAAGTGAAGCTGGGAGTCATCCCGGGCTATGCTGGCACGCAGCGACTGGTGCAGCTGATCGGAAAGGGCAAGGCCATGGAGTTACTCATGACGGCTGATATGATCGGCGCCGAAGAAGCACATCGTCTGGGGTTGGTCAATCATGTCGTGCCTCAGGAGCAGCTCATGGCGAAGGTGTCGGAGATCGTCGAGAAGATAAAAGCACAGAGCCCCAAGGCTGTCGCAGGCGTCATCCGCTGCGTCGATGCATACTTCCGTGAAGGAGAGGACGGATTCAAGACGGAGGTCGAGGAATTCGGCAAATGTTTCGGCACAGACGACTTCAAGGAAGGAGTCAGCGCTTTTCTGGAGAAACGCAAGGCGGCTTTCCGCCGGGGCTGAGGGGATATGCACCCCGGATGCCTTAAAAGTCGATGACACTGCCGGACGGAGGTCGGTCGGTTTGAATGACCTTTGAACGGTACCTATCGTCGAAGTAACAACTCATCCGTGTCGATTTTCAGGAAACTTGCCGGTCAGACGGCCGTGTACGGACTCAGCAGCATCCTCGGGAGGCTGTTGAATTACCTTTTGGTTCCGCTCTATACACGTGTCTTTGACACTGCAGAATACGGTATTGTCACCCAGTTCTATGCATATGCGGCATTCTTGAATATCCTCTTTACGTTCGGATTGGAGACTTCTTTTTTCCGCTTCTCGCAGACGGAGAGCGGCAACCCTAAAGTCTATTCCACGGCGTTGCTTTCGTTGATCGGAACTTCTGTCGCCTTCTTCGCACTGGCTTGGTTTTTTGCCGACCCGATTGCCGGCGCTTTTTCGCTTGCGGCGGGCAGCGGGCAACCACTCAGTACGTACGTCATATGGTTCGCCGGCATCCTGGCTGCGGACGCCGTCACGGCGATTCCCTTTGCTCGCCTGCGGCAACAGGAAAAAGCGGTCAAGTTCGCGGCGATACGGCTGCTGAACATCGGCCTCAACATCGGCTTCAATCTGTATTTCCTGGTTTACAACCGTGATGCCGCTGCCTACGATACTTCCGCAGCCGTAGGCTATGTCTTCCTCTCCAATCTGCTGGCCAGTCTTATCACGTTGTTCGTCCTTCTTCCCGAACTTGTTCCCGTTACGGAAGGTTTCGACAAGGCGCTCTGGGCCCGTATGATGCGGTACGGTCTGCCGCTTATGGTAGCCGGTTTCGCAGGGATGGTGAACGAGACCTTCGACCGTATCATGCTCCCGTATCTTGTCAGGGATTCCGCTACGGCGCTGGACCAGCTCGGCATCTACGGGGCCTGCTACAAACTATCCATACTGATGACACTGTTCGTGCAGACGTTCCGCTATGCTGCAGAGCCGTTCTTCTTCAGTCAGTCAGGGAAGGAGGACGCACGACAGATCTATGCCCGGGTGATGAACTGGTTCGTGATCGGCTGTGCCTTCATCTTTCTGGTCGTCATGCTGTACATGGACTTCTTCCGCCATTTCATCGGCGAACATTTCCGCTCCGGGCTTACGGTAGTTCCTGTTCTGCTCTTGGCCAATCTCTGTCTTGGTGTCTACCTCAATATTTCCATCTGGTATAAACTCACCGGTAAGACCGCCTGGGGGGCGTGGTTCTCGTTGTCCGGTGCGATTGTCACCCTGGTGCTCAACTTCCTTTTGATTCCCCCGTTGGGATATTTGGGTGCGGCATGGACCACACTTGCCTGTTATGCAGGAATGATGGTCGCTTCGTATGCGGTCGGTCAGCGCTACTATAAAGTCCCCTATGATACCGGCATCTTCATCATGTCAGTGTCGGTGGCCGTCGCATTGTGGGGAGCGAGTGCCTATTTCGACGGTTTCGTGACGGAACAGTGGTCAAGGTACCTGGTACATTCGCTCCTGCTGCCGGTATTTCCGGCGGTTGTCTGGCTCTTTCTCCGCAGGAAAAGCCTTAAATTCGCGTGACCGTTGATTCCTTACGGTCTTCTGGCATGAACGTCAAAATCATCAACCGATCGCGGCATCCCTTGCCCGCGTATGAAACCGCCGGTGCAGCCGGCATGGATCTCCGCGCCCATCTTACGGAGTCGCTGACGCTGCGTCCGTTGGAAAGAGCCTTGGTGCCTACCGGATTGTTCATCGAACTTCCCGTCGGTTACGAGGCGCAAGTCAGGCCCCGAAGCGGTCTTGCGGCCAAGAAGGGTGTCACGGTGCTGAATTCGCCCGGAACAGTGGATGCCGATTACCGAGGAGAAATAAAAGTGATATTGGTCAATCTCTCGTCGGAAAATTTCGTTGTAGAGGACGGCGAAAGGATCGCCCAACTTGTCGTCGCAAAGCACGAGCGTGTGGAGTGGCTGCAGGCGGAAGAACTTGAAGAGACCCGTCGCGGCGCCGGAGGCTTCGGCTCGACCGGTAAACAGTGAACACTACCGATAATTTTTCAAAAGCATGAGAATAATCGTACCAATGGCCGGAATGGGTAAAAGGATGCGTCCGCACACCCTCACGGTCCCCAAACCCTTGATTCCGGTAGCCGGAAAACCGATCGTAGAATGGCTGGTTGAAGATATCACCCGTACCTGCAAAGAGAAAGTCGAGGAGATCGCCTATGTGATCGGCGACTTCGGCGAGGAGGTAGAACGTCAGCTCGTCGCCATCGCGGCGCGTCTCGGCGCCAAGGGCACCATCCATTATCAGGAGCAGCCGCTGGGGACCGCACATGCCATCCTTTGTGCGCAGACCGCGCTGACGGGAAAAGTGATCGTGGCGTTTGCGGACACGCTTTTCAAAGCCGACTTCACCATAGACGAAAGCAGGGACGGAGTCATCTGGGTCAACCGTATCGACGACCCCCGCATGTTCGGCGTGGTGAAAGTGGATGATAAGAACATCATCACCGATTTCGTGGAGAAGCCTCAGGAGTTCGTATCCGATCTGGCGATCATCGGCATCTATTATTTCCGTGACGGTGAGAACCTCAGGAGCGAACTGCAGTACCTTATCGACAACGATGTCATGGAGAAGGGGGAATACCAGCTCACCAATGCCCTGGAGAACATGAAATCAAAGGGCTTGCAATTCGTCCCCGGCAAGGTCGATGAATGGCTGGACTGCGGAAACAAGGATGCGACCGTACATACCAACCGTCGAGTTCTCGAGCATCACCGCTCCGATAAGCTGATTGCGGCCTCTGTGCGTTCCGTCAACTCCGTGATCATACCTCCCTGTTTCATCGGTGAGAATGTCGAACTGGTGAACAGTGTCATCGGTCCGCACGCATCGGTCGGGGCCGGCTCCCGCATCTGCAATTCCGTCATTTCAGACAGCATCCTGCAGACAAATACCAGGATCAATGACGCCGTCCTGCAGAATTCCATGCTCGGGCATCACGCGGAGTATTCCGGTACTGCTTCACGACTCAGTCTCAGCGATTATTCAACGCACCAATGATCTCCGCGTTTTCCTTTCTCCGACTTCGGTCCCTGCTCGTTCCGGTTGTTCCGCTGCTGATACTTGCAGGATGCGGAGGCGCTACCAAGGTACAGTCGGGATCCTCTTCCAAGGACGCCCTCACTCCGGTGCAACGCGCGGATGTGACGCATACCTTCATCAATGCGAACAAGGAGAAGATCCTGGGCAATCACAATGAAGCCGTCGCGTTGTTCTCCGAAGTAATACGCAAGGATCCGCAGAATGCTGCCGCCATGTTCGAGCTGTCGAACGTCTATATGCAGCAGAAGAAATACGCAGATGCGCTTTTTTTCAGCAAGTCCGCTTACAAGCTGGATCCGGACAATGTATGGTATGCCCAGCAATATGCGGAGGTCCTTCAGCGCAATTCGCGTTTCAAGGAAGCCTCCGAGGTATTGGAACGGATGGTCTCCGGTCATCCGGACGAGGAGGATTACTATCATCAGCTGGCTCAGGCCTATGTGTTCGGTGGTGATCCTGATGCTGCGCTGAAGACCTATGACCGGCTGGAAGCCCGTTTCGGGATCGACCAGGAAGTGTCGATGAACAAGTGCAGGATCTACCAGCAGGTCAACAAACCCGAGCGCGCCATCGAGGAGATGAAGCGTCTGATCGCGCACGATTCCACGGATGTGCAGGCCTATGGCATGCTTGCCGAGCTCTACCAGTCCGTCGGCGACAATGCCAACGCACTGAAAACCTATCAGCGCATCGAGGAAATCGATCCGGACAATCCGTTCATCAGCCTTTCACTTGCCGATTTCTACCGTACCGCCGGCGAAAAAGAGAAGTCCTTCGCTGAACTCAAGAAGGCAGTCGCTAATCCGCAACTGGATATCGACACCAAGATTTCCATCCTCAGTTCGTACTATTCCCTGGTCGAAATGTATCCGGAGCTCAAGGAGCAGGCGATGGAGCTGAGCAACATCCTGGTCGCCACCCATCCCGCCGATCCGCGTCCTCATGCTGCCCGAGCCGACTTCCTGGCGCTGGATAAGAAATACGAAGATGCCAGGGCCGAATACCGCAGGGCCCGCGAACTGGGATCCCGGGATTACTCCGTATTCAGCCAGTCGTTGCTGATCGATTCCCAGCTGCAGGACTGGGATGCCATGCTCAAGGACAGTGAAGAGGCGCTATTACTTTTCCCCGACCAGCCCTTGGTGTATTTCTTCAACGGACTGGCGAAGAGCCATGCAAAACGATATGCGGAGGCGGTAACCGTGCTGAAATCAGGAGTCAACATGGTGGTCGACAATCCTCAGCTGGAGTCCTCTTTCTACTCTACCATGGGCGAGGCCTATCATGAACTTGGCGATTTTGCCAAGTCCGATGACAGCTACGACCATGCCCTTCTTCTCGATCCCAAGGATGCGACCTTAATGAACAATTACGCCTATTTCCTGAGTCTTCGTGGCGACCGCCTTACCAAGGCGGAGGAGTTGTCCCGTCGTTCCAACGAGCTTGAACCCGATCAGTCGTCCTTCGAGGACACCTATGGCTGGATCATGTTTGTCATGGGTAAATTCCAAGAGGCCAAGACATGGGTCGGGAAGGCCATGCAGCACGGAGCCGATTCCAGCGCCGTCGTGCTGGAACACTACGGAGACATCCTGTACAAATTAGGGGATCCGGAAGGAGCCATGGAGTACTGGCAAAAAGCCAAGGCCGCCGGCGAGGGCGCCTCAGAACAACTGGACCAGAAGATCCTTCAGAAGAAATACATCGAGTGAGCAGACCTGCGACCATGTTCATACCCGTAAGTGCGAAGCAACTCGTGTTGCCTTTCCTCTTGCTGGCCATGATGGTCGGCAGCTCCTGCCGTACTCCCAAAAAAGCGGAAGCCGCACCTCCGCCTGCCAAGCCCAAAACTTCTCTGGCTTCCGAAGTGTTCGACAGCGTCATGAGTCATCAGTTCGAATTCGAATGGCTGACTGCGAAGGCGCAGGTGGATTATACCGATAAAACCGGAGAAACGAGCTCCTTCGATGTGAACATACGGATGCGCAGGGACAGTGTCATCTGGATATCGATTACGCCGCTGTTGGGCATCGAAGCTGCACGTGTGCTCATCAATCGCGACAGCCTGGTGCTGCTTGATCGTGTCCACAAGGAATGGAAGGTCCGCAGTTTCGAGTATCTGACGGACATGTTGCGGACGCAGGTCGATTTCGACATGATGCAGGCGGTCCTGCTGGGCAATTATTTCATGTACCAGCGCAACGAAAAGATCCGCTCCTATTATGAAGAGGAACCCTACGCCATCCTGAGTACGCTCAACAAGCGCCAGATCCGTCGTGCGATGGAGGAGAAGGATCCCGCCCGCCCGGTCATACAGGATTTCTGGATCGACGGTAATTACCGGATCGTAAAGTCGCGGGTCACGGACGACAAACTGGACCGCTGGGTCGAGGCGACTTATTCCGCATTTCTCCCGGTAAACAGCCGGCTTTTTCCCCAGAACATGGTCGTCACTTTTTTCGCCTCCACACCAGTCATCATGAAGGTGAGTTTTTCGAAGGTAACGGCGGAAGAGACCGTAACGCTACCGTTCACGATTCCGGAGAGGTACGATAAGAAGTGAGGCGGCAGCTTGCCGGTATGTGAAACGCCCGGGACGTTACCGTTCCTCACCTGAGGCCATTCCAAGCAACCTTTTTCACGCTTTTCCGTAAAATCCGGTTCATGATTCGTCCGTTAATACGGGCAGGCGATAATCAGTATGAGCAACCGCGGACACGAAAAAAAAGCCATTTCAGGCGATTCGGGCCTTTTTTACGCCCTGAACCCCGGGAATTTCGTGTGCCTGGCGTTGACCTTTATCGTGCTTCTTGTTTCGTCGCCCGCTGTTTTTTCCCAGTCCAAGAAGGAGCTGGAAAAAAAGAAAGAGCAGCTCAAGAAGGACATCGATTACACCAACCGTCTCCTGAACCAGACCAGGAAGAACAAGTCCACCTCGATGAACAGGTTGGTCACACTTAACAAGAAGATCAATTACCGATCGGAGCTGATCAATACGATCAGTACGGAAATCACGACGGTCGAGAACGAGTTGGGGACGGTATCGTCTAGGATCGATTCCCTGAACAGCAGGCTGACAGTGCTCCGTACCCAGTACGCAGGCATGCTGGTCAACGCCTACAAGCGGCAGGGTGCATTTTCCCGACTGTCTTACATCTTATCCGCGGAGGACATCCATCAGGCCTATAAGCGACTGAAGTATCTGCAACAGCTTACGGCTTACCGATTGCGGCAGCGAGAGCTCATCCAGGCCACGCAAGACTCACTTTCCGGAAAACGCCACGAATTGCAGGAGGTCAAATCGGAGAAGTCCAATCTGCTTGCCAGCAAGCAGGAGGAAAAGCAACGGCTGGCGGCGGAAAAGCGGCAGCAGGAAAAACTGATCAGCAATCTTTCCGCCAATGAGAAGAAGCTCCGCGGCGAATTGAAAAAGAAACAGTCGGAGGAGAAACTGCTTTCCATAAGAATCGAGCAGATCATCCGTCAGGAGATAGCAGCGGCCACGGCCGCCGGCAAGAAACGCAGCGGATCGTCGGCTACAGCCAGTGTAGAGAAGAAAGTGCCTGCGAAGACGGAACGTTATTCCACTCCTTCCGTACTGACCAATACGCCGGAGTCCATCCGTTTGAGCACGGACTTCGAAAGTAACCGTGGTCGTCTGCCCTGGCCGGTCGAGCAGGGTATCATCACCGGCACGTTCGGTACGCATCCTCATCCGGCCTGGAAAGACATTATCGTGAATAACAACGGCGTCGATATCACGACCGGCAAAGGGGTCCGTGCGCGTGCCGTGTTCGAAGGCAAGGTGATCCGTGTCTTCAAGGTGCTTGACAAGTATGCAGTGCTGATCCAACACGGAGAGTATTTCACGGTCTACTCGAACCTCCAGCAGGTATCGGTTGCTGCGGGCGAACGTGTGGTGACCAAACAACCGATAGGTACGATCATGGATCCGGACGGCGACGGGCGCCCGGAGGTGCATCTGGAAATCTGGAAGGGCAGCACCAAAATGGACCCTCAACCTTGGCTGGCAGCAAGGTGACCGGCCATCCCGTTAAAAACACTATCTTTGAGGTCTCAAAACCAATCAGATGTCCACGGTATTACTCGGAATCTTAGGCGGAATCGGCACCGGTGAGGTGATCATCCTCCTGGTCGTCATCCTGCTCTTTTTCGGAGCCAAACGGATTCCTGATCTGGCGCGCGGTCTAGGAAAAGGCGTACGGGAGTTCAAGGATGCCAAGAACGGCACCGACGAAAAGGGCGGAGACGCCAAGTGATTCTTCCGGTCAGCCTCTGGTAGAGCGTATCCGCTCGATTTCCCCGACAGCAATCACTTCGCTGTGCGGCTCCAGCAATTTCATGTCGCCGGTCTCCAGGGCAGTAATCAGTTTCCGTCCTTTCTGAATGCTCAGAAAGTAGATTTTTTGAAGCGTTTCTTCTTCGGGAAGATCATTCTCGATGAATATCCATCCGACTTTTCGCTTATTGTCTTTAAGGTAAAGGGTTGCGACCTTGTTCAGGTGGCGGCTGATTTCCTCGCAGCTCATTGGTGGTGGTTGGTTGGCAGGTTTGCATTTTTCGCGGAATGGACCGATGCATTGGACAGTTGCCGATTTCCGGAGTAACGGATCGACGACCTGTAGTCTGCAGGATGCTGATGTTCGAGGCTGAGAGAAACCGGCGGGAAGGGGTCAGGTCACCGTCGGGTACAAGTAGACAGAATAGAAAATACTATGGAGAACCCCTAAAAAGGGAATTTATTCAGTCAGTAACCTTTATTGGGCCATGAACAGCGGTTTTTCTGCTGTGGCCTTGACTAATCAGGCGCCACGAGGGCGATATATTTCCGGATTTTTTAGGCGCCACAGGGCTTTTGCCCCGTTTCGGACCAATTCGGGAAATCCGCTCCTCGCATCTTCATTGCCGGATCAGGATTAATTCTGTGGAAATCCTACATTTGCCACCCTCCTCCGAGGCTTAAAACCATCAAAAAATGCGTTTTTACGCTTAAAATCGAGGCCATGATCGTCAATTTTCGCCATTTCATCATTTTCGCCGCTGTTGCGTTCACTTGCGCATCGGTTCGTGGCGCGGATACGACAGCGGTGACCCTCACGTATGATCCGATCGTCGCCACCCTGGACAGTTTGGTAAACCAAAGCTATATCCAGCGCCTTTCCGGTTCCTCCCTGTCAGCGTCCGCTTTCGGTGAGCGTGAAATTCCTGCATACAGTGATGAGGTATACCGCCAGCGCATGGAGCGTATCCAGACTCCGATTCCGTTGGTATTCAACGAACAGGTCAAGGAATACATCGAATTATACGGCATACATAAGCGTGCGCTCACGGAACGCGTCATCGGACTGGCACAGCTTTATTTTCCGCTTTACGAGGAAATCCTCGATCAGCAGGGACTTCCTTTGGAATTCAAGTACCTCTCGGTCGTGGAAAGTGCGCTCAACCCGATGGCGGTATCGCCTGTCGGTGCCACAGGCCTTTGGCAGTTCATGCTTTCCACCGGACGGCTTTACGGCCTGAAGGTGACCTCCTACACGGACGACCGCAGGGATCCTGTGAAGTCGACCTATGCAGCCTGCCAGTACTTCAAGGATATGTACGCCATCTACAACGATTGGCTTTTGGTCATTGCGGCGTACAATTGCGGTGCGGGTAATGTGAACCGGGCGATTGCACGCTCCGGTGGCAAGCGTACCTTCTGGGAGATCAGTCCCTACTTGCCGCGTGAGACAAAGGGATATGTTCCGGCATTCATCGCCGTCACCTACCTGATGAACCACACTTCGGAGCATAACCTGACGGGAGTGCCACCGCTGGTCAACTATTTCGAAGTGGATACCGTGCTGGTGAACCGGCGTCTTGAGCTGCGGACTGCTGCGGATGCTATCAACGTACCGTACGAAGTACTGGCCTATCTGAACCCTGTCTATAAGAAGGGATTGATCCCTGAAAGCGATCAGCCTCAGGTCCTGCGTCTGCCCACCAGCCGCATCAACAGCTACCTTGCACAGGAAGCGTCATTGATGCAGCCGGAGCTTCGGCAGGCAACAGCCCTTTCAACGGAGGACGATTTCACGGTACGTCAGGTCACCAAATATCACCGTGTGCGCAGCGGAGAACATCTGCAGTCGATCGCTTCCCGTTATCGTTGCTCCGTCTCCGACCTTAAGCGTTGGAACCATCTTCGCAGCACGCGCCTCCGTGCAGGTCAGTCCCTGAAGGTGTATGTGAGTGTTCCGCAGAAGAATCTGCCCCCCGCATCTGCTCAACTCTCCAAGCCCCTGCCTTCTGCACCGGTGCAGCCGGAAGCGCAGCAGGCGGATACCGTGGCATCGCTCACAGCACCCGATGAAACGGTCACCTTCCCGACAGGAGTCATTTACCATGTCGTGGTGCCCGGTGACACATTGACGAGCATAGCCCGCAGGTATGAGGGCCTTACGGTCGAGAAGATCAAGGAGGTCAATCGTCTGGAGTCGAACGAGCTGAAGGTCGGAACGCGGCTTAAGCTGGAAGTAGGAAGCTGATTCCCTTCTGTCTGCCGTCATCCCGAGAAGCGTCCTTCTTCACCAATCGGTTCTTTTTCATATTTTTGGTCATCAACGTAGCTGTCATGAAAAATCTTCTGGTCGTCTTAGTGTCATTTCTTGTTGTCTGTTCCTCATCTGCACAGATTTCCAACGGTAGTTTCGAGCAGTGGCGACCTTATGCCCCCGGTTCCCTGCTTGGTGGTGTACCCGACGGTTGGACCACTTCGGACTCCCTTTCCCAATCCTATTCAGGCGGACCTTCTGCCTTTCAGGGAGCCGACCCCCACGATGGATCATCGAGCATCCATCTTAAAAGTACGCAGATTACTGTTTTTATTTTCTCATTGACAGTTCCGGGAGTTGCTACGAACGGAAACCTTACCGGTAATTTCACTTCAACCAGTCCCGGACTGAGAATAGATAAAGGTGTTCCTGACAATGTCCGTTCCAGGAAACTCCTCGGGTATTACAAATACGCTCCTCAGGGACAGGATTCAGCGCATGTGACCGTTCTCAAATGGAAATACGATGCAGTCAACCAAAGGCGTGACACCATCGCTTTCGGCCAGCTTGCGCTTACCGGACAGGTATCCTCGTATCAGCCTTTCGAAGTGGTACTTGTATACAGGGATTTTGCGAACCAGCCGGACTCCAGTATCATCATCCTGAATTCCGGACACCTGCCATTGACCCCTGTGCTTTCCAATCCGGCAGTCGTACAGGGAACGGAGTTCATCGTGGACGAACTTTCGTTCTCAGGCGTCGTAGGCATTGACGAACTTGACCAAGCCATCCTATCCTCTGTACGACTTTTCCCTACGCCTGCATCCGATTTTCTGAATGTCGAAGTTGCGGCCGTGAATCCTTCCTTGCGGTTTACATGCGTACTGACCGACATCACAGGCAGGATAATGTTTGAAAAAACCATCAATCAGGGATCCGAACGTCTTGACGTCTCTGCACTTCCTGCCGGCAATTATCTGATGCAGCTCCTCGACGAGGACCGCCGCATCGTAGCGGCGCGGAAGTTCTCCGTAGCCCGCTGATCTGCCTACTCAGGTTTGTAGAGCAGGTTCGGATATCTCCGGAAGTGGACCTCTTTCACCAGTTCCATCAATCTCCCGCGCAATTCATCGATGTTGTTCCTGTCGGTGGCGGAGATGAACACGCAGCCGCCGCCGAGCTGTGCCATCCAGCTTCTCTTCAGGTCGTCCAACGAGAGGTTTTCACGGGTGGCAGGCGTAAGATCGTCCTCTTCTTTCTCTACAAACCGGTAGGCATCGATCTTGTTGAACACCAACAGCGTCGGCTTGTCGGCGGCCCCGAGCTCGGCAAGAGTCTCTTTCACCACGTTCAGCTGGTCCTCGAAGTTCGGATGGGATATGTCGACCACGTGCATGAGGATGTCCGCCTCGCGTACCTCGTCCAGCGTCGATTTGAAGGATTCGATGAGGTTGTGCGGCAGCTTCCTGATGAAACCGACGGTGTCCGAAAGGAGGAAAGGGATGTTCTCCAACACGATTTTCCGTACCGTCGTATCGAGCGTGGCGAATAACTTGTTTTCGGCGAACACCTCGCTTTTGCTCAGCAGATTCATCAGGGTCGATTTCCCGACGTTGGTATATCCCACCAGGGCCACACGCACCATTTCCCCGCGTTGCTTCCGTTGGGTGATGCTCTGCTTCTCGATCTGACGGAGTTGCTCTTTCAGCTTTGATAATTTATCGCGTATCGCGCGGCGGTCTGTTTCTATCTCGGATTCACCCGGGCCGCGCATGCCGATCCCGCCGCGTTGCTTTTCAAGGTGTGTCCACATCCGTGTGAGTCGCGGCAGCAGATACTGGTACTGGGCCAGTTCGACTTGTGCTTTTGCCTGGGCGGAACGCGCTCTCTTGGCGAAGATGTCCAGGATGAGGTTGCTGCGGTCAAGCACGCGGCACTCCAACGCCTTTTCGATGTTCTTGATCTGCGAACCGCTCAGCTCGTCGTCGAAGACGGCCAGGTCGATCTTATGATCTTTTACGAAAGCCCTGATTTCGTTCAGCTTGCCGCTTCCTATGAAGGTCTTCGGATCCGGCGACTCCATCCTCTGCGTGAAACGACGCACGGTCTTTGCTCCGGCGGTTTCGGCAAGGAACGCCAGCTCGTCGAGGTATTCGGTGAGTTGCTCCTCACGCTGGCCCTTGGTGATGAGGCCGACAAGCACCGCCGTTTCCTGTTCGCGGGTGGTCTTGAAGGGGGATTGGGAAGGCAATCTGCTGATGTTTTCTTCACTCGGCCGTGACAGCCGATACGTTCTTCAGGTTGGCCACGTACAGCGCGACGGCCGCGACATCCTTGTCGGAGAGATGGGCATAGGAAGGCATAGGCATGCGGGCCTTTACACCTTCCCGGACGATCTGTCCGATCATATCGGTGCTCAGCTGACAATCCTTCAGGTTGTTGGCGCCACGGTACATCTTGTCTCCGTTTTCTCCGTGACAGAAAACACAGTTCGCGAAATAGACCCTTTTGCCGTGTGTAAGGTCGCTGCCGTCATCCATGGAGATGACCACGGATTTTTCGATATAAGGCTTCTTCTTGGCCATTTCAGCCAGCCCGTATGCCGCGATGATCAGCAGGAAGGAGAGCAAGGCAACTGATTTCTTTTTACGCTTGAATCCCATGACCGCTAAAGGAATGGCCGCGAATACGATCACCAGCTTGATGATCTGCAGATTCTTGACTCCGCCGACAATCACGAACAGCCAGATGCCGGAGATCAGGAAGACGGTACTGACGATCATTTCCGGGACCTTGGTGATGCGCGTGAAGCGGTCCAGCAGCGACTGATTGGCGAAAAGCAAAACCGTTTTCACCAGGTAGATGACAACGAAAAGCATCACCGACCAGATATGGATGCTTGCGAGTAAGTTGGAGTCCATGGGCGATAGTTTTATCCAAAAATAGATGTTTCCTCCCTTCCGTCGACGGTACCTGTTTCCTTCTTCTTCACACCGCAGAACAAAGGCTAAAATGGCTATATTCGTAATCCTTTCCATCCATCCATGAAATCAGTTTATCTGTTAGCGGCGGCGATGGCAGTCGGCCTTTCCGCCGCCTTCGCACAAGCCACATTTCCTGTAAACGGTGCTCCTGATCCCCGGCATACCGCCTTCGCGCTGAAAGGGGCGAGGATATTTGTCGATTACAAGACGGTTATCGATTCCGCTACGCTCCTTATCAAGGATGGAATCATTCTGGAGGTCGGCAGGGAGGTCGCTGTACCGTCTGAAGCCGTTGTCCTCGATGTCTCCGGCAGGACGATCTATCCTTCCTTCATCGACATACACTCTGACTACGGGATGCCCGAAGTGAAACGCGCCCCCGGCGGGGATGACGGGTATCCTCAGTTCCTTTCCAACACCAAAGGCGCCTACAGTTGGAATCAGGCGGTCCGGGCCGAATACGAAGGCTACCGCACCTTCGCGGCAGACCCCAAGAGGGCCGATGAACTTCGACGTCTCGGCTTCGGTACCGTTGTCGCGGTGAACAAGGACGGTATCGTGCGCGGGTCAGCGCCGTTGGTCCTGCTCGGAAACGGAAGAGAGAACGAGCTTGTCGTTAAGGATCGTGTAGCTGCAGAGTTCTCCTTCGACAAAGGAAGCTCCACACAAGACTACCCGGCCTCTCTCATGGGGGCCATCGCTTTGATACGTCAGACCTTCTATGACGCCCAATGGTACCGCAACGGCGGCTCGAAAAAAGAATACAACATCTCACTCGCCGCATTCAATGCTTTGCGCGACCTGCCTGCCGTCTTCGACGCCGGCGACAAGCAGAACATCCTGCGTGCCGGACGGATCGGCGAAGAGTTCGAAGTGTCCTTCATCGTGAAAGGAGGCGGAGACGAGTATGAGCGCCTGAAGGAGCTCAAAGAATCGGGCCTTAGGCTGATATTGCCGTTGAACTTCCCCGACGCATACGACCTTTCCGATCCCTACGACGCGATGAACATCTCTCTCCACGACCTCAAGCACTGGGAGCTCGCACCTGCGAACGCCGGTGCTGTCGAGAAGGCGGGAATAGAATTCGCGCTCACCCTCAGCGGACTCAAGAACCGTTCGGATTTCTGGAAGAACCTGCGTAAGGCTGTGGACAATGGTCTTAGCGAACAACAGGCTCTGAAGGCGCTCACCGTCGCTCCTGCGGCCTTCCTCAAGGTTCAGGACAAAGTCGGGGCACTGCGTCGCGGGATGACGGCCAATCTCATCATTACGACGGGCAGCGTATTCAGCAAAGAAACGGTCGTACTCGAAAACTGGGTCAAAGGCGTCCGATACCGTTTCGCCGATGCTGCGCAGTCGGATTTATCCGGTAATTATTCTCTTCAGTCGGCCGGCGGCACCAAAGTGCGGATCAGGATCTCCGGGGACCGTATGAATCCTGACCTCACGCTTTTCGATGATACTGCAGCAGTAAAGGCGCTCAGCTTCTCTCGCAACGGAAGCCTTGTCACATTCAGCTTCGACCGACAGCGCAGCGAGCCCAAAGGCACTACGCGTTACAGCGGCTTCATAAATGAAAATAACTGGCACGGAGAAGCGTACCTGCCGGACGGGTCCTGGTCGACCTGGACGATGACTTTTGACTCCGCTGCGGCTGTAACCGTAAAGAAGGACACGGTCCGGAAAGCGGCTGCAGACCTGTCGACGCTTCGGCATCCCAATACCGCCTTCGGCCGGAAGGACTTGCCCAAAGCGGCCACTGTTCTTTTCCGCAATGCAACCGTCTGGACGAACGAGCAGGAGGGCATCCTCGAAAATGCGGATGTACTGGTGGCTAACGGAAAGATTTCGCTGGTCGGAAAGAACATCATCGCACCGAAGGATGCAGTGGTCGTAGACGGCACCGGAAAGCACCTCACATCCGGAATCATCGACGAGCATTCGCATATCGCCGTCAGCAATTCCGTCAACGAAGGCACCCAGTCCTCCTCGGCGGAAGTGCGTATCGGCGATGTATTGGATGCGGACGATATCAATATCTACCGCCAGTTGTCCGGAGGCGTCACGGCATCTCATCTGCTGCACGGCAGTGCCAATGCCATCGGCGGACAGACACAACTGATCAAGTTGCGTTGGGGACGCTCTGAGGAGGAATTGAAATTCGAGAGTTGGCCGGGATTCATAAAGTTCGCCCTCGGAGAGAATGTGAAGCAGACCAATTGGGGCGACCGCCAGACAACCCGTTTCCCTCAGACCAGGATGGGTGTGGAGCAGGTATATATGGACCATTTCACACGGGCGGGTGATTATTCACGGCAATGGAAAAAGTGGAACACAGGCGATGCCGCTTTCAAGGCCACTCAGACACCACCGCGGAAAGACCTCGAAATGGATGCGCTTTCTGAAATCCTCGAGAGCAGACGTTTCATCACCTGCCATTCGTATGTCCAGAGTGAGATCAACATGCTCATGCATGTTGCCGATTCCTTCGGATTCAAGGTCAACACCTTCACCCACATCCTCGAGGGCTACAAGGTCGCTGACAAGATGAAAAGCCACGGTGTGCGCGGCGCATCGTCCTTCAGCGACTGGTGGGATTACAAGTTCGAAGTCTACGAGGCGATTCCTTATAACGGTGCCATCATGCAGCAGGTAGGATTGACGGTCGCATTCAATTCGGATGATGCGGAGATGGCGCGCAGACTCAATCAGGAGGCTGCAAAGGCCGTAAAATACGGCGGCGTTTCCGAAGAGGAGGCGTGGAAGTTCGTCACCCTCAATCCGGCTAAAATGCTGCGTATAGAAGAGCGTACCGGCAGTATCAAGACCGGGAAGGATGCGGATCTGGTGCTCTGGAGCGACAATCCGTTGAGCATCCGTGCCAAGGCGCTGCAGACGTATGTCGACGGTGTCTTGTACTTTGACCGGGAGCAGGACATGGCCCTTCGCGAAGAAGTCAAGAATGAGCGGGGGCGTCTGATCCTCAAAATGAACGAAGTAAAGACCAAAGGCGAGGCCGTTCAGAAACCCGCCGTGAAGCCTCAGTATTATAAACATTGTATGGACGTAGAACTCCACTCCATCGACTGAAACACCCACTGAAATTCCTGCCATGATATCCATTCGTGCCATCACCGTATTGTTATTCCTGACCGTGTGTTTCGGCCCTGTGACCGGCCGTGCCTCCGGTGATTCCGCCACTTCCGTGCTGATCATGAACGCCACGGCACACCTCGGCGACGGACGTGTGATTGAAAACGCCGCCATCGGTTTTGAAAAAGGGAAAATCACCCTGGTCGCCGATGCAAAGACCATCCGTCTGCGCAAGGATGCCTACGTCGAAGTGATCGACGGTGCCGGCAAGCATGTCTATCCCGGCCTTATCGCCTGTAATACGAATCTGGGGCTTACGGAAATCGACATGGTACGTGCTACCCAGGACCAGCGCGAAGTAGGAGAGCTCAACCCGAATGTACGGAGCCTGATTTCCTACAACACGGATTCTAAAGTGATCCCTACCGTCAGGAGCAACGGAATCCTGATCGCGGAGGTGTCTCCGCGCGGAGGAATGATTTCCGGATCGAGCTCCGTTTTTGCGCTGGACGGATGGAATTGGGAAGACGCTGTCCGCCTAAAGGATATCGGCATTCATATGAACTGGCCCCGTATGTACGTGTACCAGGGCGGAGGGCCGGAAGCTGAAGATAACCAGCGTAAGCGTATGCAGGAGGAGCTCAATACCCTGGAACAGTTCTTCAACGAAGCGAAGTCTTACTGCAGTGATAAACAGGTGGGGGAGACCAATCTGCGCTTCGAATCTGTCAGAGGTCTTTTCGACGGAAGCAAGAAGTTGTTTGTCCATTGCGGCTACGTGAAGGAGATCGAAGCGGCTGTCCTGTTCTGCAAGAAATTCGGTTTAAGGATGGTGCTGGTAGGTGGCACGGATGCCTGGAGGGTCACTGCGTTGCTGAAGGAAAATAATATTCCGGTCGTGCTTGGTCAGACGCACGCACTTCCACCCCGCGAGGACGATGATGTCGATCTGCCGTACAGACTTCCCGGTCTGCTGGACAAGGCCGGTGTCGAATGCGCCATTTCCATCGACGGCTCCTGGCAGGTGCGCAATCTGCCATTCATGGCGGGTACGGCCTCGGCGTATGGGGTAGACCGCGAGCGGGCATTGTCCATGATCACGCTGATTCCGGCGCGCATACTTGGTCTGGAAAGCCAATCAGGCACGTTGGAGGTGGGCAAGGATGCCACCCTGATCGTGTCCGGCGGAGACCTTCTCGACATGAAATCGAGCATCGTGGAAAAAGCGTTCATCAACGGGCGCTCCATCGCACTCGATGATGTGCAGAAACAGCTGTACCGTAAGTACATGGACAAGTACGGCCTGAAATAGGTTTTCCGCATCCTGAAAGCCTTACCCGGTAAGCGGTCTTTCGTGCTTTTTTACGACCTTCGCTGTAATAATAATTACAGCGCATGAAAAGAGCACTTCTCTCCATACTGTTTCTCCCTCTACTTTTTGTTTCGTGTACCTCGCCCAAGACGGATAAGCCGTCTCCCGAGGACGAGTTCGAATTCCTGGCCGACCGCTTCGCGGACATTCAGGTGTTGCGCTACAATGTGAAGGGATTCGACCGGCTCAGTCTTCAACAGAAACAGCTTGCCTATTATCTCTGTCAGGCCGGTCTGAGCGGAAGAGACATTTTTTACGACCAGAAGTACCGGCACGGACTGCTCATCCGCAAGACGTTGGAGACCATCCTTGAATCCTCGAAAACGGAACGTTCCGGCGAGGAGTGGGAGAATTTCGAGAATTACTGCAAGCGCTTTTTCTTCTCTAACGGTAATCATCACCACTACTCCGCCGACAAGTTCATCCCGACGTGCAGTGAATCTTATTTCATGGAGCTGCTGGACAACTGCGAAGCCTCACGGTTACCCCTGGGTGCTATGACCATGGAGGAATACAAGGCGCTGCTTTCGAAAGCCGTATTCGACCCCGCATTTGATCCCAAGGGTGTGGATCTGAGTGCCTCCGACGTGGTTGTCGCGTCCTGCAATAACTTCTATCAGGGAGTGAATCAAAAAGAAGTCGAGGATTATTATAATCGGCTTAAGGAATCCGATACCACTAACCGTTCCCAGATCGGTTTCAATACGCAGCTGGTCAAGGAGAACGGTAAGCTGTTGGAAAAAGTTTGGAGGTCCGGCGGCATGTACGGACCGGCCATCGACCGGATCATCTATTGGCTGGAGAAAGCGGAAGGTGTAGCTGAAAACGATGCCCAGAAGAGCACTATCCACAAGCTGATCGCCTTCTACCGCAGCGGAGACCCGAAATTGTTCGATGATTACAGCATCGCCTGGGTGGCCGATACCGCGGCCCGCATCGATTTCGTGAACGGCTTCATCGAAGTCTATCAGGATGCGTTGCAGAAGAAGGGCGCTTTCGAAAGCGCGGTTTCCATGAAGGACATGGAGGCGACGAAGAGGATTGCGGCTATTTCCCACGAGGCACAATGGTTCGAAGACCATTCCCCGATCATGGACGAGCACAAGAAGAAGAATGTGAAGGGGATTTCTGCCAAGGTAATCACGATTGTCGGAGAAGTAGGTGATGCCGCGCCGGCCACTCCCATCGGCATCAATCTTCCCAATAACGAGTGGATCCGCGAGGAGCACGGCTCGAAGTCGGTTTCTCTTGGCAATATCGTAGAAGCCTATAATTATTGCCGCAGTCGCAGTCCTCTGATCGACGAGTTCGGAGCATCTCCGGAAGTCATTGCCCGTGTCCGCAAGTACAGCGCGCTCTCCGGCGAATTGCATACGGACATGCACGAAGTGATCGGACATGCCTCCGGCCGGATCAATGAAGGGGTAGGCACCACTGACCAGACCCTGAAGAATTACGCCGGCGTGTTGGAAGAGGCACGCGCCGATCTGGTAGGTTTGTATTACATCATGGATTCGAAGCTGGTGGAGATCGGTGTCATGCCCGACCTCGAAGTCGGTCGTGCACAGTATGACAATTACATCATGAACGGCATGATGACGCAGCTCAACAGGATCGAGCCCGGCAAGAATCTGGAGGAAGCGCACATGCGCAACCGGCAGTTGGTCGCTTCCTGGGCCTTTGAGAAAGGCAAGAAGGACAATGTCATCGTTAAAGAAGTACGTGACGGCAAGACGTATTTCGTCATCCGTGATTACGACAAACTGCGTGTGCTTTTCGGTCAGCTGCTACGTGAGATCCAGCGCATCAAATCGGAAGGCGACTTTGACGCAGGGAAGGCCTTGGTGGAAGACTATGGTGTGAAAGTGGACCCTCTGTTGCACAAGGAAGTACTTGCCCGCTACGAAAAACTCAATATCGCTCCTTACATGGGTTTCCTGCAAGCCAAACTGGTTCCGGTGATGGACGGTGAAAAGATCGTCGATGTGAAAGTAGAGTATGCGAAAGACCTCATCAGCCAGATGCTGGAATACGGAAGGGAGTATTCGTTCCTGAAGTGAGTTTTGCATGATCACCTACCGCCCCGCCCGACTTTCCGATCTCCCTGCCATTCGGGAGATCTATAACGAGGCCGTTCTCAACGGCACTGCGACGTTCGATACCGAACTGCGTTCGGCCGAACGACAGGAAGAATGGTTCCGCGCACACGGGTCCAATCATCCTGTGCTGGTAGCGGAATCAGAGGGTACGGTAGCCGGCTGGGCCTCGCTCAGTCCGTGGAGTGAACGAAAAGCCTACGACCGCACGGTAGAGGTCAGCGTTTATGTCCATCACAGCCACCGCGGAAAAGGACTCGGTTCAAGGTTGTTGGAACTGGTGACGCTTGAAGGAGAGAAATGCGGCAATCATACGATTCTCTCCCGGATTACGGAAGGGAACGAAATCAGTATCCATCTGCACGAAAAGAACGGATACCGTATTGTCGGGACGTTGAAGGAATGCGGTTTTAAATTCGGCCGCTACCTGGATGTAGTACTGATGCAGAAGGTGTTCTCCTCCTGATGTGTCCGTTTACAGGGTGAAACGCACCGACAGGGCGCCGTCCCAGTAACCGTAGAAACCATCGACGAAGTCGACATAGGGCTTTATGTCAAGGGAAAGATTGACGGGTGCGTTCTTGAATTTGTAATCGAGACCAAGTATGAAATCAAGGCCGGGTCCGAAAACCGAACCTGACTCTCCTCTGTCACGATCGCGGTAATATCCGTATCCGTTGTTGTAGAATCCTACGTGGGCTCCTCCTCCGAAAAACCAGGTCAACCCTTGGGCCTTCGGGAATTCGGTATGCTTCTCATACAACCCTGTGATGACCATACTTCTGTGGCGCAGGGCGAAGATACCCTCCAGCGCATTGGCGCCGCCGATGAAATGTTTAAGGGTGATGCCGGAGTTCCAGCCGCTCAACCGCAATCCAACACCGGTCTTGTAGTCCTGTGCAGGCGTCCGGACGGAAGTAAGCAGAGAGAGCAATATGAAAGAACCGATGACGATGCGTGATTTCATGTTTTGATTTTTAGAACGACAAACTTCGAAATACATTTCGGAATCAATGTGAACGCGAATTTTCCAGAATTGAAGATACGGTTTCACGCGTGATGGCATGGTATCTTCCCTTTGCCCGTTCAAACACTTTCTCCGCCTCTTCTCTGCCCGAAGGGGTCTTCACCAATTCCTGGTAAAGCGGCTTAACGAATTTTCTCCGGCCTACCTCAACCAGGAATTCCTCTAAAGCAGGGTAAATTCCGTCGTATCCATTCGTCAGGCAGGTCATCATCCATTGGAAGAGGACTTCGTTATTGCGGCTTCCGGTAAGACGGTAAACGCTGTCCAGTTCCGACAATCGGACCATTGATAGTCCTTCCGGCAGTTCTTGCAGGAAGTGTACCCATTCGAAGGGAGTCCATCCTTGCGTATTCAACCTGACGGCAGGCGTTCCTCCGGAAAATAGCTTTGCCTGTTCTTCAACTGCCGTGAATCGTACGGACTCTATGACCGGAAGATTAGAGGGAATGCCGGGCTGGTAGACCCATTCATCGATTTTCAAGCGTAGATACCCCGACGGATCGTCCTGAAATAATTGTTCTTTCAGTTCGGTCAGGAAGGCCTCTGTATTGGTGGTACTGAAGGCGTGTCGGCTGAAGTAACCGCGCAGGAAAGCATCCCAGCGTTCGCGACCCACATAGGCTTCGATCACCAGCAGTAGGTTGTTCCCTTTCTCGTAGGCGATGTCGTTCATGCCGTCGTCCGGATCGCGCCCCTGCAATTGCAGCTTCAGCCGCGTGTCGGGACTGGACGGACCCAGCTCCTCGACGGTTTCAAGCAGTCCTGTCTGCCCGAGTTTCTTCTGCATGTCCGCGAACTCCTTGCCATACAAGGCTTCCATGATTCGGTTCTCGAAATAGACAGTGAATCCTTCGTTGAGCCAGAAATCGCTCCACGTCTCGTTCGTCACCAGGTTGCCGCTCCAGGAGTGTGCGAGCTCATGCGCCACCAGTGAAGTCAGCGAACGGTCGCCGGCGATGATCGTCGGTGTGGCGAAGGTCAGCCGCGGATTTTCCATGCCGCCGAACGGAAAGCTTTTCGGCAGCACCAGCAGGTCGTACCGCTCCCACGCGTAGGGGCCGTAAAGGGTTTCGGCGGCTTCGATCATACGGGGAAGGTCCGCGAATTCATAGGCTGATTTTTCCAACAGTGAAGGTTCGGCATAGACGCCGCAGCGGGAATCAAAGGCATGGAAACGCAGGTCACCGGCCGCAAGCGCAAGCAAGTAAGCGGGTACCGGCTGATTCATCCGGAAGCGGTAGTTGCCGTCGTGCGAAACCGCTGTCGGATTTTCGGCACTCATAAGGGCCATAAGACCGGCCGGAACGGTCACTTCGGCATCATACGTAAACCGTATGCCGGGGCTGTCCTGCACGGGCGCCCAGGTACGTGCCAGGATCGCCTGAGACTGGCTGAACATGAACGGGTGCTCTTTGCCGTCGGTCTGGCCGGGCTCCAGCCATTGGAGTGCAGCTGCTTCCGGTGAAGTCGAGTAACGGACGGTAACTTCCCCTTCGCCGGCTTGGATGGCGATTGTAAGGGGTTTGCCCATAAATGGAGCCTCCGTACCGAACGTCCATTGGGCCGGTTGGGTGCCGCATAGGACGGATTCGACGGCAAGGTCGCGAGTATCAAGTACCAGCTGCCGCGCACCCGGGGTGGATTTGTAGCGGATAGTCGCGGCTCCGCTCAGGATTTTTCTTTCAAAATCGACAGTCAGCCGTAAGGAAAGATGGGTCATGACCGCCTCTTGCGGTCGGGCGAAGGAATGCGGATCGGCGGTTGCTGCGCTCATGGATTTCTGAAGGAACAGGAAAGTCAGGACGAAGTATAGTGATCTCTTCACCCCGGAAAGGTACGAAAGAGGTCTTGAAAGGGTTTTTCGGATTTTCCGAGTCCACTTCGTATCTTTGTTAAAAGCCTAAGTTCATGAAAAGATTTTTGCTCACTGCCGCCTTATCGACGATGATTGCTGCGGCCGCTATCGCTCAATCCGGCAAGACTTCCTCCTACGGCGAGAAAATCGCTGATATCTCCAAGCCCCTCGACGTGAAGCGACTTCCCGGCATGGTCAAAGAAGGAGATACGCTGCATGTGACCGTAACCGGTACTGTACAGTCGGTATGCCAGAAGAAAGGCTGCTGGATGAAGATGGACATGGGTGAAGACAAGACCATGATGGTCCATTTCAAGGACTACGGATTTTTCGTCCCGAAGGATTGCAGCGGCAAGAAACTCGTCATGGAAGGAATTGCTTTCATCGACGTCACGCCCGTTTCCCAGCTGAAACACTACGCGGAAGATGCCGGCAAGAGCAAAGAAGATATCGAGAAAATCACCGAGGACGAGAAGGAGCTCACCTTCGAGGCTTCCGGCGTACTGCTGTACAATGAATAAGTTTATCGCCATCGCCACGTTGGCGGCCTGCGGCTTCCTGCTGAGCGCCATGTCCCTGCCCCAGGATATGAATCCGAACGGGTCCAGCGACCTTTCATTGCTCATGCGCAAGATGGAAAAACAATTGGTGGAAGCCCGCCCTGCCGTCATCCAGGGTAATTTCCAAGGCACCTATCCTGCGGAGTTCGACCGTCTCAAGACCGCCGCTCCGACCGATGCGCAGACCAAGAACGAGTATTATGATGTCTTCGCCGACCTTTACACAAGCTCGGTGAAGAACCTTTTCGCTGCGAAGACCTACCAGGTGGAAGCTTACAACAACGTGGTGAACGCCTGCCTCGCCTGCCACTCGCAACATTGTCCCGGTCCTGTGGGAAGGATCAGAAAGTTGATGATTACAAGCTGAGTTGTAAGTTCCAGGTTCCAATTATTTGGGTTCAGTAAATAACCTGCTCTAAGTGTTTCTGTTTGAATGAAACGACGTGCAATTTTGCGTCTAATGAGTTCATTCAAAGACTTGGCTGCTTGGCAAGAGTCGATTCAACTCGCAGCTACGGTATAACGAATCAGTGCACACTTTCCTGAAAACGAAAGGCAGGGTATTTCCCATCAACTTAGGAAAGCAGCAGTATCCGTCGCTTCCAATATAGCCGAGGGTAACGGGAGGTATTCTCCTGCAGATACGTTAAGATTCTTGTACATTTCCAGAGGGTCTCTTAACAAACCGGAAACTCAATTGATTATTTCCTACAGAATTGGCTATCTGGAAGCTTCTCAACTCGATGAAATATGCGGAAAGATTGTCAAATGCGGGAGATTATTGAACGGACTCATTTCTTACTTGAGAAAAAACCGCAAATGAGGAAGAGTTAATGGCCAGTTGAAATATAAAAGACGACTGACCTGAATGAACAAGCAAAGATTAATCCGGAACTTGGAACTTGGAACTTGGAACTTGGAACCTGGAACCTGGAACCTGGAACTTGCATCTAACCTACTCCCTCGTCAACCCGGCCCGCAGATACTCGCGGTTCAGGCGGGCGATGTGGCTGATGGAGATACCTTTCGGGCACTCCGCTTCGCAGGCGCCCGTGTTGGTGCAGGAGCCGAGTCCGGCTTCGTCGTGCGCGTCGATCATGCGCATCACGCGCTCACGACGTTCTGGCTCACCTTGAGGCAGTAAGGCGAGGTGAGAGACTTTTGCGGAAAGGAAAAGCATGCCGGATGCGTTCTTGCAGGTGGCGACGCACGCACCGCAGCCGATACAGGCCGCCGCGTCGAAGGCTTCGTCCGCCTTGTATTTCTCGATGGGCAGAGCATTGGCATCGGGTGCATTCCCCGTGTTCACGGAAACGTAACCGCCGGCCTGGATGATCTTGTCGAATGCGGAACGGTCGACGACCAGGTCCCTGATGACCGGGAAAGCGGATGCGCGCCAAGGCTCGATGGTAATGGTTTCGCCGTCGGAGAAATGGCGCATATGCAGCTGACAGGTAGTCGTGCCTTTTAGCGGGCCGTGTGCGCGGCCGTTGATGTACATGCTGCACATTCCGCAGATGCCTTCGCGGCAGTCGTGGTCGAAAGCCACCGGATCCTTGCCTTCACGGACCAGACGGTCGTTCAGCACATCCATCATTTCCAGAAAAGACATGTGGGTGCTGACCCCCGGCATGTCGTAGGTCTCGAAATGTCCTGCGTCCTTGTTATTACGCTGTCTCCAGATCTTCAGTTTGAGATTGATGCTTTCCATCGCTAGTTGTTTGCAGGGGCCGCTGACGGCGGATGTTTATTTGTAGGATCGTTGGGTAAGGTGTACGACTTCGAACGCGAGTTCTTCCTTGTGAAGGACCGGCTCGCTGCCGGTGTGCTCCCAGGCTGCGACGAAAGCGAAGTTCTCGTCATCGCGTTTCGCCTCGCCGTCTTCGGTCTGTGATTCCTCGCGGAAGTGGCCGCCGCAGGATTCGTTGCGCATCAGTGCGTCACGTACCATGAGTTCGCCGAGTTCGATGAAGTCGGCGACACGGCCGGCCTTGTCCAGCTCAGGGTTGAATTCATTGGCTGCACCCGGTATGCGGATATCGTTCCAGAACTGGTTCTTGATATCCTGGATCAAGCCCAAGGCCTTTTTGAGACCTTCTTCAGTCCGCGACATGCCGCAATAGTCCCACATGACCTTGCCGAGCTTCTTATGCAGGTCTTCCACCGTCTGTTTGCCGTTGATCGCCAACAGGCGTTCCGTGCGTTCACGTACCGCTTTTTCAGCTTCCTCGAATGCAGGGTGAGAGGTCGGTACGGCAGGTGTACGGATGTCGCCGGAAAGGTAATCGCCAAGCGTATAGGGGATGACGAAATAGCCGTCGGCCAGACCCTGCATGAGCGCGGATGCACCGAGACGGTTAGCGCCGTGGTCGGAGAAGTTCGCTTCGCCAAGGGCAAAGAGGCCGGGAACGGTGGTCATGAGGTTGTAATCCACCCACAGTCCGCCCATCGTGTAATGGACGGCCGGATAGATTCGCATCGGCGTGGAGTAGGGATCCTCGCCGGTGATCTTTTCGTACATCTCGAAGAGGTTGCCGTAACGGGCGCTGATCACGTTCCTTCCGAGTCGGTTGATGGCGTCGCGGAAGTCCAGATAGACCGCCAGTCCGGAAGGACCTACACCGCGGCCTTCGTCACAAGCCTGCTTGGCGGCACGCGAAGCGACGTCGCGGGGCACCAGGTTGCCGAAGGCCGGATAACGGCGCTCCAGGTAGTAGTCGCGTTCCTCTTCGGGAATATCCTCCGGCTTGCGCTTGTCGCCCACTGCCTTCGGCACCCATACGCGTCCGTCGTTACGGAGCGATTCTGACATCAGCGTCAGCTTGGATTGGTAATCACCGCTGACAGGGATGCAGGTCGGGTGAATCTGGGTGAAGCAAGGGTTGCCGAAGAAAGCACCTTTCTTGTGGGCTTTCCAAGCAGCGGTTACGTTGCTGCCCATGGCATTCGTGGAAAGATAGAAGACGTTTCCGTATCCGCCGGAGCAGAGCAGGACCGCGTGTGCGAAGTGACGCTCGAGTTCGCCCGTCACAAGGTTCTTGGCGATGATGCCGCGTGCTTTCCCGTCGATGACCACGAGTTCGACCATCTCATGACGAGCATGCATCTTTACGGCCCCTTTCGATACCTGCCGCTCGAGCGCGCTGTAGGCTCCCAACAGCAGCTGCTGGCCGGTCTGTCCGCGGGCATAGAACGTACGGGAAACCTGGACACCGCCGAAAGAACGGTTGTCGAGCAGACCGCCGTATTCGCGGGCGAAGGGAACGCCTTGAGCGACACACTGGTCGATGATGTTGGCACTGACTTCAGCCAGACGGTAGACGTTGGCTTCCCGTGCGCGATAGTCGCCGCCTTTCACAGTATCGTAGAAAAGACGGTATACGCTGTCTCCGTCGTTCTGGTAGTTCTTGGCGGCGTTGATGCCTCCCTGTGCGGCGATGGAGTGCGCGCGTCGCGGGCTGTCCTGGAAACAGAAGGCCTTTACGTTGTAACCGAGTTCGGCAAGACTGGCTGCGGCTGAGGCGCCGGCAAGTCCGGTGCCTACCACGATCACATCGAGGCGGCGTTTGTTGGCGGGACTGACCAGAGGTACCGTGGATTTATGATGGGTCCACTTGTTCTCGAGCGGTCCTTCCGGGATGCGGGAATTGAGTTTGGGAGATGATGCCATATGGGAGCTGCCGTTGGCGGAGTATCAAAAAGAAGGTTGGAGGATGTTGGTGGCTACTCCGAAAATGTCGAAGTAGAAGAAGACAGGAAACGAGGAGAAGCCGACTGCGACCAGCAGGGCGAACAAGGTGCCGACGGTCTTCAGCGGCTGCGCATACTTATGGTTGTTCCAGCCCATGGTCTGAAAGGCCGACTGGAAGCCGTGGTTCAGATGTGCGCCGAGAATCACCATGGCAACTACGTAGAGTGCTGAATACACGTTCGACTGGAAGGCGGAGGCGACATCGTAAGCCATCGAAGTCTCAGATCCCAGGAAGCGGTGAGGAACAAAGAACGTGCGCAGGTGTACTACGAGGAACACGAGGATAACGGATCCCGTCAATCCCATGTTGCGGGAAAACCATGTGCTGTTCTTGGAAGGGTGGTTGACGGCGTATCGCTGAGGACGTGCCTTGCGGTTGCGCCAGGTGAGGTAAAGTCCGTCCAGCGCATGCAGGATGATACCTCCGAACAACGCGAACTCTATGGTGCGGATGAGGATGTTGCCGACAAGGAACTCGCCATATTCGTTGAAGGCTTTGCCTCCGTCCATCTTGTAAAGCTGAAGGTTTCCATAGAGGTGTTCCAGCAGGAACACACAAAGGAAGAGGCCTGTCATGGCCATCACTAATTTGCGGCCGACAGAGGAGTAGAACATACGCAATGATGCGATCATAACGGTAGGATATTTCAGGGTTCCGAGCCCGGGCGTAAGCAGGTTGAATCTAAAACAATCCGGCAGCGCCTTGGGTTCAAAATTGCCGTCAAAAGTACGGTTGAAAGGGGGATTTTGAAAGGGAGAGGATTGCAGTTTTCAGTTAGCAGTTCCCGGTTTCCTGTTAGCTGTTTATGGTAGATACTTCCCCGATTCGGGTTAGTTGATTTCAGCCCCGAGAAAAATCATATATTGCTGAATATCAATAAACTATGGTTAAATAGGAGCAGACTGAATCCGGTCGTTACTAATCGCGACTGAAACCGGGAACCGGAAACTGCAAACCGGGAACTGCTTAAACGGCTGCCCGCAGCGCTTTCCGCATATCGACTTTCTCCATGACAATCTGAGCGATCCGGTCGATGGAAACGCGTTCCTGCTGCATGGTGTCGCGGTCGCGCAGGGTGACGGTGTCGTCCGCCAGCGTATCGTGGTCCACGGTGATGCAAAGCGGAGTGCCGATGGCATCCATCCTGCGGTAGCGCTTTCCGATGGAGTCTTTCTCCTCGTACATGCAGGCGTGGTCGAACTTCAGGCGGTCCATGATCTCCCTGGCTTTTTCGGGCAGACCGTCCTTCTTGACCAGTGGCAGTACGGCGCACTTGACGGGAGCCAGCATGGGAGGGATGCGAAGCACGACCCGGTCGCTGCCGTCCTCCAATTTCTCCTCCGAGTAGGACTGGGAAAGGATGGCCAGGAACATGCGGTCGAGGCCGATGGAGGTCTCCACTACGTAGGGGACGTAGCTCTGGTTCAGTTCCGGGTCGAAGTACTGGAGTTTTTTTCCGGAATACTTTTCATGATTGCCCAGGTCGAAGTCGGTCCGGGAGTGGATGCCTTCCAGTTCCTTGAAGCCGAAGGGGAATTCGAACTCGATGTCGCAGGCGGCGTTGGCGTAATGCGCCAGTTTGAGGTGATCGTGGAAGCGGTGTTTGCCGTCGGGAAAGCCGAGGGCACGGTGCCATTTCATACGGGTCTCCTTCCAGTGATTGTACCACTCCATCTCGGTGCCCGGCTTGATGAAGAACTGCATTTCCATCTGTTCGAACTCGCGCATGCGGAAGATGAACTGCCGTGCGACAATCTCGTTACGGAAAGCCTTTCCCGTCTGTGCGATGCCGAACGGGATCTTCATGCGGCCGGTCTTCTGGACATTCAGGAAGTTGACGAAGATGCCCTGCGCCGTTTCCGGACGCAGGTAGATGGTGCTGGACTCCTCGCTGACGGATCCCAGCTGGGTGGAGAACATCAGGTTGAATTGACGGACTTCCGTCCAGTTGCGCGTGCCGGAGATCGGACAGACGATTTCCAGGTCAAGGATGATCTGGCGCACTTCGTTCAGGTCGTTGGCTTCCAGCGCGGCTTTGAAGCGGGTATTGATGGCATCGATCTTCTGCTGGTATTCCAGCACGCGGGCGTTGGTGGAACGGTATTGGGATTCGTCGAACGCGTCGCCGAAGCGTCCGCGGGCTTTTTCGACCTCCTTGGCGATCTTACCTTCGATCTTGGCGACGTGTTCCTCGATGAGTACGTCGGCACGGTAGCGTTTCTTGGAATCCTTGTTGTCGACGAGCGGATCGTTGAAGGCATCCACGTGTCCGGACGCTTTCCAGGTGGTCGGGTGCATGAAGATGGCCGCGTCGATACCGACGATGTTCTCGTTCATCTGCACCATCGACTTCCACCAATATTCCCGGATGTTCTTCTTGAGTTCCGCTCCGTTCTGGCCGTAATCGTACACGGCACTCAGTCCGTCGTAGATTTCGCTCGACTGGAAGATGAAGCCGTATTCCTTAGCGTGGGAGATGATGTTCTTGAAGAGGTCTTCGGAGGAGGACATGATGGGTTTTTTCGGGTGGAAAGGCGTAAAAATAGGAAATCAGTGCGGAAGCCCGGGGCCTATTCCCGGTAAGTTATCCGCATGTATCTTTACTTATAGTTAAGGTTTTCATGAACTTACGGTTTCCCTGGCCACGATGGGTGGTAGGCCTTTCCATTGCCACCACATCCTTCACGGTGCTACTACCCGAATTGGTGGCGGAGGCAGCTCCGCCGCCAATTCCGACACCTTTTACAGCTTTTCAATCAATATAATGATCAGCGTTACCTTGAGGAACTTATATGGTGTAACTTTCCTGGATTCGGCCGGCTTTTCCGCTGCGGCGGACATAAATCTGTCGACATGTAATTCAGCACATCCGTAAGGTGACCGTGACGCTTATATCGAGGAGGGCGTGTATGAAGTTCATAAGGTTATGCAGGGAAGGAAGGAGGAGTACAATCGTTTCCGGCCTGATGAATCACACCTCAATCACTCTCCCGTCAGATTCTGAAATGCACGATTGCGGTTAATGATGGGAAAGCGAGCGTGTCTACAACGGATCAACGGCAGATCAACTAAAAACATGTTTTCTGGTTCAGTCCGGATCAGCGTAGCGTTACAACAACCCGGCTCCATCAAAAAGCCTTCAAGTCGAAACGGCGTTTGCTTACAAAAACCTAAACTCTGAATCCTGAAAAAGTCAAGCTACTTCTTGCCGGTGTTATTGGTCCTGTTCACTTCCTGCAACGAACACGATAAGATTGAAAATATCAGCGGCAGCCTATCCCAGGAGATTCCGGTATCTAAAAAAGATTCCGATGTTATTCTTTCCAAACCGACAGTCTCCGGTGAGGTCGATAAGAATATTCGCAGCATTTTCCAGGACAATGACGATAACTACTGGTTTGGCACTAATGGAGCCGGAGTGTATCGTTATAACGGCCAAACATTGACCCATTACACGGTAAAAGAAGGGCTTCCCCACAACCAAATACAAAGCATACAAGAAGACAGTCGTGGCGACATTTGGTTCGGAACAGGAGCTTTTGGCGTCTGTAGATTTGATGGAAAAACATTCACCACGTTTACCGACAGGGAGAATTTGACATCAAGCAATGGCGCTGACCATGAATGGGAAATAACGCAGAACGACTTGTGGTTCTATGCAGGAGGGGGAGTTTATCATTACAATGGAAATTCATTTGTCTATTTACCGCTGAGTAAGACCGGATTTGCCACCAAGCAATCGCAATCCTCCCCGTTCAATTTAAGTCGTTACGCTGTTTATAGTATCCTGAAGGACAAAAAAGGGAATGTTTGGTTCGGTACCCAAGCAGAGGGTGTATGCCGCTACGACGGAAAAACCTTTACTTGGTTCACTGAAAAGGGGCTTAGCGGTTCAGCAGTGCTTTGCTTGTTCGAAGACAGTAAGGGGAACCTTTGGTTCGGCAACAACGGATCAGGATTATTCAGATGGGATGGAAAATCCTTGATCAATTTCACGGACGAAAAAGGACTAAGCAACGAAGAATTCAAGGTTTCCGGCAAATCCGGCCCAGGGACCATGGCTCGTATCTATGCAATAAACGAAGACGACTTCGGGAACCTTTGGATAGGAACTGTTGATGCAGGTGTTTGGAAATACGACGGAAACCGGCTGACTAACTACACCATAAAAAACGGACTGACAAGTGACGCTGTGAATTTTATTTACAAAGACCATAGCGGTGTGCTCTGGTTTGGAACCGACGGAGACGGTATTTGCAAATTCAATGGAAATACCTTCAGCGGATTCAAAACTGAAAAAGAAAAACAGCACTGATACTATAAAGAACAGGCTGCTACGGCGCTTTCAAAGACACACCAGCAGCGGTGAATCCCCGTTGTAAAAGAAGGTCACTTTTTAGTGCCGGTATTTTTCTTCTCCAGCAGCTCTGCCGCCACCTCCAGCGCTTCGTACCACTTTTCGCCGTATTTCCGGATCAACGGCTCCTTCAGGAACTTGTAGACCGACACCTTCAGGGATTCGCCCAGCTTGCAGGCGGGTTTGCAGATGGACCAGCGGTCGTAATTCACCGCCTCCAGCTTGTTGCGCTGGACATTTATCCGGATCGGGTAGAGGTGACACGAAATCGGTTTCTTATAATCCACTTTCCCTTCCAGGTACGCCTTTTCAATCGCGCATTTGGCCGTACCGTTATCTTCAAAATACGTGTAGGCACATTCTTTGCCTTTGATGAGCGGAGTCACCCATTCGCCGGTTTCGTACTTGAGGTATTTGCCCTGCTTTTCGACGGCCTTGATACCCTCCGGCGACATGTACTTCTTCACTTTCGTGTAGATCTTGTCAAAAATCGGCAGTTCGTCCTCTTCCAGAGGCGCTCCGTAATCGCCATTCACGCAACAGGCTCCTTTGCAAGCGGTTAGGTCGCAGACGAATTTTTTCTGGATTACGTCTTCCGAAATGAGGGTTTCTCCGATGGCGATCATGGGCTTAAAGATAGCGGTTTTAAGGACGGGAAGCGGGGACGCGCGGATGTGCGGGACATGGATACACATGGCCAGAATCGGCAACAGGAGGCCCTCGGAAATCCTTCGGTTTCACTTTCAGCACGTTAGCCGGAATCGCAGCGCAGCCTTGGCTTTTCCGGCCTCATTTTTTTAACAAGTGTTGTTCATATGCCTGCAAACCCGCGATGGTGGCGGAGTTCAACGTGCAAGAGAAAATTTTACACAGGAAAGTTTCACGATTGTCGATAAAAAGCGTCGCTAAAATTTGCAGGGTCGGATCGTAAAAACAATTTTTGTACAGGTCATCGTTGATTTGAAAAACGATGATTTAAGTTCAATTTTCAAGGGATAGTTCAACCATCCCGGATCCATTTAAAAAACCAAATGGGAACGGGCGAGGGGATTGTCGCCTCTAAACGAAAAACCAACCCACCACAACTGCGCGCTATGGCAGAGATACTACTCGAAGAAAACAAAGACCGCTTCGTCCTTTTCCCGATCAAATATCCCAAGTTGTGGGAGATGTACAAGAAATCGGAGCAGAGCTTCTGGACGGCCGAGGAGGTCGATCTCCATGCCGACCTGAAGGACTGGGAGCGTCTGAACGAAGACGAACGTCATTTCATCAAGCACGTGCTCGCCTTTTTCGCCGCGAGCGACGGCATCGTGAACGAGAACCTGGCCGTCAACTTCATGCGTGAGGTGCAGCTCCCGGAAGCACGCTGTTTCTATGGGTTCCAGATCATGATGGAAAACATCCACTCCGAGATGTATTCCCTGCTGATCGACACATATATTAAAGACCCCCAGGAAAAGAATTACCTGCTCAGCGCCATCGATACCGTTCCGGCCGTAGGTAAGAAAGCCGACTGGGCCCTTCGTTTCATCACAAAGGGTTCTTTCGCGGAACGTCTGGTCGCTTTCGCGGCCGTTGAAGGCATTTTCTTCTCCGGCTCCTTCTGTTCCATTTTCTGGCTCAAGAAACGCGGTCTTATGCCCGGCCTGTCCACCTCCAACGAATTCATTTCGAGGGACGAAGGCATGCACTGCGATTTCGCATGCCTGCTCTACAGCATGCTGGAGGAGAAGCTGCCCCGTGAGCAGGTCTATGAAATCATCACCGAAGCGGTCCGCTACGAGCACGAGTTCGTCACCAGCGCGCTTCCGGTTTCACTTATCGGCATGAACGCCAAGCTGATGTGCCAGTACATCGAGTTCGTCGCCGACCGTCTGTTGGTTGCCCTTGGTTATGACAAAGTATATAACAGCACGAATCCGTTCGATTTCATGGAAATGATCTCCCTGCAAGGGAAGACCAATTTCTTTGAAAAACGCGTCAGCGAATACAAGAAAGCCGGCGTCGGGCAACTCAAGGAAGAGAACGTGTTCAAGCTGGATGAAGATTTCTAAACTCCAGCCGGCGGTGAACAAGTAGTGGTGTAAAACTCCGTCAGGGATTCCCCTCCACCCGGTTCACCGCCGCTGTATCTTCATTTTCATCATCCTCCTTTTTTAATCCCCCCACACCTCCATGTACGTTATCAAGCGTGACGGCCGTCGCGAAGCCGTCAAATTCGACAAAGTCACCTCACGGATCCAGAAACTGGCCTACGGTCTCTCCGAGCACGTAGATACTTTCCTCGTGGCCCAGAAAGTCATCGAGGGGATCTACGACGGTGTCACTTCCTCGGAGCTCGATAACCTGGCTGCCGAGATGTCGGCGTCCATGACCACCCGCCATCCGGACTACGCGTTGCTGGCATCGCGTATCGCCATCAGTAATCTTCATAAGAACACCAGGAAGTCCTTCAGCCTCACCATCAAGGACCTTTACGAATATATCGATCCCCACACCGGCAAACCTGCTCCGCTTGTGGCCGACGATGTGTTCCGCATCATCTGGGACAACAAGGAGATCCTGGACTCCACCATCATCTACGACCGCGACTTCGGGTATGACTTCTTCGGATTCAAGACCCTGGAGAAGTCCTACCTCCTCAAGATGCACGGCAAAGTCGCGGAGCGTCCTCAGCACATGCTCATGCGTGTCGCCGTCGGCATCCACAAGCACGATATCGACGCCGCTATCGAGACGTACAATCTAATGAGTGAGCGCTGGTTCACACACGCGACGCCGACACTCTTCAATTCCGGCACTCCCAAGCCGCAGCTTTCCTCCTGTTTCCTGCTCCAGATGCAGGACGACAGCATCGACGGCATCTACAACACACTGAAGAACTGCGCCAAGATCTCCCAGTCCGCCGGAGGCATCGGGTTGAGCATCCATAACATCCGCGCCACAGGTTCCTACATCCGCGGCACCAACGGCACCTCCAACGGCATCGTACCCATGCTGCGCGTCTTCAACGACACCGCACGATATGTGGACCAAGGTGGCGGCAAGCGCAAAGGTTCCTTTGCCATCTACCTCGAACCTTGGCACGCCGATGTGTTCGAATTCCTGGAACTCAAGAAGAACCACGGCAAAGAGGAACTGCGCGCCCGCGATCTTTTCTATGCCCTTTGGATTCCGGACCTTTTCATGAAGCGCGTCGAAGAGGACGGCATGTGGAGCCTCTTCTGTCCCAACGAAGCTCCCGGTCTCGCCGACTGTTACGGTGCCAAATTCGAAGAACTTTACACCCGCTACGAGCGCGAAGGCCGCGCCCGCAAGACCGTCAAGGCGCAGGAACTCTGGTTCGCCGTGCTCGAGTCGCAGATCGAGACCGGTACGCCGTATATCCTCTACAAGGACGCCTGCAACGAGAAGAGCAATCAGAAGAATCTCGGCACCATCAAGAGTTCCAACCTCTGTACCGAGATCGTGGAATACACCGCTCCCGACGAGGTGGCCGTCTGTAACCTGGCATCCATCGCGCTGCCGCGTTTCGTCAACAACGGTTCCTTCGACTTCGAAAAGCTGTACGATATCACCAAGGTGATCACGCGGAACCTGAACAAGATCATCGACATCAATTATTATCCCATCGAAGAGGCACGTCGCAGCAACATGCGTCACCGTCCGATCGGACTCGGCGTACAGGGACTGGCCGATACTTTCATCCTGCTGCGCATGCCGTTCGACAGCGACGAGGCGCGCATGCTGAACCGCGACATCTTCGAGACCATCTATTTCGCAGCCATGACCGCTTCCATGGAAGAAGCCAAGCTGTACGGTCCGTACGAGACCTTCCAGGGTTCGCCGACCTCCCAGGGAATCTTCCAGTTCGACATGTGGAACGTGACCCCGACCCGCCGCTGGGACTGGAATTCCCTCAAGCGCGATGTCATGCACTACGGTATCCGTAACTCCCTGCTGCTCGCTCCGATGCCGACCGCTAGCACCTCGCAGATCCTCGGCAACAACGAGTGTTTCGAGCCGTACACCTCGAACATCTACTCCCGCCGTGTACTGAGCGGGGAGTTCACCATCGTGAACAAGCACCTCCTGAAAGACCTGGTGAAGGCCGGACTCTGGAACGAGTCGATGAAGAGCAAGATCATCGCCTCCAACGGATCGGTCCAGAACATCCCTGAAATTCCCGAGCACCTGAAGGAGATCTATAAGACGGTGTGGGAGATCAAGCAGCGCTCCATCATCGACATGGCCGCCGACCGCGGCGCGTACATCGACCAGAGCCAGTCCCTGAACATCTTCATCTCTGATCCGAACTTCGCCAAGCTCACCTCCATGCATTTCTACGCGTGGAAGAAGGGGCTGAAGACCGGCATGTATTATCTCCGTTCCAAGTCGGCCGCTGACGCCATCAAATTCACGGTCGACCAATCGTTCCTCAAGCAAGCGGAACAGGAAAGCAAAGTGGCAGCCGGAGCGTACACCATTTCTGAAGTACCGGTTATCGCCGGTCCGGTCAGCAAGGAAGAAGCGCTTGCGCAGATGGCCTGCTCGCTCGATGATCCGGACAACTGTCTGGCTTGCGGCAGCTGATGCCCCCGAAATTGAAAAGGAAGCCCTCTGTAAGGAGGGCTTTTTTCTTCACCCTCCTGTGTCCAGATAACGCTCTGCACGGTCCATCAGCGCGTTGAACCGTGTACGGTCCATTTTCTCCGCTTGCCGGACCATCATGCTCATCCTGGGGTTGCGGAGGAAGAAATCGCGGTGGCCTGCAACGAACCGCCAGTAAAGCGCATCCCATATTTCGCACCATTCCCCTTTGGGATGATCACTCATCTTGAGCAGATAGTTGGATCCGGAGATGTACGGCTTCGTGCTCATGATGCCTCCGTCCGCGAACTGGCTCATGCCATATACGTTCGGCACCATCACCCAGTCGTACGCGTCGATGAACAGTTCCATGAACCAGCGGTAGACACCGTCGGGATCGAATTCACAAAGCAGCATGAAATTTCCCAGCACCATCAGCCGCTCGATGTGGTGCGTGTACCCATAGCGCAACGTCTTACGTATGGCATCATCCACGGGCGGGATACCTGTACTACCGTCGTAGAAGGAAGCCGGGATCTTTCGCTTGTGCTCCCAGAAGTTACGAGTGCGTTGCCCGACGCCCCGGAAGTGATAGACCGCACGGATGAACTCCCGCCATCCCATCACTTGGCGTACGAAGCCTTCCAATGCGTTCAACGGCACGTTGAATTCGGTGGCCGCCTCCAGTGCTTTTTCAATCACCTGCCGGGGGTCCAGCAGACCGACATTCAGCATCGGCGTCAGGATGCTGTGGAACAGGAACGCCTGTTCCCGGACGATTGCGTCCTGATAATCGCCATACTGTCTGAATCTTTTTTCGAGAAACACATCCAGCCATTTTTCAGAGGATGCGTTGTCTGTCGGATAAATGAACTCTTCCGTCGCACCGGGATTTTCAGGAAACTCCTTTCGGATGGATTGCAAGGCTTCCTTCACATGCGCGGAAGTGCTTGTCAAAGGCAGTGCGGGCACCGACGTGCCCGACGGCATCTTCTTTCGATTCTCGGTATCGTAGGTCCACTTGCCACCGACCGGCTCGCCTTTCCATAAGAGGACATCAAGACGCTTCCGTTCAGCTATATAGAACTCCGTCAGGAAGAAACGTTTCTTTCCTTTGAAGTGGCTTTCAAGATGGGAGAGGTCGCACAGGAAATTCGGGTTGTCATAACGAACCAGCCGCACTCCGGAACGTTCGGAATATCTGTTAAGACGGCGTTCAAGCAGGTAGTCGGTCGTATCACAGATATGCGCCTCATGTATTCCTTCTGCCGCTAGCCGCTTGAACAGGTTTTCCGTTACGGCGGACGGGTCGCCCTGCGCGATGTAAACGACCTTATGCCCGGCTTTTGCAAGACGTTCGGCGTAAGCACGCATGCTTGCCCGGTGGAAGACCAGTTTCTGCAGGTGAAAACGGTATTGTCTGAAGTACAGGGGATCCTCAATCAGCCAAACGGGTCGACCGGGCGAGAATGCCGGATGCCGATCAAAGAGCTGATGCGGAAATACGATGGTGCAGACTTCGTTCAAGGGAGGAGGCAGGATTCAGCCGGGCCAATATATAACCAACTTGCCGCCCGATGGTTCAGGCAGGCAGGAAATGAAAAAGCCCGTCGGTGAGGACGGGCTTTCGGAATAGTAAAAGCGGATCAGTGGCGGACCACCAGTTTCATCTTGCCTTTGAAAGAGGGATACTCGGTGTTGGTCGCACTCAGGATGTAAACGCCGTTGATGAAGTCGGAGACATCCAGTTGTAGGGAGCGGTTCTGCGCATACAGGACGCGGCGGCTGACCTCTTTGCCGGTGATATCCTGGATGACTACCGTCCACTCGGAGGAGGTGGCAGGAAGACCGATCAGTGACACGTTGGCGGCAGCCGGATTCGGGAAGGCGACAATGTGGTTGTTCACACTGAGTGCCGGTACGCTGTTAAGGTTCAGGCAGCCGGAGGACACGTTCACGTTGGTAGCTCCGGGCGTGATGCACGCACGCATGAAATCGAGAGAGTCATTGTTGGAGTCCGCACCGTCGGGATAGCGGCAGATGCCGAAGTAGCGTGCGTTCAGCGTATCGCTGAGATTTACCGTGTCGCTGTTTGCCAGAGGTACGCCCGTGCCTTCGACGTAGCCGGGAACGGTACCTTCATAACTCAATGCGTCCACGATGCCGGAATCCGGAAGGTGGATGATGGCCATGGCATCCGGTGCACCGTTCTGGATGAATCCGACGCTGGTGGTCTGGGGCTGCTGCTGGTTGCAATTAGGTACGAATCCTCCGCCGAAACCGTTACAGATGACGTAATAGCTGCCGGGGTTGAGGGAATAGGCGGGGAGGGCGATGGTTGAATATACGGTTGCTCCGCCGTTGGCTCCGTTGACAAGTACGATGGCAAAGTCGATCAGGTCGATCGGAGTGGTGCCGTTGTTGTACAATTCGATGAACTCGGCCGAATCGGCACTGGGACGGAAATTGTCGTAGTCCACTTCATTGATCACCAGATTGTACTGCGCATTCGCACCGACGACCGCGCAAAGGAGAATACCCAATAACGTAATGATTCTTTTCATGCAGGTTGGATTTGTATCCTTCAAAAATAGGGAAATATTCATCATTCCCTACCTGTTTTGACAGGGATTAAGTCTGCTGTAATAATATGAAAATGAATAATTAGCAGCGGAAAAGGGCTTAGCCCCCCGATTCTCTACACGAAGCCGCCAACCATCAACTACTACTTATTGTTGAAATCGGTCATCGTCCTGTCCACCCCGATGGTGACGAAGCTTTTGACCGCTTGCACAGCCTTTTCAATGCGTTCTTGAAGGGTCACTTTCTCTTCGTCCGACCATTCCCCCAACACATAGTCCACCTGCTTGCCTTTTGAAAAATCGCTGCCGATCCCGAAACGAAGCCGGGCGAATTCCTGCGTGTTCAGCGTGCGGATGATGTCTGCCAGCCCGTTATGTCCTCCGTCACTTCCTTTCTTACGGATACGGATCGTGCCGAAGGGCAATGCCAGATCATCGGTGACCACGATCAGGCTGTGTTGGCTGATTTTCTCAGCCTGTAGCCAGTAATTGACCGCCTTTCCGCTCAGGTTCATGAAGGTGGTCGGCTTTATGACGACAAGTTGCTTTCCTTTGAATTTGAGCTGCGCCACGTCAGCAAGTCGGTCGCTCCGGAAAGGGCCGGCTTCTTCCGGCGCCAGCTCCTTCGCCAAAGCATCTGCCACGAGGAATCCGATGTTGTGACGGGTATTCACATATTCAGGACCGATGTTCCCAAGACAGGCGATCAGGAATTTCATGCAGGCGAAGATAGGAGATAAGCGGCATCGACGGGAAAATGAAAAGCCGTCCCGGATCCGGGACGGCTTGAGAATAGGGCGGTCGTGCCGCGCTTACTTCTTGGCTGCAGCGGGTGCGGCCGCAGGGGCAGCACCTGCAGCTGCCTCGGAAGCGGCTGCCACCGTGTTACGGGTGGTTTTCACGCCGGTGATGACATTGCCCGGGGAATCCAGGAAAGTGACACCGTCAATGGAGATGTCACGCACACGCACGTCCTGTCCGATGTTGAGATCGTCGATCTTCACCTCGACATAATCGGGAAGGTGCTTGGGAAGCGCAGCGATCTTCAGCTTGCGCATTTTCGAGACCAGAACGCCGCCGGCGCGAACCCCGACGGAATTGCCCGTGATCTTGACGGGAACTTCCATGCGGACAGCTTTGTCGTCCGACAGTTCAAGGAAATCGATGTGCATGATCTTGTCGGTCACCGGATGGAACTGGATGTCCTTCATGATCGCCGCGTAGGACTTCCCGCCTACGTTCAGGTTGACGGTGTTCACGTCGGGCGTGTACACCAGATGTCGAAAGTCAAGTACCGGTGCGCTGAAGTGGACTTGTTCGTTTCCACCGTACAGAACACACGGAACCTTACCCTCTGCTCGCAGTGTTTTCAATTCCTGCTTGGACTGAGCTGCTCTCAAGTCGCCGTTGATTGTAATTGACTTCATTCTTATTTGGTATTTAGGGGTTAATGGATTTCAGTTCGGGATCAGATGAAAAGTTCGCTGATACTCTCGTAGACATAGACTCTGCGGATGATGCGCGCAAAGAGCTCGGCGGAGTTGAGCACCTTGATCTTCTTGGATTCGTGCTTGAGCGGGATGGTGTTGGTCACCACGAGTTCGGTCAGTTTGGATTCCTCGATGCGTTCGTATGCCTTTCCGGAAAGCACCGGATGGGTACAGAAGGCACGCACGCTTTTCGCACCTTTCTCGAAGAGCATGTCGGCGGCTTTTGTCAAGGTGCCGGCCGTATCCACGATGTCATCGATGAGGATGATGTCACGGCCTTCCACGTCACCGATCACGGTCATTTCGGCGATATGGTTCGCCCTGGAGCGGTGCTTGTCGCAGATAACCATCTCCACGTTGAAATTCTTGGCGTAACTGCGCACCCTGTTGACGCCGCCCATGTCAGGAGCCGCAAAGGTGAGTTTCGGGAGATCCAGAGACTCGATGTAGGGAACGAAGAGGGAAGAGGGTTCGAGGTGGTCGACCGGGATGTCGAAGAATCCCTGGATCTGCGGTGCGTGCAGGTCCATCGTGATGATCCGCGTGACGCCGGCGGCCTGCAGCATGTTCGCAACCAGTTTGGAGGCGATGGCTACCCTTGGTTTGTCTTTGCGGTCGGAACGGGCGAAACCGAAGTAGGGGATGACGGCGGTGATGTAGTGGGCCGAGGCGCGCTTGGCCGCATCGATCAGGAGCAACAGCTCCATCAGGTTGTCGGCAGGAGGAAACGTGGATTGGATGATGAACACGTCATTGCCGCGGACGGATTCGTTGAAGGAAGGAGAGAATTCACCGTCGGAAAAACGGGTCACGCTCACTTCACCAAGCGGCAACCCGTAGGAGGCCGCGATCTGTTCGCCCAGATAATGGGTGGATGTTCCCGAGAAGAGTTTTACGTTCCGCTGCTCCATGCGTTGTTGGTTTCCCCAGAATGCTCGTTTTCAGCATATTCCGAGGGGTTGCAAAGGTACGAAAAAGCGGACACGGGTCAAAGGATTGGAGGGCCGAAATTCGCCAGAAAACAGGCTTTTCCGGTTTTCAGTTCCCAGTTTCCGGTTGGCAGTTTTCAGTTTTAATACTGCCTGCCGAAAAGCACTAACTGCAAACTGCAAACTGCTAACTATCTTCCTCCGTCATCTCCAGTCCCAGCTCCGGCAGCTGTGGCGCTCCCTCGGAGGCAGGAAGCGATTCCACCTGTTTCAGTTGTCGCTGGATGGCTTTGGTTCGGGTTCCCATCACATCGTCGAGTTGTCCCAGACCGGTCTGTATGTTCCTTTGCGCTTTTTCGAGAAGTCCTCCGAACTTGTCGAACTCGTTCTTTACGGTGCTGAGCACCTTCCATACTTCGCTACTGCGCTTCTGAAGAGCCAGCGTCCTGAAGCCCATCTGCAGACTGTTGAGCAATGCTGCAAGAGTAGTCGGTCCCGCCACGGTGATCTTGTATTGGTTGCGCAACTGGTCGACCAGATCGCTGCGGCGGATCACCTCCGCATAGATACTCTCAAAGGGCAGGAAGAGGATGGCGAAGTCGGTGGTATTGGGCGGGTCGATGTATTTGTCGCAGATGTCCTTGGCCATCTTCTTCACAGTGGCCTCCAGGTTTTTCGAGGCTGTTTCGATTTCATCGGGAGCGCCGTTCTCGTAGGCGTTCAACAGCAGCTCGTAGGTGTCCTTCGGGAACTTGGCGTCTATAGGAAGATATACATGGCTGCTCTCGGAATCCCGTCCGGGAAGCTTGATTGCGAATTCGACGGGGTCGTTGCTTCCCTTCTTCGTCTTCACGTTGGCATCGTACTGGGAGGGTGCGAGAATCTGTTCAAGCAACATGGCCAGCTGGACTTCCCCCACACCGCCGCGGAGCTTGACGTTACTGAGCACTTTCTTGAGTCCGCCCACGTCCGAAGCGATGCTCTGCATCTCCCCTAATCCTTTCTGGACGCTCTCCAGCTGCTTGCCGACCAGCTCGAAGGATTGTCCGAGGCGTTCCGACAAGGTCTTCTGAAGTTTCTCATCCACCGTCACGCGCATCTCTTCCAGCCGCTTCTCGGTGCTGATGATCAGCTGTGACTGTTTCTCGTCCAGCTGTGAGAATTTCTCGCGCTGCAAGTTATTGAACGACTCGACGTTCTTGTCGAAGTTCTCGAGGAAACGTTTGAATTCCCGCTGAAGTGCGGCCTGCTGCTCCTGCGAGTTCAGCCGCCCCTGTTCAGTGAAATTCTTCAGCTCCAGGTCGATCTGCCGGTGGATCTTCTCGAGCAATTCGGAGTTGCGGGCGGAGAAATCGGTCAGATCCTTGGAGAGCTTTTCCCTCAGCTGTGTCAGCTCCAGCTTGAACTCCCGGATGGAATTGTTCAGTTCGTCCCGGTTCTCCCGTCCGGTCTTGGCGGACTCTTCCCTGCTCAGCCGGAAATCCTCCTTGAGATTGCTTTCGATTCGGCGTATGGATTCGTTCATGCGTTCCAGTGCCGCCCCCGGGTCATTCGATTTGGAAGGACGGAAAACGAAATGGAGCAATACGGAGACGGCAGCGAGGCAGGCGGTCAGAAGCAATAAGGTATCCATGGATTTGCGGTGACGGGTAAACAATCAAACGTTCTTTCCCAAAATAGTCAAAAGACTTTGTGTGGGAAGAACACATTATGGTACGTTCAGGATTACAGTTGAGGGTGCCGGATAACGGAGGCGTAGAACAACTTTGTAATTTATTTAAATAATTGAAAAACAGCATATTAAATCCAAGTGCCCGACCGGAATTTCCCTTTTCGGGAAAATTTATTAGCTTGAAATAATATTGTCAACTTCCTTAACCTTAACCAAACATGAAAAAACTGTTCTTCTCCCTTGCCCTGGCACTGGTATCGACCGTTGCCGTTTATGCTCAAAACCCTCATTTCGTTGCCGGTCCTACGGTTACCGATAACGGAACGACCTTGACGGTCACCGGTTCGATTGCCGGACTCGGTAACAACCAGCTCATCACCATTGAGCTGAATGTAAGCGGAACCGTCACCACCGAGTGCACGAACCGCGGCGGTAACGTGGCTCCCGGCCAGACCAAAACGGACAATTTCGTCGTTGTCGGCAATTACACTTCGGACCGTAACGGCCGCGTGAACTTCTCTGTGACGACTCCGTCTCCGACTCCCGGCCGTTGCCCGAACGGAAACTGGACCGGCACTGTAACCGACGTGTCCTTCGGAACACCGGTTGTCAAAGTGAACGGTGTTCCCGTCCAGTGATCAGCGTACTTCTCTGAAACAAAAACGGCCTTCCGAAAGGAGGGCCGTTTTTGTTTTCATCGGTCGGATCTTTTCAGGAAGAGGGAAGCCTTCTTCATTTATGCGGGAACTACCGACCATAATTCAAGGCTTGCGTTTACTTCATTCCACTACAAACCGCAGAACGGCGATGTTCCCGGAATCCGGAGTGATGATCCTTACGGAGTACACACCTGCCGGCCAGGATGAAACATCGACAGAGGTATGCAGCCCCGACACCGGTTTCATACACACATGCCTTCCGTCCATCGACATGAACTCCGCTTGAGTTCCCGGAGTCAAAGACCGGTCCGTGCATTCTACCACGAGGATTCCGTCCGTCGGATTAGGATAGGCCCTTACGGAAACGGACTTCACATGATCGCCGGTTCCCGACGTGCTGATTCGTCGGATATTGGATTGCGAGGTAGTGATGACACGTGCTGTCGGATTACAGCTTCCGCCCGTCAGCCAGTTGACATCCACACGGTACTGTGCGTTCGGGTACGAAGCATAGTTAATGTCAGTGAAAGTGTTATTGTTGCCGGGAATCACCTGTAGCAACT